>CAYRMD010000057.1:0-35844 GCA_964425225.1 uncultured Pirellulaceae bacterium | reverse complement strand
ACTATCCATCGAGCCAATACGCTCGTTTACCGCCAGTTGATCAGACGTTCCTTATTTTTCTGTTCCGTTTAACAGAATATTAGGCCGTGCGTACTTCTAAATGGTAGTTATGGAGTTTCTGCGCGGGTCAACGATACTGCACCGGCACCTATTACAGTGTAGATATTCGCACAGCCTGCGAAATGTCCTCACTCGGCTCAACATTCTGCTCGTGGACAGTCTTGCGTACAGTGGAATTTGCCACGCAGAGGCAAAGAGAGCACCGAAATGGGAAAAAAGCGGCATCGAGGATTTAGGAAAACCGATGATTGACTAACGGCAGGTTCCTTAAGATTGGGACGAAGCTGAAAAACGCACAGACGCAAAGACGCCGTTACTCAAGTGGCGCTCGAAGATATTTTGGTTGCGCCTTTGCGTTAAGCTATTCCGCTCGCTTACAGGCCGCCATTACCAAGAATTACGGATCGAGCGGTAAAAAAGGTGAACCCGGGCTAGGCCCGTCAAATATGCTAGGAACAATCTCATTTACTTTCGAGAGGTGCACGCACTGCCTTCATTAAGCTTGTCTCACTGATGCCATTCGCCAGTGAACGGCTCATAGAAAGCTCGCCATTCGCGCAAATGCCACACGGGAGCTGAAGGATGGCCCTCTTGTCCGAGCCGATCAACCGCCGCGATGTAGTATCGCCGGGTGGTATTGCCCGCCTGGCTATCGACGTACGATGTTTCGTGGATGGGCTCGTCGGTCAATCGCCGGATGCCGGCGCTATCGAATCTTCCATCCATTCGATAAACCCGATATCCCACGACGGATGGTTCTGGATTGGGAGCCCATCGCAAATGACATTTTTGTCCCTCTTCGCGACTGAAAACCCATTGGGGTGCAGAGGGGAAGGTAAACGTAGCGGGGGAGGGCCCACTTACGATCCCCCATCGGTTAACGGATCGGACACGATAGGCATAGACGGCGTACGGATACGGCCTTCCGGTGCGATCCAGATGTTCTTCGTACCAGCGCAACTCTTCCACAGGCTCGCCGTCAACCACTGTAGGCGTGTTCAAATCGACGGTGCGGTCTATAAACTCCGTTTGCTGAATTGGCTCGGGAGTAACCGAAACGAATTTTCCGACGCGACGAATGGCCCCGACGCTGGGCCGTTCCAGAGGTGGTGTGCGTTTCTTTAGCCGCACCAGTTGATCGTCGCTCCAAACTTCGACCACGGCCCTTTCGACGTGATAGCCTACGATATCGGTCTTTGCCTCGGGCGGCTGCCAGGCCACACGAACTTGTTGCGGATCCAAGACCGCAACAGTTACCTCACTGACTAGTGGAGGTTGCGTTCTCAACAACCGGCTTTCTGCTACAGGCGTCCCATCGCGGGCCCGAGCCACGATGCGATAAAAGTAGATGCGTCCTACATCGACTTGTTGGTCGACCCACTGCGTCTGCGAAGCCGGGAGCGAAGCCAGCTCCGAGAGGTCGGCGTTCCACGGAACTTTAGCCTGGCCACGGTGCACCACGTACCGATCTACTGCCGCATGTCCAGCTTGCCAGGATAACACTACTTCGGTTTGGCGAAGACTTAAGCGAGCCTCCAGTACTGGCAGGGCGCCCGATAACTCTCGCTGGGGCTCGGCCACACGAAACGTCCAGATCTGTTGTTCGGCAGGTCCTGTCGGTGGATGCGTGCGGTTTTCCAAAAGCAACGCATTTAAGTTCGTTGCATACATCAACTGCCGTGCTCGATTGCCGGAATAATCGGGTTCGGGTTGTGGATCGAGCCGTGTCCACCGGTTGTCCGCAACGTCATAAGCCCAGGTCTCAAGGCGTCCGGCAGTATCCTCCCCACCTCCGACTTTGACCAGCGCAATGGTCTTGCCCGACACCGGATCGTAGGCAAGTACCGCATCGTTGCGGTCTGTCGGGGGCATGATGGATGGTTGGGCGTCGTGCCATCGATTCGCTTTCAAGTCATACAGCCAGGTGTGCGGATCGTCCGTGAATTGTGCTCCGAACAGTACAAAGAGACGATGGCGTTGGTCATAAGCCATGTTCCCACCACTCCGAAACGCAGGCTCCTGTGGTGGGTGCATCGCCGTCCATGTATTGGTGTAGGGGTCATAGACGTAAGTGCCCTCCGAGCTACCTTCGCCACCAAACATGAGGACTACCTCGTGATGCGTGTCCCATGCTGCACACCGCAGCGGTCGAGGATGTGCGGTGGGATAGGGACGCAAAATGCGCCACGTATTGGTGTCGAGGTCGTGGCGCCACACCGAAGAGTCGTTTAGCCAAACTTCCCGATGCCATTGCCAGCCGTGACTGGCACTAAATGCCGGAAATCGCAAATACCAACCGCGGACCGGGTCGAACACATTTTGCTGACCGCAACAGATCCCGGGCGGCGACGTGTTAGGTTCATACAGTTTCCACTGCGCTGTGAGCGGATCGAACGTCCATACTTCTGATCCTTGTTCGCCGCCACCACCTTGATTGTGCCCTCCATAGCGAATCATAACCCGGTGCTTGCTGTCCCATACGCAAGCACCCTCATAACCCAGCCGCGGTGACGGTGGGCCGCCCGGCAACGGACTACGCTTGACCCAACTGTTAAGTGGATGAGCACCGGGCGCAAAGCTACTGGGAGCATCTTGGGCTACAAGCCACCATGCCCACGAAGCTACCACAAGAGCCCATCCGAGAACCACCCAAAGGCAACGCAAAGGCACGCTGAGACGAAACCGGTCCCGCATCTTTCGATCTCCTGCGAATCCCCACGAATACCACGGCCGACCATGATCTCGAGAAAAACGCACAGAATGTACTCCACGCTGTCCGGAAAAATGTGCGGCGATTCTCACTACCGTCAGCTTAAAGCATAACTGCTTTGCCACAGTGACGGCAATTTTTCTCTGAAACACAGCTCCGCATTTTTTAAGGTCAAAAGATTCTCCGCAGTCTCCATCTCAAAGGCTCTCAGCGGGCTACGAAACGAAATGCCGATTAACCATTGCTGAGACACCGCCCTACAGCACTTTTTCCATGGCAAAAAAGCTTCCACGCAGAAATTGGTTTTGAACTTTGCCAAGGCGGCAGGGAGCCATTCTATTGGAACTACGGTACACAAGGTGCACGGTAGGGCATTCTCGGACGACAGATCTGTTCGTCTGCTTGCGCTACGATTGCAAGCGGGATAGTCATTGTTTCGGGAGAAGCTTGCTTCTGATTTTCCATTGCGAGACAATTGACACGGAACGATTGCCAACCGAGAAGCCGGATCGTGGCAGGTTATCTTTGGAGGCGCATCGTGCGAGAATCTTCCGCTTGGCCGACTGTCGTGTTCTTGGCACTGACCGTTAGTGGCTCGACACTACACGCCCAATCGAACGAACCGCCCTGGCCCAAGGGCAATCCGGCTGCGCTGGGTATGGATGTCCAGCTCCTCGACGAAGCTCGTCGCTATGGGGCCTCGGCTAATGGTTCGGGACTCGTGATATATCACGACCACATCGTGGCGTCATGGGGAGATCTACAGCGACGTTACGATCTAAAATCAACAACCAAGTCCATAGGCGTGACGCTGCTCGGTTTGGCTCTAGCCGACGGGTTGGTAAAGCTGCACGATCCGGCTTGCCGGTATCACTCGGATTTTGGAGTACCACCGGAATCCAACCGCCAGAAGGGCTGGATCGAACAAATCACGTTGTTCCATTTGGCGACACACACAGCAGGCTTTCCAAAGCCGGGTGGTTATGGCGCCCTAGAATTCGCTCCGGGTACGGGCTGGCTATATAGTGACGGAGGGCCGAATTGGCTGGCAGAATGTTTGACATTGGTTTATGGCAGAGACCTTCGCGACGTGTTGTTCGAACGCGTATTAGAAAGAATTGGGATTACCACTGACGCTTTCACGTGGCGTAACAACGCATACCGTCCCCATACGATTCAGGGCGTAGCCCGCCGCGAGTTTGGTGCGGGCATCCATGCTAACGTCATGGCGATGGCTCGCATCGGCTACCTCTACCTAAAACAAGGCAGATGGCATGATCAGGCATTACTACCTGCCGAGTTTGTGGCGGCGGTTGGCCGCAGTCAACCTGAGTTAATGGGACTACCAGAAGCTGTACCGGACTACGGCAATGCCTCGGACCATTATGGGCTGCTTTGGTGGAACAACGCCGATCGTACCTTAGCTAAAGTTCCCACTGATGCGTTTTGGTCTTGGGGATTAAACGATAGCCTAATTGTTGTGGTACCGAGCCTGGATTTGGTAGCGGTACGGGCCGGCGAGTCATGGCCGCTTTCGGAAAAGGAACACTACGCGGTGCTCCGCCCATTCTTGGAACCTCTTTGCCAAGCCGCTAGGGAAAGCCAAAGGAACGCGTTGCGCGGCCAGTCGCTTCCTCCCTATCCATATAGCGACGTGTTCCGTGGCATCCAGTGGGCGGATCCAAGCACGATTCGCCGATGGGCACCGGGCAGCGATAATTGGCCGGTAACGGCTATGAGCGATCGAGTGCTTATTACGGCCTATGGGGACGGTAGTGGTTTTGCGCCATTCGCGCCGCGCAAATTGAGCCTAGGGTTAGCCATCGTAGAAGGTAAGCCGCCGGAGCTCCACGGACGCAACCTGCCGAGCCCCACGTTGGAACGAACCGGCGACGGCCCCAGTGGGCCGAAAGCAAGCGGTGCGCTCATGGTACAGAACGTTGTGTATCTCTTGGTGCGCAATGTTCACAACTCGCAACTCGTCTGGTCCACTGACCAGGGACAAACCTGGAACTGGGCTCCGTGGAAATTCACGGTCAGTTTCGGATGTCCGACATTTGTGAATTTCGGTCCAAATTACCGACACGCTCGTGATCGTTTCGTTTATATCGTCTCTCCTGATGCATTGTCGGCGTACGAACCGGCACACCGCTTCATACTAGCGCGTGTCGCTACACATCAAATTCTTGAACGGGATGCGTACGAGTTCTTTGCGGGGATGGACGAGGCAGGTCAGCCGCTATGGACACCCGATATCGAGCAGCGGGAGGCCATTTTCCAGAACCCAGGTCGCTGTTACCGGTCGGGCATCAGCTACCACCGCCCTTCCGGTCGATATCTGTGGTATCAGGTCATTCTGAATCCGCAACGAGTACAAGAAGCTCGTCCCAAATTCGGAATTGGTGTTTTCGAAGCTCCCGAACCGTGGGGCCCTTGGCATACTGTCTACTATGAGGAAAATTGGGACGTCGATCCTGGAGAATCCGGCTGTTTCCCGACAACGTGGATGAAGGAAGACGGACATGGTCTGCATCTGTTGTTTTCCGGTAATGATAGTTTCTCGGTCCGCCAGTTAACACTTATGCCTAGCTCCGCGTCAGACGAACGTCCCCGTGCTCAATGAAATGATGCGGCGCCCCGGAGCAGCGTTTACATCTTGTTTGAAGGTGAGACTATCCGTCAGTTCGTCGAAACTGGCGTGAATCTACTTGCTTCCGCTTGACCGGTTATGAACCCATACGTTGGCAAACCGTTATTTCTAACACAACCAGAATAAGGAAGCTCGCATCAATCGCTGCTGTGCGACATATTCGCTTGATGGCGAGATTGTTTGCTGGCGAAACGAGCGATGTGGCGTTTTTCGTTCCTCGGTGCTCTCAGCGTCCCTGTGGTGCAAAACGGAAGCGTACACACCGCCCGCTACGGGAAGAACACCGAGTCTAGAGACAAGATCTCGGAGTCCGTGTTCGGTACTTATCTGTTTTCAAAAGGTTCTGGTGCATTAACGCCGACTTATGTGAAGGTTGCGCAAGGGCGTGCGTCGACTAATTCAACGCAAAGGCGCTACGGCGCAACGGAAACCACATCCAGCGTCCATTGCCTAACTGCATCGTACCGTGCATACGCCTTTTTGTTAAACTCTTCCCCTTCTCAACGACGAGACTCCGAGCGGATCACCGGTGCGCATCAATACTCCGGCGCGTCAACGCGCCTTCGGTCCAAAGTTCGGAGCAATTGGTCTGCCGTAGCAAGCCAACGTTCGGCTGACTCCATTAACGATTCGCTCTTGGGATAATCCGGATTCTCGGCTACGAAAACGCCTCCGCAATGCTGGCAACGCACTTGCCGGCCCAGCCATTCGACTCGCACCCGCGTCGGCCGACCGCAAATCGGACAAGTCTGTAAGAAAAAGACAGCTTGATTCATAACGGCTAATCCTTTACCGTTCGACCGGGCAAAAGGTTAATTCAAGTGTCGTTGAATCGTAACCTATACGAAGGCAGCTTTCAAGCCTTGTCTAGAGAATCGCTGGTTGCTTTTTGCCTTCGGACGGAACTACCGCTCTTAAGTTGCAAAACGGGTACTAAGAATTAGGGGGGCTTGGATCAATTGGCCTGCGATGTTGCGGCAGAACACGACGATGAGGAGGAATCTGGCGGGGCGGTGCGAGAGAGCCGGTTGCCGCTTGCCAACGACGGCGTTCAATGTCACTGGCATAATAGGCTAACCAGAGTTGTTCGTCCCATTCTGGATCAAGGCAATACCAGCAGAGCCATCCGTTGCGATTGGCCAGCCGTTTTTCAAGTGACGGTAGAATATCTCGCACTAAAAGCACGTAGAGCTGCCTGTCGGACAGATGGTCGGTGAATTCGAGCACGACGCCTTTTTCGTAAAGCTGTTCCAGTGCTCGCGCCAGAAGTCGGCTGATCTCCTCATCGCTTAGTCGTTGTGGATGGGGCAATTGGAGCTCGGGTTCGAACCACTGCGCTATGGGCAAGACCGGAGCCAGCTCCCAGTCCAAAAGCGCAGCCAAATACTGATTTTCTTCGCGTACCGTCCACTGGCGGCCCATGGCCCACTGTAGCGCATCATCAGCGAATGGCTCGAGCAGATCACGCAGGCGAGCGTTTTCCAACAGTACATCGATGTCATCGGACGCTCCGTCCGTCGGCGGGTGAATCGACTCGAATGACGCCACGGGTACCACGGCCCTCCCAAAGGCTAGGCGCTTACGCACCAACTGCACACGACAATAGTGGCATTTCTTTGACTGTAACTACGAACGCAACGGAGCTCTAGAGAAATACCCGTATTTTTTGGCCAGCGGTGCGTTTTTTAAGGCATCCACCGATGAAAGAATTGTTATACTTGGTACATTTTACATCGTTTGGGCGGCAACGGCCCGTTCCAAGTACAATGGGCTCAAGAGAGCACCTGCTTTCGCATTGCAGAACTTTTTCATTTAGGAGCATCCAGCGATGGCCAACGATTCGGCGAACCCGGCGTGGCGTGAGCTAACCCGGCGCGAAATGTTACGGTCCTCTGTGGCGCTGACAGCAGCGGCAATGGCAGCGAAAAGCGCGACAGCCGATGAAGAGCAACTCTCTCCCAAAGGTGAGCGCATGGCGTATGGCCTTGTCACCTACATGTGGGCCGCCGACTGGACCCTTGATGAGTTGCTTGAACGGTGTGCGGCTGCCGAAGTGCGGGGTGTCGAACTACGTACGACGCATCGCCACGGAGTAGAACCGACGCTTTCTGCCGACGAACGCCGCGTCATAGCCCAAAAATTTGCCGCCTCGCAAGTCACGCTGGTCGGACTTGGAAGCAACGAGCGGCTGGATCATCCGGATCCCGAAGCACTGCGCCAAGCCGTCGAAACCATCAAAGCGTTCGTGCGCCTTAGCCATGACGTGGGCGGCACGGGAGTAAAAGTTAAACCGGATCGCTTCCATCCTGCAGTACCTCGCGAAAAAACCATCCAACAAATTGGGCACACACTCAATGAGCTTGCCGAGTACGCCGAAGGCTTTGGACAACAAATCCGCTTGGAAGTCCACGGCCAATGCGCGCCCCTCCCCATTATTCGCCAAATCCTTCATGTAGCCACACACCCGAACGCGGCGATTTGCTGGAACTCCAACCCACAAGACCTGGAAGGTGATGGCCTAGAAGCCAATTTCCGGCTTGTGTCCGATCGACTTGGGGCGACGTGCCATGTGCGCGAGCTGGATCGAAACGACTATCCGTACCCGAAATTAATCGAATTGTTAGTCAGTGTCGACTACGAAGGCTGGGTAATGACCGAGTCAACTTCTAAGATAGAAGATCCGGTGGCCGCCTTGCGTCATCAACGGGAACTGTTCGCCAAGCTCGTCCTGGTGGCTCGCAAACGACTCGCTGGTCGTTGATGCATTCGGGGACTGCAATCGATCGGCACGGCGCTATACGGGTTCGGGCGCCTTGTTTGTAGGTCAGTCGCTCGGACAGAGTACCGGGTTGTGATGCAAGTTTGACGTTTGGGTGTGTGCTTCTGGACCGCAGGCAAAATCTCGATGATCTGCGGAAACGCAAGGACACTAAGATGCAGCTAGCCACGTGATGCTGGATAGTGTCTTCGCGGTGCCTCTTTCCCTTCGCACCTTTGCGTTGAATTTTTTCGATACCCGAGACGCCTTACATCGCAGAAGCCCCGCTATGCCGATAGGCCGTTAAGCCTTGTCCGTAATTTTGTTCACGTTCGCATGTAGGGAAAGCCGTTGCACGCTCGACCGGTTATCCATGCCAGAAGAGCTCCCACAGGGCGACGGCCCACGGTACAATGCCGATGACGATGACCGGCAGGAGAATCGACATTGGGGGTTTGACACGGCGTACGTACCAGACGACCGGCGTCAATATAAGACAAATCGTCGCGGTCACTAAGGCGCAGAAGCTAAACCAGCCCGGAACCAAGGGACCAATGATTTGCTGCCAGCTACTGGACCAAGCCCGCAGAGCGCCTGTACCCCAAGCTACCATCTGGGCGGCCAAGCAAGCGACCGCCGTTAGCATCCACAGAACGGTGATCGCCTCCGCCGATCGTTCTTCTGCGGGAATGGTCCTGCGGTTTGCATTCGTCGTTTGAGAGGTCGGTTGAACCATAGTACGCCCCAAAACTTCAACCATCCGCATTCTCGGCACGATACGTGAACCACTAGGCTCACGACGCAGCCATGCTAGCCAGGGTTACGATCGGATAGCCGGTACTGCGGACTCGGCGCTGGAAACGTTCGAGTGACGCTCTTCCAGGCAGCGCGCAATCTGGCGCACGGCTTGACGCAGACGGTTTTCGTTTTCCACCAGGGCCAGTCGCAGGAATCCTTCGCCGGCGCTCCCGAAACCGCTGCCGGGACTAACCGCAACATCAGCTTTCTCTAAAAGCATCATTGCGAAATCCATAGTGGACATTCGGCTGCGCCATGGTTCAGGAATCGGGGCCCAAACGAACATTCCAGCTCGAGGTTTTTCCACTTGCCAACCGATGCGTCGCAAGGACTCGACCAACACGTCACGGCGCCGCTGATACAGGCGTGCTTGCTGTTCGACATGGGCTTCCCCGTGGCGCAAGGCGACAATCGCGGCAATTTGAATGGCCTGGAACATTCCGTAATCGTAGTAGCCCTTGATGACTCCCAGCGCACGGATCATCTCAGCATTGCCGCAACAGAACCCGACGCGCCATCCAGCCATGTTGTACCCTTTGCTCATGGTGGTAAATTCGACTCCCACGTGCCGCGCTCCCGGAGCCGCCAAAAAACTGGGGGGTTGATAACCATCGAACGCCACATCGGCATATGCAAAATCACTGATGACCATTAATCCATAGCGCCGAGCCAGCGTTACGACTTCGGTAAAGAATTGCGGTTCGACCGTGGAGCCCGTCGGATTATGAGGATAGTTGACGATGAGCAGTTTTGGTTTCGGGTACAGATGTTCACACGTATAGGCGACGTTGGCCAAAAACCGGCTTGGATCCGCCACGTCCAGGGCAATGACATTTCCGGAAGCCAAAGCTACCGCGTACATGTGCACCGGGAAATAGGGTGCCGGCACGATGGCCGTATCTCCCGGCCCCATCAACGCCAGACACAGGTGGCTAAATCCCTCTTTGGAACCCAAGCAAACCAGGACCTCGGTGGCTGGATCCAAACGCACCCCATACCGCTTTAAGTACTTACTGGCAACCTCACGGCGCAGGTTCAGAATTCCGCTAGATTTGCTGTAGCCGTGGTTATTTGGATCGCGAGCGGCTTCTGCGAGTTTTTCGATGACAAACGTCGGCGGTGGCTCACTCGGGTTACCCATCCCCAAGTCGATAACGTCGTGACCGGCGCGACGCTTCTCGTAGAGCAGCGTATTAATACGCCCAAACATGTACGGGGGAAGCCGCACGATCCGCGCCGCAGGCTCGATGCGAAACGTTTCGCCCCCGCCCCTTTCTGGCGGGCTCTCAGCCTGTTGTTCCCGGGAATCCCCTTCGTCCATCGATTCGCTCGACTCCTTGGCCCAACGCACTCGTCATCTTAGAAATCAACGAAGTAAAAGCCGCACCATCAAGAATCAATCGACCGCTCTTTATTATGATGGTATCTCGCGTTCCGAAATTCTGACAGTAGCGGTCGATCGGAGCCCAAAGAGCCAACCGGAAAAACGGTTCGTCACGGGGCTGACGGACCCCGGCTATCGGTCAGAAGGTGCACTCATCATGCGCCACTTACCGCAATTGAGCAAACAGCCAATCAAAAGGCTTATCGATCCCAGAGGGTTCCACCCGCGTGGGGAACGAACGCGTCTGGGCACCGAATCGTTGGAAACCAACACCGGCACACACGCAAATCGAGAACATTTTCCAGCGATTCCAGCGCCGCCGACAAAACTCAAACGTCGAAGGAGCCAAGCGCGGCAACCAGAGTTCCGGATCGAAGCGCGCCGGTTCGCACCGATCAATCTTGGTCAACACCAGGGCCAACGGTTTCTCGACCGCCGGTCGCTGTTGGCTCGGTAAATCGATCAGAAAATGTAGCGCTTTTAAGGCCCAAAAATCGGGCGATCGATCGCCACTGGTAAGTTTTTCAGCATCAAGCGTTATAACGAGCCCTGCCGACCAACGCAGCACGCCCCCTATTAAGGGTTGGGAACCAGGCCGATCGACGGCCTCCGTTATGGCTTGTCCCGCCATGTCCGGAGCGCCGAATTCGACCTGGCGCCGACCTCGAACTACCGTGCCGTTAATCCAGAACCAGGTCGTCGGGTCGGGCGCCGTAAGCGATGGGAACCAACCTCGCGCGAGACAGCTTACCACTTGCTGTTGGATAGCTACCGAAAAAGCACCATGGGTAGCGAACCTGGAGTTATGCAGAGCTCGTGACAGCAAATCGGCCCACAAACCGATCCAGCACGTTTTGCCACTTTCAGTAGGTCCAAGTATAGCCAAAAGTTTAGCATTGTTTTTCCGCTCGTGCAATCGGCGGCTCAAACCAATCGGAGCCCCACAATGGCGACAACGCTCCGTATTTCTGCCGTTGGGTTCCCCGCATAGCCCACATTCGACCGGCGCGGCGACCTGGGCAAGGCGGAGGCTAGCAAGAGGAACGGTGCCGGGGGATTGCACGATGGCCATGAGCGTTACCCTTCTGGTGGCGTGGAGCCCTCCGGACCACTCCACGCGCAGCGGAAACCTATGTTCGGCCGGCGAGCCAACGGACGTTCACCACTTTGGAACAAGCGGCTGCCCTGGAGGGAAAAATACGTGTCATAGGCCCCGCCACGAACGCTGATCCAGAACGGGGTCCAGACAAAATCGGCTCCCGTGTCGTACTGGCCAAAGACCGATGAGGTCCACTCCCAAACGTTGCCGATTAACTGGCGCACGCCCGCGGGTGAATCCCCTTCGGAAAATGCATCGACCGGTACGGTCGTGCCAATTCCGGTTTCCCACAGGTTGGCTCGATGTGGGTCGAATAAATCCCCCCACGGATACAAGGTGGTGTCAGCAAGATGCTGCCAGCCCTCGGCAAAACCGGCAGAGCCTGTGGCGTGGGCTAACGAATCGCGGGTCAGCGGTCCGCGCGAGGCGGCGAGCCATTCGGCGTCGGTCGGCAGCCGCTTTCCTGCCCAAGCCGCGTAGGCACTTGCTTCAAACCAACTGATGCCTACCACCGGGTGATCCGCCAAGTCCGGGTGATACTTTCCATCTTCCCAGTAGCGCGGACCCGGTCGGCCCGTCTGATCCATAAACTCGCATGTCACTTCCCGCACTTGCTCGTGCCAGAATTCCGGCCGGCGATAGCCTCCATCTTGTACAAACTCGGCGTATTGGCGATTGGACACCAGAAATCGGTCTATCCAGAACGGCCGAAGCGTAACTTCGACCGGGAGGCCCTGTTGCGAAGGCCCATCCGGGTCAGCAGCCCATTTACGTCCCCAGACCACCAGGTGCGGAATGTCGATTCGGGCCATGGTCTTGTGGATCGCTTCCCATGCCCGTTGTTGCTCGTCGGCAGCACGGGATTCGCCGCCTGACGGGGCGAGCAACAAGACCGGCCGGCTCAATTGCCATTCGGCTCGCGGCGGCTCCAGGCTCGTGCCCTTGATCAGCGCGTTGGGTAGCTGTAACGGCATGCTCCCGGTAGACCATGAAGGCACCTGGGCAACGAATCGACTGACGTTGTGCGACACTTCCGACAACCAACGAAACATGGCGTCCCCGTTGAACCCCTTTGACAGCCTAGCTCTCTTTTTCAAACAGCCGATGGTCTTCGATGGATGGTTTTTGACCTTCACTCGCAGAGCCCATCCGTTGCGCCGGAGCAAAGCCGCAGCCAGCGCCGAGTCGATCCGGTGCGGCTGGTGAAGCTAGGTTTTCGAGGCGGGTGCGCACCAGAGCTATGAACCGGTTGAGTTCCGCGATGGCAAGGGAACAGTCGTGTCGTAACGCTCGAATGTCGGTCAGCAGAGTCTCGGGACTGGACATAGCAGCTTTCGGCATGGGATACGTTTCTTCTTGTCCAGAGGCCGCCCTGATGGGAATCGTCGCCCGGCCAACCGCTATACGAAAAGAACCACTACCAGTGTCGCACTTAAAACATAGCTCACAGTTTTACGTGCGGCAAGTTCCGCGGATAGATCGGGACGGTCGCGAGCCACTATCTCGTTTGGAACACACCCCAATGGGTCGGCCAGTCAGACATCGGACTTGTGACGTTGGCTATCGATTTGCTTACGAGATTCAGCGGGTCGGGCGTTGCGCTGTTCAACGAAAATGTTCCCCCGGCAAGAAACAGGTCTACGATCTATTAACGTGTTGGTGTTTTCGCCCCGCTTGTGGATTGAGGTGGTAGCTTCTACGATATGGTGAGAGTGGGGCGAATAAAGTTGGGTAGCAACAACGTCGCGGTTGCTCAAAAAAACGAGGGCTTCTGTTCGCCGCTCCAGAAGCCCTCCAGTGGCTGCCCGGAAGACGATTTTCGACCGTCTTGCCGGAGACCCACAGCCGTAAAGTCGTCATCGGTGGACAAACCCGCCGAACTTTAGCGTCGAGAGTTCGCCTATTAGCCTTGGGGCTGCTTATTAATTTTCAAAGCGTTAACCGATGAATTCGATACGACCGGCCAAACTTGCCTTGGAAGATGGGACCGTCTATACCGGTATTGCCATCGGTGCGGAAGGTGAAGTGGATGGCGAAGTGGTCTTCAACACGTCTATCACTGGATACCAGGAGATTCTGACCGATCCCAGCTATCGCGGTCAGATAGTCACGATGACCTATCCGCACATCGGGAATTATGGAGTCAATGCGGAGGATCAGGAGAGTTGGCGCCCGCATTTGGCCGGTTTCATTGTGCGCGAGGAGAGTCGCTTAGCGAGTAATTATCGTGCCGAAGCCTTGTTGCGCGATTATTTGCTCGAGCACGGCATCGTGGCTATGTCGGGGATCGATACGCGTGCCTTGGTGAGGCGTATACGCATTTATGGCGCAATGAAGGGTATCCTCTCGACGGTCGACCTGGACGATTCCCGACTGGTGGAAAAGGCTCGCATGAGTCCCGGGCTGGTGGGACGAGATTTGGTACGTGAAGTATTGCCAGAGCGGTATGGTCCGTGGACCCAACAGCTGGGGCCTCTGGCGGGGCTAAGACTGCCGTCAACCGAGGAGTTCGCCGACCAGGCGCCGCACGTGGTGGCTTTGGATTTTGGTATGAAGTGGAATATCGCCCGGCATTTGTGTTCGGCTGGTTGTCGTTTAACGGTCCTTCCGGGCACGGCAACGCCAGAGCAAATTTTAGAGCACCAGCCGCACGGCCTCTTTTTGTCCAATGGCCCCGGCGACCCAGAGCCGCTTGAATATGCGATTTCCACGATCCGACATTTGTTAGGGCAATTGCCCATGTTCGGTATTTGCTTGGGACATCAGTTGATGGCATTGGCTTGTGGAGCCAAGACGTTCAAACTTAAGTTTGGGCACCGAGGCGCCAATCAACCGGTGCTCAATGTGTTAACCGGCAAAGTAGAAATTACCACGCAAAACCACGGATTTGCTGTGTCGGCCGACACGTTGCCCGACTGTTTAGAGGTCACTCATATCAACCTGAATGACGGCACGATTGCCGGATTACGCCACCGCGAATTCCCTGCTTTCTGCGTCCAATACCACCCGGAAGCTTCGGCCGGGCCGCATGACAGTTGGTACCTATTTCGCGAATTTCGGCAGTTGCTCGACGATTGTCTAGCAGGCCGACCCAGGCAACCCTATGCATCGGCAGTTTCGGCAAGTCGTGTTTGATGGTTGCCAGCCATGTCCGTATGTGCCGGGGCGAATTGCCCGCATGCCGCTGGAGTGGCGAGGCACGCGGATAAGCCCGGCGGAACTGGACCATTTGTTGGCCGACGGTTACCGGCGAAGCGGACCGTATTTCTATCGTCTTCAATGCCCTGGATGCCGAGCCTGTCAAGCTGTGAGGGTAGCCCCGAAGCGATTTCGCCCTACGGCCACGCAACGGCGGGTTTGGCGGCGCGCCGCGGAGCAAGTCCAGGTTACCCTAGGCCCCCCTCGACTCGACGATGTACGACTCGAGCTGTTCAACCGCCATCGTTTGGTACGCTGCTTGGGCAGCGAGCACTATACGACCGAGGAGTACGAATCGTTTCTGGTGGATACAGTCTGCCCAACTGTGGAATTCGCCTTTCAAAAAGCGGGACGACTAGTAGCCGTGGCCATCACCGATGTAGGAACCCGATCCTGGTCCGCAGTATACACGTTTTTCGATCCCGATGAAAGCTCATGGAGTCCGGGCGTGTTCGCTATACTCACCCAACTGGAAATGGCTCGTACTCAGGATATCGACTACGTATATCTTGGCCTCTATGCCGCGGAAGCACCACACCTGAGCTATAAGGCACATTACCATCCCCAAGAGAGACTTCAAGACGGTCGTTGGGTGCAGGTGGATTAGAACGATGCAAGATGATAGAGTTAGCGGTAATGCTATCGCCGCAATGTTTTGCTTTGGTCCGAATAACCTCAGGTGAACGCCGTGAGGCAAGGGCACCACTTTTCGTTGTGACGAATCGGTGCCCCCTATAAGCACGACGCACATACGAACCCGACCTCGCAAAAAGCCACGAAATAAGCCGGACGCGAAAGCCACCCAAGTGCCGACACTTCGTTGTGCTGTCTGGTGCGCTTTCTGTTGCGTCTCTGCGCCTTAACGCTCGATCTTTCTCCTGCTCAACGGCAGAGCTCAAGTCGCGGTTTGAGCTCCATGCCGATCATTTCTGAAGGCAAGGTACACCATTAGCCGTGTCACCCGCCGAACGTACGTTCGAGGTCACGTAGGTACTCGATCGCTTCATCCAGCTCCGGTACCTCTACCCCGGTCTGGCGCCCATCCCGGTCGCATCGCGCAAGGATCAGCAACTCCTCGTAACTCTCATTGGCTCGCAGGCGGCGGCGAGCTCGTAAGCCGAGTGTGCCGTCGAGTAACTGCTGTGCCTCCATGTGATGTGCGATTAGCCAAGCTGTCCGAGGGCTGATGAAACCTTCCAACGCCTCAAGTCCGGCTCGCACGTGATCCTCCGGATCAATTCCCTTTCCCACGTCATGCAATAGGGCTGCCTCCAGAAACTCTTGATCATAGGGCAGCTCGTCACGTGCCAGATCGAACACTTGCAGACTATGGTAGAGCACATCGCCTTCCGGATGGTGTCGGCGACTTTGCTGGACGTGTTCCAGCGGGAGTAGCAACGCTTCAAAAACCTGGTATCGGTCGACTTGGTCTTCGAGCTGTTCGATAGCCGACTGCGGCGAAGTATCGGGGTATTCGCGCTCCAGAAGTTGTTCGAGCTGCGCAATGCTGGCTCGCTCCATCGGTTTACCGGTAATCGAGCTCTTGAAAACGTAATGCACCTTATCGACGGGGTAAACGGTCAATTCGAACGGAAATCGGTCCTCGATATGGATATGAGTATAGACGCGGTACTCGCCATGTTTGCGAATCTGTTTGCGCTCCACATCGTATACCACACCGTGCTGATCGAGCGTATGAGTTACCGCCTCGACACTGTCGGAAAAAACGTGGATATCGATGTCCGAACCCTGGCGTACATGTCCGGTAAGAACGCTGCCGACCAGTCGCGGATAGAATCGCCGCAACAGGTACATCATGCGTAGAGCTTCGAAACGCATGTCGCGTAAGTTTTCCCGTTGCCGCTCCCCCTCATGCAGACGCGCCAAGGCCAGTACTTCATCCCGGATTTCCGCGTTGCTGGGCAAATCAGCGGGTTTTACCCATCCCTGGCAGATCCGCCGCGCCGCTTTCATTTTCGCGCGATAGTACTCGCCTTCTTGATGCGTATACAACAACCGTGCTGCCTCATAAGCGATTTGACGTCGAAGCTTGGAGCGGTGCATGTCACTTGCCATAGTCGTAGACCCGCCGTTGCGGGTTTTCCAGACCAGCGACTTCCCGGCCGACTACCTTGTTTGACATCGGCCGCCGGTCCACGTTACTTCGCACAGCTTTAACACCGTTGGACGAATCGCCCAACGAGTTTCGCTGTAACCAGTCGAGTCTTTTCTGCCCGTTACCTTATTATTACATTCCTGGCTTCTTGTTGGCCTCATGTGCGGCCCCGATGGGCTCGACGTTCTTCTCGTTCCTCGAAATCTCGGTCGTGGAGTTGGCACCACAAAGACACAGAGAATACGGAAGAAAAAACGAGCCCTATTTTGCCTCATGTCTGAAGCAAATCAGGGGATCCATAAAGCCAAATCTCAATTTGCAACCGGTTGATCCGTAATTGCTTCACTCAAACGGGTCTGCCTTCCCTAAGCATCCGATCTGGTAACTGCCTTACTGCCACCGAACGCAAAGTTGTTTAGCGCGGGGCATAAACCATGGGTGGGAACGGGCTGCACAAGCCGCGTTCAATTTTCCCTTGCCCTCCGTGGGGTTACCTCTCCCGCACAGTCGATGCTTGCCAAGAGGAGCCGCAAGTTACCAGGAAAAGCGCCGCAACCATTCGGGATCGCCGTGGCGAGTTGACCGGCTTGTCGTGTACGTTGCGGTCTTGCCTCGGTCTTTGTGGGCTATTCGGCGTATAGCCGTCCCGCTGTGGTTGCCAATTCAGATAAACGTACTTACGGGCGAAGTAGGAGTAAGCCGCGAGCTATCCTAGGGCGCACGACACTATGGGTTTGGTTGCGCGAGGGCTTCGGCCTTCGTCAAATCCAGGTGTGCTACGTCGATTACTCCATTTCGCTCAACGACAACATCGACCGTATTGGTTGCTTGCAACAGGTATTGCCGCAACGGTTCATCTGTTGAAAACAGGTGTCCGTCTACTTCATACAGCCGGTCGCCAGCCCGTAGACCAGCCAACCAGGCAGGAGAACCCTTCACCACTCGTGTCAAATAGACCGCTGTCCGGTCGGCGGCGTCACGTCGCCAACTAATGCCGATGCGCAGTGGTCCCGGTGGGTCTTCGGACAGCATTCGTTCGAACCGAACACGTGCCTGTTCGTCTTCGTTGAATGCTTCCGGGCGAAAAGGCGGCTTCTGCGCGGCATCCGACCACTCAGCTAGTACCGCGAGTGCTAACACGGTCACCGTTCGCATGCCATCCAAGTTGAGTTTCTCCACATCATCGGTCGGTCTATGGTAGTCGTCGTGCAGTCCAGTGTGAAACATGAGAGTGGGGATGTGGTTTTCAAGAAAAGAGTAATGATCGCTATTGGCCTTCAATTCCCAGGAAAATTCTAATTTAACTCGGAACTGGGCGTTCGCTTTACAGAGCAAGTAGCGCGAGCCTGGTACGGCACGTGTGCCGTAGACTTCAACCGTATCGTTGAGCCTTCCTATCATATCCAAGTTTAACGCCGCTACGACGCGATGTTCGGGAAGCGTCGGAGACTGCAGCCAATAGTGCGAACCGAGTAGCCCTTGTTCTTCGGCATCCCACAGAGCAAACAGCACACTGCGCCGCGGGCGCCACCCAACGCTATGAAATGCTTCGGCCAACTCAAGAACCGCCGCCACTCCTGAAGCATTATCGTCGGCACCGTTGTGTACATAGCCGATGGGCCCGAGGCTCGTGGCCCTCGACCCATACCCCACGTGGTCGTAGTGGGCACCCACGACAAGCAGCTCGCCCCGAAGCTGGTCATCCCTTCCCGGTATCCATGCCAGTACGTTGCGGTACCCGTGTTGGAATAACTGATAGTACGTTCCCTCGTCTCCGGCTGGCTTAAGATCGAGCATACTCAGGCGGTTAGCAACGTATTTACCAGCAGCGTACCCACCGCGAGACCCGGCGAGGCGTCCTTCCAAGGCATCGGCAGCTAACACGGCGACATGCTTTTCCAGGTCGTCCGTGGTAATGGTTTCGGCAGCTCGAACTAAAAGGGCTTCAGACTGGGCGGCCAGTATCCATGGATTGATCAGCCACCCCACAACACCGTGGATGAACATCAAGAAAATCACTCCGAGTTGCCTGGCTCGGAGCATCAAGTTTTGCTGCATCTTCAAGGTCAAGGTGCCTCACACCATGTACTATTGGCGATGTTCGATGGGGAGACGCCCCGAACAGGATTAGGACATCCCCCAACCTCGCCAAGCAGGTATTGGGTACTGTGATGTCACGAATAAGGCCAGTACCCATATGTTATAGCTTACTCGAATGCCGGAAGTCGGCCTCAGACAATTAGTCCCGAACTACGCCACCAAGTAGCGCTGAGACGGGTGCACGTCAGGATTCAGAATATGGTGCCCCACCATCTGGGAAAATTCCTATAGCTATTGTGGCTAACCACAAGAAATGTCGACTATACCGCAAATGGTGCAATTATTCTTAACCAATGGGATCACTTTCATCGAAGCGTCCGGCACAACGGAAAGTCGGGGGTAGGAAAGGGACATTAAAGAGGGAACGGTAACGCACTCACGTGCCGCGAAGCGACCAAGAGGCCGAAGCGCAAGTGGGCGAGCGACATTATGGATTTGTCTACAATGCGCCGTAGAGCCTTTACGTTGCGTATCTTAACCGCTCACTTACGGTCTTGTTGACAAAATCAAGGGACGACATAATGGTCTTTACTTTACTGCAATCAATTGCAGCATGTATAAATAAACAAAGACGGTGCGGTCCTGCCGGCCGCAACCGGTGGAATCGGGCGGGATACACCGGTCCAGGTGACCTCGCCGGATAAAGTCGGAGAGGTGGCTGAGTGGTCGAAAGCGCCGGTTTGCTAAACCGGTGTACGGGTAACACCGTACCGCAGGTTCGAATCCTGTCCTCTCCGCTCATGCGTGGTTCGTAGTGCTCCGATTTATCGGAGCTACTTGATTTCTGGACCGCATGAAGGCGGTTACTGCGAACGCGGTCACTACCAACTGGGAGACAACAAAATGGCATGCCATGGAGGGCATGAAAGACGCTCCGTTCCTCTTATCGATGTCCGCGCATCAAATAGTGAACTATTAGATGAACTTCGTGAGGTGGTGCTGGACGTACTTGCAAGTGGTCGTTACCTATTTGGTCCAGCCGTTAGTCGCTTCGAAGATGCCATAGCCCAGTTGTGTGGCGTGCAGCACGCCGTGGCTTGTGCTTCCGGAAGCGATGCCCTACTGCTTAGCCTCATGGCAATAGGTGTAGGCCCGGGGGATGAGGTGATCGTACCGACGTTTACCTTCTTCGCCACAGCTAGTGCCGCCTGGCGGTTGGGTGCGAAACCGGTGTTTGTGGATATCGATCCGGATTCGTTCACGCTCGATGTAGACCACGTGGCTGATTTGATTACCAGCCGCACCCGAGCCATCATTCCCGTACATCTTTTCGGGCGTTGCGCGCAGATGGACAGCTTGATGCGGATAGTCGAGGAACGCCGAATCGCGGTGATCGAAGATGCGGCCCAATCGATCAAGGCCACGTGCTGTGGCCGAGCGGCGGGTTCTTGGGGAACATTCGGCTGCTTCAGCTTTTATCCCACCAAGAATCTGGGTGGGTGTGGCGACGGCGGCTTGATCACGACGCACGATCCTGAATTGGCCGATAAACTCCGCGTGCTGGCTAATCACGGGATGAGTCCTCGCTATATTCATCGTTACGTCGGGATCAATAGCCGGCTCGATACCCTACAGGCTGCCATCTTGTTGAAAAAGCTACCGTTCCTTGACACGTGGATCGAGGCTCGTCGGCGACATGCTGCCTATTACACAGAGCGTTTTGTTGAATGCGGCTTGGACGGCTGGCTGATTCCTCCTACGGATGATCCGTACGGCCTGCACGTCTGGAACCAGTACACGATTCGCGTTCCAGCCGGCGATCGCGATGCCTTGCGGCAATGGCTTGCCGAGCGAGGTATCGGCACGGAAGTTTACTACCCCGTGCCATTACACTTGCAACCCTGCTTTGAAACTCTCGGGTACCAAAAAGGACAACTTCCCGTAGCCGAACGCGTAGCAGCCGAGGTGCTCAGTCTACCGGTATACCCGGAGCTCAGCGAGGTCGAACAGGATTATGTGATCGAACAGATCCGGCAATTTGCGGTCAATGAACGGCGCGAAGCAGCGTGAGCTTCCCGGTATTGCTGCGCGAACTGACGGGGATTCATAGGCGACCGCAGACCCTGGAAGCATGCGACGCAATGGCACGGTCGAACACCGAAACGCGTTAGCCACCCGTGCGTTCGTTCTTGGCTCGTGACGTTTTTGCGCCTTAGCCCTTTTGTTTGAAGTCGGTGGTCGCCGCCTTCTAGCTGGCAAAAGTCGGGCTAGCAGCGCCAGTGAGAATCGAAAAGCATTCTGAATCTGAGCTATTGAGGCTATGGTTCACGGTGGGTCGTAGGACGAGTTACTCATTCTGCGGGGACGAACGTTTGATGTCTTGCATCGCCACTACGGGCCAACGGCTCATATAGGATAAAGCCCTCGCTTCGTTCCTGGATGGCACGAAAAGGCAGGCTGCATCAACCGGTAGATCGAGAAAGGAGCAATCGCCGATGAGGCGCCACTCTTTTTCGTGAGTCCAGTCGATCCGTCTGTGCGTATCGGTTGTCGGCTGAAAGAACGCAAGTTGGTCTCTCGGCAAACTTGCGCGCAGACGGGCATCACCATACAGAACGGGCCTGGCGCCTTTTTTGACGAGCCAATCTCGAGCAATCGCTATGCCATAAGGAAGAAAATCCCATCGCTGTCGGTGAGCGCGAAAAACGGCTCGGTGGAAAAGTTCCTCCAATTGCACAGCCGAAAAACACACTACCGGTGGAGCTCCCTGCACCACTGAGCGACTTGCCACAAGGCGCCCCGAGCGAACAATCCTTGCCAAAACGTCGAAAGCGGAACGTGCTGTGCTTGGACGCAGAAGTAGGAATTCCTCCAGAAAGTCGGATTTGGATTGTGCGGGCCACGGACCATAAAGTGGGCGAGTCCAATGAACTAAATAGGGCTGGCACAAAACCGAAGCTTCCGACCGACGACTTCGCTGGAGTGCGATGTCAGAAAAGTGCCACGAGTACGAGCGAGGTACCTGACCGACCTCGAAACAGGCACAGACGTGGCCGCCGACACGGCTCGGGCCCGGAGTCGGTACTTTCGGATCGCTCGCTAGGCGGAGACAAATTGTGTTCGAGTCCTGGTACGCCTCCCGGGACTGAAGGAGTTTGTCTAACCGCCCTTTACGGCGAAGGAATATCACTTGCAACCAGTCGGCAAGCCAGCACACGGCCATATCATCGGCTAGCGCACCATGCCAATCGGCAAGCGGCATGCTTTTGGGTTTTACGCCGGGACCTGCGTAGTTGTTAGTATCGGCTACTAACACGAGTAACTCCGGATGCAATAGGGCCAAGTCCACGGTGCGCCGCCAAAAAAGATCAGAACGATCCGTGGTGGGCCTACCTTGACCAGCAACAAATACCGGCCGAACGGCCTGGCCTGTGAGTTCTGCCCATCGCTGAGCCCAGCAAGCCGTCGGAGCTCGAGCCCCAACGATGTAAACGCCACCCGGCATTGGTGCACTCAGAGCGCGGCGCAATGCTACGAACCATTCCAGTCTCTGATCAAGACGGCGGCCAATATGGGAACTGACAACCCCGATCAACCGGTGCTCGGGTCGCAAAGGCCGACGAGTGAATCCCAACCCTCGAGTGGGCAGTGCTGGCTGAGCGGCATTTGTCCGTAGCCGATAGGCTAAAAGTCGCAAAGATGCTGTTTTTTCATTGTCATTGGGACGCAAACCGAGGTTCCTTGTTAGCGCGGCCAGCAACCCTATCTCGCCATCGTCCTCTTCTGTTATGTCGATCACCGCCCGATCTCCCGAAACCACCCAGAGCGCATCACTGGCCAGCCGCATGTGCCATTCACGCCAAGCTCGCTTGAGATCGCATACCGCCATGATTTCGGTAGTTTCCTTCCCAGAGTCGTCTGGAGTTTTTGTCCGGATTTCGCTAGACCGGCTACACGACGAACGCTCTTTGTTTCGCGGAAATGCTTCCGGCCCTGAGGGTTGCCGTCGCCCCTATTTGCGCTGTTCGCACCGCGTCGGGTAATTCTCTGCGGAGCTTGTCGCAAGTATATTCGCGGCGCTGGGAGTATTGAGATAGGGTGGCCGATCCATGGACGGTGCCGCGTTTCTGGCCACCTAAGCTTACAGGCTGATGTCGCGGCCACGAAATGCCGCAAGTTGAGCTTTCCCGGCGGTGAATTTGGCCCGGGAAAAGTTCCTTTAGGAGACCAACGGCAGGTTGGATCGTTTTCCTGAGGCGATCCGAGACGGTTGAGGAGAAAACTACATGAAACATGTTCCGATCGGACCGCTCGTGTACGAGTTTTCGCGGCACGAAGCCCCTCGGATCGAGCTCGACTCCGGCGAACCGGTGCTCGTGGATACGGAGGACGCTTTTTCCGGCCAGATTCGCACCGACCAGGATCGACGCGACAAGCGAACGGTGCCATTCAGCAATCCTCTGACCGGTCCGTTATCGATTCGTGGTGCGGAGCCGGGTGATGTGCTGTTGGTGCGAATCGATTCCATCGAACCGCTTATTGGTCAATGTGCAACGAGAACTTCGGATCCGCAACAGCTTTGCCAATGGTTAGGGAACAACTGTCCGCATGGCACGCATGTATGTCCGATTCAGGACGGATGGATCCACTGGAGTGACCAGATACGGATTGCATACCAGCCGATGTTAGGCTGTATCGGAACCGCTCCGGTTTGGGGTGTACCGAGCACTATTCCGGCAGGGCCACACGGCGGCAATTTGGACCTACGCGAAGTGGCCCCAGGGGCCACGATTTGGTTACCGGTTTTTGTACCGGGAGGGTTGCTGTACATTGGGGACGCGCACGCGGCTATGGGACACGGTGAGCTTTCGGCTAGCGGCTTGGAAATGCCCGCCCGAACTTGTCTGCGTGTCGAACTGCGTAAGGGGCGAACGATCGCTTGGCCACGCATCGAGACCAACCAGTATCTGATGAGTGTCGCCAGTGGATCCCCGATGGAAAGGGCATTTGCCACGGCTGCCGCCCATTTGATACTCTGGTTAGAGGAAGACTTTGGGTGGAATCGCTGGCGGGCCTATGACCTGCTGACACACGTGGCAGAGGCTTCGATCGGCTACTGGGCCTTCGGAACGATCGGAGTAAAGATCGAGCGCCGGTATGTGGAGGCCGGCGATGTTTGAACGTTGGTCACTCAAATTCCCCATCACACTGGGAATCGTACTGATCGTGCTGCTGGTGTTGCTCACCGTCGGGTGGGTGATGCTGACTTTGCGCTCAGCGCTGGGCGGGTGGCAACATCCGGCGATGTTTTGGACCATGTTAGCCGTAGGCACCTCGTTCCTCGTCACCGTACTGGTAGGCGTTGTGATGTACCTTACGCTTACCGTACGCACAATCAATCTCAACCAGCGGCAAAGCAACTTTATCGACGCTGTGACTCACGAACTTAAATCCCCCATTGCTTCGTTGAAGCTGTATCTACAGACGTTGACTCGGCAACAGGTAACCGAGCAAGAGCGGCACGCGTTCCAACAGTATATGCTGGAAGACGTGCAACGGTTGGACCAATTGATCAACCACCTTCTGGCAGCCGCTCGCTTGGAGCGAGGTGAACAGGTAAGCCGCGCTGAATCCATCGAGCTAAACACCTTATTGCAAACACTGGCTGAAGACGTGACCGAACAGTATCACGTTCCCCAGGACACGGTTCGCTTGGAGCTCGAACCGTGTACGATTCATGCTGTTCCCGATGAGGCCGTGATTGTATTTCGCAATATCATCGATAATGCAGTTAAGTATGCAGGCGATCCGCCGCAGGTGGTCATTCGGATGCAACGCGCCCCAAGAGGCCGCGTCGTCGTCCAGGTGGAGGATAACGGACGAGGCATCCCCGCGCAGCTGCGGCGGCGGGTGTTTGGCCGATTCATTCGAGTCGGTGACGAATTGATGCGCGATCGGCCCGGTACCGGACTGGGACTCTACTTAGTGCGGTCCCTCGTGCAGCGGTGGCGTGGGACGGTGCGCATCCGTGATCCGGTTGCTTTTCCACGCGGAACGATGTTCGAAGTTGTGTTGCCTGCGGCCTTGCTCCAAGACGAAACCAACCACCACGTAACCTCAGAGAACAGCCGGTCCGCTGCGTCGAGGTGACGTATGGGAGGCAAAACGCAAGAGCCGCACATATTGGTCGTCGAGGACGAAGCCCACCTGGCAGTGGGCATCAAATTCAATTTAGAACGGGAAGGATATCGCGTTACTTTGGTAGGCGATGGCCAAAGTGCACTCGAAACACTTGAAAGCGACGCGCCCGTCGACCTCGTTATCTTGGATTTGATGTTACCACGCCTGAGCGGTTACACGGTGTGTCAAAAACTACGCGAATCCGGGCGGGATGTTCCGGTGCTTATCCTAACTGCCCGCACGCAAACGGAAGATCGGGTTCGAGGATTCGACGTCGGGGCCAACCAGTATCTTACTAAGCCCTTTGACTTGGAGGAGCTATTGAGTCGCGTACGGAATTTGTTACAGCTTGCCGAGCGCCTGCGCGCGGCACGTCGTGAGGGAGAACAACCATTAACCGAGTTTGTCTTCGACCAAAACTACGTCAACTTCCAGACGCACCGCGTTACCGTCCGAGGTCAGCCGATACGCCTAACGACCTTGGAAATGAAGCTGCTCGAATACTTCGTGCGCAACCCGAAACGCGTTATCTCACGCGGTGAATTGTTGGAAAACGTATGGAATGCGTCGCCCAACATAACGACCCGCGCTGTTGACCAGTTTGTTATGCGCTTGCGAAAGATCTTTGAACCCAACCCGTCCAACCCTCGCTACTTCTTAACGATTCGCGATGCCGGCTATTTATTCCAATGGCCACTCGAAGAGGCGAGCCAATCAGACGATGTATAGGCTGCCGTGGTGCAGGATGACAATACAAAAGACGCTGCCGAACTGTTGCAATTATTCGACTCCGAAAACATCTTGCTAACGCCAGCTGAGCACTTTTCACGCAAAGGCGCGACGCTGCAAAGGCGCAGAGCCAAAACAACGCAGTGACGCGACAAATGCTGGATGGCGTCTTCCGTGCGCGTTAGCGTCTTTGCGTTGAGTTGCATTGGCCGCTTTCTTACGGTCGCCGCTCGATTGAGACCTCGCTTGACGGAACGCCTTTGGCACGAAGCACCCGCATCGGCTCACGTTGGGTTGATCCGAAAAAGGCATACCTGCACCAGGCCCGGCCAATGACCGAATCATTTCATCTGCCATACTATGAAAAACACGTCGTTTCCACACTTGCCGCGGGAAAAAATAGGCAAACTTCCGCCATGCTCAGCTTCTTGCAACAATGTTCCACCTACAACCAAGACACACACATTTTCCGTATTTCCGACTACACTCGTCCGTTGACCAAATACGCGTCGCTGGGTAAAGTTAGGAAAATAGGACACGATGGGGGTTGATCTAGGCGTTTCTGATAGATTTTGGAGGACACTCGATCTTTGGCCGCGGCAGCCGGAATCAACCACGGTAGCCCAGTTACTGGGCTGATAATTACGAGCGGTGGTAACAATCGCGTAGAGAACTTGAAAGTCCACGAAACGAGCGAGACTGTCAATGTCAATTTGAGGGTCACGACACATCACCGGCCCGCCGTGGCAGCAAAAGCAGGTGCTGTGGAGAATTGTACAAGGTACTTTTTGTGGTGTTGGTAGGACAACCGTCTTACGATAGGTAGTCCGGGTGTGCAACAGCGTATCATTCGCCAACTGACATGGGTACTCGCTGCGGTGTGGCTCCTTGCACCCGTGGCGGGATTCTTGCATCCGTGTCGCCACCCCGTGGAGCCTTTTACATTTCCGGCGGGTGCACGTTCTTGTAAACCCTCGGAAATTGCACGAAATAGCACGTCCCTCCCCAGCGTTGCGACATCTGATTTCGTGTCCAGCAGGACGGCTAGCCACACGTCCCATCGCTCCCATCCCGAGGCTCCCTTGGGGCCCCATCAGCAGTCGCACCACCAATGCCCAGTTTGCTGTGGCTGGCATTCGTTGGCTGCACTTGTCGACATACCTCAAAGTTTTTATTTGCCAGACAATCAATGTTGCTTTGTGCAACCGGTGCGGGTTGTCGCACGAGTTGATCGCTTTCTTAAGCTCCATAGTCCTCGCGGACCACCATCTGGGGTGTAAGCATCTGTCGAGCGCTCTTGCTGAATAAGTGTCCTGTCGTGCACTCGTTCTTTCCAGGTGGTACGTGGCCATTCCCTCGCGGGAACCACCTGTGGACATCTTTGAGTGGTGGTCAGTGAGATGCATCCTGTTTTTCATCAAACAACGAAAGGAGCGGCCCTCTTTACGAGCCGAAAACTACTATGGAGCGAGACATCATTGTACCGAACAAGCGTTGGGCGTTTACTCTCGTAGAATTGCTGGTAGTAATTGCCATTATTGGTCTACTCATCGCGCTCTTGTTGCCAGCCGTGCAGGCGGCGCGCGAAGCGGCGCGGCGCACCTCGTGTTTCAACAATCTGAAACAAATCGGCATCGCTCTCCATATGTATCACGATGCCCTCGGGTCGCTGCCCAGCGGTTGGATCGCTACCGATCCAGCCTCGCGATTGCCCTGGCCTGAAGGGGAACCCGGTTGGGCATGGGCAGCGATGCTGTTGCCCTTCACGGAACAGGTCAATATCTCGAACCAGATGATTAATTTCGGATTTCCTATTAGCGACCCATTACATCAAGCCGCACGACAAACGAGCTTAAAGATTTACCGGTGCCCTTCCGATCCCGGCAATGACTTTTTTGATTTACCGGAAGAGGGCGACCCATCGGTTGTGCTCGTACGCTTGCCTACGGCAAACTACATTGGTTGTTTCGGTTTGCAAAAAATCGAATCCTGTGAGGGACTGCCACCCGGAACGATCTGCCAAGGCGATGGTACTTTCTTCCACATGAAAGGTGTGCAATTCGCGGATATTCGTGATGGCCTGTCCAACACGATTCTGATTGGCGAGCGTAGTAGTGTCTTTGGCTATTCGACTTGGATGGGTGTCGTGCCCGGTGGTGAAGAAGCTATGGCTCGTGTGTTAGGGGTCCTCGACCATCCGCCGAATTCGAAGGGAACCCATTTGGAAGATTTTAGTAGTCAGCATCCAGCAGGGGCCAACTTCTTATTGGGCGATGGTTCGGTGCGGTTGATTAATGACCAAATTGACTTGGCGGTCTTCCATGCTTTGGCTACGCGAGCTGGTGGTGAACCAGTTACCGTCGAACCGTGAGCCGCGTTGGATTGCCTTTGGTAGGGGCACGGCGTGCCGTGCCCCTACGTTGTTTCGTTGCGCCTTAGCGCCTTTGCGTTGAACTATTCCATTGCTTGATAAACGCGTTTCCCAAAATGACGTATCGACCAAGTATTTGCTCACTTTGGGTGTGGCGAAAAAGGCAGATCTATGCTAGGCCCGTGAAGCTAACGAATAACCTCACCAACAATCCAGACGAACACACGGGCTTCTAGCGAACAGATCGAGTTTGGCCGAGGCGCCATGAGCTGATTTGGCTAGTGGCGAAGCAATGGAAGGCAGTTTTCGTATGTGGCGCATGCTACGTAGCATCCCGCACGCGCAATTGATTCTTGGCTTCGGACACGTTACGGTAGAATACGTCCGAGAAACATCCCTTTGTTCGTATTATCTCGGCAAAGGTCCTATCCAATGCGCCGCATGAACGCTTGGGGATTTGGGGTTCTGGTTGGGAATCTCGTGGCGTGTTTGTTTGCGCAAGAACCAACCCAATCCCAGGACGATCGACCCATCCCGCTGTCGATTGGCAGTCCAGCCGGAGCGCGGATTTATAAGCCCGGCCATTGGGCGCCGGTGGGAATCGAAGTGGCCAATCCGACGGACCATCCGCAGGAGGTCACAGCGACCGCCTATTTTTCACTGGATCCGTTTGTCCAATTTCGTCGCCGTCTCTATTTGCCACCTCACACGAGGCGTATGGCCACATGTTTGGTGCAGACGCCGCGGCTGGATAGTCGCGAAGTGAACGAAGCGCAGCGACTTCGCAAGACGTTCGATCTATATACTGTGGTGGCGACCGAGGATGGGAAAGTGCTGCCGGGATTAACGGGGGAACTAACTCGCAATTCCTTTCTGGTGAAGCATCTGGAACATATTAGTTCCGCTATGTTTCCCAATTCTGGTCCCCAGTTGGAAAGTGCTTTTCCCACGCCGTATGACGCGGCAATTGCCTTGCGGTTAGCGACGGGTTTGACGCGGCGCGTAGCGGAATTTGCGCGTCCCGTGTTTCCGGATTCGTTTCTTGAATTAGAAGCCATCCAACAGATCACGTTGCACAATAACGAAGCCTTTCAAGACGCCTCCACTGTACCGGCTTTACGAGCTTGGGTGCTCCGTGGAGGACGATTGTGGATCATGTTGGATCGAGTCGATCCATCCAACGTGCAGTGGTTGTTGGGTGATCGAGTTGCTCCAGTGGTTTTAGACCGAACCGAATTGACGGACTTTGCTCTTCAAAGCACCGGGCCAGGAAGTGAAATAGACGTACAATCGCACGAGTGTCCGGTGGAATTTGTACGCGTTATGGTTGAGGAGGCCGATGTGACGCATACGGTGGACGGTTATCCGGCTGCTTTTTTCCAAAATTATGGGTTGGGCCGGATTTTGTATACCACGCTCGGGCCAGCAGCTTGGGTGCGCCCCGCACGCCGGTATGAAAGCCAGCCCGATGACCCGGAGCGGCAAGCCGTTTTTTTAGCTCGTCCTGCATTGGCTCATCTAGCGACCCGGTTGTTGGTTCCTGTCGAACAGATGCCCTGGGATATAGAGCAGTGGCGTCCGTATCTGGAAACGCGGATTGGTTATCGTGTCGTGCGCCGCTCCACGGTCGCCATGGTTTTTGCCACGTATTTGGTAGGTTTAAGTCTTACGGTTTGGTTCGGCCGGCGATTCCAGCAGAAGCCCTGGCACGCGGCGGGGCTCGTTTTGGGATGGATACTGCTGGCGGCTGTTCCCTTAACCCTGCGGGGATGGTGGCAATCCTCGGAAGTTCCTGCCACGATCGCTCAAGGGCAACTGGTGCTGATGCAGCCGGACAGTAGAGAAGTTATCGTACGGGGGGCAGTGGCGTCGTTTCAACAGCGGCCCCAGATATTTCCGGTATCGGCTTCGAGCACGGCGCTATTCAACCCGGACGGTCGCGGTCTGGAAGGCGCGTTGCGACAACTGGTTTTCGACGACACCCAGCGCTGGCACTGGGAGAATCTCCGTGTCCCGGCCGGCATACGGCTCAGTCGCGTCGACGCGGCTAAGACTCTCGAACAACCCGTGCACCTCATTGCATCCCTCGGCCCCCAAGGTCTCGAAGGCCGCGTGGAAGGACTGCCTGTGCTGCACCCGGAAGACAGTCTCCTGTTGATGCCCAATGGGAGTGCCTTAGCATTGCACTTCCAACCCGACGGACGATTTTGGGGTGGACCGAACGATGTGTTGCCCGAAGGACGTTTTATTGCGGGCAAACTCCTAACCGATGAACAGCGGCGGCGTCAATCGCTTCTGGAACTTGCCGTGGCACAACGCACTCATACTTTATTTCCACGAGAACCGACCCTTCTGATATGGGGGCCACCAGTGCAGCTTGGTTTGTCGCTGCCTGAAGAGTTCAAGCAGGTGGGTGCGGCTTTATATCAGGTCCGATTCCGATGGGAACGTCCACCTGCGGGTCAGCGAGTGGTAATCCCGTCGGTATTGCTGGCGTATAGCCCGGCTGCGGGACCCACGGGGCAAGGAGTATCGACTTCTTATGACCCGCACCGCCGCCAGTGGTTACGTATGTCGGTGCCTTCCGAAACCTGGTTGCGTGTTCAAATACCGGAGATGCTTTTGCCATTTTCGGTGGAACGGTTGAGCCTTGACAGCTTCGTGGAAGCAGCAGGCCGCTCCGTTGACCTCCTCCTGTGGCGGTGGAAGGAAAAGGCACTGCGCACGGTAGACTCTTTCTATAGCCGGGCAGGTCCGTGGCGTTTGGAACTTACGGAGCCGGAGTGGCTCGAGCCCGATGAACAAGGCGGCGTTTGGTTAGCCGTGCGCGTGGGCCCACCCAGTCAACAGGAAGGTTCGGTGCCGGAGTGGCAAGTACATTATTTGCACGTTACTCTCGAAGGACGTGTTCGGTAATTGGTTAACCGAAACGGCTGTCGAGGCCGACGCGTTCCGGTTTCTTGTCGGAGAATCGATCGATGAACGACACGCCCGCAGCGGTGAAAATCGAAAGACTCACAAAGCATTACGGTCACATCACCGCCTTGGATGACGTCTCGTTGCAAGTTGCACCGGGTCAGATTCTAGGGATTATCGGTCCTAATGGTGCAGGAAAAACGACGTTGATCAAGATCCTGGTGGGTCTAGCGCGGCCCAGCTCAGGCCGCGCGTGGGTTTCCGGAATTGACTGTGTACGCCAGTCGCGCCGGATCAAACGAGTCGTCGGCTACATGCCGGATACCTTCGGTGGATACGACAACATGCGCGTGTCGGAATATCTCGACTTTTTCGGCGCCGTGTTCGGTATTGCCCCTCGCCTGCGACACCAACGCATCGAAAGCGTGCTTCAGACGGTTGACGCACTTGACCTGTGGGACCGATATGTCGAATCGCTTAGCCATGGTATGCAGCAAAAAGTGGCTCTTGCGCGCACATTGCTCCACGATCCACAGGTGCTCATCCTCGATGAACCCGCCAACGGACTGGATCCCGAAGCTCGAGTTGAGATGCGCCAGTTACTACTGAGCTTAGCTCACTCCGGCAAAACTCTGATTGTCACGAGTCACATTCTGCCAGAGCTTTCCCGGATCTGCGACATGGTGGCAATACTAAGCGCGGGCCGTTTGCGAGCCTTTGGGCCACTGACAGAAATCATGCGCCGCGTCCGACAAGAGCGAACCGTGGAAATCCAGCTCGTTCGCGCCGATGATGTCGCTCGGGCTATCGACGAAGTAAATGCCTTTATTGGTTCCCCGATGGCATCGGCATCGGTGCAAGAGGCAGTGGTTCGGTTCCGTACGTCGCAAACCGAAGAATGGCTGGCCGACTTGCTCAAAGAGCTAGTCGAACAGGGTATCCGCGTTGCCCAGTTCCGTGAGCTTCAGGCCGACCTTGAAGATGCGTTCTTGGAAGTAACGCGGGAGCCGGATCGAGCGCCTTCCGGTGCAGTACCAACGTCTCGCTGAGTGACCCCCATAGTTTCGTGTTCGGGAGAAGCAGGTCGTGATTCCCATCATAGCGAGAGAATTCCTGAGCACACTGCGGTTGCGACGTGCTGGGTGGTTATTACTGGCCGTAGCCACGGTCTCATGTCTGTTCGTGCTGTTGCAATGGCCCAGTGATGCGTTGATCGACCTCTCTGGTAATCAGACGCGTCGTGCTTTTCAGGTATTCGCCTACGGCATGCTGCCTATTGTCTTGTTGGTCAGCCCCATATTTGCAGCTACCAGTATCGTTCGTGAAAAACAGTCGGGGACCTTAGCCCTGCTTTTTAACGCCCCATTGCATCCGGTGGAATTGTATTTGAGCAAGTTCATCGGCAGTTTAGGATTTGTACTTCTGGTGCTATTGGCCAGTCTACCGGCAGCTTCGGCGCTAACTGCTCTGGGCGGAGTCTCGTTCGTGGCGGAACTTGGACCGCTCTTTGCACTATTGTTTTTAGCAGCCTCGCAATGTGTGGCACTAGCTCTGTGGGTCAGCAGCCGCTCGGGTTCAACGGACGCAGCGCTGCGCTACACGTACGCCGCCGTACTGGCATTTGCCGTTCTGACGTTAGCACCGCACCTGTTCCTCCAAGGGCGATCGAGTTTACCAGCTCGGGTCGCCGCGCACGTAGGGTGTATTTCGCCTGTACCTGCGGTACTGGAGCTTTTAGGACACGGCGACGTGGTGGGCCTGGGGTTTCGCAGTGCATTGCTCGTTCTTCCGCGATATCCGGTCTGGGCCGGTGCGACGATTGCTCTGTGCGCTCTCGGTACAATATCGCGGTTGAATTATCGGATTTTCGATCGCGCGCGACCGCCGGGAATTATGACCCATCAGCGAAGCTTGGCAGTACAATGGCTGCGGCGACTTTTTTTTATCGTCGACCCGCAACGTCGTACCTGGCTTATCCCCCGATGGTTGAATCCGGTGATGGTCAAAGAATTTCGGTCCCGACGTTTCGGACGTGCTTCGTGGCTCTTGCGATGGGCTGCTCTGAGCGCGATCGCGGCATTGCTGTTGACCTGTGGTGCGGCTACCGCCACGATCTCCCGAGGAGTAGCCATTACCGGAGGAATCCTAGTGGGGTTCCAATCGGCGTTGGTGCTCCTGCTGGCTCCGAGTTTAACCGCGCCGCTCTTCAGTGCAGAACGAGAGACCGGTGGTTGGGTTCTGCTTCAGGTAACGCCGGTCAGTACCGTTCGGCTCGTTGTGGGAAAATTAGCCAGCGTGCTGATCAGCTTGAGTTTGATTGTCGCAGCCACGTTGCCAAGCTACTTGGTATTGGTCTGGATCAACCACGATATTTGGATCCAGGTACGATTGGTACTCATCTCGCTCGGCTGGACCATGATTTTCTGCGTACTGCTAGGGGCCACGATGAGTACGTATTTTCAACGGACCGCGGCGGCCACCGTACTGACTTATATCGTACTGTTGTTGATTTATTGCGGAACGCTTTTGATCTGGTTGGCTCGCGACGCCCCATTCGGCCATGAACTGGTCGAGTCCGCTCTACGATTCAATACGCTGGCTGCCGCCTGGAACGTCATCGGTACACCAGGTTTTCGCGTCTATCGGCTGATACCCGACGCGTGGCACATTACGGCCGGTGCCAGCGCCGTACTGTTCGTCGTACTGTGGGCTCGCGTGCGGTATTTGCTGCGCCCCACATAAAAGGCAACCAACTCCCGGTTATGCGCATCAAGGCTCACCGTCGCGCAACAGGAAACATGCAATGAGATGGCTTGCCGGTCCCTGGATAAACTTTTATAGGAAAAACACGTGTTGGACCCTCGGGCTGACACTGCTCTGCGGCGCTTTGGCGTTCACCGGCGCAAGCCCCCTCGCGCCGGCTCGCGACCCGATGTCCTTCGACGATCTGGACACCTTGCTCGATCTGGACCCCTACCTGCCTATTCCACCGATACGACGCCTGTTTCCGCCGGACGTCGTTCCGGTATGGAAAGCGGCGTTGCGGGCACCCGATGTGGATTTGCGCCGTCGTGCTGCCGAGACAATTGCTCAGGCGGCCTCGCTCGGTATGCCAGGATTGGAACCAACCGTGCCCGATTTGCTACAGCTTGCCGCAAGTCAGCAAGAGCCTATTCTCGTACGCATCGCAGCCGGGCGAGCGCTTGCAGAATTGGATATCCGATCCGCATCGGAAACACTCACCCAGGTTTTGCGCGAAGCCGGGATGGACAGAGCATCGTTTTTAATCGAACCCTTGGCCCAATGGGGTTCTCATACCGCCGGTCGCTGGTGGATCGAATTGGCATCCCAACCCAAGAGCGTCGAGTATCAAAAGGTGCTGGCCATCCAAGGCCTCGGACGTCTCCGATGGAAAGAAGCTCTACCGATGTTGCAGGAGCAGCTCATCGACCGGCAGCAGCCAGCCGCAGTGCGTCTGGCTGCTGCTCGAGCCCTGGGACGAATCGATCCTGCCGAGGCGACACAGTTGGCGTCCCGTTGGACCGGCGATTCGGCTACGGCACGGCTCGAACGGTTACGGGCTGCCGAACTACTGCAAGAAGCATCCGGAAGCGAAGCTTTGGCCCAACTGGAACGCTTAGCCACCGACGACGACCCGGTGATTGCCAATCGCGCATTAGACCGGTTATATGAACTAGATCTAGAAAAAGTGGCACAACTGGCGCCGCGTCTCTTGGATGCGGCGGACAGTTCCGTCCGCCGGTGGGCGGTACGGGCGATTGGGCACTTTCCCGCGACAGAGCACGTTGAACTATTGGCGCGGCATCTTGCGGACCCACATCCAGAGCTGCGAGCTCGGACGCGGGACATACTCCTAGCATTCGCCGAACAGCCGCCGCTTCGCGAATCGGTGTTAGCGGTTGCCCAACAAGCCCTAGACCAAGAAGATTGGCGCCCCATCGAACAAGCCGCGCGCATCGTCGGCAAACTCCGCCACCGACCAAGCGCAGCACGATTAGCCGCACTTATCGAAATGCCTCGCTTGGAAGCAAGCGTCTCCGCAGCCTGGGCCCTGCGCCGCTTGGAAGTGCCCGAGGTGTTACCGGAAGTTCTGGAAAGGGCAACACGATTAAGTGAGGCGGGAATGCAGCGAGCAAACACGGTAGATCTAGACCCGCTTTTAAGCCAGGTTTTTCAGATCTTTGGCGTCATGCAATACCGCCCAGCAGAACCCCTGCTGAAGCGGTTCCTCCCCAAAAACTCGATGTCCCCGGAAGCCCGGGCAGCCGCCATCTGGGCATTGGGCCGCTTCTATGCAAATGACCCAAACCCGAATCTGGTAGCTACGCTCGTAGAACGCCTAGCCGATGTCAACTCGCAGCCTCCCGATCATGATCGCGTCCGGCAGATGTGCGCCGTCAGCCTGGGTCGCATGCGGGCCGAGTCCGCCCTGCCCACCTTGCGTCAATTCTATGAGCGAGAAGGATCCAACATGCCCACCGGGCTAGCCTGTGGGTGGGCTATCGAGCAGATCACCGGCGAACGGTACCAACCGCCAAGCCAATTGGCGCTCTACCTGCAAGGCTGGTTTTTGGTACCCTGGAAGTAGGACTATGCACCCTGTCCTGCCACAGCTTTCGTTTGAAAAAGCGCTACCGTTGACACCATATTGATTGCCCGTTTCGATCACTGGGCCAAAAGCACGCGGTGGCCAGCAGGTTGGCCCCCCCAGCCAAGCCCGGGGACGGCCGCTCACCAAAAGGAGCTGACCTGCTGCTCATTTTTAAGGAACGTCTGATCAACTGGCGGTAAACGAGCGTATTGGCTCGATGGAT
>CAYRMD010000056.1:0-36192 GCA_964425225.1 uncultured Pirellulaceae bacterium | reverse complement strand
TTTTTTCCGAGAAAAAACCGGGCAGGTGTGACAACCGTATGTCACACCTACAAACCAAAGGTGGGGATCGCTACTGCTCAGCCTAACCTTGGCCGGCACATGGAATTGACTATGCTGCGCTTGTACGCGAAGAGCTAGAAAAGTCACTTAGCGCGTCAATGAGGCGAGTTGCCTTTTGGTTGGGGCATAAGTACGAGCCGGACAGTTCGTTTTTACGATGGGTTCTCGTTCCATGCGAGAAGTCGAGGGATCTAAATTGGACGTTCTATTCAGGTTTTTCGCTGAACCGATTCTCATGAGAAAATAGCCGTTCGCTTGACAATTGCTCCGTTTCGTGCTGACTACGGCCTTGAACAAATGGTGGCCACGAGGGATTGGACCCAACGATACGGGTAAGCCAGGGTATCGCACACTAATGTGCGGCCAAAGCAGTAACTTCTCGAGCGTATCGCACAGTGCGCGCCCGCGTTCTGGTGGATCCGGCCGCTAGTTAACCAAGGGCGAGACTTAGCTCGAGGGAGAATGTGAATCTGCGGCGCACAATGTGCGTGCGTCATGTTCGTAGGTGAAAGATTTGTCAACGCAGAGACGCAGAGGCGCAGAGTAAAGAATCAGTAGGCTGGCAACACCCGCTGCCGGTTGGGAAAGAACCATTGGTGCCCAAGACCTCTACATGGGTCCCGCTGTGATGATAATGCCACGGCTCGCGTTAGCTAGTTTCACCAAAATCACGAGGGTTGTGCGAGGAATTCCTAACCAAGCCGCTATCCGACCTTGCCAAATGTCTATTTTACTCTGCCTTTGCTCGTTTGCGGCAAATCCTCACGCCCGTGAAGCGGCAAATGCCGAATACGCATCGCAGCGGAATACTCAGCGGGAACAACTTGCCTACAATCAAGACGCACTCACTTGCACAATAGAGCAGTGACCGAAAAGCAGTATCGCGTCCTTGCACGGTGCGTTATCGGTAGCCGCGTGGTCACACGGTTTTGCAAAGACGGCCCGTTACTTTTAGGAACGCCTGCTCCACGAGGATATCGGCTAATACCGCGGCCCGTTATCAGCTTGGTAACGGCGACAATGAGCTTTTATCGGCATAGACGCGGCACAGCCCGGCGCGGCAACTCGTTCCATTTGGGATACTGTTGCCACTCCGTCATGCTGGGTTGATGCTCACGCTTTCACTTCCGAGTGCGCCCACGTCTTGTGTGGCGGAAAAGACGGCGTGTCCTCCGGACAATCGATGGCGCTTCAGGGAAAATTGCGAAAATGAGCGGGGCGACAACCGCGACTTCGTAGAATGCAAAGGATCGTTACGGCAAGCCCAATTCGTCCACCAAGGCCCTTAGAAATGGCTCCACGTCGGTAACTAAGCCGAGGGTTTGAATGGATCCGCGATCGTTGAGCTTAATCGCGGTCGAAGGATTAATATCGACGCAAACGACGCGTACCCAGGCAGGCAACAGGTTACCAACGGCAATAGAATGGAGGGTGGTGGCCAGCATTAAGCAGAACGATACGCCTCGAAGTTTTCGGCGCATCAGCCGCTGGGCTTCGACAACGTCGGTAATCACTTCTGGCAGAGGACCGTCGTCCCGGATGCTCCCGCCCAAGAGAAAGTCTACCCCACGCTGCACACACTCGTACATAATCCCGCGGCATAGGAGCCCCTCCTGCACAGCACGACGGATTCCGCCGATGCGTCGAATGCGATTGATGGTGCGTAGATGATGCTCATGACCGGCTTCGGCGATGTCGCCTCGGTCCAAGCGTACGCCGAGGCTGGTACCGAAGAACGCTTCTTCGATGTCGTGCGTTGCCAGAGCATTTCCAGCAAAGAGTACATCCACGAATCCACCGCGGATCAAGCGGCAGAGGTGTTCGCCGCTACCGGTGTGCACAACGGCTGGGCCCGCGACAACGAGGATGCGCCCTCCTTGGGAGCGTGCCAATCGCATTTCGTCTGCGACGCGGCGGATCGCGACCCCTTTTGGTTTCTCGGTAGAGACCGAACTGGTCATGAATTCGAATTCGCTATGTCGCTCCGCGGAACGAACCTCTGGGTGTACGCGGACACCCGTGTAACCAACTACCACCCATTGACCGCGGCGCACGTCCGCCATCGGTACACAACGGGCCCGACACTGTTGAGGATCAACGACGATCCCACAATCCATCTCCTGATCCTCGACAGGAATCCAGCGTCCTTGGAAACGAATTTCTGTCCGCTGGTGGGTAGTCGCGTAGAAGCCTTCGGGAAAAGCGCCGTCCATGTCAGCGGCCACTAGCTGGCAATCTAGATTGTTGACCGGTACAGCGCCGTGGTCGGCAATTTGGGCCAAGATCTCGTCCAGTTGGGGCCACGAGTCGGCGACGACCTCGATCAGGGCATAACTGGGATCTTGCCGTTGTTGCCCGATGCGAAACGATTTAATTTGAAACGCCCCACCTCGGGTAACAATTTGATCGAGGATTTTCGGCAGTATGAGACTATCGATAATATGACCTGCTACTTCCACGTCGACGCTGACGCGCGTGAGCTGTTGATTGTTCATAGTACCATCGCTTATTGGAACTGCAGTTTGAGAATCGCTGGCGCCGAACGGCTTGTCCCCAGCCGCCTGGCGACACCTCTGTCGGATGTCAGGATGTCCGGATGTCCCGTGGGTGCGTACTCCTCTCGCCCGATGCTGTGCCGCATATTATAGTACGCTATGGCTCGTTGGCAGTGTCGCTGAGTAAATCTGTAAGGTACGTATGGCGATAGGTGGGCTGGTATGAGTAGTGCCGACGCGAAGAATCACTGGCAGCGGTTGATGGAACAACTGGGCCTGGTAGAACCCGAAACTCCAGCGGATTCCGTTGAAGCCCGCGGTCCGGTCCCGCAGGAACAGAATAAGGCGGGCGAAGCGCAGCGTGAACCTATTGCTGCGCCCGGTGTACCGTCGGAGACGAGGCCCGAAACTGACAGTCAGCCCATGGATCACTTTGGGAGCGGTCCAACTCGCGAAATCGCATCGCAGCGGTTACCGACGTCGGCGCCCGCTGAGCCCGCCGCAACCAAGAGCTTATCCAGGCTACTAGGCCGCAGCCTCGCGGGGGAATTGGCGTATTCTCATTGGGGAAAAATTGCACAGAGTTTGGGATTGCAGTTAAGTGTTGACGTACCCGTCGTACCTTCACAGCCGTCCCCAGGCACAGGCCAGCGCGAACCCGTTGTTCACGAAGAGAGCCGGGACGTGTGGGCGTATGAGATTCCACCAGTTGAGCCAACAGCAGCCGCGGATGTGATGTCCGGAGACTGGCAGGAACACCGTGGCGAGTTTGATGTACCGGATGAAGTGGATACCAGCGGGCCCATCGAGGTACCGGTTTCGTTGGAGGCTCCGAGTTCGTCTCCAGATGAGGTGGTCAGTGAGCCACGGAGGGGACGCAGGCGGCGCGGTCGTCGTCGACGGCGGCTAGCTTCAGCGGGGGGGCCGCCCAAAATGGAAGTCGACAGGATGGACCGTGACACCGAGCCGGAATTGACCGCGTCTGAAGTCGCTTCGTCTGAAACAACCGATGAGTTTGAGGCGGAAGCAGTGGGAGACGAAAAGGCGACTGCGCAGCATCTGAGCCGTTTCAAACACGTTAAGATTCCGACCTGGGAACAAGCTGTCGGGTTTATCATCGAACAGAATCTGGCTCAGCGGGCTCGGGGTAGCAGTGACAGTCGGCGTGGTCGAACCAATCGTCGTTAGTTCAAACGGTAGTTTGATCGCCGTGCATACTCGCGGTTCTACCTGCAGCTCACCGGGGAGGCTTACATGCAGCGGTTGCATGTCGGTGCAGCGGTATTGAACCAAACACCCCTGGACTGGCGGGGGAATGTGCGGCGCATCACAGAGGTGATTGCCGAGGCCCGACGTCGCGGCATTGCGCTGGTTTGTCTACCTGAATTGTGCATCACCGGCTACGGATGCGAAGACGCGTTCCATGCTCCGTATGTGTTGCGTCAGGCAGTGGATTGCCTGTTGGAATTGGCTCGCCATACCGAAGGTCTCATAGCGTCATTTGGCTTACCGGTTGCCTACCATGGAGCCGTTTATGATTGTGCGGCGCTGGTGGCAAACGGCCAAATCCTCGGTTTGGTGGCCAAGCAAAACTTGGCTGGCGATGGCATTCATTACGAGCCGCGATGGTTCAAACCGTGGCCAACCGGACGACAGGACACAATCGTACTAGGTGATAAGCCGGTACCGATCGGTGACTTGGTCTTCGAGTTGTCCGGTGTGCGGATGGGTTTTGAGATCTGCGAAGATGCATGGGTTGCGGAGCGCCCAGGTTGTCGGCTGGCACGCGCCGGCGTAGATGTGATCCTCAACCCGAGTGCCAGTCATTTCGCTTTCGGTAAACAGGCGATTCGGAAACGATTTGTACAAGAGGGCGCCCGCGCTTTTCACGCTGCCTATGTCTATGCCAACTTGTTAGGTAATGAAGCAGGGCGTGCCATTTATGATGGCGATGCCCTCATTGCCTGTGGCCAGCAGTTAACAACCGCACGTCGGTTCTCCTTCCGCGAATGGAGCTTAGCATCCCAGATCGTCGACCTGGATGTAGGACGAGTCCAGCGGGCACGGCTGTCCAGTTATCGGCCAGCGATCGGCGAGGATATGTCCGCTGTACGTGCCGAGTTTGCCTTTCCACGCCAGCTCGGAGAGCCCAGAGTTGCTGAACCAGATGCGTGGGAACACGGAGCGTACGTCAAGCACGAAGAATTCACTCGCGCGGTAAGCTTAGGGTTATATGACTACTTGCGAAAAAGCCGCGGACGAGGATTCGTTGTGTCCGTCAGCGGTGGGGCGGATTCCTCGGCTGTAGCGTTTTTGGCCGCCTTCGCTTTACGCTTGGCCTGGAAGGAAGTAGGTATCGAACAGGTACACCGGCACTTTCCGTTTCTGCGAACGGCGTCAAGTCTTGCGGAGGCCATGCCGCTGTGGTTGACCTGTACGTACCAAGCGACGCGCCATAGCAGCCACGTAACCCGCCGAGCGGCTCAGGCCGTATCCGATGCCCTCGGTGCACGATTCTTTTTGTTCGACGTTGACCCGATCGTCGAAGCCTACCAACAAATGATCGAATCTGCCGTGGGGCGGCGCTTAGATTGGCGCACCGACGATATCGCTCTTCAAAATATCCAAGCCCGTGCTCGATCCCCCGGCATTTGGCTCTTAGCCAACTTGCAGGGAGCACTCCTCTTGTCAACCAGTAACCGATCTGAAGCTGCAGTCGGTTATGCGACGATGGACGGAGATACCAGTGGCGGCTTGGCGCCGATTGCCGGCATTGACAAGGCATTCCTGTTGGAATGGTTGCGGTGGGTGCAGGACCACGGACCTCACGGTATCGGCCCGCTGCCTGCCCTTGCGGCTGTGACCGCCCAGAGCCCCACTGCGGAACTGCGACCCGCCGAGTTTGCCCAAACCGATGAAGCCGACTTGATGCCCTACCCGGTTCTGGATGCCATTGAACGAGCAGCTATTCGTGACAAGCTCTCGCCGTTAGAGTGCTTCGCGCGAGTCCAAGATCAATATTCCCAGTACGACAAAAAGACGCTGGCAACATGGGTGGTCCGTTTCTTCCAGCTCTGGTCGCGTAACCAATGGAAACGTGAGCGTTACGCTCCGTCATTCCATTTGGACGATGAGAACCTTGATCCGAAGACTTGGTGCCGCTTTCCGATCCTCTCCGGCGGATTCGAATGGGAACTAGACCACCTACGCCGTTGCATCGACGAGGGGCTTGAAAACGGCTGAGATCACCACCTGCCTTGGCAATTACTGGACGTATTTGGATGGGCCATTCACAATAAAGCTAGTGTGCCCAGACCATAAGTTCCCTTGGCATATCAAACGCGGGCGCCGCCCTTGGCAGGTGGGCGGCTCCCAACGAGTCACGTAATTGGAGAAGTTGTGGACGGCGCCAAGCTTCCATCGGTCTAGACAAGCGACGGAGAGAAACCTTGTTGCATGAGCAATGGACACAATTACACTATACGATCCACTCTGCTTACGGATGGAAGCCCAATTGACCACAGTGAGCTGGCGAAAGCTGTTTTTGGGAACCTTTTAGCATCTCGCTGCGTCTGTAAGGTGTTGGCTAGTGGCAGACGATGATTTCACACTGATTGATCGCAGCGAAGCTGGCGATACACAGGCCTTCGGCGAGTTGGTCCGCCGATACCAGGGCCGCCTCATGACGGCTCTGGTGCACGTACTGGGTTCGCTAAGCGACGCCGAAGATGTTCTGCAAGAAACATTTTGGAAGGCATATTGTAAGCTGTCGAGTTTCCAAAGGAATAGTTCGTTTTATACGTGGCTGTATCGAATCGCATTCAACTTGGCGGTAAGCCATCAACGGCGCCGCCGCGGCGAGCTATCGGTTGAGGAATTAAGACGCATTGGGGCGGTCGAGCCGGTTGAGACGCAAACGGACGTGGCGGCCCCGCTTGAGAGAGAGGAACAAATCCGGCGTGTGCGGTCCGCTTTGGCTCGACTGGGTGCCGACCACCGAGCCGTTTTGATCTTGCGGGAATTGGAAGGTTGTTGTTACGAGACCATTGCTGAAATCCTCCAAATCCCGGTTGGAACGGTGCGTAGTCGGCTGCACCGGGCCCGAGCGCAACTGCGAGCCTTGCTATTGCAGGAGATGAACGAACGACGTGCTTAATCCAGCTTGGGCTGTAGATCAATAGAGCCTATTGTGGGCTGTCGGTCGCGCCAGTCGCCAACCAGGTGCTCTTGCGTCTTGAACAAGCTCGGCTGGAATAATCGAGGGGCGTACATCTCCCGGTTAAGCTAGTGGGGGTACGGTGAAAGTGTGGGGACGTATTGGAACGTCCCAAGTTAGAGCGGGATCACGACGTTTTGGGTGGGTACGGCACCTATATGGCACAGGATGAGCGCATCCGCGAATTGATCAGTGCATACGTGGACGGTGAGGTTACCGAGGACGAGCGGTTGCGCGCCGAAGCTTACATTGCTTCTAGTTCTGAATGGAGACAATATTACGAAGAACTCTTGGCGTTGCGGCAAACCCTTCAAACCTTACCGAGATTCACGCCGACGACCGATGTGGCTGAGTATGTGATTGCCAAGGCCACACGTCATGCTCACACCGAACCAAAGCCAAGGGTGCGTCCCGGTCGGAATCCCCCATGGGCTACGAGCCCTACGCTGTGGGTCATGGTAACAGCCGGCTGTGTCCTACTGGTGGGAGTGATCGTTTACTTCGGACCAATGGGATCGTTGTTCGGGCCTAATGGACCGACAAGCCATACGCAATCCGTACTGTCGTCCGGTGACAAGACAAGACCAGACGCTCATCCGGCGATCCCGGGAACGAATAAGGACGTCGCCGACCACGTTGCGCCCGCCACCCAGGGGTCCACTGCATCCATGGCGCGCACCGGAAGCTCAGCTCCGTCAACTACCAATCCCGACGACCGCTCCGGTCCGACTGGTCCCCAACTAGCACAGTCCAAATCCCTGGTTCGGTCTGGACGTTCGGAGTCGCCAGAATCGGCAACGACAGGTCTCACGACGGATCGCGCCGACCAGTTGCCTTTGACCGCCATGGTGATTGACCTAGTATTGACGGATAAGGGAATACGTGAACAAGTGGTGGATCGTGCATGGGTAGAGGTGGGAATTCCATCGGGTCAGACGATCCCCGTAGATGCTGCTTTGGAAAAGGCGTTGCTGGGACAGCGCGTTTTCGGTGGGCTGGGTCCCGAGCAATTACCGGCCGAAGGCGTAGGCCTGCCTGCCAACGTTCCTTATTTCCAGATATTCTTCATTGTCGCGACCGGACGTCAAATCGATGCTTTTTTACAACGTCTCGATGACTTACGTGCCACTGGCGATGTTTCGCTTGTGCGGTTGGACTTAACTATGGGGACGAGCGATTCGGTGCTATTTAGTGCTTTAGACCGGCAGGCTCGGTCACGGAGCGATCCGAGTGTAGCAAGTCTGGTGCGGGTGCACCCGCTGCTAGTAGACCAACAGGCGCGCCAGCGGCTATTGGATGCTCTTCGAGCTGCCCAGCAAAAACAAGGTGCTGCAGATGCTTTCCTAATGGAACCACCCGTGCGTCCTGAAGCGGAGGAAACGAACACTCCCGCCGCGAATCTGGACGCGAATCTGGAAGAAATGGAACAGTTGCTTTTTAAGGTTGTTCTGGTCGTGCGCTCTGAAGCGACTGTGCGCGGCGCAAGGTAAATTCGATCTGTATCAGTTGCTCCTAACTCGTCTCTTTGTAAAGTGCCCCTGAGAGTGTGCTAACTGCTGTCGGCGAAACTTTTGGCCCATAGGCCTCAATTCGTAAGCTACCTTTGTAGTGGTCGGCGGCAGCATGCCTTGATCAGGCAGTGCTCCACACACCATGGATACTGGGCTGAGCGTGTTGCAAAAAAGGAGCTGACCCGCTGACATAGTAGCCCTGCTTACAAGAAACTTTTCAAGCCCAAAGCTTGTTCGGCCCCAACCCATTTTTAATAGGAAAATCCATGTTTAGTAGGAAAATGTCTGATCGTTTGTTCGTCGGGTTCTGTTTACTCGTTTTCTCAACGACGAGCGCCTGCGGCACTAACGGGTTGCTTTCCACTGCCCGGTCGGTGAACGAACAGGACAGCGGAAACCCGGGGCCTAGAAACCACGGTCCATCCCCCGCTTTTTCGGAGTTGCGTTCCCTTGACGTTGTCGCACCGGGGACGGAATCTGAGTTGCCGACTGCCGCACCTCCCGAATTGAAGCCGCCTCCGGTTCCGGAACTGCCACCGTTACCCGAACTTCCCGAACCGCCCGAGCTAGAGAAGCTAGCCCCGCCACAACTTGTCGAGCCGCCCACGCTGCCGCCTTTACCGGACGGATTGACCGAACCGAAAGGTCCGGAGCCGCAAGCAGAAACAGCGCGGGGAAAAAATGAAAGCGACGACTAGTCCGGAAAGCGTGATTGCGCACGGACCGCGGCGCTTAGTGGTCTGCTTCACGCAGGGCGACGCGGCTCGTGGGATCATGGGGGGCCACGGGTGCCTCGACCTCCAGTAGCCGTGTCGCGACTGATCCGGCTGCTAATCCGAGGGAGCATCTATGACGGATTCCCAATCGCTACGAGCTACATTCCGGGTTACGAGTCAGTCAATTGGCTGGTTGTTATCGGGTGCGGTAGTCGTCTTAGTCATAAGCTCGGTGGACAGCCTCGGCAACGAACCTTCGAGTGGACCACGTTCTGGCAGGTACGAAAGGGAATGGGAGGCTCCTCGGTCTGGGAATACCTACTACGTAAGGGTATCGGGAAACGACAACGCAACGGGACGATCACCTCAGCAAGCTTGGCGAACGCTGAATCGAGCAGCCCGCGTGGTTGCACCAGGCGACGTCGTCTATGTGGGGGCCGGGGTTTACGAGGAATCCGTGCAATGTACTCGACCCGCGCAAGCCAACCGCCGCGTGTTCTTTGTCGCTGATACGACGGGCTCGCGTACGGGCGATGCCGGCACGGTTGTCGTTCAACCAACAAACGCTTATGCCTTCGTCCTAAGCCGCGCCAGGTATTATTCACTGGTTGGATTCACACTTCGCCGCGGATCCGGCGGCGAAAATTACGGTATCTACGCCTACCAGGCTGACGGATTGCAATTGATCCAATGTCGATTCGATAACGCGGTGTATTACGGAGTGGTAGCCGTATCGACAAGTTTGAATGTTACCGGATCAGTTTTCGATAGCGTGCGTTCCTATCCGATTATTAGTTACTACTCCGATTTAAGTGTTACGCAGTCAGAACTACGCCGCGCGGGGGCATATGCCATTTATCATATTAGCAGCACTTCAAATCCTGCTCAAGTTCACCTCGCTGACTCCATAGTTAAATCCAATTATGGTGGCCCCTACGTCACACATGGTCGGCTAGTTATCGAGAATACTCGCATCGAGAACAATCAGTATTGGGGCATTGTATCCGCTTATGGAAACCTGGAGTTCCGGCGTCAAACGCCGGGACTATCTCGAAATGGGTATGGTTTATATATTATCGCACCGCCGAATAACCGTAACGTGCGATTGGAAAATTATGTTTTCAGGGATGTGAATAATTACGCGCTCTATGCGGTAAATTGCAATTTGGATTTGCGAAACTGTCTATTCGAATCCAACAATGGTTGGGCTTTAACGCTTTTACACTCTTCATGCACTGCTCATCGAAGCATTCTGCGAAACAACGCCCACGGAGTTCTGGCATATACGGATAGCAACTCTGGGGTGATGTCGATGGAAGGTTTAACTATCGAGTCTAACCGTGGCTACGGGTTCTATCATTACTGCGCACAACAGTCTCCAGGGAGGATTCGTATAAATGGAATTAGGTGCCAGAAGAATGGCAGTATTGGCGTAGCATCCCTGTATGGCGAACTGCGTGTTGACGACTGCCTTATTTCACAGAACGGTGCTTATGGTATCTACTATTACGTCAATGTCAACGATCCGCGCACCCTTACGGTTCGACAAACTCGAATAACTGGCAATGGCAGTCATGGTGTTGTTGGGTATTACGGGGACGTTGAGCTCGAACGGTGTGAAGTGCGCGACAACGGGGGATACGCGGCCTACGTTGTGGCAGATAGGCAACAGCCCTGGAATCGGCGAGCCCGTATGCACTTGCGCCGGTGTGTGCTTGTTCGGAATTACGGCGGGCCCTATGCAGCCTACAGCCGCATGACGGTTGACGACTGTCGAATTGAAGAGAATCGATATTGGGGTCTAGTGTGCGATTACGGAGATTTCCGGATTATCAATCAAACGTACGCAATTACGAAGAATGGTTACGGGCTCTACTTGTCTGGTGACGGTCCGGGAGGCATCCGAGTACTCGCGCGACTGAATGTTTCGGAAAACGGCGCTTATGGGCTCTACCTCCGCGATTGCCAAGCGGAGTTGCGCGACTGCCGGATCGAGCGGATGCAATCGTGGGCTATGGCGCTATCGGGTGCCGTGGTGACATTTAGTAACTCTCCCGTTCGCTCGAGTGGGCATGGCATTTTGGTCTACAGTCAGGCTAGTAATCGCTTGCGGCCACGCCTCACGGGCGCCGTTGTGGAAAAGATCTCCGGCTACGGCATCTACCATGCCGGTAATTCACAACAGCCCGACCAGCTCGTCTTAGCCAACTGTACAATTCGGGATAGCAGTTCGTGGGGCTTAGTCTCCTACTATGGCAACGCGGACCTGTCCGACTGCCGCGTTAGTCGGTGCGGTGGAGGGGTGTACTTGTATAGCAGTCGAAACGCAGGCGGCGTGGGAAGTCATAGTCTGAAAAACGGTGCGATCGAGGAGTGCAGGTCGCACGGTATAGTCGCATATTATTCCAATGTGACTGCAACCAACATCGCAATACGCGCTAATACGTCAGGATACGCTCTATACTGCGCTGATGATGGTTCGGTTCCATGGGAAAACAGAACAAAAACGGTTTTGAAAGGATGTAGCATTACCGGCAATTATGGTGGCCCGTATGTTCACTATGCGCGCTTGACGGTGGACCAATGCACGATTGAACAGAACACCTATTGGGGTTTGGTGTGTAATTACGGCGATTTTGAAATTGTCAACCAACGATATGCCATTTCGGGTAACGGATATGGACTATACCTGGCGGGAGACGGGCCACAAGGCGCGCGTGTGCTTCGCGGTCTCGATGTTTCGGGTAACGGCAATTACGGCTTATATGCGGTCGACTGCCGGCTGGAGCTTTTTGATTGCCGTATTGAAAGCATGCAGGGCTGGGGAATGGCGCTTGTAGGCAGCAGCTTGACGGCCAGCAATTCGCCAGTGCGGAACAATGGGCATGGCCTCGTCGTTTATAGCAAAGCATCCGATCGGTATCGGCCGGTTTTGAAAGGTGCGCAAATATTGGACAATGCTGGGTATGGCATCTACTATTGGGGTAATGCAAAGGAACCGGATGTCGTTAGTATCGAAAATGCGCTCGTGCAGGGTAATAGAAGTTGGGCCCTTGTAGCGTATTATGCTAATGTGAATGCCTCACATCTAATGTGTGAACGGAACGGAGGCGGGCTGTACTTATATCGTGACCGTGCCAATGGGGGAGTAGGGACGCACCGATTGGATAGCTGCCAAGTTACGAATGGTCAGTCGTACGGCTTGTATGTGCGTCATAGCTCCGTCGAAGCGAACCGTTGCATTTGGTCCAGGAATCAGCGGGGTTATGCCGTGTACTGTCAAGACGATGCCACGGTCGATTGGCCCAACCGAGTGCAAGTGGCGCTGCGCAACTGTGAGATCGCAGAGAACTATGGCGGCCCCTATGTGTCCTATGCCAAACTCGTAATTGATAATTCTCGCATCGAGGGAAATACCTACTGGGGATTAGTCTGCCAGTATGGAGACTTTCAAATCATCAACCAGGCATACGCTGTGCGTGGAAATGGGTATGGTCTTTACGTAGCTGGCGATGGACCGAATGGCCCGCGGCGTTTCCGGGGACTCGATGTCTCAGATAACGGCGCCTATGGTCTGTATGCGGTCGATTGCCAGCTTGAGCTAGAGAACTGCCATATCGAGAGGATGAAAAGTTGGGCGGTAGCACTGAGCGGCAGTTCTTTGGTTGCGAAGCAGACGCCCATAGTAAACAATGCGCACGGCTTGCTGGTGTACAGTAATTCCACCAGTCGTTACCGCCCGATCATTAGCGGTGCTGAAATACGGGAGAACACTGGCTACGCAATTTATCATTCCGGCAATCCCCAGGCGCGCGACACGCTGCGGTTGGAGAACTGTCAATTATCGAAAAATGGAAGTTTGTCGGTTGTGTCCTATCACGGCAACGTCGAAGTAAGCGATTGTAGCATCACAGATTCCGGGGCCGGAATGTACATTTATTGCAACAGACAGAATGGCGGGCCGGGCACCCATCGGATCCGAAACACGAATATCAGCGCTTGTCGTTCTTATGGAGTTTACTGCTACCAGGGCAATGTCGATTTGTCGGACTGTACGATAAGCGATATCAGGGGCGGCTATGCCGTCTATGCTTATGATGACCCGTCGATTGCCTGGGATGCGCGCGCAACGGTTCGCGTGGTGAATAGCCGCCTACTTCGCAATTACGGTGGGCCCTATGGCGCATACACTCATTTGTTAATCGACAATTCCACTATTAACGGTAATCAGTACTGGGCCGCCGTCGCGCAATACGGCAAACTTACCTTTCTCGGAGACAACCGCTCGCTGAGCGGAAATGGTTATGGGTTATATGTCGCCGGAGACGAACCCCAAGGCGTGCGTCGCCTGGAACGATTGAATCTGTCCAAGATCGGCGCATATGCCTTGTATGCCGTAGATTGTAATGTCGTACTGGATCAGTGTGTTGTGTCGGACATAAATTCTTGGGCAGCAGTGCTTCAAGGTGCCACACTCGTGGCTAACGATTCGCCAATGGAGCGATGCGGGCATGGAGTCTATATCCGGAGCCGTTCCGATCGCCGATCGCCTGTCGTTCAACACTTAGTTCTGCGTGATTGTGCGGGATATGCTCTTTACCATTATTCCGATGCTAGTGCACCGGCGGCGTTGCGAGTTAACTCTTGCCGCGTGGAACGCTATGGCGGTTACGGTTTGATCAGCTACTACGGTCCCCTTGTTGTCGAACAATCCATTTTCTTGGGCGATCGCGACAAGGCGCAGCATGGTATCCTTGCGTCGTATTGCGATACGGTGACCATCGACCGGACGATCATTCAAGGCAATCGGCAATGGGCTGTAATAAGCTACGCAAACAACTTGCGTCTCCGGAATACGGTCCTAGGCAACAGCGGGTACGGGGCATACGTCTACCAGAATCCGAACCGACCTACTTCCGCAGAAATCTGGAATTGCACGGTTGGCCAATGCCCCGGATACGGGATTTACCAGCATGGAGGGCAGACTCAACTTATCAACACCATAGTCGCTGCGCAAGGCGGCAACTATGGGATCGTGGTAACAGGGAACGGTTCGATGTACCGAGCGAATAACCTATTATTTGGCTACCGCGTGCCATCGACCGGTACTTTCTCGGTAGAAGCGGAAGTGACCGGCAATCCTGCGTTTACGGATCCGGCAGCGGGCGACTTTTCGCTCAGCGCCGCGTCGGCGGCAATCAATCAAGGACGAGACATGCCGGGCAAGGTGGATGTCGATATCGTTGGTCTAACCCGTCCCAAATACGGCAAGTGGGAGATCGGCGCCTACGAATATCCGTTTGCAGCAGGAGTACGCGTTGTCAACTGGGTGGAAGTCCGATAGCTTCCGATTGTAGAGTAACCTTAGGCTATCTGTTTTTGACCGAGCGGGCACGCGGCGACCGAACCTGCGTTGCCGCGAGTGCGCTTCAGGCAAAGGCGCAACTGAGAGCTCCCGCAGCTGCCCATGTGGAGCCGAGGGGTGAGTGCCGAAAACACTATCGTGGTTCCCGTGTGGTTTGCCAACACGCACGGAGCCCCCGACGCCTCTTGGTCTGGCTGGCGCTGTTGGTTGCGCGACGAAGAGCTCGACACGGCGACCCACTTTGGATCGCCTACCGTTCGCCAGCAGTTTCTGGTCGGGCGGGCGCTCATGCGCGCTATGCTGAGCAAATTCTCCGGTCGGGAAGCTCACCAAATACCATTCAAATGGGGAAGATATGGTAAACCCATGTGGGGAGAACCTGAGGTCTCGCTCTTTTTCAACTTAGCCCATACGACCGGCGCCGTCGTTTGCGGGTGCACTGTCGAGGGAGATGTGGGCATTGATCTGGAACGTGCCGATCGAAAAGTGAACTTGGCGTTGGCGGATCGGTATTTTGCACCAGAGGAAGTCTCCAGGCTCAGGAAACTGGATTCAGCAAAACAGGCACAGCATTTCTTGGCCCTCTGGACGATGAAGGAGGCCTTCCTTAAGGCTATAGGAACTGGCCTGGTCACGCCTCTAGATAGTTTTGCTTGTGAGCCAACTCCCCACGGTGGGCAGTTGCTTCGGTGCCCGGAAGCTTTCGGTCCGCCCGAACACTGGCGTCTAACGCGCTTTGCGCTGGGAACGAGCTACTTAGGAGCCATCGCGCTACGCACCGCCAAACGCGGGAAGGTTGAGTGTTCCTTGCAGGCTTGGCATTGGGAAGATTTCGCTTAGCCATCAGCGGGACTTATGCCTCAGTGGACCTTCCCGTTCGCGGCAACGAACGCCATAGCGTAACCTGACAATGACGGCAGGTTCACGTGCGCTTTCGGAATTCGAATCCCCTACCCGCGATCACAAGTTGCGTACCTCTTTTTGGTGCACCACGCGAACCTCCCACTCCACCGATCATTGGGTTCAGCCCAGCCGCGGACGACATTACTCGAAGCGACCGTCCACCACAACCGACCAACCGTAAGTGATGCCCGTTGCGGTACGCACGTCCATAAGCGGACTTGGACGAACAGTAGAAACGCGGAGGCACAACTAAGCGATCGATACGCCGACCGGCCTTCCTTACGCGCTTGCGCGGTGGCCTGAACTTATTTTAGCGGGCCCCTTAGGATCGCGGCTCTGTTATGAGGAAGGCTCGCCGGATACGTACCTTTACTCCTATTGACCAAAAGTGCTTTCGGGGAACGGTTGCTTTCCGGCGTAAGCACACCATCATTGGGACCTGAATGGAAGGATTTGACATAGCCACCCAGAATTGACGCACCAGTTGCCCTGCAGTTTTCCGTTAACGGCTCGCTTGGGGCTTAGGTGGCCCTGGCAGAGGGGGAATTTTCGGGAGTTCTGGAATGGGTAGGTCGTTAATACCTGGCGGAGTAGGCAGATTACCGGAAACACTGTCCCATGCCCTATTGGGAGTGACGATTGGGAGCCGCGACGTTGTTGACGGAGCGAGTTGGTCTGTTTCCAAGCTTTGTCGCATGTGCGGCGGCGTAAAAGGGGATCGCCCGGAGTTTGTACCTACAGTGACCTGGGGGCTCTCAACTCGCAACGCAGATGGTGTTTCTTGCTGAACGATAGGCTGATCGAACAAGGTGGTGATCCAGCGTTCCTGACCGCGCTGCAAGGTGACGCGCGGCGGGTCGATCTGCACTACCTCCACCTGGCGATAAACATCGCCGGTTTCCATTGCACGCATTTTACCGTTGAATACAAGAAGTGCTTTGAGTTTGTCGACCTTAACGAAACCGATCAGTCGCACCGTCTCGTTTTCGTCCCGGGATTCTGTCTGTCGAACTACTGCTGGTTCGATCTTAGGCGGCGCAAACAGAGTGAATGATGGGGCGGTGGCCGGGTTATCGTTATTGGTTGCCGTATTACCTGTCGGCGGCGACGAGGGGTCGGCAGTTTGTGTGGTAGTTGGCTGCTGAAGTACGCTTTGCTCCGTTGGGACGACACCGGGCAGCTCACTTACTGGTTCAGCAAAACTAGCCGGTTGACTATCGATAGCCGTTGTATCCGGTGGAGGGGCCATGAGCTGATAGCCGACCAAGGCGACCGCAGCGATGGCGGCTACAGCCCAAAGGGCAATTAATCGGAAACGTTTCATAATAAGCATTCGGTCATCGATTGATTATCGAAGTTCCTCGGGCGTTCGACGTTGCTTTCGCATCTGCCTCGGTTCTTGGCTGTGGATGCTGTGATCTAACGGAGCATGTCCCGTCGTGCAGTTTTTCGCAGTCGAACTTCCTCCCATCAGTTCTTCCCCTAGGCAATTATCCGCTCGGTTCTAGCGGCGGATTGAAAAACAGATGGTGGATCCCCAGCAAATTGTCACTGGCGCGAGGGCGCTACGAATGGTAGCGCTGAAAATAGGGGATTTGACTCACGGTCCGAGGCATTGGATTAGCGCGATTGTGTCGACGAACGGGTGCAGAAAGCTCGTGGGTAGGGCTATTGAACACGGATGCTCGTAATACGACAGTAGTTGCCCCCGGGCGGGTTTTGACAGTCCCGGAGCGCAACCTAACTTTGGGTGGAAAGGTATCCTTAACGGTGTTCTCCATCCCCGACACGAATGAGAGTGCCCATGACGGATGCTGTAGGTCAAATCGTAATCGTGACAACCGATCGCGTTTTAGGCGAGGTGACCTCGTTTCGGTTGCAACTGCTGGGATTTGCGGTCGAGGTTTCTCAAGAAGTAGATCAAGTGCTCGAGCGGCTTCGGCAATGCAAGACCGTTTTAGTGATCGTGGACTTACGGTTGGAGGAGGGGGAGGCGTGGCGGCTTCTGGATCTATTGGGGCGAGACGAAACCGCAGCGCACATACCGGTTTTGGTCATGTCCACCGACGCGGAACTGGACACCGTGCAAAAGGCATTTCGCGCCGGAGCCCGCGATTACTTGGTGCTGCCGTATGATCCGGTTGTGCTGGACAAAAAAGTAGAGCAGTTATTGGAACAATCAGTGGCCGGCGTGACATGACCGTTTAAAGCGGCTGTGGCCATCGGCCCAGCAAGTTCCGCCCCCCTGTGCGCACGTCGTCTGTGTCGGTTACGCGGCGATGTTAGAACCGAAGGCCAACGGTTGAGGAGACGCATGTTATGGCGGGCCGTTTAGGCGACATTCTGGTGCGGCGTGGCTGGATCAGTCAGCAGGAATTAGATGAATGCCTGACAAGCCAGGCGGGCCGCCGCGGGATGCTCGGCGCGTTGCTCTTAAGCCGTGGCATCATCACCATCGAACAGTTGGGGGAAGCTCTCGCCGAACAATTTGAGGTGCCGTTTCGACGGGTACACGCCGATCAGGTTCATTCTCAGGTTGTACGCCTGTTACCGGAATCCCTGGCGCGCGAGCGCCAGATGGTCCCCATCGAAGCTCATGACGGCTGTTTAACGCTGGCGATGGTTGCGCCGGATGACATCGAGGCGATCTGTGAAGCCGAGCTGATCACCGGTTACTGTGTCGAACCCGTAGTGACGCTCCACACCGATCTGTTGGAAACGCTTGACGCTTGCTTCGACGAACGCATTGCGGCTCGCCAAACGATTGTCGACATTAAGCTCAACGAACTCCGAGCAACCGCCGCCGCCGGCAATATACCCGAAGAGCCCAAGGAGCCGCAAACCGAAGAGGCTCCCGTCGTGCGATTGGTTCGATCCATACTCTGGGGAGCGGTCAATGCCGGAGCGAGCGACATCCATCTAGAGCCCCACACGCCCGAAATGCGCGTCCGCTACCGCATCGACGGAAATCTCCAGCAGGTGATGACCATTCCGAAACATACCGAAGAGGCGGTTATCGGAAGAATTAAAGTCATGGCGGATATGGACACCACCGAGAAACGCAAGCCTCAGGATGGAAACTTGACCATCGAGGAAGATGGAATGCGAGCAAGTTTCCGGGTAAGCACCATCCCCACCGTGGGGGGTGAAAAAGTTTGCATGCGCGTGCTGAACGAGAATAACCGCGTGTATACCTTCGAGGCTTTAGGGATGACGGAGCGCGAGATTGAAATCACCAAAATGCTCATCGACAAGCCTCACGGCATGATTGTGGTCACCGGTCCCACCGGCTCGGGTAAAACCACCACGATGTACACGATGCTCAGCAACATCGACTCGACTCTCTACAACATTTCCACTGTGGAAGATCCAGTCGAGTTTCGCCTTCCGGGAATCAATCAGGTTCAGGCCAACAACGAGTTCGGCCTAGGTTTTGCGAACGCGTTGAAATACTTAATGCGTCAGGACCCCGACGTGATCCTGGTGGGTGAAATCCGTGATCATGAAACGGCGACCACAGCCGTACAAGCGGCTTTGACGGGCCACTTATTGATCAGCACTTTGCACACGAACGACGCGGTGGGGGCGATTCCTCGCCTGAACGACTTGGGAGTGGACCGCTTCAAGATCGCCGCTGCGCTGCTGGCGGCCTACGCCCAGCGTTTGCTTCGCGGTATCTGCCCTCACTGTAAGGAGCCGGTCGAACCCAACCGGCGCTTGTTGGAGTTGCTGTTCCAGGACCGGCCGATTCCCGAAAATGCGACCTTCTTTGCTGGCCGCGGCTGCAAAAAGTGTGGTGGTACCGGTTATGTCGGAAGAATTCCCATTTATGAAATCCTAGTTGTCTCGCCTCAGTTAGTCAAAGCAATCGAGGAGGGACTTCCCACGTGGAAACTGCGCGAACTGGCCGTAGCCGAGGGCATGCAGGAACTGGCTTGGAACGGACTGCAGCAAGCTATGGCAGGTCGTACGACACTCGAAGAAGTTTATTTCAAATTGTCCAGTTGATCGGGACCTACTGCGTGCGAGGGCCATCAGATGGCAATCGGGAATCGGATCTTGGAGCGAGCCTCGAGCTGGTTGCGATCGCTCGGTACATCGACAAGTAGGGCGCAACGTCTCGGCAAGTCGCGAACGCGACCGATCCGCCGGCGCGATCTGATTTACATCGTCCGCAGCATTGGCACACTGGTCGAAAACGGTCTTAGCCTTCCCAAAGCCTTGGAAACCATTGCCCAAGAAAAGACGCTCAAGGCGTACAAATCTCTGCTTGAAGCAGTGCGGCAAAAAGTGGAAAGTGGCGAAACTTTCTCGGCGGCATTAGCACATTGCGGTGCTGGGTTCTCGGAACTGCTACTGAACCAGATTCGCGTTGGGGAGCGAAGCGGCACCCTACCGCTTAGCTTGCAACGTATCACGCAACAGTTGGAAAACGCCGATACGATTAAGAGCCAAATTCTCAAAAAATTGGCCTACCCCGTCATGCTCGTAACGCTGGGCGCAGGGGCCGTCACATTCATGTTGCTCTATGTCGTGCCAACTTTCGAAAAAACGTATGCCGAATCGGGCGCAAAACTGCCTTGGATTACACGCTTCTTAATTGCCGTCGGTTTCTACGGAACTCGATACGGCTGGATGGTGTTATTGGCGATCGTGGGGGGCGTGGCGAGCATTGTAGCCGTTCGCCGTGATCCCCGCGGTCGTTTTTGGATGGACACACAGTTGTTGCGGCTACCCCTTGTGGGTGATTGGTTACGCAATCTGGCGGTGCTGCAGTTCATTGAAGTCTTAGGTAATCTCTTGGAAGCGGGCTTTACGCTCGTCGAAGCTCTCCGCGTGGCAGCAAGTTCGATCGGTAATCGGGCGGTGCGCCAGAGTGTCGAGCAACTGCACGGGGCGGTGCTTCGTGGTGAACGCTTTAGCGCCGAATTAGAACGCCACGCCGACTTGTTTCCCCCGATTGTTCATCAACTCGTTTTGGTGGGGGAGAAAACGGGCACCTTGCCGAAGGCCACTAAAGACATTCGCAAACACCTGGAACGCGAGTTGAACCGCTACACGGGGATACTCCTTGGCACCATCGAACCGGTGCTTACTATCGGTTTAGCTGTCTGCATCGGCGGCATTCTTTTGGCGATCTACTTACCGATGTTCGACATGATCGGAGCCTTGAACCAAGGACCTCATTGAAAACCGAGATTCAGCTATGGCACATCGTGTCCGCTCCCGGCGTACAGCTTTGTCGTTCCTGGAATTGTTAGCCGTCGTTGTGATCCTCGGGATCCTAGCGGGTCTAATCGTGCCGAGATTCGGCAAACAGTCGTTTGAAGCGAAAAAGCGATCGTGCCACGTCTACAGGGGTCAGATCGAGGTGCAGGCCCAATTGTGGTACAAAGCCACGGGACGTTGGCCGGCCAGCGACTTGTCGGACATTGCGCGCGACGCCACGTATTTTCCCGATGGCTTGCCTGTATGCCCTGTCGATGGCTCGGCGTATCGGTTGGATTCGTCCACCGGTCAAGTCGTCGGGCATGCGCATTGACCTTGGGGGAATAGCGCACGGGTGGGAAAGGTCAGCACGTCATGTGCAATCCGTGCAACGGTTAGAATCGAATCTTCTCATCAAAATGGCTTGTGATTTCGTGGGCTTTCAGCGAGGTCGTCTTCGCACGGAGCGCGCATGTTTGTCAGGCGTGACCTATAGTTCATCGGAAAGGTTGTGCTTGTTCTTGGAGGTTTCCATGGTCAGGCACGGGAGGCCGAAGCGCAACGAAGGTTGGTTTTTATGTGAGGACTAAGTCGATGATGCGTACACAAAAGGAACGTCGGCGACGCGGTGGGTTTTCGTTGCTCGAGTTGCTGGCAGTGGTCACCATTCTGGGGATCATCGCCGTCGTGGTGATTCCGCGTATTAGCGTTTCGTCGAAGACGGCCAAAGAAAACGCTCACAAGCAGAACCTGGCGGAGATTAACTCGGCCGTCGAGCGCTGGTATTTCGAAAAAGGAACCTATCCGGCTAAGGACTTGAGCGACATCGGATCCGACCCGAATTATTTCCCGAACGGCATTCCGACAAATCCATTGACCGGTGCTAAGTACACGTTGGACGCCAACAATCGAGCTCAGTGACCGCATGGTGCCACACGTGTGGTTCTAGCTAACGGTTGGGTTGGAGAATTGACGTGGCTTCCACATATCGACGACGAGGGGTGACGTTGTTGGAACTCCTCGTCGTCGTTACTTTGATCGGCCTGTTTGCCTCCGTAGCGGCAGGGCGCTATGGTCGCAGTTTTTTCGGTGACTTTGGTTCCGAGGGTGCGGCACGGCGCTTGGCGCTGGAGCTATCGCGAGCCCAACGTCTGGCGATCACGACCGGCGAAAACCACTATGTGGAGTTGGTGCGTTCCGAGGGGCGCACCGGCTACCGGCTTATGCGCCGTGGTTCGTCGGGCTCGACACCCGTAGACGGGCCATTTTGGCTTGACAAGGAAGTAACGGTCACCAGCACCCACAACGAGCTCGAGTTCACTTTCGAAGGTGAAGCAGTTGCGGCGTATCGGGTCCAGCTTTCCGGTCCCAATCGGCAAAAGGTTTTGACCGTAGTCCCGGTTACCGGAGCGGTAAGGATCTCCCAGCCATGAAGTTATCCAGCCGCGGCTCGTGCATCCTCCACGATTCGATTTGCCCAGCTGTTCGGGGTTATCGGCGACGGAGCGGGCAATCGCTCCTGGAAGTGATTGCTGCCGGCACAGTGATCGCCATCGCTTTGCTGCCTGCTCTGCGACTGATGCGCGATAGCCTTCGGGTCAGCCGCGAACTGGATACCGGTAAGCTCCTGGTGCAGAGCTGCGTCAGTTTGCTCGAGCAGCAGATCGTGCGCGCTGCGGCCGAATGGAAAAGTGAGAGTGCAACCGGCGACTTGTCTTCGCAAGGGCGTCCTGATCTACGTTTTATCATCCGCCAGTCGGACGCCGTGGTCGATGGCGGCATCCCCTCGGCACTGATGGCTGTGCGGGTGTTGGTCTGGCATGATCGCAACGGCAATGCAGCGCAGGAGCCCACTGAGCCGAAAGTGGAGTTGGCAACGAAAGTAGCTCGAACGGCGAGTTATCAGAATGCGGCGAGATAAAAAGCGTCATGCGGCGCTAACACTGCTGGAACTGATCATCGCCAGTACGTTACTTACACTGTTGATGACCTCGGTCGCGCTGATTCTGCGCACCTCCCGCCTGGCGTGGGAATCGTACGAGCAGGATACGGCTCGACTGGAATCAGCCTATGGAGCACTGCGCCATGTAGTTCGCTGGGTGCGACAAGCAGAGTCGGTTGTCTCGGCTAGCGATGCTGCGAACGCCAACGGACACATCACCATACGCTTGCCCAATCAAGCTCAGTACGCGTGGCGCCACGACCGCTCGTCGTCCTCATTGCTGTTCGGAAAAGGTAGCCCGAATGAGGTACTGGCAGAACATATTGAATCATTCGTTGTCGAGCCGTTTCGTGCCGACGGACGAACTCCCGCTACCGACCCAAAGGATATGCAATGTTTTCGTATCACCGTCGGTGTGCGACTGCCTGGCGAAAAGAATCGTCTTCGAACGGTGCAATCCTGGGTAATGATGCGTGCGTGGTAAGAACATGATCGAACGCAAATTACATCGAGGCCGAAGACTGACGATGGGTATTCCCTGGGAATGTCGATTCGGGGCCAGTCGCTCGGCTGTTCGACTTTGCAAACGTGCTCGAGCCGCTGCCCTTATGACTGCCCTGTTTATCATGGCAGCGACAACGGCGATCGTGATTTGGATTGTTGACACCGAGATGATTCAATACGCCGCGTGGAACAATACGGTGGCGTATGAACGGGCTCGCTATTTAGCGGAGGCCGGAATTGCCCATGGGCTTGCTTACTTGGAGAGCGACCCAGCTTGGCGCGGCACGATTCCTGCCACCGAGTACCCGCCGGGTACCGGCTTCACCTATCAGGCAGAAATCCTCGATGGAACCAGTGGGGAGGTTTTCATTCGCGGCACGGGTAGTTCCGGCTCGGTCACCCGTCGATTGGAGGCAAAGGTTAAGCTGGGTGGATAAGCCGGTGGGGATCTGATATGCGCTGGGTCAAGTGGGATACACGAACAAAAGCGCGGCGGCGTAACTACCAAGTGGTCCTGGAAGTGACCGGGTCGAGTGTGCGCTTGTGGATAGCGACGCCGGACGAGCCGGGTAGTACCGTGCGCACGGGGACGGTGCTTTGGCGGGAAGAGACAGCTCCAGTGCGACAGGCTACCCAGTGGACGCACTTGACCAAAGCCATTCAGGGTCTGGTTGCGGGTCTGAAGCTTCAAGGAGTACCTGTCCAACTTATTTTGGGTAGCGACTTATGTGTGACGCGTGTGGTAAGTGGTACGAAAAACGAGGTGGAGCGAGAGTTACGCGCCCTGGAAGAGCGTTGTTCGGAATACTTGGCGCTCGGAACGGGTGAGAATGTCGCCGCTCAAGCCGCACGCGCTCTAGACGCAAAACATCACGTGGTTTGGTTAACGGTCGCCAATCGCCGGGTATTGCGCAGCGTGATTGAGGCCGTGGAAAACACGGGCTTGCGTGTCGCTTCTGCCGAACACTCGATGATCGCTCTGGCGCGTCTGCTCGGAAACTTGAAATGGGATCATGATGCCCCGGTAATATTTATCGAACTGGCGCAGCGAGGTGTCGGCCTCGGGATTAGCTTCCGGGGACAACTCCTTTTGGACTATCGGCCGGGTGGAACGGCCACCAAAGCGCACATTGCGGAAACGCTGCGGCGGCATCTTAGACGACTCCAGCGATTTGTGGACCGCAGGTTATGGTTCGCCAAAGGCCGCCTGACGAAGTTGTTTCTGTGCGGAGCCCCGGCTGACATCGGTGCGGTGGCCCACCAGTTCTCGCAGTTGTCTGAACTGGAGGTCCAGGTACTTGATCCAACGGAAGTAGCGCGACAGTTTCAGCAGATGCCCGTCGACGAGCTTTCGGCCGAATACGCGGCCTGTGTGGGACGCTGGTTAGCGCTGCGGGAAGCGGACAGCGCGCGGCTAGCCCCCGACTTCATGAGTCAGTGGTCCACCAAGGCGCGCGGACCGCTGTTGCCCCAATTAGTTCGTACGTTCTGGCCTGCCGCTACGGCGGCCGCCATCGCCGTATGTGTTTTGGCCGGCTCGGCCTATCATCGCATCGGTTGTAGAAAGCTGGAACGCGAATTGGCTGGATTTCAGGCGGCGCAAAACCAATGGCAACAACTTCAGCGAGAAATCACCCTGGCTCGACTCACTACTGAAAACCTGACGCAGATCCAAACCCACCTTTTCTGGCCACGGTGGGACCAGATTGTCGGCCTGCTAGGCCGGTCTCTACCACAAGGTGTGTGGTTGGAGCGACTAGTGGTAGATGGGCACGCACACGTCGGCATAGCGGGGGCCAGCCATAGCGAAGACGGAGTGTTCGAGTTCGTGCGACGCCTGCGCCAAATGCCCGAAATGGCCGAGGTGGCTCTGGAAGGCACGCAACCGGCCAGTCTGCTTCAGGGGCCGGCAGTGCGTTTCGAGGTCAGTGGCCGATGGGTTCCTGGTGCTACACCACAAAGCCGCGAAAAAACCATCCCGAACGCTCCGACTACTCAAACCGTTACAATTCCGACGGCCCCTACGACAGGAGTGCAGCCGTGACGCGCGTATCGTTGGAAACGGTCCTGCGGAATTTGCTGGAGCATCCCCGACGAAAATGGTTCGTCATAATCGCTACTTGTCTGGTGGCAGTCGTTGCCGTGCTTCCGGCAGTCGATGATTACAAAGCCATAGCACAAAAGAAGGTGGAACTGACCAAGCGTTTGGAACGGGCACAAGAAACGGCCGCTCGGCTTACAGCCCTCCAGGGCCGGATGCAGCACGTTGAGCGGCGCGTAGCCGAGCTGGAGCGCCGTTCCATGAACGACCAGCGCATCCTCCAGTTCCGTAACGAACTGGTGGGGCTGGTTCGCGAATGTGGTTGCGGATTGCGGCGGATCCGCGTCGGCGAACCGCGACAGCGCGAGTGGTTCAAGGACGATAATCCGTTGGCATTACGTCCAACCGGAGAAAAGTTGGAACGGACACCCTTCCTGTTGCGAACTCGCTCCTTGAGCCTCTCGGTAACCGGATCACTGGCTAACTTAGCGCGGTTGCTCGAAGCAATCTGCCGACAGGACCGACTTGTACATTGTACGAGTTTTGTCCTGCAACGGTCGGACGAAGACAACGAACTGGTGGTGATGGAAATGGAGTTAGAATTGTTCGAACTGGCTCGCTCGACATCGCCACCCTCGGCATGAGCGTCGAATGAGCCGTGACCGGTGTCGGATGTGGCCCGGCGAGCGGATCTGCCGGTAGCTTCCTAACGCGTATGTCAATGGAGGATATATGAGATCCGACAGAACGGAGGCAATGCTGCGGGTTGGATGGCTCGCCCAACTTTTGCTCCTGGGACTTTTTTTCTGCGGCCGGACTTTCGTTTGCCATGCTCAGACTGCCGTGTCGCAAGCTCCTGCCCCGAGTGAACAGGTTCTTGCCAAACTGCGCCAACGTGGCACGTTGATCCTGCGGGATGCGTCACTTGTCGAAGCACTCTTCGCCATTCAAGAAAATTGGGGGGTCAATATTGTCGTAGGCAACGACGTTAAAGGGGCGGTCAATGGTGCTTACAACAACGCCCCATTACACGAAATCCTCGACTCGATATTGGCTTCACAAGGTTACGGCTACTTGGCGATCGGCGACAGCTTGGTGGTAATGAAACTGGAATACTTGGGGGCGCTGAAGCCGCTTTTTGTCGCAGAGACGATCACCGTGGAAAATGTCCCACCCGAAGAGGTGGCCGGTGTGATTGCCTTCTTGCTGTCACCCCATGGCAAGGCCCATGCTGTTCCTTCGTCCAAAGCGATTGTGGTAATCGATTACCCGGAGCGCATCCAGGTAGTAAAGGCCCGGGTGGCGGAGTTGGACCGAGCCGCGCGTCAGACGAACCAATCGCGTGTAGCGACGGTCCCCAATTCCGATCGTTCCAAGGACGCTGCGCCGCTCCAATATGCTACCTTTGTGCTGCAACATGCCGATGCTGAGGAAACAGCGCGTGTCATCGAGGTACTGCTGTCGCCGGAAGGCAAGGTGCGGGCAGCTGCCTCATCTCACACGTTGCTGGTGGTGGACCGCGCCGAACAACTAGAACTGATCCGCGCACGGATCGCCGACTTGGACGCGGCAGCTGCCGCAGCAAAAACTTCGGCACAGCCTGAACTACCGGCAGCGACCGAGCCTGCCGCTCCCCGATCCGAGCCTCAGGGACCGCCACCCTCGAGTGATGCTAGTAGGACCAGTAACGCACCGAGCGGTCCGGTGGCTCCCGAGCCGCTCGGCACACCAGCGTTCCCCACCCCAGCGGACACGTCGCCTCCGTTGCCAAACGTATCAGCAAACACCACGAGCAGCACGACCCTGGGCGCAACGTCCGGGTTTAGGCAGGGTGTCGGCAATGGGGAACTTACGTTGCCGCCCGAAGAGTTCGAAGTGGCATTGTTTGCCCCTCAATATGTGCGCGCTAGCACGCTGGTCGAAGCACTTGCCACCCTCGTGGGTCCGTACGGACAAGTCTCGGCCATTGCAGAAGAAAACCGTATCGTAGCGATCGACCAGCCGCCCTACATTCGGCGATTGGTAGCGGCTGTCGAAAAACTGGATGTTCCACGACGTCAAGTGCGGATTTCGGCGTTGATCTTCGACGCCAGCCTAACCGATCTGGAAAACATCGGTATCAACTGGAGCCATTCGGTTAAAGGACGTAATCTGACCAGCGACGGTAACCCACAAGATCTGTTTTCTATCAACGCTGTTACGCTCCCGTCACCCGGAGCCAATGCCGTACACGGGGCGTTGACCTTCATGAGCCTTAGCCAGCACTTCGATGTAACGGCAGTCGTCAACGCCCTGCGCAGCTCACGCAACTCGCGTTTACTGGCCGACCCCACCGTGGTGGTCAGTGACCAAGAATCAGCCAAGATCTCGATTGTCACCGAAATCCCCTATCAACAGTTGACCGAAAGTGCCTTGGGCGGCGTTATCGGCACAACGGCATTCCGCGAAGCTGGCGTTACCCTGGAAGTGACACCCCACATCGCGAGGGATGCGACGGTCAATATGATCGTCACTCCCCGCTTTAGCGTGCTTACCGGTTTCACGGAACAGGACAATCAGCCAATCATCGCCAAGCGCGAAGCCCAAACCGTGGTGCGGGTAGCCAACAATCAGACGCTGGTCATTGGAGGCTTGCGTCAGCGCGGGCGTGTCCGCGAGCGATCAGCGGTTCCCTATTTAGCGGATATCAAATTCATCGGGCATCTGTTTCGACAACGGTCCGATGAGATTCGGGAAAGCGAACTGCTGGTGTTCTTAACGCCGACGATCATTGATCCGGATACCTTTGGAACGGCAAGGGAACGCATGGGCTACGAAGCCGGAAAGTGTGAGTTGGAGCAAGTGCGTCAAGAGCCGTGCGAACGATGCTTTCCTCCCGAAGATCCTACACTGTACCGCAACCGGGATTTTCGAGCTGAGCAGGTGCCGTCTGCCGCTGGACAAAATGGACCTGGCCAGCCCCAGCCGGTCAGGCCATCCGATCCACAGAGTCCTTCCGATGCGGGACCTTCGCCAACCACTTGGCGCCGGGAGGTCCAAGACTCTGGCATTGAAACCATTCGGCTGGAGACGCGGCCGTTGGACAATTCGCGATCAACGTCCGACCCAGCGTTGCGTTCGGCACAACCAACCGACATGTCTCACCGTTCGACGCCACCGACAGCTCGCCTGGCGGCGGAGCTGCCGCGCCCTACGCCTACGCCCTTCTCGACTCCAACCGATCGCCAAGCCAATGCGCCTGGTGGGTCGACAAAGCCAATGGCTGCGGCCAGGACGGTCCTTTCACAGGCCAATACGCCGCGTATTGTCGGTAGCTCACTCGATACTACGGAGCTGTCGGCCCGCAACCCCCGACGACAATCCAGGCAGGCGGTGTCCGATCCGGGAACCAATTCGGATCAAAATGCTGGATTACCGCCGAAAGCGGAAACTGTGCCAACGCAAACACACCTCGATCGGTTCTTCCGGTTGCAGTAAGGAACCGGGGTCCGTTGGTGCGTGGGAAAACGCGAAAAAAGGGCACTTCTATGACGATGCTTGCCGACGTGGATACGTCCGCCAATTGGAAACTGTTTCACGACTTGGCGGACCAGACAGTACGACTGCGAGCCTCCGATCTGCATCTTTCGGCCGATAGTTTTCCTTATTACCGGATCGATTCCCAATTGGTGGCCCAAAGCGACCTGACGATCCCTGGCGCGCTTATCGACGCGTGGGCTCGCCGCCTGATGACCAAGCCTCAAACCAGAGTATTTCGTCGCAGGAAGACCGTTGACTTGGCCTACACGACTCCCACCGGATATCGCTTTCGAGTCAATGCGTTTCGCGAGCGAGGGCGAACGGCCATGGCGCTTCGGTATCTCGACGATCGGTTCCAAACCCTGGCCGAATTGAACTTGCCAGAAGAGGTCGGTGTCCTGGCGGACTTCCACGACGGCTTGGTTGTCGTTACAGGGCCTACCGGCAGTGGTAAATCCACCACGCTGGCTGCCCTACTCCATCAAATTAACTGCACGCGTCCGTGCCATATCATCACCATCGAGGACCCCGTCGAATATGTGCATAACCATCAAATGGGATTGGTGCGCCAACGCGAGCTCTACACCGACGTACCCAGCTTTGCCGAGGCAGTGCGATCAGCCTTGCGAGAAGATCCGGATGTTCTATTAGTGGGTGAAATGCGCGACGTGGAAACCATGCGCGCGGCAATTACGGCCGCAGAAACTGGTCATTTGGTTTTCACCTCTCTCCATACGTCCGATGCGGTAGGAGTCATCGACCGGATGATAAGCGTTTTTCCGGCAGAGGAGCAAGCGAGCGTCCGGGACCAATTGTCGCGTGTCTTGCGAGCCGTGGTTTCCCAACGCTTACTCCGTCGCCGTAGTGGTAACGGAAGAGTGCCCGTCGTGGAAATCCTCAGGGTCAATCCTGCTGTGGCAAACTTGATTCGTAGCGGGGAACCTCATCAGATTTACTCGGTGCTCCAAACCTCAGCCCAAGACGGCATGCGGTTGCTCGAACAGTCGCTCGCCGAACTTGTGGCGGCCGGGCTCGTGGCCCGTCAGGATGCGTACCAAATGGCGCGCGACCCGAACATCCTGGAATGCCGGCTGGCTGTTTTAGTGGGTAACTCCCGACGTTGACCGCAGGGCGAACACCTCGCGTCGAAGCACCGAACCCAACAAGGACGTGCCGGTTTGGTAAGCTTTTCTCCTGCGAAGTTGAGTGCGTTCTTGGGCAATTCGACTATCTCTTTTTGCCAACGGTTGTGTCGTAGGGCTAACTTTGCACCGTGTTGGTTCAGTCGGCCACCACCTTTCAAGATGATTCCGATTTCTTGGGTTCCTGAAAAGAGTGAGCCGGATCGTAATACACCGAACAAGCCGTATATCCGTCTTGCTTATAGGTGAGACAATTTCTTAGATTGGCGTACCTAGCGAAGGTTAGCCATTTTCGCTTAACCCAATGCGAGCCCATTCGTGGTGGCTGCAGGATTTCTAATAAGGGCGTTGTATTCAATGTGGGGAGTAACTTAGCAAAAGGCGCTAAGAGGCATGGGCGCAACGAAGACCACATCCAGCGTCGCTCGATTCACTGCGTCTTAGCGGCTTTGCGCCGCGAAGTTTCTACAGTTCGTTCAAATCATACCTGCCATCGACAAGCACACACGATCTGTCCGGTAGAACGCACGTATCAGAAATATGCCATACAGGCAGCGTCTGCTGTACTTACGGTTTAATGGATACCAGTAACAACGGCTGCATCGATCTGTTGAGCCGCTACTTCCAGCCGCGCCCCAATAGGTACCACAACCGGACGGGATACGCCGTCAGCTAATTCTCTTGTCTCATTGGCTTGCGTAGGGCCAAGTCACGTGAGCTAGGCTTATTGCGCATGGTACTTCAAATGAGGGCTGGCTCGATGGGAATCTCCTCACCGCTTGGCCTGTGCCTGTTATACTCGGCTTTGGCCGTACTACTGCGCCTGCGTTTTCGCCAGCGCTGGGCGACACTGCTGTTGTGCTTGGTGTTAGGCGTATCCGGTGCGGTAATCTGGCGTTATTATGAGAAATGGTTATACAACGCCAGACAACTAGTAGTCGCGTGGGTGGTGCATCGCGGTCCGCCGCGCTGCGAGTGGCCGCCGCAAGTTGGCAAACCATTTCCCGACCTGCTACTGCTCGACGCCCGTGGACGATTGACTCGGCTCAGTCAATTCCGTGGTCGAGTCCTGCTTGTGGAACTTGTTGCGACCGGCTCACCTGCCAGTGTTGCATTCGCTGGTGGACACGCCTACGGACCATTCCAGAGCGTAGCGCCCCAAACCAATTTGAAATCCCTGCAAGACTATCTCCATCAATTTGGGCCGGTGGATCTTCGCGACCTGCGATTGGTCCACGTTCGCCTCGTGATTTTCAACCGAAACGGATTGCCTCCCACGGTGGAAGACCTCCAGCAGTGGGAAACACACTTTCGTTTAGAGGGATTTCCGAATGCCATCACATTGGCTGCTAAAGGCCCAATCGTAGGGCCGCAGAATCGTGACCGAGTACCGGGGTTTTATCTGGTAGACCGGCAGTTCGTTGTTCGAGCGGAAAGCTGCGGTGTCAATCCCAAACACGATTTTTACGGGTTTGTAATTCCCTTGCTGCATGAATTGCTTAACCAGAAGTCGACATAAACAGCGCGCCTGCTATGGGCTTTTCCAACCGAACCGGGACGGATGCTACGCTGCGAGACACCGTCTGCCGATGGGCTTTTCATTATTGGAATTGCTGGCTGTCGTGACGATCCTGGGTATCCTGGCCGCCGTTATCATACCGCGGATAGGGGGAAGTACGCTTCGAGCCAAGATTCAAGCGTGTTATCAATACCAAGCAGAAATCAATGCCGCAGCGGAGCGGTATTATTTTGACCATGGCGAACCTCCTAACTCGCTCGAACTTCTAGAAAATCATCCCGATTATCTACCGGACACGGCGCCCGTGTGCCCGGTGACACAACAACGCTATCAACTGGGTTCCAACGGCCGCGTCAGCGGCCATGACCATGGCTAACCTTAACAAGACCAGGCCGGCACGCGGGCGACGGCTCTAACGGGGCGGATACTCCAGCGACGCGGTTGTTTGGGCTGATCGCGGGATGGAGCGGAGTATAACGAGCCGTTCGTCTTTCAAGAAATACGGCACTTCTGCGACCATTCGTACATCAGGAGATAGATGGGGTTGAAGTTCTCGGTAACGGGTAGCGGTAGCCACGAGCCTATGTTCGGTGTCCGATTGTAAGAATTCTATGATTCGAACTGTTGCGTTTGAACCCGTATTGCTGTGGAACACTTGGATCGGGCTGCCCAAGTAATAAACCCAACTTGGCTCGAGCACATCGAGCGTCGCCCATTGGGCGTTGGTGTGCTGCTTGTTTAGCTCGGTCAACATCTGCTCGAACTGGCGATGGCGGTCGACTCGCGAGGCTGCCCAACCAAATAAACCGAGGCACCACAGCATAGCTCCTGCCACCAAAGTGGGTATTACGACTCGACGCCCTAGCCTTATCCAACCCCAGCCACTCACAACAGCGGTAATCAACGGTATCAGACCCACTACACCCAACCAGTGCTCGCTTGGAAAATACCGTGGAGCCACCAGAGTGATAGCTACGGCCAGTAATCCCCCGACCACTGCTAACACGGCCAAAGCGGCGGGCATCCAAAACTCTGCACATCGCGCACGTTTTTCTTCCCACTGTGAAAGATACAGTGCAACAAGAGCAGCACAAGCTGGATACACGGGCGTGATGTAGCTTGGTAATTTCGTTTGCGCTAGTGAAAACGCTCCTACCCAAACCAGGATCCAGCACAGGAAGAACACAATGAATCGTTTATGAGCTTCTTCGCGCCTCATGCGCCAAACTTGCAATATCGTAGGGATAAAGAATATCGACCACGGGAATAGACCGACTAACATAGCCGGTACATAGTAGTACAACGGTCCCGAATGGCCCTCCATCGGGCTACGTGCTCGCTGCCAATGATGTATAAAAAAAAACTCGTATAAGAATGCCCCGTCGGTTCGATGTGTTACCCACACGTACCAGGGAGAGGTTACGAGCAAAATAATAATGCATCCTAGTATCGGACGCATCGACTTAACCGCGCAAAAGAAACTACCAACAAAACGTGCACTACGAGTGCAGTTGGTCCGGTTATAGCCACGTAAATTCTCGATCCAAAGGAATGTTCCCACGATAGCCAACGGCAAGAGAATTCCCACGAGTCCTTTGGAAAGGCCCGCTAATCCCAGGAGTCCATAGAAGGCGAGGCAGAAGAAGTGGGACCACCGTTTGCGGTAGTTTTGTGTCAAGGACGTATAGTGTCCATCACAGCCAAGCGGCTCGCATGCCACATAAAAGCATGTAAAGCACCACAATGCGGCGGTTACGAAGAAAATCAGCAAAGCATCCGGCGTGGCTACTCGTGCGGCTACTACGAACATAAGTGAGGTGGCCAGGACCAGGCCGGCGCACACAGCCGTTTTCCAGCCTAACCAGCACCGCACCATGTCGGCGAGCAATAAGCACGTGCCTACCGATACGGCGGCTGACCAGAAACGCGCGGCCCACTCGGTGCGTCCGAACACCGTGTAGGCACTCATAATCAACCAATAAAGCAGCACGGGTTTGTGCCCGCGTAACTGGCCATTGAACGTTGGCACGACCCAATCACCTCGCTGGAGCATTTCCCAGGCACAGCCCGCATTACGCGGCTCATCACGGTCCCACAAGCGCGTGCCGCCCAAATTGAAGAAAATGACCAGCGTTGCCAACAGAGCAACTACGCCAAAGGTTCGCCAACTTTCCGGTCCGGACCCCATGCTGGATGGTTCTCCTAGCAAAAGGCTTTTGCGAAGAACGCGCTTATAGCGACCGCTGGAACTTCGGGCAATGCCAGCTTGGGCGCGGGTTTTGAATCTTGGATTCTTGATACCCAAGGTGCCGAATTTACCGCTGTACGGGCGGGCCTTGTGCCTGACCCACATGTCTGCCCGCCTCACATGTGCCTACCGAACCGCCTGCCCGGCATGCCCCTGCCCGACCGCCTACGCCACATGTAACTCGACAACGCGCCTACACAACATGCTCCCACCCAACCGGCGCCTATCCCATATGACCGCGCAACCACCCATGGGACAACCATCAAAGGGATGATTACGCATGGGGCAACCACCATTGGGATAACCGTTAATGGGGTAATCGCCTATCGCGCGTTTTCCGATGGCTAGACCACCAATGGCCTTGTTGCCGATGGCACAACGACCGACGGCGTTATTACCGATGTGGCAACCACCAATGGTGTTGTTACCGCTGGCGCAACGACCAAAAGGGGCAACCACAAGGGTTGCCCCGACCGTTGGTGATATGGTGTGGGCGTTTAAACCGAAAATATAATGCACACATGACCAAAAGAACTATCGGAATAATCGTTACGTCTTGTCTAGTAAACGTAATTTGTGGCGTTTGCCACATTTGGCTGACCGTTATCCTGAGACTTTGGTGAAAAAAACTTGAGCTTAGTCGATCGAGCGCAACTTTTCCTGGCACTGTTTAGAGCGTAAGTTTTATAGGTAGCGCGCCAGGTTGGACGAGTATTGCGCTGCCTGGAACGTGGCACGCATTAGCGGCGTAAACTGGCTGTTCGTTGACGGTTGCGGCGCATGATGACCTAGCGACCTTCAAAGGAGAATCGTCGGATGCATTTCGGTGGGACGGTCACTAGTCGCACACTCCTCTTCGTGCGAATGAGCTTTATGGTACTGGCCGGATTACTATGCTCGCGTCCGTTGCTGGCCCAATCGTCATGGTGGGATCGGCTCTTCGGCCGAAGTTCCACCCAGTATGTTCCGGTTGGCACACAATATGTTCCGGTGACGACCTATCAGCCAGTTACCACGTTTGTTCCGGTGACCAGCTTTATGCCGATGACAACTTTCCCGGCTGCACCGTCGGCCGTGCCAAGCCAAGCGATGGTACTTTCTCAACCGCCGGTGGTCCCAGCAGTTGTCTCGACTATAGCTACCCCGTCGGTTGCCGCACCGCAAGGGCAAGTCGTTTACAGTGCGGGGGGCGCTGTGAATCTTGCTTCCACGGGTCCGGTAGTCTCGCCTGCGCCCCCAACCGTCCCGGTCGTTGTACCCCCGAGCACAACCTATCGGACGATCTGGTACCGTATTCCTGTGACAAGTTTTCGGTCGACGACGACGGTGGACCCGGCCACCGGTCAGACCACGACGGTCATGGTGCCGTGTGTTACGTACACATGGCAAGCGCGTCGAGTGCCGACCGGTACGTCGGACGGGTTCTTCGCCAGGCTTTTCGGCCATCGGCGTAATGCTACGGTCCAAGCCCCCGCGGCACTTACGGTGTGTCCTCCGATTGCGACGCCGACCGCGCCGTCTACTACTACCATTTCCCCGCCCACTGCGCCGGGGGCACTGATCCCGCCGACGGCTCCCAGTACCGCTATTCCTAGTGGGCAGGGTTATGGCGGGACGGCCCCTGGAACGCTGCAGCCCTCGATGCCAAGCGGCGCTCCAGGTTCCCCTGGCGGTTCGCCGATGCGTGAACCGGCCGATATGCCGCCGAGTTTGGATCCGAGCCAATATCAACATCCGCCGTCGCCCCAAGGTTCGGCGTCCCGTCACAGTGGGCGATCATACGGATCGAGTGGTGGTGCTTTGGCGAGTGAGACAATGTCTGCATGGAACGGCGAACGCGAAACACCGGAGCGTGCGAGCCGCAGCCCGTCGGTCAGGTCGTCCGGTTCCGCCTCCTCGAGCGGAACGCGACCAGACACTGAAGTTGCAATGCCGCCGGGACCGGACCCCGATACGCAATTCCAATTGCGACCCATTCCGGACCCGCGCGCAGTACGTGAATTGCAAAAGGTGCCTCCACGGCTGATGAACCCGCGTGATCGCACCGCAGAACTCGCCCCGCAGCCGTCAGTCAGGCAGGATGCGAGGCCGGCAGGAGCCAAGCCTGTGGAATATGCTGCTTGGACACGCCTCAACTCACAAACAACTGCGGTGACGAAAACTTCGGCAAACGACGGTGCGGTCAGCGGTCGTGACCCCTCCGAAGGCCAAAAAGCTTTACTGGTTCTGGACGACAAAGGCTGGCGAAGCAAAAGTCGTTGATTGTCCTCGTGGGGAGAGCCCGCCAGGCGTTTCGCTCGGCACGAACTGCTTACCAGACGGCTTTGGCTTGTCACTCTGGGTTGCCGTCTCACACTCGACTCGTTCACGGACGGCTCGATAGGGATTATTATGCCGTTAGACCACAAGTCTCTACGTGTGTGCGTCTTGATTGTAGCTGAGTTGTTCTCGCCGAATACTCAGTTGTGATGCAGGTTCGACATCCGATTTCATGGGTTTCAGGATTGGACGCAGAGGAGCAAAGACGCCCTAAAGAAAAGAAGAGACTTAGCAAGATTCAGTAGCAGCTCGGTCACGAATTCTTCGCACACCTGCTTTTTTTGATGATACTGGCTAACTTGCCCCGCGGCATGATGGTCGTCGGTGACCCTTGCAGGTAGCGACCTTGGGCAAAAGGATTCTTCGCTAAATCGGCTGCGGGGCTTGCCCGTTTACTTTTTTTCCCTTCCGCGCCTCTGCGCCTTTGCGTTAAGGAACCTCTGATCAACTGGCGGTAAACGAGCGTATTGGCTCGATGGATAGT
>CAYRMD010000055.1:0-37544 GCA_964425225.1 uncultured Pirellulaceae bacterium | reverse complement strand
GCTGGGCAAACTGCCAAGCGGCGTCGCCTGAATATCCGGCTGGCCGTATTTTTAACTCGGTACATAGCTCAGCAACGATTCAGGCACCTCACCGTGCAGCAGCCGAAAATCGGTCGCGGCATTCCATGGCCGTCGACCTCGGTAGATCACCATCGGGGCAACCGTCGCTAAGCCCTCGTGACGCAAGCGAAGATCCTGCACCCGATCGAACTTCAAGAGCACCGCGTAATTGACCATCCGCAGGGGCATCGGCGGATCGACGCGGGACTGAAACTCCAGCAATACGTAGATGGCGCGCCCCGACGGCCGATGTACGACTTGCCAAACTTGGTCAGCCCCGAAAATTCCTAGTTGCCGTGTGACAAATCGTGTACGTATCGGGACGAGGGTACCAAAACCCTATTCCCGTACCCAAGGTTGGTCGACGAGACCTACTAGCAAGTCTTGCACCAACCGCGGATGGGTAAACAACGTGCGATACGCTGCATCATGTCGGGACATCGGGTCTCCTTGGGTGTTCGATGCGGCTGCAACGGCCGTTTAGTGTACATATATACATATAACGAGTTGATCGTTAAGGGCCTGGCCGGCTCTCAACGTTACACGTGTGGTTCGAACACCCGAAACGTTCTACTGGCTTAGACACGTTCTAGCTCAGCGCAACCGATTCCATTGAAGCCGCTTATGACGAGCGGCTTGCGTCTCTTTTCTCGGCGTCGCTCTGCGAGCCACTTGGCTTCAACGTAAATTCAAATCGAGCGCCAGCTCCACCCGCGCTTATGCACCCGCAGGGATACTCCATGGAATTTCCCCTAACCGAGGGGCTGGAACACGGACCCCGACAGGCTTTACACGGCAGGGTCCGGGAACACCGGTCCCAGAAAGTTGGTTGCCGTGGTCTTGCAACGAAAAAGTGTTCGGCATACCGTTGGCTGGCACGACTGGCTGGGACGACAGTCGTGCTTTTTTCAGGTCCAGCAGGCAGGGTGACGCCCAAGATTATTCGCTGAAACAACACCGCATCGTGTCAGATCTTATTTTTGTTTTTCTTGAGCCTTTGCCTTAAATGTTGTGAGCCGCTGCGAGTGTTTCCAAATCGAAGATCCGAGCATCGCGAAGTCCGAAGTAGCGTTCGGGGTGACAGGTGAGCAGGACGATTTGGAAACGGTCTGAGGCTTCTTCAAGCACCGCCTGAACACGAGCCAGTCGCGATGCGTCCGTGTAGGTGAATACATCGTCCAACACGACAAGATGCCGGCCGCGTGGAAAAGCAATTTCGGCCAGTGCAAGGCGAACGGCAAAAAAGAGTTGCTCCTTTTCGCCACCGGAAATTTGATCCAGGTCTACAGCATCATTGCTGGTCGAGGGAATCACGGCTGTCGGAATCATTTGTTCGCCGAATTGAAGGCGTTCGAAGCGCGATCCCACAATGCGTCTTAACGTGTGCATCGCGCGATTCTCGATCGGTGCCACGATTGCGGCCATGGTATTCTCGCGTACGTGCATCATGACGGAGTACAAGAGGTGGATTGCTTTAGCCCTACGTTCTTCTTGCTGAATCTGGCGTTCGAGTTGCTGGATTTCCTCGTCCAAATCGGCCAGGGCGCTATACGGTGCCTGTTCCGAGAGGGTGGCGATCGCACCTTCTAAGCGCTGCAACTGATCGCGGGAGGACTGCTGGCTTTCGCGCAGACGCTGGAGCTGTTGTTCGAGAGTTGCGACGGCCTGTCGAGGATCCGAGCCGAACTGCTGCAACTGCAATTCGACTTCGTGGAGCTCGCCTCGAGCTGCATCGGCCTGCAAGGCCAGTTGTTGGCATTTACGTGTTCGCTGTTCGTCGGTTAACCCATCTTGGCGGAGTACCTCGAGTCGGGATTGGGCAGCGACCAGTTGGTCCTCGAGGCTTTGCAGTTGTGTCTGCTGCAGCAAGAATTGCTGTTGTGCGGCCTGCAACGAACGCTGAAACTCGTCCCACTGTCTTTCTGCCTGCTCGACGCGTTCCACGAACTGGCGTTCGAAATTGTCCGCATCCTGCTGCAATTGTTGCGGATCCGGTGCAGCTTGCTGCCAATCGGGGAATTCTGCAAGCAGCTCAAGCAGTTGTTGCCGCACCGAACTCTGCTCCTGATGCCATTGTTCCAGGCGTTTGCTCTCCAAAAGAGTATTCAATTGAATATCCAATTCCCGCAAGTTCTGTTGCAAAGCGCGTCGCACCTCGTACAGGCGTTGAAGTTCAGCCAGACTGGTCGTCCGATATGGGGCCATGAGCTCTTCCACTGTCCGGCACCGCTCTTGGTACGCTTCGCGAAGCCCGGTTATATCCGTAGTTGGGCCGGTTGCTTCCAGGTAACCAATTCCCGGCAGTTGTACCGCAACATCCGGTGCGCCGCGGATGATGGCTGGAGCATTCGGTTCGGCACGCATGGAACCTGGCGTTTCTCCTTTGAGTACCTGCAACTCGAATGCTCTTTCTGGAACCAAGTGCAAGGTGATTACTGATTGATCGAGTTGGAGGCGTAGTCGGTCGCGTTCTTCGATGGCCGAGCGGATGCGGTGGAATCGTTCTTCGTCCGGAGCCACCAAGTTTTGCAGTTGTTCCAGGATCGTTTGCCGTTTGGCAAAGAGATCTTCCAGGTGCGCGATTTTGGCATCGAGATGCTCGCGCTGGCTCGTGAGCGTGCGAAACTCGGCAGCCCGTTGCGCTCGACGTCGAGCCGCCTGGACCTTGGGACGTTCCAGGCGGATGGCTGCCAGCTCTTGTTGCGCTTGTGACGTGCGTTGCTCGTAGCGAGTTACTCGAGATTGGGCCTCGGGTAACGCGGCGTTCAATTGTTGCCGCTGACGTTCTGCCTCCTGCCACTCGCTTTGCGCCCGGCGAATCTGCTCCAACTGGTCGTGTACGCGAAGGTATTCCTCTTCGCTGGCACGTAGTTGTATTTCCTTTAGTTTGCGGAGATGCTCCAGTTCCTGGTATTGGCGCGCTTTTTCACGCTCCTGTTCCAGAGTCCGTTCCAGGTGCGCAATGTCGTGTTCCTGTTGCTTCAATATGGCGGTTTGGTCGCGGATCTGGCGACTTACGGCTTCAAAACGTTCCAGTTGCGCTTGTAGTTCCGAGCGAGCTTGTTGTTTGGTTTCCCGTTCCCGTTGCCAACGCGTGATGGGCGGAGCTTGCGCACCGGTGCGGTAGCGGCCCGTGGACGTAAAATACCGATCAAACTCCTCGCGAATTCTGTTTTCGATCGGTCCGGCATCTGCACTCAGCTGAACACCGAGCGCCTGGCGAATAGCACGCACCGTGCTCTGCGAAACGTGTTCCAAGGGTAACTGGCCCTGCGGAGTCCAGAGAATCTGAGCCAACCCCCAATGCCGCTGGTCGGTAAGCCCCCGTCCCGGAGACTCTCCTTCTAAAAGCCTGCGCACGAATTCGTCGGCAAAACGTCCTTCGGCCAATCCCACAAACCGGTTGTCCTCGAAGCGCTCCAAGCGCGAATACGCCCCCGTCAAGAATTGTTTATGCAGTCGGTAGCGGTTGCCTTCGTGCGCGAACTGAATGGTGACTCGTGGCGATAAACTGCGCCCCCAGGGACGAAGCTGTTCGACGGCATGCCCCACCACCGAATGGTTATCGAACAATCCGCGCACCAGTGCCAGCATCAAGGAGGATTTGCCCGAGCCGTTTGGGCCGAAAATCACATTGATCCGTTCGCTGAAATCAGCCAATTCGACCCGATCGCGAAAACATCGCCACGCTTCAACCATGATCGATTCGAGTATCATCGGGGAGCCTCACCTATGAAGCGATACAGTTCCGACAGTGCCAAGGCGGCCACTTCCGCCGTTACACCCTCCGGTCGCTCAACTGCGCTTGGATCGGCGTATCTTAAAAGTTGGGCCGCGACTTCGCGAATCATTCCTGGCGGCAACTGCTCGATCCAGCGATGGTCCTCCGGTGCCGGACGCAAAGCACTCGTGTCCAGTTCGCTCCAAAGAAACCGTGCTTCGAGCAATTCGCGCAACCTATCCAGTAGCGCGCTGGCCGCCGGAACGAGCAGCCCAGCAACACGTAACGACAACAGAGTGTTTTGCGGTTCTGGCCAACGGTCAACGTCGGCTAGTAGCCGTTCAAGATCCTGCTCGTCACGAATCGTGCGCTCCTCTTGGCACCAACGCAAGCCTCCCGTGGCAATAATCTCGACTTCAGGTACCGCCCCCGGATCGGTGATTGCCACCAAGAGCACGTTGCCACTCTGCCGCTCGCCGAACGCAGTGGGCTCGTGTGTACCGCAGTAGGCCATGCGTATTGCCCCATCCGGTTCGGGAAACGTAAGCACCGAATGCCAGTGACCTAGCGCCAAATAATCCAGACCTGACCGCACAGCGGCGTCTGGTGCAAGGGGCAACGTCGGATCGTCAGCCAATCCTTGGATCGAACCGTGTGCAATCCCAATTCCGATTTTTTGACCAGAGCGGTGCTCGATCCACAGGGTCGGATCGCGCCGAGAAAATTTGTCGGTTACCGGGCAAGGGTACAGCACGCAGTCGTTGACCTCTTTGGGGACAGGATCCGTAAACACGCAGAGATTGTCATACGTTCGCCAGGCAGGATGGTGCCAAACGCAGCCGGGTTCGGCTGGGTCGTGGTTACCTGGGATAAGGAAAACCGGTCGGGGACAACGGCCCAGTATATCGGCCACGCGTTGGACCAAAGACCGTTCCACCGCGTTATGCTCGAACGTATCACCCGCTACGATCACAAAATCGACCACATTCTCCTCAGCCAGTCGGACGACGCGTTCAGCAGCGGACAACCGCTCTTGCCGAACGCGGCTAGCGATTGGACCTAACCGAGCAGCTCTCATGCCGATTTGCCAGTCGGCTGTGTGGAGAAAACGTACCATTCTGAGCCCTTGTCGTGTGAATAGTCATCGTGTTGCGCTAGCGTAAACGCGTGCCGTTCTCGAGTTGCATTGTATTCTAACGGTTCAGAGCTCAGCGAGCGTCGGGTGCTTTATCTTAGACGCTTAAATCCCCCGGGTCGCACCAGCCCCGGTTGAATATCTTTATCCAGCCGTTCGAACAGTCCCGCTCGATATCGTTCCCATGCGATGGCACCCATTACAGCATTGTCCGTGCACAATTCGGGAGGGGCGATCCAAAGTTCGACACTTCGTTCCCTACAGGCTTCTTGCAACCGGCAACGGAGCCGCCGATTTGCAGCCACGCCTCCGCCGAGGCAGAGGCGTTTGAGGCCGGTCTTTTGTAAGGCAAGAAGCGATTTGCCTACCAGGCAATCGACCACGGCTTCCTGAAACTCGGCCGCCACGTCGGCTACTAGTTGGGGATCCAGGTTCAGGTTGTTAAAGTCGACGCGCCCCGGACCAGCAATCGCGTACCGCACGGCGGTTTTTAAGCCGCTGAAACTGAAGTCCAATCGTTCCTCGTCATGCAACATCGGGCGCGGGAAGCGAAATCGCCCGGGTTGTCCTTGTTCGGCGACCCGCGCTAAAGAGGGACCGCCCGGATAAGGCAATCCGAGCATAGCAGCCACCTTATCAAACGCTTCGCCAGCCGCATCGTCGATCGTACCTCCCAACCAGTGGAACTCTAACGGATCGCGGCATCGGTAAAGACTGGTATGACCTCCGCTCACGACAAGTCCTATACACGGAAATATGTCGCGGCCCGCCGCGATGCGGCATGCATAGATATGCGCTTGTAAATGATTGACAGCCAATAGCGGCTTGCCCAAAACAAAACATAATGTCTTGGCGGCCATCAAACCAACCAGTAACGAACCGGCAAGGCCGGGCGTCGTCGCAACGGCGATCGCTGCTAGTTCGTCCCAGCCGATCTCGGCACGCCGCAACGTTTCGTGCAACACTGGCAAGAGTCGTTCCAAATGCGCTCGTGCAGCAATCTCAGGCACTACCCCGGCATATCGCTCATGGAGCGAGTCCTGTGAGGCGACAACGGATCCTAATACCACGAGGTCGTCACGAACAACGGCGGCAGCCGTTTCATCGCACGTCGTTTCCAGCGCTAATAAATATTGATCCGACATCCGATAGCTCCGCAAGTTTTCCCATCCCATAAGGCGGCAGTTCTTTATGGACCTGACCACCACTTCAACTACATCTACTCCTACGTTGTAGTTGTACGGATTGTGCCAAAACGGAAGCACTCCTAGAATAGGGGATTGGCACGATTCACAAATGTGGCTATTCAGTTCCGAAGGACGGCGCGATGACCGATTCTTTTTGCGGGGACCGCCATCTTTTGGCCCAATTTGCAGCAGGCATGCTTGCCAGCGATTCAAACGATGAGGTCGAAGCGCATGTCGCACAGTGCGATGTGTGTCTGGCCATTTTGCAAGATCTTTCGAGTCGCTCGGAGTTATTAATCCGGCGATTGCGGTCGGCACTAGGGTCGACTCAGTGCGGGGTTGAGTTGTCAGACGAGTCTTCTCTAATAGCCGGTTTTAGTGGTTATCAACTCGAAGCGTGCATTGGTGAGGGCGGGATGGGGCGCATCTATTGGGCTTTTGATGGAATCCTACAACGTCCCGTCGCGGTGAAGCTCATCCGGCCTGATTTGGTGGCTTCATCCTCAGCAAAGCGGCGCTTCTTTTTGGAAGCCCAGGTAACGGCCCGATTGCAACACCCTGGTATACCTCCAGTGTATCAGTTAGGGGAACTTCCCAACGGTACACCCTTCGTCGCCATGAAGTTGATCGAAGGCCAAACGCTCCAATCGAAGCTGCGAGGTCGAACCGACCCGGGTGACCAATTCGGGTATTATTTATCGATCTTTGAGCAAATCTGTCACACGGTTGCGTTTGCCCACGCGCGCGGTGTTGTCCACCGAGACTTGAAACGGTCGAACATCATGGTGGGGCCGTTCGGTGAAGTACAAGTCATGGACTGGGGGCTGGCCAAGGAATTAGGCACACCACAGGCGCCGGAAATCTCGGTCAACGTCTCCAGCGCGCGGGTTCCAGAAGTCACCGACGCGGGGGCGGTCGTCGGCACGTGGGCGTACATGGCACCGGAACAGGCACGGGCCGAGTCGTGCAACGTCGGTACTCGAAGCGACGTGTTTGGCTTAGGGGCCATACTCTGCGAAATACTCACCGGCAGGCCGGCCTACTGTGCCACGCAGCCAGAACAGATAGCTTCTCACGCACGCAGTGCCGATCTTACAGACGCCTGGAATCGATTGGACGCTTCAGGAGCCGATGGCGAATGGATTGAGTTGGCGAAGTGGTGTTTGAGCCCAAGTCCTGACGCTCGGCCAGCAGATGCTTCGGTGGTAGCCCAGCGAGTTGGGTACTTACGCCAGCAGGCGGAGGAACGCCTGCGGTTGGCTGAACTCCGTCGGCGGGAAGTCGAATGACAGGTCCGTGAACAAATACGACGGCGGCAGTTGTGGAGTATCCTGGCAGTGACGCTCGTGGTGACTACATTGCTCAGTAGCGGGTTAGCATGGTGGGTAAGTCAGGCAGAGAGGCGCGCGGCTACTCGATTGGCACATCTGGAGCAGACTACCGAAATTTTGGCTGATGTGTTTCGCTACGCGGATCCGGGGAGAGCCGCAGTTCAGGAGGAACCCTTGTCCGCCCGGATGGCTCGAGGGCTGTTGGGTGCCATCCAAAGAATCGATACTTACGCGGACGTGTCACCCACTACGACCGCTGCGTTAGAACAACAGTTGGGGCAAGCCCTCATTGGCCTCGGATACGCAAAGGATGCAATCACACCCTTGGAGCGGGCCGTTGGTCTCTACCAAAACACTTTAGGTGCCGATCATCTGGATACATGGCGTGTGCGATATGACCTGGCCGAGGCTTACCACCACGCGGGTGATCTCCAGCGGGCCAGGCAGTTATTAGAAGAATCCCGTTTATTCTTTGAACGTCATTTGGGAACCGAAGATGGGGCCGCGCTACGCGCTTGCAACAGCCTAGCTGCTCTTGCCCTCGAGATGGGCCAATACGACGAGGCATGCCGGGCGTTTGGTCGGGTATTCGAGCATCTCCAGCGACAGAAAGGCGACAATCATTTGGATACTTTGGTTGCGGGCAACAACTTGGCCGAGGCCTATCATTCGGCAGGAAAGCTCCCGGAAGCTCAAAAACTTCTTTCTGAGTTAAGGAGTCGGGCTCTGGCACATCTGGGGGCCAACCACCCATTGACACTGAGCATACAGAACAACCTAGCGTCGATTGACTACGACGAGAATCGGTTAAACGAAGCGCTCGATCTTTGGCAAGACGTTTTGGCGCGGCGCCGCCAGACGTTGGGCAGTCAACACCCGGACACATGGACAGTCATGAACAATGTGGCAGTCGTGACGTGTGATTTAGGAATGTATGGGCAGGCTGTGCCGCTGCTAGAAGAGACGTATCGGTATCGGCGCGAAAAGTTCGGGGCAACGCATCTTGAGACCCTCACGACCGCCAATAACTTGGCTATGGCTTACCATAGTGCGGGGGACCGCGCGCAGGCCATGCGGGTGATGGAAGAGGTGGTGGTGCTCAGCCGCATCGCGCTAGGAGCCAACCACCCGCACACGTTAAACTGGCTCTGGAATTGGGCCACGATGGCCAGTGTTCCGACCGACGGCGATTTGGCAGAGCGGCTCTGGAAAGAGGTGACAAACGCCTACGAGATCGACGCTCGCTTACCGCTTGCCGAACGAGCTCGACACCTTGCGACTGCCGGATGGAGGTTGCTGGAGGCTCGACGGCCCGCGGCGGCCGAACCCTATTTGAGGCGCGCACTCGAGTATCGCTTGACTTGCGAGCCGGACAGTTGGTCGACGTACAACACCATGGCGCTACTTGGCACGGCTTTGGCCCGGCTCGATCGATTGGCCGAAGCCGAATCCTATTTAGTTGACGGAACCAGGGGACTGCTCCAGCGGCGACAAGTAATCCCCGCGGAGGCAGCATTTTTCTTGAAGGATGCCTTAGAAAATATTGCAAGTTTTTATGAGGCCCGTAACGATGCAGAAATGGCTGTTTACTGGCGCCGCTGGATCGAGTGCGATGCTCCCTAAAAATGGCGAACTCACAAAAGTCACGAAACTTCGAAGCGCCCACACGTCGGCATACTAGGTCGAAACTTAACACGGTTCGGCTCGTGCCCGTTAAGAACGGTGTGCCAGATTGAGAGCTTTTTAATGCCCAGGCGCCGGGTCGCCATACGCAAAGCGACAAGCGAAGCGGCCATTCTTGGGGCAGTTATTCAAGAACTCAGAAAAAAATACGGTACCCGCTTTTTGACCAGCTCTGCCAGGCCCTTTAACATGCACAAAATGGTAAAATTCGAGCCGAGATGCAACCAATCAATAGCGACCATGGCGAGGATTCGTTCAAGTGTGGCGAAAAGTCAACCGAATTTATAGCAGACAGGGGACCGTGTCCCCAGGAGTGTGCCCGATTGAGGTCGGGAAGAGGGATGCTGCACGTTCAGGGAGGGAGTTTTTCTGTATGGGATCTTCACGGCTGCGGGTCTACCACGGCCCGAGCTCCGAATCGCTTGATGCGCACCCGACAGACGGGGAACCTCGGCACACCGTTGAGTTGCGCTGGGGAGATATTTTGCCGATTCTTGCCGATGCGATCCGGTACCGGCGGAGTTGGCTGCGCGATTTCGACGAGGATCGAGTTATCATTTCCAGCGATCTGTACGAGGTGTTGATGGCGTATCGGGAATATCGCCGGCCGCATGCCTAGTCGACGGATGGCTCAACCCATCGACCGCGAAGTACCCGGCGTCGTACGCCGGGTTCTTTTTTTAACCAACTGTTAAACAGCGTAAGGGGTCCACTGGAAGGGCCAACTAAAATATAAATACGTGGTCCGGCAACAGAGCCGCTGTCGGATCGCGGCTAATCGGCTAGGCATAACGCAACGGTTTTTGCCCAGGAAGCGTGGATCAGAAACTTTGGAATAGGTTGGGAAGATGCATCAAGTGAAAGCAGCAGAGAATTCTCCGGAAACCACTGTGTTCTCGTGGCGCGCCACGGCGAAGAAATTTGAACCCTTGCCCGATGAAACGCATCGGATTGATGATTTGGTCGAGCGTATCAAGGAGGCAGCCGATAAGTTTGCTCAAGATGGCTCATCGCGCGGCGACCTAAAAATCGTCAGCCGCGCGCTGCGTGAGTTGCGCTACGCATTCAAGGTGTTTGCTCCTTACCGACCGACGCGCAAGGTGAGCATCTTCGGCTCGGCACGTACGCGCCCGGACGAGCCGGCCTATGTACAAGCGATGGCCTTGGGCCGTGCGATGGCGGAACTCGACTGGCTGGTAGTTACCGGAGCAGCCAGCGGCATTATGGAGGCCGGACATCGCGGTGCGGGCCGCGACAAGTCCATGGGATTGAATATTCTGCTGCCCTTCGAGCAAGCTGCCAACGCGGTAATTGCGGGAGACAGGAAACTCGTCCATATGAAGTACTTCTTCACACGGAAGTTGATGTTCGTCAAAGAGTGCGATGCCGTGGTCTGCCTGCCCGGTGGGTTCGGTACTCTGGACGAAGCCCTGGAAGTACTCACCTTGCTCCAAACTGGCAAACGCGACATGGTACCCCTGGTACTATTGGATGCACCGGGAGGAACCTATTGGAGAGCACTCGACGCTTTCTTCTGCGACCATGTGTTGGCGCAGCAAATGATAAACCCGGAAGATCGCTTCCTTTATCGGTTGACTGATCGATACGAAGAGGCTGTAGAAGAAATCGTAGGGTTTTACCGCATCTACCATAGCATGCGCTACGTGCCTGGTAAGCTCGTTTTGAGGCTCAACGAGCCGATTTCCGATGAGTTACTCGATCAGATCAATATCCACTTTGCTGACATTCTTGTTGAAGGAAAATTCGAGCTGAGCGGCCCGCTGCCAGCCGAAGAAGACGAGCCAGAACTGAAACATCTTACACGACTCGTTTTTGCCTTCGATCGGCGCAGCATGGGCAAGCTGCGACGCTTGATTGATTCGCTGAATGCCGGCAAGGTGTTGTCAATGGACGATACAAGGCAAAGGCGCAAGGACACAAAGGCGCAAAACGAAGCAAAATAAAGAGCGGGATTCCGTGCTTCGGCTGGCGCCAAATAACGGGCTATTGCTTCCATCGAGGGTTTTTCCCCAGCGTTTCGATGTGTTGGCGGTGTGTGCGCCGCGATTGTAGATGAGTCTTTCCCGCGCCAGGGTTGGGTTTAACGCGGGTTTGGTTATGTTCCATAGGGTGCGTTGTGAGGGTGGACCAAAGCCATCGCGCCACTTGTCGTTACGGACACGCCCAGACGGTTTGATAATTAGCGGAAAAATCGAAGCTCAGTAGGATGCTATTCGAGCGGGGCATGTAGCAACGTGCCCCTAGGCGTTTAATCCCCAGATTCTTCGTCATTCGAAGAAGCACGTCTCATGGAGATGGCTCAACTGTCGCATGAGATCTGTATAGCCACTAGGCCGTCTGCGCGTGTCGATCGTGGGTCCAATGTCGCTGTGACGGAGGCGGCTGTCGCCCGGGTTGTCCCGATCGCTTCTAAAGATGGCTAAGGGAATGGCGTGTGTTCTGCATGTCGATTCATGCAACGAGGCAAGATCGGCTTTAGCTTTTTAGAGCCGCGAGCGTTAGGGAGCGGCACTATGCGAATCGGGCCAGGCTCGTTCACCGGGTCGGCTTGTGAATCGGCTCCTACAGGTCGTGTGTTCCCCGGATGCACCGAGTTCGCAGCGCTTTCGGCAAGGGATGCCGATTGACTTAAACGGCAGGTTTTCTCAAAAACTCCGAATCGAGGTAACGTCGCTCTCTCGTGACGCAACGTATCTGCAATCGAGATACACACGAAGCGCTTCGGCAGGTGGATGGACGCGTCGACTTGTTGGATGACACGCTTGACAGTTTTTTTGTCGCGCGGCATGATGCAGCCAGCCGGATTGATGTAGTGTGTTGGTGAGTAAAGAACGCCGTCTGTTGCTCCGGTGCGAATGGACGCGCGGATCGGTTTCTTATGGATACCGTCGTTCATATCGATTCAGCTCTCATAGCGCGGCAGTTGCGTATTCGAGCCGAGCAGGTTCAAAGGACTTTGGAGCTGTTGGACGATGGCAATACCGTAGCGTTTATTACGCGTTATCGCAAAGACCAAACCGGCGGGCTGGATGAGGAACAAATTCGGCAGATCGCACGCTTAGCGGCGCGCCAGCGTGCCTTAGCCGAGCGGAAGCTGACGATTCTCAAATCGATTCAGTCGCAAGGTAAGTTGACGCCGGAACTTCAAGCCGCGATTCACGCCGCGGATTCTCTTAAGCAGCTCGAAGATCTCTATCTTCCGTATAAACCGCGAAAGCAAACGCTGGCGACGATTGCCCGCCAGCGCGGTTTAGAGCCGCTGATGGAACAGGTGCTGTCGGCGGCGCCTGACAGTCCGGATATCGAGCAATTGGCGGCTCCCTACGTGGCGCCGGAAAAAGGGCTCACTTCGGTTCCAGAGGTCCTGCAAGGTCTGCGGCATTTGTTGGCCGAACGGTTCAGCGAATCGCCTCACTTGCGACAAGCCCTGCGAAGGGTGTTGTGGCGAGAAGGAAAGCTCGTTTCGTCACGGCTGGAACCGCCCAAAGCTGTGCAGCCTTCCGCCGGTACCGATGGGGTGGGGGCTGTTCCGGAAAGAGCGGCCGATGGGCAATCCGGATCGGCGTCGCTCGGTTCCCAGAATGACTCGAACGTGGACCAGCCGGTATCGACCGACGTGGCTGAGGTTCGATCATCCGGAAACGGCAGCCAGGAAACCTCAGTGTCGGATGCTTCCCAGCAGCAACTCGATGCCTTAGTAGCTGCCACCACACGCCAGACGTTGTGGGGAGTCGAGCAGCCGGACGAGGCCAAGGCCGCGCGTCGCCAGCAGCGAGAACAGCGCAAGGAAGCCAAGCGGCGGAAGCTTCAAGCGGCCTTTAAGGATTATTTCCAATTTTCAGAAGCGCTGCGGCGGATTCCGCCGCACCGGGTGCTGGCCATCAATCGAGGGGAGCGAGCCAAAATTCTTCGGGTAAAAGTCGACGTGGATTTTGCTCGCGTCATCGAGGTGGCCGAAAAGCTGGCGTTGCCTGGTGAGCATCGCTTTCGAGATTTACTCATCGCGGCACTCCGCGATGCACTGCAGCGGTTGGTGTTACCGGGTTTGGAACGGGAAATCCGACGAGAGCTGACCGAGCGCGCCGAACAGCACGGAGTCGAGGTATTTGTCCGAAATCTTCGCAAGCTGTTGCTCCAGCCTCCGGTGCGCGGGCGGCGTGTAGTAGCCATCGATCCTGGGTTCCGTAGCGGCTGCAAGGTCGTCGCGCTCGATGAATGTGGCCACGTGTTAGGCCGAGACGTGATCCATTTGATCAAGGGTCCGGAGCGGTTACGGGAGTCCCAACGCCGACTGAGCCAACTGGTCCGCACTCACGGTATCTCGGTCATTGCCATCGGAAACGGAGCCGCATCGCGACTAACCGAACACTTCGTCGCGCAAACGATCGAAGAAGATCTGCGCGATTTGGATGTAGCGTACGTGGTGGTGAATGAGGCGGGAGCCAGTGTTTACTCGACCAGCCCGTTGGGGCGCGAAGAGTTGCCCGAATTCGATCCCCAATTGCGCAGCGCTATTTCCATTGGTCGCCGCTTGCTCGATCCGCTGTCCGAGTTAGTGAAAATCCATCCTGCCAATCTGGGAGTCGGACTTTACCAGCACGATGTCAAAGCACGCCACCTGCAGGAATCGCTCGATGAAGTGGTTGCCTCGTGCGTCAATTACGTCGGGGTGGATGTCAATACGGCGAGCGTGGCGCTGTTGCGCTATGTTTCGGGATTGAACCAACTTACTGCCCGACGCATTGTGGAATATCGAAAGGAGCATGGGCCGTTTCGATCTCGTGAGGATCTCAAAAAGGTGCCGGGGCTCGGCGAGGCGACGTTTGTTCAAGCCGCGGGGTTCTTGCGCGTTCATGACGGTGATAACCCGCTGGATAGCACGTGGATCCATCCGGAAAGCTATCATGTAGCGGAACGGATTTTGGAGCGACTCGGAGCTTCGGTCGAGTGGCTGCGTTCAGTACCCTCGTCGCCGGATACTACCGCGTCGCCGTTAGCTGGTGCGGCCCAACCAGGAGCCGGTGTGGCTAACGTTGCGACCGTGGAAGGTGAGTCACCCGCTGCGGTAGTCTCCGGTCCCACAGCGCACGCAATGCCATCAACCCGTTCCTTGCGTGCCGAGCTGGCGCGGCGTATCAGCCAGGTAGAGCCCAGCCAACTGGCAGCCGAGTTGGGTGCCGGGGAACACTTGGTACGCGATATTTTGGCTGCACTCAGCTCACCCCCGCGCGATCCGCGTGAAGATTTTCCACCCCCGGTGCTGCGCCGCGGCATTATGAAATTGGATGACCTAAAGCCCGGCATGGAATTGACCGGCACGGTATTGAATGTGGTAGATTTCGGGGCATTTATCGATATCGGGCTACTGGATTGTGGACTGGTACATATAAGCCGCCTAGCCGATCGATTCATTCGTGATCCGCATGAAGTTGTCGGTGTCGGAGACACGCTTCGGGTGTGGGTTCTGGACGTGGATCGGGCCCGTCGCCGCGTTTCCCTCTCGGCTATCCCACCGGAGAAACTTCAATCAAAAAACGAAGCAGCCCGTGCCCGACCGGGCAGCGAGCCGGTCCCCAGCAAGGCAAAGACCAAGCCACCTACCGGGCCTTCACCGGCCAAGTCAGCCCCGCAATCCGTGCAGCCGCAACCGGCAGCTGTTGCCAAAGCGAATGTAACAACGGAATCGTGTTCGGCTGCTACTACGAATCCAGCGCCGGCCCCAGTGCTCGCTGAATCGGTCGAAACCTCAGTAACTCGCGACCGCGTTGCACAAGAACGGGAACGCCCCGTCGGACGATCGCCACGCCCCGTCGAACGCTCTTTTGTCCGGCAGGTTTCCTTGAGCGAAGCGAAACAAGAAGGACGCGAGCCTCTGCGTTCGTTTGCCGAATTACTGGAATACTTCAAACAACGCCACACGAGACCGTAGGGTCCGCGTTTCCTACTCTCGAAGGAAGCATCCGCAAGCAGCGCTCCACAAGTTAACGGATGCTATTGGGCTACGCGATTCTCAAAGGTGCTCGCGCTAGATTTGCGGGAGATTTATCGGTAAGCAAGTCAACCGACGGTACCGAGGCTCCAATTCTTACCAGGCAGTGCTGCGCAAGAGAAAAACCGTGCGCTTTGCAGAACGATCATCGTTTGTCCACGCGAAAACCAACCGCTTCGCGTCACGTGCATTGGGTGAGCAATAGGAGCCAACGTAGCGACTCCCGAAGCGATCGCGTTAGAAACGAACCCGGACGGACTTAGCTACCGGGCGATTCAACGCAAAGGTGCGGAGGAATGCAGATACACGTACGTCTGCCGAATTGCGTCCTGGCCTTTTTTGCGCACTTGCGTTGAATGTTGCTGAATATTGTTTCTATCACCATCCGGCCAGACTCAAACGCATTGCGGCGCAAGGGCGCGCCACGCGTTAGCTGAGCACCAGGGGCCCATCGCCACAGTAGTCGGGGTTACCGAACTTCGTAATGTGATGGCCCATCGCATGGGCCAAGGCCAAGTGCAGTCGGTTATGAGGTACGTGCGGCAGCCGTAAGGACCGTCCCATGCGGAAACCAAATCCATTACCCACCAAGACAAATGGGATGTTGTCGAGGGTATGCGAGTTTCCTTTACCTAGTTCGTTAGTCCAAATAATCGTCGTGTTATCCAACAAAGTGCCCGGGCCTCCCGGTTCGGGGGTCTCGGCCAACTTCCCAACTACATAGGCGATCTGCTCGCAATACCACCGATTGATCCGGGTCAGTTTATCTTGAGCCACTTCATTACTGTCGGGCTCGTGAGACAATTCGTGATGTCCTTCATTGATGTCCAACCAGCGCATGCGGGCTTGACCAACGGAGTTGGTGAATTGGAAAGTGGCGATACGAGCGAAATCACATTGCAGGGCATGGACCAACAGTTCCATTTGCATGCGCGTGATCTGAGGCATTCGATCGTTTTCTTGCTCGACACCCGGTTCCAATTCTGGCACAGCATGCGCCGGCTGCTCGGGTTCGGCTTGCAACTGTTCTTCCATTTGGCGAACGAACGCCATATGCTGTTCCAGAAGCTGCCGATCTTCCGAACTGACCAACGACTGGACTTTCCGGAGATCTTCCACGACGTCGTCCAAAATAGTCCGCACTAATCGCTGTTCTTTTTGTCGCCCATAGAACTTTTGCAGCATTTGGTACGGGTCGTCGATCGGGGCGATCGGTTGGTTCGGGCCGGCGTACACCATGCGTGTCCAGGTATCGGCTCGATCCGGGACCAATACCCCAAACTCTAACGATCCAAAACGCGTGCGTGTCTCGGGTCGACTCTGCAAAAAATTCTTGATCTCTTGGTCGATGGAAATTCCGCTAGCCCAGCCAGCCGGAGTATGGGAGCCTCCTTGAATATTTCCTGGAAACAATTCGATACCGGTCAACAGGCAGCCCATGCCACGCATGTGATTGTCACCGTCTCCACGAATCTTGTCGCATACTCCGCGCAGAATCAGCATGCGGTCTTTCCACGGAGCGAGCGGTTCCAAGATGGGCGGGATAGTGAAATTGTCGCCCTCTTCGCGCGGCCAGAATCGATCGGGTACGACTCCGTTGGGGCTGAAAACAATGACCAAACGTTGTTTACGGGTCGACTGGGAAGCCCAACATAAACTGGGCAAATTCGTAATCCAAGGAAGCACCGCAGCACTGGCGCCGATACTACGGACAAATTCGCGTCGGTTTAAGCGGCAAGGCAATCGCATAACTGCTCCCTCCCTCTTTGTCCTGGGCCTTGGATTACCCCGTTGAGTGCCATCGTGCAGGGATGGTCCGGTTGTTTGAGAAAACTTCTAAAGCATTCTTTATTTTGCGGCCGAAACGCTCGCGTTGGAAGCATCCACTTTGGGTCCTCCGGCCGCAAGACATGCGATCTCCACCAACAAGCTTCGCACGGAGTAGCCACTATTGCGGAAGTGGGCGGTCAGTTCCCGCGAAGCATGTGGGCCATAGGCCACCAGCGGTTGTCCTACCGAGTACTGGAACAATTGCACGACAAAAGCCGTTGCGGCTTCCTCGCTTCCGGCTACATACTCGGCTAGGGCTCGCCCCCCCGTCAAAACCAACTCCGTGCCATCCGGTTGGCGATATCGGCCGGAGGCATCAATCGGTTGATCTTTTTCTAACAGCCGGTACCTCCCCACCGCGTCGTAATTCTCCAGCATAAAGCCCAAAGAATTTATAACGTGATGGCATGTTTGGCAAGTGTCGGGACTGGTCTGCAACTCGACGCGTGCACGGGTTGTCAAATTCGGATGCAATTCGGGTGAAAGGGGCGCTACGGCTTCTGGGGGAGGCCGCAAAAATTTGCCCAACACACTGCGTGCCACAAATACACCGCGATGGATGGGCGAGCTGGTCGCCGTATAAGCAAAACCGGACATAAGTAGCGGGTGGGTAAGCAATCCGGAATAGCGAGTCGGCTCCAGCGCCACTTTGACAAAAACGTCGGGTCTTTCCGTTGCCGCCGGAAGTTTCCATCCGTAGAACTCCGCCATTCGCGAATTGGCGTACACATAATCCGCCAAGAACAAGCGTCGCCAATCCGAGGACGTACCCCATAGGACCTCATCCAGAAACAGGTCCAAAGATGTACGAAGGTCACTAACCAATTCTGGTGTGAAATCGGGATAAAGTTGCGGATCTTTTATCAGATCCTGCATGTGATCCAATTTTAGCCATTGCTGGAAAAACGCATAGATCTTCGCACGGGTCCTAAGATCCATCACCATCCGTTCAGCGTGGCGGCGAAGTTCTTCTGAATCCAACGTCTTACCTTCGGCGGCGGCTTGCCAAAGCGCTTGATCGGGCAGTGAATCCCACAACACAAGCGATAGACGTGTTGCGCGCTGATAAGCCTCAAGGTTTGGGTCGTCTAACGGAAGATTGACGTAAAGGAATTTTGGCGAGAGCAGGACGGCAGCTATCGAGTGTTTGACGGCATCGATCGGCGAGCGGTGCTCGTCGAAAAATCGCTGGACGTACCGTACGAAATCCGCCTCATGGAGCGGCTGTCGAAAAGCACGCTCGGCAAACTCGCGGCAAAACCGCTGGAGTTGTTCAACGGTTCGCTTGGACTGCCCATTGCTTCGTACCTGCTGTTCGCTTCGTTCCGCCACAACAGCGGCTGTTTGCAGCACCCCATCAACCAGAGATTGCTGCCACTCAAGTGAAACGGATGAACCCCGCTCGTACCCCTGACTTCGATCATCGGGAGGAAACGGAGTCGAGAGTACAAAAACCGGTTCGTAGCGGTGTGGTAGAAGATAGTTAGGCGGCACGGGTTGAAGCACGCGATGAGGCATTTTCCATAGCAAGCGCACCGACGCGGTCTTCTCCTTGAACTTCATGAACTCCAGACGTATCGGGTAGATCCTGCCACCTAACAGAAACATCGTCGCGCCATGTAACCGCTCGTCCCCCGATCTCACCCAGCGATCGATTAATGGGGTTTGTCGGTCGTTCAACCACAAGCGTACGGCGTTATCCGTTTCAACCGCAAACTGATATTCCCCGGTTAGGGGCGCATACAGACCACCTTCCCAACGAATGGCAAACTCCTCGGCCTGCTTGGCCTCCGGTATGGGATTGTCACTGCCGAATTGGAAATCAATGTAGGCATCGCGACGCTGGAGCTTGCGTGTATTGCGACGGAAATCTCGGCCATCGAAATACTCACCTTCCAAACCACGCTGCTCATCCCAACGAGGTGCCTGGCCCGATGCGGCGACCAAGTCGGCCAACACTTGTCGAAGCTGGTTCACCGTCAGGCGCGACAATGCCAAGCGCGGCGCTCGACGTGCTTGGGCTATCGGTGAATAGAATGCGTCATAAACGTATCGCGCCAACTGTTTGGCTTCTGAGCCCACGCACGATTTTGGGTCATCCTCCGGCATGAACTCTTCGATAAAACGCGCAAGCTCTTCGATCGACCGGGAACCTGCCAGCGGCTTGGGGTATTGGTCGGTGCCCTGGCCTTCAGCTCCATGACAATGGGCACACTTTTGCTGGTAAATCCGAGCGACGGCGTCGTCGGTTGTGACCGCAGGTGCCGCTTCGGGTGGCTCGGCCCGAATCGATTGTGCTTGGCTTGCCCAAGCTCCCAAAAGTCCGATTGTCAGGTAGAAAATCAGCCCGAAAACGCGGTCAAAGCGTTGTCGAAAGTGGTCACGCCAATAGGGGATAGTGAGGTTATGTGCGTAACTACCTAGTCGCTTCATAGGGCCACTTATCGGGAAGGTCGACTTTCGTAAGGCGGCATCAAATTCCGCAGGTATTTTTTCCGGACCTATGGCCGGCCGGTCACGAAGCTAGTAGCTTAGCAACCTTATTATGGCACCCGACGGAGGGAGCTTCAAGACTGACTACGCGACAACGTACACACTACACACGTGCATTCAGGAAACCAAAGACGCCAGCGTGCCCGAGCCGGTTACGGGCTCGGGGCCGGCTGGGGAATCGCTGCTGGGTTCGTCCAGCGGATCTCGCCTTTGCTCAAAGCGGTTCGCCACTCTTGCAGGGGCCGGCGCTGCAGCGACGGATCTCGCTCCGGCCGATACAAAAATGTCTTTCCGGTGATACGTTGCAAATTATCAAAAGCCAGAACGCGCACATCGAGCGCCGGGTGTTCGAGCATTTGGACGAGTCGTTGTGCGTCGCCAGCCTGAAGTTGCTCATCGTTAAAACCCCAGAAGAGTCGATAAAGCACGGCTTCGTCCTGTGGTCGCTGATGTTTCAATACTTGTTGGAGCTCACTTGCGACACGCGGCTCGTCGATAGCCATTTGACGAACAGCATCGATAAGGGTGCGCCAATACAAACTCAACCGCTCGTTGTTCAGCGCCGCCACAGCCGGTTCCAGCCGACCTATATACACTAAGCAGTGCGTGGCTAAAGCTACGACTTCTACCTGCCGATGTGCCAATTGCTCTTGCAGAGCAATATGAACCGGCTTTTGAGGTTCCAAAAGCGGTTCCAGTTCGCGCGAGGCCCGTAGATCGATGTCTCGAAGCAGCGGCTCCTTTACCCATTGTGGCACTAAGGCGCTTTTTTGTAGCGCGGGTGTCATGCCATCGATCAAGTGCAGTTCTTCGCCGAATTGCCACATAACGGCGGTCTGATCGGATTCCTTCCAGGCAAATCGACCGCTTGTGGCAACCAGGCGGGCTGCACCTACAGAACCCAATACAGCCGGATCCCTTCCGCGGGGCACGCTGCGGGCGACTTCTATAGCCAAGGTAGCGTCGGGTGTTAAGAACTCTAACGTTCCGTCATGTCCGGCCAATTTCAAGGTAAGTGATGCCCCGCTCACACCTGCGGTATCGAATAACACAGCTCCCCAATGAATTGCCATGCCGGCGCGTTTCCCTGGTTCAACTCCCAATAGCTGCACGTGACACGGACCAACCAAAAGCGCTTGAACACCGGAGCTGAATGCTAATTGGGGGCGGTACGAGGGAAGGACCAACAGGCGCTCTTGGGCCTTGAGCAGTTCACGTTCCGGAACGCGGAACCAGAGCTCTTGTGCCGCGTCGAAACGGGCGAGCACCTGCCGCCTTTCCCCAGGTAGAAACCGTCCCACTTCGTTCGGCAAAGGAGAGGTTGGGACCGGTGTGGGTATTTCTATTGGTTGTGAAGCGGCCGGCATTGGGCTCGGATCGGGCTCGCGCGGCATGTCGGGGACTGCCGGCATCGGCTTTTCCGGCGCCGGCACGCTTTCGGCTGGGAGTTGGTTGGCCGAGGACGGGGTGGCGCTGGAACGTGGCACCGCATCAACTGGTTCGGAAGGAGCTGTCGGGGCACGAGCCTCCGCGGGTTCCTCGGCCCGAGCTTCGGTAGCTGGGGCACTTGGATCGAGCCGATCCGACTTGTCTGCCGCAGTTGAGCTGGTGTCCGGAGCCGTTTGAGAATTTCCGGAAGGTTGGCCAATTCCGGTTGAGGCAGCATCGCTCGGCGTTTGGGGCAAAGAGGCCGACATTGAATCTTGCCGGTTGGCTTGCCTAGTCGCATCGGCTATTGCCACTGAGCGCTGGTGGGCCGTCGAACCGCCAGAAGCCGCTTTGAACAGCGGGCTTAAAATCGGGTGTGTCTCGTCCATTCGCCCTAAGGCCATCAGGGCTGCCGTTATGAGCACTGCCACTAAAGCGGCAGTGGCGAGCCATTTCCGCCACGCTTCCCGGCGCGCCGCCCGCAGGTAGTCGGGAATTCTGGGCCTCGGCTTTGCATCCCCACTGGCAGACCCCACCGCGCTACGCGCCACGGAAGCGGTTTCAGAATGGAAGTCGGTCGCCGGCTTAGCCGACGAAGAAGTCTCCTGTTTCCCGGCAGCCGGCACGAGCGGCCCTGCTGGTTGCTCGGCATAGGTATCGGGAAGTTGATAGATCTTCTCCCGTAACGTCGCGGGCACCTGGGCCGGTTCGCTCACGACCAGAGCCAGAATCTGGTGGCAAGCTGCCACCTCCGCTAACTGCACGTCGGATTCTAAGCAGATACGCTCGAAGTCCGCGACCCGGTCCGGTGGCAAGGTATTGTCCAAGTACTCGGCTACCGTATTGGCCTCGATGCCCGTACTTTTGGCGTCGACTCGCGGTGCCGACAAGCGCAAGCGCCCCAAAACACTCCGGATCCGTTGAATAAGGCCTTGCGCAAATTCGCTTTCTTCGATCCGCGCTCGCAAACTTTCCACCTCCTCAGGAGGTAGCGGGATCTCGTCCAGGTACGCTAGCAATGTCCGCAAAGTAAGCCGCATAGGCAGAGCTTTCCTGAATCTCAGTAAACCGACAGCCAGACCACTTTGAATGAATCCTTTTTGCAGACTACCTACAGGCCGCCGCCCAAAAATATTAGTACCAGTTCGGCCTGCTTCTTCGTACAAGTTTCGCAATATAATTTGGGAAAAACTTCGCCGTTTTTCCCAATCAGCATCCTGAGGGCTTCACCAGTGGATAGGCGTGTTGGGGCAACTCGGGTAGGAAAAACCAGGCTGAGACAGGTAACTCCATGCCATCCTAAAAGTTCGCCGAAAAGGTATTTAGGTCCTGAGCCGGCGATCAAAGGTCCGTTTTTCTTGCATGGACCCGTTGGGGGAATCGCCGAGGCGAGTTAGGATAAGAATAATGGAAGACAAGGGTACGACGAAAGTGAAGCAGGAGGGGCGGAGTGTGGTGTGGCAGGTGTCGGGCAATTGGGCCCTAGATCGGATCATGATCTGGGCTGACGTTTCTGGACCTGAGCAATCGCTTCGATGGTGAGGTCTAGATGCGAGTAGGTTGTTACCGCTTGGGTGAGTTGCGGACATGACTCAGCGCGATCGATTGTACCGGCAGCAGGTACTACGAGAGGCCGAAGGTTATATCGAGTTGTTGCTGCTGGCCGAAGCTCGATACGGTTTACCCCAAGAGTTGCGGGACCGTATTGCGCAGCGCGCCTTACGTCTGCTACGACGAACCCGATTTGTTGGGCGGATGCTCTCCCGAGCCTTGCTCCTGGAAGGCCAAGCCCTGCGGCTTTTGGGACGCTATCGGGAGGCCGTAGGTCCCCTGGTGCGTTCGTCGGAGCTCGATGCGCAGAATCTCCATGTTTGGCTTGCCCTGGGATGGTGTTACAAGCGTTTAGGTCGGTTGGACTTGGCAATTGAAGCGTTGGAGCAGGCGATGCCCGTGGCCAACGACGAGGCGATCGTGCACTATAACTTGGCCTGTTACTGGAGTTTAGCTGGCAATCGGGCGTTGGCCCTGCGCTATTTATCCCAAGCTTTGTCGCTGGATCCGCGCTATCGCGATTTGATTGAGGAAGAGCCGGATTTTAACCCGATCCGGCACGATCCGGAGTTTCAATCGATTGTGGGTATCCAAGTCTGACCGATCAAGGTCCCTTGCCCGGAGACGGTGGTTCGCGGTAAATTGCGACCCAGCGACGGGGATTGCCCGATCTGGTCTACGAGTGTGCCGGGCGGGTCGACGAGGTGAGAATTCTTCGGAGGAAAGGCTCCGTGCAAGTCAATCTTTCGATAAGGCATGGGGAGCTTAGTGAGGCTACGCAGGAGGTGGTTCGGCAAAAAGTCGAGCGTTTGCGGCGTTTCTTCGATCGTATCAACGCTATTGAGGTTACGTTCGAGTTAGGAAACGATACGGCTCCGGAAGTGGAGTTGAACGTATCCCTGGAACATCTGCCCGACGTGGTAGCCAAAGCCGGCGGTGCGAACGTATTGGCAGCTTTGGACTCGGCCATGAAAAAAGCAGAACAGCAGTTGCGCAAGCTTAAAGAGCGGCTTATCGACGGGCACCGTGGCGGCGGACACAAAACCCCGCCCGAATAGGATCCAGTCGCCGGACCGTAGCGGCATTTCCCGACAGCAAAACCGGGTGCCGGCCCTTCGGCGACGTGGTGAAAGGATCGAGAAATGAAGTTCAGTGATTTTATTTGTGTCGAGGCGATACGGGCCAACTTGTCAGCCGAAGACAAACGCGGGGTCATCGAAGAACTGGTCGAGGCATTAGTCGAGGCTGGTCAGGTTCGGCCCGAAGACAAGGCTAGTATTTGCGAAGCGATTATGAAGCGCGAGGAATATGGTACGACGGGCATTGGCCGCGGTATTGCCGTGCCGCATACCAAACATCCGAGCGTGCAGCGTCTGGTCGGTACGGTGGGTGTGAGTGTTGACGGGGTAGATTTCGACAGCTTGGATGGGGAAAAAGTCCGGTTGTTTTTCTTGCTGATTTCGCCCCCGGATCGGCCGGGTGATCATTTGCGGGCCTTGGAAAACATTTCGCGCCAGGTCCGAGATGAAACGTTCTGTCGGTTCTTGCGCCAATGTAAGACGGTCCAGGACATCCAGCAGTTGTTGGAGGAAGCAGACAACAAACAGTTCGTATCGTAGGGAAGGGCCAGAATAGTACGCCTGCGGTGGGTGATGCATGGGCCGCAATATTTCACATGCGGAGCGGATCGCAAATGGGTCCTACAATCCGCTCAACAGCTTGCCACCCAACGCCAGAGGATTGTGGGGATTGATGACCGAACGCGTTGCAAGCCGGCAAGTCACCGTGACGAACGCTCACGGATTGCACGCGCGTCCAGCACACCTTCTGGTCCGTTGTGCCAGCCAATTCCAGAGTCGTATCGAGTTGATCAAAGATGCCGAACGTGTCGACGGCAAAAGCATTTTATCGGTCTTGACATTGGCGGCTGGCCCGGGTACTCGCTTGATCGTGCGAGCCGAGGGCGAAGATGCTGAAGAGGCGGTCGAGAGTTTGGCACAATTGTTCGCCAACGGATTCCACGAACTGGATGATGGCTCTAGAGCAAGCCCAACGGACTCGGCCGCTCCGGAAATGCCCTGCAGCGACTAGCCGTTTCCCGTAAGTCGCCAGCAGGCTCCCGTGTAGCCCACAAGCTGGGCAGGCGGCCTAACCCGGCGATCGAGCCCGTGGGGTCATCATGATTACGCACGTGGGTATCCCGGTCTCGCCGGGAGTTGCCGTCGCCGAAGCTCTCGTGCTCGACCAGGAACGCATCCGCATTCCGCGTCGCTTTGTATCGCGCGATGCGGTCGAGCAAGAGTTGGAGCGTCTGAAAAGTGCCGTCGAGCAAGTGGCGGCTGACATCAGCTCCAATCGCGACCTGATCAGCCGAGAATTGGGCGAGCGCTACGGTGCGATCTTCGCCGCGCACCTGGCGATGCTGCGCGATCCGACGCTCCAGGAATCCTGGGAACGACTGATCCGCCAGGAACTCTATTCGCCGGAACATGCGGTCAGTTCGACGCTGCGTAAGTATGCGGCGGTCTTCGAACGCATGCCCCAGCGCTACTTGGCCGAACGCGCCCACGACGTGCTGGATCTGGAACGAAGTTTGCTACGACGCTTGTTGGGTCTGCGCCGTGAAGAACTCACCCAAATCAATACCCCGGTTGTCGTGCTGGCCCATGACTTGACACCCAATGAAACGGCAGCCTTAGATCGAAACAAGGTACTGGGTTTCGCCACGGAAGTCGGTGGAGCTGGCGGCCACGTAGCGATTGTGGCTCGCGCGTTGGAAATCCCCGCCATCGTCGGTGTCGGGCCGTTCCTGGCACAAGTTGAACCCGGTGACTGGGTCATTATCGACGGTGACACGGGCCAACTGATCCTGCGTCCGGATGAAGCCACTTTAGAGCACTATCGCCGACAAGCCGATACGGCACGCTCGCGCGCTTTGACCTGGGAACGTCGATGCCACGAACCGGCCATCACGGTCGATGGGCAGCGGATCGAAGTGCATGCCAATATTGAATTCCCCCGGGAAGTAGACGTCTGCCTGCAACGCGGCGCTGATGGCATTGGCCTGTATCGCACCGAGTTTCTGTATTTGTCCACCGATCGGGAACCGGACGAGCAGGAGCACTTCGAAGCGTACCGGCAGGTCGTCGAGAAGATGCAACAGCGGCCAGTAATCATCCGCACTCTTGACTTGGGGGCCGACAAACTCGGCGGCCCCTACGCCGATTATCAAGAACCTAACCCGTTCCTGGGGCTGCGCAGCATCCGACTGTCGCTACGCAATGTACCGCTATTCCGCCGCCAATTACGCGCCATTCTTCGGGCCAGCGCCCATGGCAACCTCCGTGTCATGTTCCCCATGATAGCTACGGTCAGCGAACTTCGACGAGCCAAAGCGCTTTTGGCCGAAGCCCAAGAAGACCTCGTGGAAGAAGGAACCCCTTGTACCTGGCCCATCCCGGTTGGGATCATGATCGAGGTACCAGCAGCTGTTCTGCTTTTGGATCAGCTCTTGCCCGAAGTGGACTTCGTCAGTATCGGCACCAACGACCTGGCTCAGTATGCTTTGGCCGTCGATCGCAGCAACCGAGAGGTGGCCGACCTCTATCGAGAAACCGATCCGGCCGTGCTTCGTTTGATCGATATGACGGTACGGCAGTGTCAGACGCACGGTAAAGCGGTAAGTCTCTGCGGGCAGATGAGCGCCAATGCCCTGTGCACGCCGCTGTTGATCGGATTAGGTTTACGATGTTTGTCCGTGCCACCGGCCAATATTCCCGAGATCAAACAGGTTTGTCGAGCCGTGTCGGCCAGCCACTGCGAGGCGCTGGCCCGCCGCGTACTGAGCTTCGAATCGGCTACCCAAGTAGAACGTTGTCTACGAGAAGAGCTCAAACAGATCCAGACGTAAGTGACGTTCCTATGCCACATCGATACCGCATCCGGTTCGCCAAGACCGGCGACCTTCGCTGGATCGGGCACCACGATCTTGTTCGCTTATGGGAACGCATCTTTCGTCGCGCGAACGTCGCGTTGGCGATGAGCCAGGGGTTTCACCCCAAAGCACGGCTCAGTATCCCGGTGGCTCTGCCCTTGGGTATCATCGGTTGTCGCGAGCTGCTCGAGGTCCAGTTGGCCGATCCGGTCCCACCAGAGGTACTTCGGGAACTTCTGGCGAAGGAAGCACCGTCTGGCCTGGTCGTCCTATCGGTCGAAGAGCTTCCGGCTCGGGCTCCGAAAGCTCAGGTGGTCAAAACCTGGTACGAACTCCAAGTGCCTTTGGTACATCGGGAAAGAGTGGCGGCTCTTGTCGAAAAGCTCCAGCAGGCCGAATCCTGGCCTATCCAGCGCCAGGAAGACCAAAAGTGGATCGACGTGCGTGCGGATGTGGTCGAGTGCCGATGGGAAGCGGACCGACTGGTTTTTGCCCTGAGACATCACCATCACGCAGCAACGCGCCCACGCGATCTACTGGAAGTATTGGGTTTGGTGGACGAGACTCCAGCCGGTTTGGGCCTAAAGCGCACCGACATTGAACTGGCTTCCGCACCGGACTTTTTAGCCGGAATGACAGGAAAGGAACATGTAGTCCATGAAAAAAGAGATGTTGATTAATGTCGCGCAGCCGGAAGAGTGTCGTATTGCGATCGTCGAGGACGGAGTGCTTGAGGAACTCTATATCGAACGTGCCAGCCAGGACAACTACGTGGGAAATGTCTACAAAGGGCGCGTCGTCAATTTGGAGCCTAGTATCCAAGCGGCATTTGTCGATTTTGGTGTCGGCCGTAACGGTTTCTTGCACATTAGCGACGTCGAGCCGCAGTATTTTCGCCAGGCGGGAGTCGATCCGCAGCAATTCCAATCCGAAAACGAAGCGCCGGGCCGGCGTCCGAATCGCCCCGGCGCTCGGCCGCGCGTCAAACCGCCGATCCAAGATATTTTCAAACGTGGCGACGAGGTCCTCGTGCAAGTGATCAAGGAAGGCATCGGTACCAAAGGACCGACGCTGTCGACCTATATTAGCATTCCGGGTCGGTATCTGGTGTTGATGCCCGCCTTGGGCAGAGTAGGCGTATCGCGCAAAATCGAGGATGAGCAACTGCGTCGCAAGCTGCGCGAAATGCTCCTAGAATTGGGACCGCCCCCAGGTCTGGGATTCATCGTTCGGACGGCGGGTCAAGATCGCAGTCGATCCGACTTGTCGCGAGATCTGGCCTATCTCTTACGGCTTTGGAAAGCTATCGTCCGTCGCATCCGAAACCAACCGGGACCCTGCGGTATCTACGAAGAAAGCGACATGATTATCCGAACCATACGAGATATTTTTACAGCCGATGTGGACACAATTTTGATTGACGAGCTCAAAGCTTACGAACGGGCAAAGGAATTCTTGCAACTGGTCATGCCACGCTACGTCGACCGCTTACAGTACTATGACGGCAAAGAGCCGCTTTTCCATCGCTATAAGCTGGAAGAAGAGATCGCGAAAATCCACCAGCGTCGAGTGCCGCTCAAAGAAGGTGGGTCGATCGTCATCGATCCGACGGAAGCTTTGGTCGCGATCGATGTTAACAGCGGCAATTTCCGCGTTGAAGACGACGCTGAAGAAACGGCCTACCGCCTCAATTTGGCAGCCGCCAAAGAGATCGCTCGACAGCTTCGTTTGCGCGACTTGGGAGGTGTCATCGTCAACGACTTTATTGATATGCGCAAAGAAGAGCATCGGCGCGGTGTCGAGCGGGCGCTGTGCGAAGCGCTGCGTCGCGACCGGGCTCGTACCAAAGTCCTTCGAACCAGCCCGTTTGGCCTCATCGAGATGACCCGGCAACGCATCCGCCCCAGTGTCAAAACCAGCGTCTATAGCGAGTGCCCGTGTTGTCAGGGCCGAGGTGTCGTCAAGACGGCTGAAAGCATGTCGATCGAAGTTATCCGCATGCTGATGCTCGCCAGCCAACAGCCCCATGTGGCGCGCGTCACCGTCCGCGTCGCCGACGAAGTCGCGGCCTACCTAAACAATCGTAAACGCAAAGATATCTCGCGCCTGGAAGAAGAAGGCCATATGACCGTGCAAATCCTGGGCAGCCAGTCGGTATGGCCTGAACATTTGGAAATCGATTGCCGCGACGCCGAAGGCCGAGAAATCCCGCTGCTGATCCCGGGTGCCTCTTGCCAATCCGAGTCGCGTTAGGTAAATAGTAAAATCTTCCGAAGTGGCCACGAGGATTCGTCGTACGAGCCGAGTGCCGCTGAGCTTCCCAAGAAGTTTCAAAGCAGTTGCTCGCAGGGTGATTCAACATGTACGCGATCATTGCCGATGGTGGACGACAATATAAGGTGCACGAGGGTCAGGAATTAGTGATTGATTTTCGCGAGGTGCCCAAGGGCGCGCAACTTCGGTTTGATCAGGTTCTAGCTGTATCGGACGATCAGGGGTTGCAGCTCGGACGCCCCACTTTGGCAGGTGTGACCGTTGTAGCCGAAGTATTGGGAGCGGAACTCGGCGAAAAACTCTATATCCAAAAATTCAGGCGGCGGAAAAACTACCGGCGACGCGTCGGACACCGCCAAGTTTATACGCGAGTACGAATCGCTCGGATCGAAAAAACAGTTGCCGATCAGCCGTCATCTAGCGATGCGCCGGCTGACGCTGCCACAGCTTCGTAAGCTAGTTGGGGATGCGGCGTACGCTTATCTCCTTTCCCCGTCGATTTCCAGCCCTGGAGGATTTCCGGACGCGAAGTCGTTGCCGCTCCAATGGGTGAGCTCATCCTGGAACGCAAGCGTCCACGGAGCACCATAGCTGTTCGGCCGATCCCAAACGGTGCTCATGCGGTGCTGCGGCGGCACTCTGTAGCGCCTTTGCGTCGAGAGCGCCTTTGCGTTGAATCCGTTGCCTCCTCAATGGCACGATGCGAGCTAAGAGGTTCGAGACACGGATAGTGCCGTAATATCTCGAAGCCGATGCGTCGCGTGAGCGTCCGCTTCTTCTGCGGAGTGCCGCGTAGGCCAGGTAGCACTGCCGCCTTGAAGAGCATCGGTCAGCCGCGCAATACTGCAGGGCAGTTCCACCACGCGGGCGTGGCCTTTCTGCCATATGACGATTTTGTTTGCGTATTCGGATAACTCGGAATGCGAACCGAGTGTGGATCGCCCAGGTACGTACGTTACGGCGCGAGGACGGTTGCGTACCTGGCGCGAGTCGCAAAGTCCCACCCGCCAGCCGAGACTTTCCAGCATCCATAGCAGAGGATCTTCTTCTGGTGGGAGAATGGGCAAATAGTCGATGCGCTGCCTGGAAGCAGCTAGCCCCCTACCCGCAGACGGCACCTCGGACGGCTCGTCGTTCCACCGCCACTGGGATACCGAATACTGGATGGTCTCAACGACAGATCGCAAAGCTGCTATTCCAGAAGCCAGAGCTGGCTCGATCGGTGGCAGGTACAATTCGTCCGAGGCGTGCCAACCACCCGCGATGCTCTTAGCCAAAGCGCGCGCTAATTGCAGTTGATGTATGCCTCGCTTGAGCGCTGCCGGAAGCGGTTCGATCGCCGCAGGTGGTTCGTCCAGCCACGACAACAATCGAACCGCCGGTACGTCGACGCCCTGCCGATCCAGCCACCAACTTACAAGCGCGGTACTCGTTATGCCAAAATGCTCGAGTTCGGATCGTGCCAGCGACACGCCGGTCGATTCACATGATTCCACCAGTTCACGATAACGATTGCCCAAGACTCGCAAACACACCAGTGGGCCGGCTTCCATAAGCAAACCGGCTAGTAACATGCCGGCCAATTCGTCGGACATGTCGTTGCCGGATAGAGTGTCTGCTACGAGAGCGGCGGCGATACCCAAGCGGGTGCATCGAGTTGCCCACCACTCGGATGCATGCGTCCTCAGATGACGCAAGGCAAGCAACCCGAGTAGCAACTGCCAGCAACGCCGTGCACCAATTGCTTCCAGCACCTGAGTCGGCTCGTCCAGTACGCTCCCGCCAGGGTTAAAATAACGCTGCCTGGCAAGCTCCAGTAGCAATCCGCGCAGCACCGGCATCTGATAACAGAGATTCAGCGGGGCAGCATCGTTAAAAAGACACCCGTTACGTAGCAATGTAATGAGGTGCGAAGGAGCAAAAGACGCGTCGCACTCCGTCACGAGACTCTGCTTGGTCTTCCATTGATGATCTTCCGGTAACTGCGCGGCAAAACGAGGCCATATGGCCACGATCTTGGCATAGACAACTTCCGGTAATACGGGCTTGGCAAACAGCTCGTCCACGCCTAGCTCGAGTAAATGAGTAAGAAGACGCGATTCGTACACGCGCGTGCAGACAACGATCAGCGGACGCGAACGTTTCTCGACCAGATACCGCACCAGCGCATAACCGTGCACGCGCGGCAAGGTCAATTCCGTCACCAACGCGTCATAGGATGTTTGCTGCACACGGTGAAGTGCTTCCCAGCCATCGACGGCCCAATCACATTCGAGCTGTTGATGGGCAAAATAGCGCAGTAAAAGGTTGCGCCATGGAAAATCTGGCTCGATCACCAACACGCGCCGTAGCTTTCGGCCCACTCCCATGGCCACGCCTCATTTGCCACTGCCCTGGCACTAGTTATTCTGATGTATCGGCCGATTCTGGGGCAGCTTATAAAGAGTTACCGGTATTGGCACCATGAAAACGTTTCCCGACCGTATATGGTACCAGCGGGAAAATTTCATCTTTTTTTCATAACTGCTTGACAGCACGCGGCGCCCGGGTAAAATGCCGCCTAAACACAATAGGTTGTGGGTAGGGAAGCCGAAGCCACAATCTGTAGGTCTTTTTCAGTATTTCGTGAGGTTTTTTCCTCTTTGCCGGATCCAGGAAAGTCGCATCTTCAATGAGTTGAATTAGCAGAAAGGTTGCTGCCGATAGAATTTTTTGGTATACATAAGTATATATTGAATGAGTGTATATATACCAGAGGGCAAACAACTCGATTTCATCGATCTTCCGGGTAAGCGGGATGAATCGGATATTCCAATGAGCGGGATGTTAGCGGTAATTAGTCCCCTCGGTACTCTACAGGGTGCCCATGGGATGCAGCCGAGGTGTGCAGCGTGATTGAAGCGGAATGGTACGGTCTACCCAGTATCGAGAAAGGAGGAAGCTAGGATGGCGGTTGTTGAACAAGTGACGAACACGGGTCGGGGTTGGGAATCGCGCCAGCCGGGCTTGCGAATTGAGCCTTTGTTTTGTCCGGCTGACTGCTCGGATCCGTTTCAGACAGTCCAATGGGATCTGCGCACCGCGGTGATCAAGGACGAGACGGGCAAGGTGTTGTTCGAACAGCGGGATTGTGAGGTACCAGCCGGTTGGAGTCAGTTGGCGACGAATGTGGTTGTTAGCAAGTATTTTTATGGCGAGGCTGGTACGCCGCAGCGTGAAACGAGTGTGCGTCAGTTGATTCATCGTGTGGCGCGAACGATCGCCGATTGGGGACGGGAGGACGGGTATTTTGCCAGCGCCGAAGATGGCGAGCAGTTCTATCGCGAACTGGCGTGGTTGTGCCTGCATCAATACGGCTCGTTCAATTCGCCAGTTTGGTTCAATGTCGGCCTCTACCATCAATACGGTGTCAAAGGTGCGCGGTGCAATTGGCACTACGATCCGCGAACTGGGCAAGTGCATCAGCCGGAGAATCCGTACGAGTATCCTCAGGCTTCTGCCTGCTTTATCCAGAGTGTGGCAGACAACATGGAAGACATCATGCGTTTGGCCACCAGTGAAGCCATGCTTTTTAAGTTCGGATCCGGTACGGGAACCGATCTTTCGACGTTGCGATCCTGTCGCGAAAAACTGTCGGGTGGTGGTCGTCCCTCGGGTCCGTTGTCGTTTATGAGGATTTACGATCAGATTGCTGCTGTCGTCCGCTCGGGTGGCAAGACGCGCCGAGCTGCCAAGATGCAGTCGTTGAAAGTATGGCATCCGGACATTTTGGAGTTTATCGAGTGCAAGTGGAAGGAGGAGCAGAAGGCCCGGGTGCTGATCGAAAAAGGCGGATATGACGCCAATTTTAACGGCGAAGCGTATAGCTCGATTCTGTTCCAGAACGCCAATCTTTCTGTGCGCGTAACGGACGACTTTATGGAGGCGGTCGAGCGGGGCGAAAAATGGACCACGCGCATGGTCCATTCGCCGGGTGACGGCCCGACCTATGACGCACGTTTTCTCCTGAAGCGCATGGCCGAATGTGTTTGGCATTGTGGAGATCCGGGCATTCAATATGACACTACGATCAATCGATGGCATACGTGCCCCAATTCAGGGCGGATCAATGCCAGTAATCCGTGTTCGGAGTATATGTTCTTGGACGATACGGCCTGTAATTTGGCGAGCATTAATCTGATGAAGTTCCGCAAGGACGACGGGACTTTCGACGTGAATCGCTTCATAGCTGCTTGTCGGATCTTTTTCATCGCTCAAGAAATTCTGGTGGACCGCGCCAGTTATCCAACGGACCGCATCGCGCTAAATAGCCACCTGTTCCGTCCCCTTGGCTTGGGCTATTCGAATCTTGGAAGCCTCATAATGGCATCGGGTCTGCCGTACGATTCGGATGCGGCACGTGGCTTGTGTGGAAGTATTACCGCGTTGTTGACCGGTACGGCATATCGGACCAGTGCCGAGTTGGCTTCGGTTGTCGGGCCGTTTCCCAAGTACCTGGAGAATCGCGACCCGATGTTGCGCGTCATGCGTATGCATCGGGAAGCAGTGGAAAAAATTGATCCACACGGCCCTGCCTATCTGAAGTCGGCGGCTCGACAGCTGTGGGACGAAGTGCTCGAACTCGGAAATCGTTGGGGGTTCCGCAATGCCCAGGCTACGGTGCTGGCCCCGACGGGTACCATCAGCTTCATGATGGATTGTGACACAACGGGCATCGAGCCGGATATCGCGCTAGTAAAATACAAGCAGTTAGCCGGCGGTGGCATGTTCAAGATCGTCAACCGTACTGTGCCGATGGCCCTGGAAGCGCTTGGATACGAGCCTCAACAAATCGAGGCGATCACGCGCTACATCGACAAACACGACACCATCGAAGGTGCCCCGGAATTGAAGCCGGAGCACTTACCGGTATTCGATTGTGCCTTTAAACCCGCCAACGGGCTGCGCAGTATCCCATGGCAAGCCCATGTTCGGATGATGGCAGCCGCTCAACCCTTCCTCTCGGGTGCGATTTCCAAAACCGTGAACATGCCCGCCGAAACGACTCCGGAGGATATCGCCGAAGCGTATATGTGGGGTTGGAAACTGGGCTTGAAAGCTATCGCCATCTATCGCGACGGCTCCAAACAAAGTCAGCCATTGTCCACCACTACCGAGTCGGAAAAAGTGGCCAAACAGCGACCGCGCCGTGAGCGGCTCCCGGATACACGCCGATCGATTACCCATAAGTTCAACGTTGGCGGTCACGAAGGCTACATCAACGTCGGGCTGTATCCGGATGGGCGCCCCGGCGAGTTGTTCATCACCATGGCTAAAGAAGGATCGACTGTCGGTGGAATGATGGACGCGTTCGGAACCGCGATCTCGCTCAGTCTCCAATACGGTGTCCCGCTCGAAGTGCTGGTCAATAAATTCTCGCATACCCGCTTCGAACCGATGGGGCATACTACCAATCCCGACATTCCTATCGCTAAAAGCATCGTGGATTATATTTTCCGCTGGCTCGGTTTGACTTTCTTACCCGGATACAAGGACAGCAATGGGCTATCCCAGTCGGGAGCCGAAACCGAGCCCCGCAATAGCAGCGGCTTGAAAAGTGGCCAGTCCGGAAACGTGGCGGGCAATGGTTCGCTGCACGCAGTGCGCCGCGATGCGGATGGACACGGTGGTGGCCGAATAGCCTCATCCGAAATGTTCGCAGCTTTCCAAAGCGATGCCCCGGCATGCGACAACTGCGGTGCCATCACGGTGCGCAATGGCAATTGCTACCTGTGTCATAACTGCGGCAATAGCATGGGTTGCTCGTAGAATCCAAGGAGTCCAAGGGTGCGTGAGGAAGCAGGTTGCCCATGCGATCCGCCTGAGGATCGAGCACTGCTGCGTGCGTTCCCCATGTGACGAAGGAAACAGTGCTCAACTTGAGCCGTTACGGTGGGATTCCCACACAGGCCGGACCGGATTACAAGCCACCGGCAGGAGGTAGGTCTGGAGGCCGCGGCAGGTCAGTTGGGAGGGCCTGCTGAGGTGGTTTACCGGATGGTCCAGGAGGCCGGTCCGGCCAGTGTTGGGTTTCTCGCGGGGCAGCCACCAGGTAGGAAGCCCAGTGGCTTCCCCGCTCTTTGTCCGTACAAACGACGTGCCTGCTGGAAAGTAACCGGCATTAGCGTGCCACAAAATCCTAGAACCGTACGAACCCCGTCTGCAATACTTCAGAAGCTGGGTGTGCGCGCCTTGAACAGAGTTCAGCCTTTTTTGCTCAACCGGACGTGACTACGGAGGTGGTCTATTGCTCATTTCTGGTAAAGGCGTGCCCTAGCAGGTGGAATGATGTACCGCAAGAGGGGAACGAAAATATCATCCACCGTCAATCGCCTATCTGCGCTTTAGCTTGATTGCACCTTTACGTCAATTGTCTCGGCTTGCTTCAAAGAACGCCTTTACCAGGATTCGCGTGTTGGCCGTGGATGTGGACACATGCGATTGAGCGAAAAAAGGCAACCCTACTTAGGGCCCGCCAAACTAAGGTATAAGCTCACCTCTAATCAGGACGCACATACGTTAATCCATTAGCAAGCGCCCCAATAGCTCGAGGAGGCGGGGCCCGAATAGGCAAATGCCGACCAGGATCGCAATCAAACTTGCTAAGAGTACGGCACCGGCCGCGATATCCAATGCATCTTTGATCCACGGGTTTTCCTCACGGGTCACGGCTCGCGCCAAAGCCTCCAACCCGGAATTCAGCAACTCCATCGCCAACACGAAACCAATCGTCAATGTCAAAACAGCCCATTCAACCCCAGTCAAACGCAACCACACGCCGAAAAGGATCGCCATCACGGCTACAAGCAGATGTACCAGGAAGCTCGATTGGCCGTGCATTCCGACAACCAGTCCGCGTAGTGCGTGGTAAAACTTTTTGAACCAGGCCTTGTGCTGCGCCATTCGACGAGATTCTCCTCGGTAGAGTCGCAGGGGAATCAAGCGGTTGTGCTACTAAGCAGTACGAATCATCTCGATAGGAATCATTGCACACCGTTGGAAAAACAGATAACTGTTCGGGCGACCGGTTGGGCCGTCGGCGTGCAAATTTTGTTGCGGTACCCCTCGTGGCTCGTGTCGTTTTACGGTATGGCCGCCTATTTACAATAGCACACGTCGGTTGCCGATACGGTACAACACAGCTCCGTTTGGTTGCTGAGCATACATCTTATCCGACGAGGGTGGTTTCGGCGGCCGAATCTGTTGGAGTTTTGGGCGGGGGGAAGTCGTAAATGCGGTACTTTTTCGTAATACGCGCTCCGCCTCGCTTGAGCGTCTTAAACGACAGGTGATTGCTCTCTAATACCCATGAAAACTCGGCCTCTTGGATACCCCATTCCAGGATGTCGGGTAGCAGTCGGGACATGACCACTAAACCCACTCCCCAACGTTGATACTCCGGCAGCACATTTGTACTGAGCAGCCTTACGCGTTTGATAGCGCGACGGTTCCACAATAACTTCAAGAACCCGAACGGAAACAGTTTTCCATCTATCTCTTTGATGCGAGGGTTGTAATCCAGCAGGCCGAACACAGCCGCGATGGGCCGGCCGTCCACTTCAGCCACCGCCGTCAACTCCGGAACAATCAAATAGCGCAGAATCCGCACCATCGCTTCGGCTTCTTCTTCGGACAGCGGCGTAAAGCCCCAGGTACCCCCAAGCGAACGGTTATAAATATCCAGAAACATGCGTACTTCCTCGGCGAATCGGCGCCGATCGAGCCTACGCAACTTTATATGAAAACGGCGTGTTGCTTCGGCGATAATAAAGTCAAGTTTCCGATCGATGCTTTCGAGCATGTCCACGTGGCCTTCAAAGGCGTAAAGATTCTGAGCCACGCCAAAACCGTATTCGAGCAATCGCGGCTCATAATACGGTTTGTGGTACGTCATCATGAAAGTAGGAGGTGAGTCAAAACCCTCGACCAATAGACCGCATTCATAATTCAAAGAGGGATTGACTGGCCCACGGATATGTGTCAGACCATGTTGAGCCAACCAACCTCGAGCGGCATCGATCAAACCAGACAGGATCTTCGGATCGTCCTCGAATTCCAAAAAACCAAAAAAACCGGTCAGTTCATTGTAGCGGCGAACGTGTTCGCGATTGACAATGGCTACCACCCGACCCACACATCGCCCATCTTGTACAGCCAAAAACGGTTGGCCAAGGTTGCGTTTGTAGAAGGGGTGGTGGGCTAGCCCCGTCATTTCTTTCTGGAAGATCCGGATAGGCGGGACCCAATTAGGGTCGCCACGGTAAATATGCCAAGGTAGTTGCAAGAACTGCTTCCGTTCGCTTCGTGTTTCCACAGGTTTGACAATTAATTTGTTCATGCTTGTACTGTGCTTCGGCAAACTTCCGACACCCCCTGGACTCCTGAGTTTCTCATCGTGCCATCTGTCGGCCAACCCGTTCAAGGGGCGTCTCGTCATTATAACAGCCTACCGGAAAACATAAGCTTTTTGGGAGGTGCAACCCAGAACAAGCACGGTTGATTCTAGCTTGACCTTCACCCTTTCGTGAGCGTTGCCGCACGGATCGGGCCAAATGGAACCCGTAATCCCGCAGCTTCGCGGAGGCGAGTTTCGTTTGGGAATCTTTGCGGTGCGCAAGCCTCGAACACGAATCGAAACTCGGTCCCACCTGTTTGCCAGAACGATTATAGTTGGATCCGCTGCACGAAACGTTTATTTAGAAACGCGGCAGGCGACGAAGACGAACCAAGGCATGTTCCAAATCCCCTCCGACGTTTTCTAGGTGTGTGTCGTGGGCGTAGGTGAGTCGATCAGGCACCGTACGAGGTTGTTAAAGAACCTCTGATCAACCGGCGGTAAACGAGCGTATTGGCTCGATGGATAGTGTC
>CAYRMD010000054.1:0-37665 GCA_964425225.1 uncultured Pirellulaceae bacterium | reverse complement strand
ATCCATCGAGCCAATACGCTCGTTTACCGCCAGTTGATCAGACGTTCCTTAAATCATCCAAGCCGCGGCGCAGAACAGAATCGCGTCTACTGCGGCGCGGAGGCAAGCCGCTACGGCAGAAAGCTTGCGCGTAGGCTGGATGGTTCCGGCGCGCAAGAGTCTTAGCCGTGCGTGCGTTCGGAGAGTAGCTGCGGTGCCTGATCGTATCAAGGATGCGTTCCAGGCCGTGACTTTGCAGGCGATATATGACAAAGATCGAGATTCGGGCCTTTGCCACGGCAAGGCGAAGTGGCGGACTCCCAACGATCAACACCCCTGTAGGGGTAAGTTTCCAACCCGCGCTGACCAAGGAACGACGCTCCATTGGACAAGGCCGCTCCCTAACGGTCGCGGCTCTGTTGGGTGTACCACTCCCTAAGGGGCGCGGCTCTGTAATTTGTGTTCGTAGCGCCTCTGCGCTACATCCCCCTGCGCCTTTGCGCTACATCATTTCCTTTCTACCTAGCAAACCGAGCCGTCGGTGACTCCTACTATCGTTACGCCCAGCGGCCGGTTAGAATCGGCTTTCATGATAGCCATCGTCGATTATCAAATGGGGAATTTGCGTAGCGTCCAAAAAGCTCTAGAGCGACTAGGAGCTCCGGCAGTAATCACTAGCGATCGCCAACAGATCGTTGAGGCAACCGCTGTCATCCTACCGGGCGTGGGCGCGTTTCGCGATGCGATGGCCGAACTCAGACGGCGGGGGCTGGATGAGGCGATCATCGAGTATATTTCAAGCGGGCGGCCGTTTCTGGGGATCTGTCTCGGGCTTCAACTATTGTTCGACGTTAGCTATGAAGGCGGTGAGCATCGCGGATTGGGAGTGCTGCCGGGCGAAGTCGTGCGCTTTGCCCCTAACGCCGATCTAAAGATTCCGCACATGGGATGGAACTCGATTCGCCGTCGTGCCGAAGATCCAATTCTGGAAGGTATCCCGGACGGCAGTTTCTTCTATTTCGTGCATTCGTATTACGCAGTTCCAGCGGATCGGACCGTCGTGTTACTTGAAAGCGATTACGGAGGCTCATTTTGCGCCATGGTTCGGCGGGGAAATCTGTATGCTACGCAGTTTCATCCCGAAAAAAGCCAGGCCTGCGGTTTACGCTTGTTGCAGAACTTTGTAGCGCGTATCCACGCGGAAACGACGGTCTAAGCTGGACTTGGTTCCAATGAAGTCGACCTGTAGCAAAAAGAATATCGCAACACACACGCACCAAGGCGCAATACGTTGGGTCGGCACCGCAAGCGAAATAACCGGAGTGCGGTAGGATCTTGCGAATTGCGGGCCGATCATCCTGGCAATGTTACGAGGCGTCCTTCCAAGATCGATAAAGCGACACAGCGAAACTGCTGAGGGCAAAGCCCCCTAGGGCACCCAGGGTTACAAACGCGGCGAGTCCACAGATCCAGGCTGCCCAGGAGGCACGCGGTGGTAGTGACCTTACCATAAGCAGCAAACCGACAAGAGCTCCAAGCAGTGCTCCAATAAGAGTCGAGAGAACGATTTGCCACCCGAGTCCGGTGTGCTGCCGAAAATATTGCTGGTCTGCTTCGGATACCGCCTGCGCCACGAACGTTTCGCCCTCCGGTACCGATTCCTCGGTCTTCGATAGAGCTTCTTGGTCCAGCCGTAGGGCGGCTTCATGACGCAATTGATGGCCCAACCAGGTGCTGGCCATGTGCGCGGCAATGGTCAACAGGAAAAAGGCAACCGTAGCTGCCGCCAGCGGCCCAGCCCAAATCTGAACCGCTAGAACCAGGGCAAACCCGGAAACGACTAACATCAACGAGCGCAGTCCGAATCGTGGCGGCCCCAGTCCCTGCCGTCGGAAATGCAAGCGCGGCTGTCTTTCCATATCCGACAGCCTAATTCAACGCTGCCGGCCAATAAAGTGCCAGCACCTTCGGCTAGCGAGTGACTAAGCTTAGTCCATGCCGATGCTGCGCAAGGTGGCGTTTCGGTTCAGTATAGGTACACGTCAAGCGACACTGGCCCGTTGGATGATCTCTTCTGGGTCGACCGCTCGATGTTCCTGTGCCGAAAGGTAGCAAGCATCCACCAGGGCCATGGTTAACAAGTTGTCCTCACCACTGATCTCGGGTGGCTCACCGGTTTGCAGAGCCACCAGCAGTTGTGCCATGGTGCCAATGAACGCTTCTGGGAACCATGCTTCGCGCCAACGCGGGCGGTGCCAAACCCGTTTAGCGACCGTCGTATAATCCAGGGTACTCGGAGTGTGACGTGGGTATTTCGGCCAGCCAATGGTGCCGCGAGCCATACCTTGAGTCCCTTCGATTCGCCAACGGATCCCTAGGTCAGGGGCAGCGCCTTCGCGGGCTGGACCAGCCCATACGTCGTCCCAAGCCGTGGCGCGCAAGTCGCTATCGTACTCCAAAATATACGTGCAAATTCCATCCTGGTGAAAGAATCGCTGCAAAGTGCGCGGATCCGTGCGCACACTAGCAAAAACACGACGCGGCTCGCCAAACCAAAAACGGAAAGTATCCAAATGATGAATCGACATAATGCGCAACGTGACCCAGCCTTGTCGCTCCTGCCAGGGCATCCAATGAGGAATAGCACGCATTTCAATCGTGGCAAACACCGGCTCACCGAGAATGCCGCGTTCCAATAGATAGCGCGCGGCCCGTACCGACTGGTCGTAACGCATATTCTGGTTAACGGCCAGAACAATACCGGCACGCTGGCACATGCGCACGATCGACGCAGCCTGAGCGTAATTGACTCCGAGTGGTTTTTGCGCAAGGATACCGCGCACGTGATCGGCATGCTTAACAATGTTGGCAATCACCTCGTATTGCACATCCGGTGGAACCGCCACATCGACCACCTGGATCGATCGGTCTTCGAGCAACTGGCGATAATCATCATAGGCTCGTAAATCGTAGCGACGTGCTACTTGCCGAGCCCGTTCTGGGTTACGTGAGGCGATGGCCACCGGATGAAAACCGGCCTGTCGATAGGCTTGTAGATGACATTCGGCCATGATAAAGCCGGCACCGATACAACCAATGGGGATCTTTTTTCGCCGGGGCATACGCGGCAAATAAGCCGAACGAGGTAACCGATCGGTGGTCATGACGGTGACTCCTCAACGGTCCCGAAAAAAGTTCACGAGACAAATCACGCAAATCAGACGTTCTTTCAACATGTGCTTGCGCCTTTGGACGGCACGGGTGCCGGTAAGGTAAGAGCATTGGCTGTGCGCGCCAACGCTGCCGGTGCGCGTAGGAGAGCGTGGCGTCTCTCCTCACGCAGCGTCTCGCAAACCGTGCCGCTGCATTAACTCGTCCGTCCGGCGATACGCCTCCTCGACCCACTGCACGATCCGTTCCGGTTCGGGAGAATACTCAAGCTCGACCGACATCGCGCCGTTGATACGCAATTGCTTGATCTGAGCAAGATACGCGTCGAATGGCACCACACCTCGGCCGGGAGGAAGGTCGCCATGACGTTGTCCATCGCAGTCGGAAATGTGCACATGGATAGCCTTTCCCGCCAACCGCTGCAGTTCTTCCGGTGCGATGCGGGCCAAATACAGATGTGAAATATCGATATTGGCCCGCACGGCCGGATGATTACATTCGTCCAAAAAACGCACCATGGTATCGACCGAATTGATGAGCGACAGCCGGAACGGCTCTAGTTCCAGGGCGATTTGCAAGCCCAAATCGGCCGCGTAGTCACCCAGACGGCGGCAATTCTGAACGGCGGTCTTCCATTGTTCATCTGGCGCTATCACTTCTTGATTCCAGATATATTCGCCCAGCACCAACAGCACGTTTTTCGCTTCATACTCATAGGCCAGGTCTAAGTAGGCCTGTACCCGCTGTAACGAGAACCGTTGCACGCTCGGATTAAAGTCGACCAATCCTACCGCCACACAAGCAATCGAGACGATCGGCAGACCAAGCCGATCGCATTCGCGTTTGATCAGTCGCCGCTGCTTGATGTCGATATCCAGCGGGTCGACGAAAATGTCTACCGTGTCGAAACCGATTTCTTTGGTTTTCCGTAAGCCGAATTCCACAGGCTGACCGGCTTGCACCCAGGCGGAGTTGATGAGTCCGAGTTTCATGGCTGTGAGGCCTCCGGCTTTCGAGCAACCGCGTTTTCCCAATGCAACTCATGAATCAGAAACGCCAGCATATCCGCCTCTTGCTGGATTCGCTTGGCTGTGGGGGTTCCGGCACCGTGGCCGGCGCGCGTCTCAACGCGAATCAGCACCGGGTTAGTACCGGCGTGCGCATCCTGAAGTGCCGCAGCGAACTTAAAACTGTGCGACGGTACTACGCGATCGTCATGATCGGCCGTCGTCACCAGCGTCGATGGGTAACGAATTCCAGGTCGAAGATTATGCAACGGAGAATAGCGAACCAGCCAGCGGAATTGTTCCGGATCGTCCGACGACCCATACTCGCTGACCCAAGCCCATCCGATCGTAAAGCGATGATACCGGAGCATATCCATAACACCCACGGCAGGTAAAGCTGCGCCGAACAATTCGGGCCGCTGCGTCATTACGGCGCCGACTAAGAGACCGCCGTTACTACCGCCTCGAATAGCGAGTCGCTCAGGCCGCGTATAGCTGTTGTCCATCAGCCATTCGGCGGCAGCAATAAAATCGTCGAAAACATTCTGCTTCTTATCGAGCATGCCCGCTTCGTGCCACGGCCGGCCATACTCTCCACCCCCTCGCAAATTCGGCTGCGCATACAGTCCACCCATCTCGACCCACACCAGATTCATCACGGAAAAGCTGGGAGTTAGCGAAATATCGAACCCTCCATAGCCGTACAAGAGCGTGGGAGTCTGGCCGTCCGGTTTCCAACCTTTGCGATACGTCAAAAACATAGGTACCCGCGTACCATCTTTGCTCGAATAAAACACCTGCTGTGTTACAAAGTCGTCTGGATTGAACTTGAGCTTGGGTTCGCGGAAAATGGTCGATTCACCAGTAACCACGTCATAGCGATATATGGTGGCCGGGCGAGTGAACGTAGTAAATTCGTAAAACGTCTCGGTATCGTCCCATCGGCCTCCGAATCCTGCCACGCTTCCTATCCCGGGAAAATCAACGTCGCGCACCCATTTACCGTCCGGATCGAAGATGCGAACTCGCGAATAAGCATCATGAAGATACCCTGCCACAACCCGCCCGCCAATCAAAGAAGCACTCCGCAAGACATCTTCAGCCTCAGGTACAATCTCGCGCCATTTTTCCGGCTGCGGCTCCTCCAAGGAAATTGCTACAATCCGACGCCTAGGAGCATCACGGTCGGTCATTACATAGAAAACATCACCAATATTTCCCAAAAACTCATACTCAGAATCGAACCCTGCGATCAGCTCTATCACCGGAGAATCATCTTTTTGCAAATCCTTGTAAAAAATCTGGTTCTTATTCTCAGTGCTCCGCCACACCGTCAGAGTAAGATACCGGCCATCCTCCGTCACCTGAGCGACGAAGCCCCACTCCTTTTGATCAGGCCGATGATAGATCAATTGATCTTGTGCCTGTTCCTGACCAAGTTTGTGATAAAATACTTTTTGATAGTAATTAACTCCTGTTAACGTTTCACCTGGCTTCGGCTCGTCGTACCGACTGTAAAAGAATCCCGCATTGTCAGCAGTCCAGGAAACGCTTGAGAACTTTACCCATCGAATATGATCAGGCAGAAGGTCGCCGGACGCGACGTCCAGTACCCGCCATTCCTGCCAATCGGATCCAGCGGAGGCAAGGCCCAAGGCTACATAGCGGCCGTCATGGCTGGGAACCCAATCGCGCAGAGCCACGGTACCATCTTCGGAGAGCTTGTTCGGATCCAGCAGAACCCAGGCCGGCGCCTCGAGCGACTCAGCAACATAGAGTACGCTCTGATTTTGTAATCCATCATTCCTGGTGTAAAAGTAGCGGCCGCCGCGCTTCACAGGCAGTCCGAACCGCTCGAAATTCCACAACTCCGTCAACCGGTCGACAAGTGCCTGCCGCTGGGCAATGCCCGACAAGAAATCGAATGTGACGCGATTTTGCGCTTCAATCCATTGTCGAGTAGCATCGCTATCGAGCTCTTCCAGCCAACGATACGGGTCAGCGATCTTTACTCCGTGATAATCATCCACTTGGTCGACTCGACGCGTTTCCGGATACGCCAGAAAGCGTCCGTCCGGCGCTACCGTTCCTTTGCGATCATTTTGCCCGGTAGCCGCCTCGGGACCCGATTCGCGAATCAATTCGTCGCATCGACGACGCATGCTTTCCAAAACGGCTCGATGTTCAGGATCGTGGGCCAAGTTTTTCTCCTCCCAAGGATCTTCCTGTAAATCCGTCAGTACCTCGTAGGGGTGCTCAGGTAACAGATACCGCGTGTACTTATACCGGGAACCGCGCACACCTTCGCTTTTGGGTATCCGCGGATGTTCGAACAAATGTTCGTACAAAAAATCGTGCCGCCATGGAATTTCTTTACCCTGACACAGCGGAACAAGACTCACGCCTTGCATTGCTTCGGGAATCTGAATGCCGGCCAATTCGAGGATGGTCGGTGCCACATCGATATTCAGGACCAATTCGCGAGGCCGATGGCCGGCTTTTATGTGTCCAGGGCGTCCATCCCAAACAATAAGAGGAACTCGTATCGACGGTTCGTGCATGAACCATTTTCCTGCAAGACCGAAATCCCCCAAGTAAAAACCGTTATCGGATGTAAAGACAATTACGGTGTTCGTGTCCAAGCCCAAGGCTTTGAGTTTGTCCCACAGGATGCCGATAACTTCGTCCATTCCGCTGATCAACCGGTAATAATCTTTCACCGTGTGTTGATACATTTCGGGGTTCGCAAAGCGGATCTTCCATCGCTGGCGTGCTTCGGAGTTTTGTAGAAAAGGCGGTAGGCTAGCAAAATGTTCTTCGTCGGCCGTTAACGGAGGCTCGATCCGCGCATCGGCATACCATTCTTTGTGACGCAGGTCGTATTGGAATTGCCACGCGGCACCATCTTGGCAATGCGCTGCCTTGAACGATATTTGAAGGCAAAACGGTCGTTGCCGATCGATCATTTCTAGGAATTGAATGGCCGACTCGCCCTGCCGTCTTGTTAGATGCTCGCCACCTTCCCGATCGTAATAACGCCCCTGACCGGGGAAACCATCCCAGTAGTCAAAATCCTCGCGCGGCAACTGATTGCCAACGCCCCACTTGCCGATAAAGCCCAGTTGGTATCCATGTGCTTTGAGCTGCATCAGATATGTATGCTTCCACGCCTGTGGTGAGAACGGAGTGGCAAAGTCCCAAATGCCGTGGCGTCGTGCATGCTGGCCAGAGAAGAACGACGCACGGCTCACCGCACAGATCGATGTCGTGCAAAAACTGTTTTCAAAATAGACACCTTCTTGAGCCAGACGATCGAGATTTGGCGTGCGAATCACGGAATTGCCGGCAGCACCTAACGTATTCCAGCGCTGGTCATCGGAGACGAGTACCAGAAAATTCGGTGGTTGGTCGGCCCATGAGCTGAGGAAACCAGCAAAAAGAAGCCACCATCCGAGCATTCCTGCGGCAACAGACCACTTGTGCATCGCTTGCACTCCTTGGCTGATCGGCGCCTTAGATTGGATTAAAGACCATACCGCGCTATTTCCATAGCGGTTGTACCGCTTGGCGCGGCGAGATTCCAGGGGCTTGCCCGCCTTGGAGGGTACCCGTTGGCAGCCATCCTCCCGTGCACGGTGTGACAACCGTATGTCACACGGGCTTGTCTTTCGGAAACCGCGTGCCAAGAAAGCATCATCGGCAGCCCTGGATCAGCCTAAACAGCCCGAACCGCGAGCGCGTCGCGACGCCAATCCTAGTGCGGGAAACGCGCACCCCATGCACCGAGGGCTTTAAGGTAGTTGAGTCATGGAAATGGAACAATCACTTTCGGCGAACGAACATCCTACCGACTGGAGGCGTCATCCGTTGTTTGCAGCTGCACTAGCCGCCATGGGCGGCACGGGCTTGGCCAGGTACTGTGGCGGCTGGACTGGGAGCGGTTGGATCCTAGGTTTGGTACTGGTACTCCTTTGGATTGTTGTGCGCGCGTTCAAGCTGCCGGCGAGGCACCTGCTCGTTTGGCTCTGCCTTGCAGCACTCTTTGCTGTATGGACGGATCGGCGATGGAATCTGTTTCCTGAGGACGAGCTGGGCTTACGTGCACCGGAAACGCGCCTGCCCGTGGTGTTGGATGCCGAATTATTGACGGCCCCTCGCGTGACCCACGTATCGGATCCCTGGGCGCCGGGACTGACCGTTTTTTCTCAGTGTATGGTGCGAGTCCTGCAGGTGCGGGATGGGCGGCAATGGCGGCCCGCTAGTGGTACCGCACGGCTGACGATCTCTGGCGAGCTTTTACAGTTGTGGCGCGCTGGTGACCACGTGCGTTTGTATGCGCGCTGGCGACGGCATTTACCAGCGGCCAATCCCGGAGAGTTTCCTCGGGCCAATTATTTTCGCCAGCGCCGACAGCTCTTCGAGTTGTTCTGTGCGGACGAAAGCCAGCTGCAATTGCTACAACAAGCACCTTGGTGGTCGCTGTGCCGCTGGGTGGAAGCCACTCGGTTGGCAGCGTGCCAACAACTCGAGCGGTATATCGACCGTGAATGGTATCCCCTGGCGGCTGCCCTAATCCTCGGAGCGCGTCACCTGTTGGACTGGCAAATGCTCGAACCGTTCCTGCAGACGGGAACCGTGCATTTGTTGGCCATTTCCGGATTACACCTGGCGATGGTCGTGTACGGAATTTTTGCCTTGATGCGGGTTCATGTGTTGGGGTTCCGCACGGCGCTGGCGGCCGCCTGCGCTCTAGTCGTGCTATACGCCGTACTGACTTCAGGCCAACCACCGGTCGTGCGCGCTGCCATCCTTGCGATCGGTGTTTGCACAGCACGGCTCATGGGCCGGCCCTATTCGGTTTGGAACTTATGGGGTGCCGCAGCGATCGCTCTCTTGATCTATAACCCCTTACAGTTGTTCGACGCAGGTGTACAACTTTCTTTCTTAGCAGTGGCTGCCTTGCTAGCCTGCCCTGCCGCTCCGTGGCAACGCCGTACCGACCGCATATCGCAATGGTTACGAGCAACGCGACCCGGCTGGTGGCGCGCCACCGTTTGGTTGGGCGAGCGAATCGCTGCAGCTTTTTGGTCGAGTTTGATCGTATGGCTGGTTACGCTGCCCCTGGTGGTCTACCGTTTCCAACGCGCTAGCCCCATTGCAGTCGTGGCCAATCCGTTTCTGTGGCTGCCCGTGGCTCTTGCGCTATTAAGCGGCATTGGCGTGATCGTCACCGGCGCTTGGTGTCCTTGGCTGGCCATCTTCTTGGGTGCTGTTTGCAGTCGTCTCCTGGCGATCACCTATCATGGGATTACCTGGACCGAAAATGCCACGGGAGCGCATCTGTGGCTTGCTAGTCCACCTGGGTTTTGCGTCGCGTGGATCTATGGTGCGTACCTGGTGTGGCTCATAAGCCGCCGGATAGCGAAGCGCGTGGCGGTCGTTGCTGGATGGACAGGTGCACTGGCAGGTGTTTGGCTGGTGCTCGTTACTCCTTATTGGTTTCCGCCACAACGCGAGGCCTTGCGCCTGACATTCTTCGCCGTGGGACACGGTACCTGCGTATTAATTGAGTTACCGTGCGGTCGAACGTTACTGTACGACGCCGGGCGGTTCGGTTCACCTCGCCCTGCTGTACAATATGTAAGTCGTACACTGCTTGAGCGCCGCGTCCGCCATCTGGATCTGGTGTTTCTGTCACACACCGACGCCGATCATTTCAACGCGTTGCCAGGTATACTCGAACGTGTTCGGGCACGCGACCTAGCGTTAGCCCAATCTCTGGAAGAGGCCCGCGACCGATTAGCGCGGCAGTTGTGCGAGGAACTTGCTCGACAGCATCAACCCCGGCGGCTCCTGGCAGCCGGCGAGGTGCTGCAATTTGAGGACGGAGTCCAGCTTTCGGTACTCCATCCACCGGCCGGCTACCGAGCCGAGTCGGATAATGCTGCCAGTTTGGTAGTGTGCCTGCGCTATGCCGGGCGCACCATCGTTCTGCCTGGAGATTTGGAGGGTAGCGGCATGCAACGCCTGTTGCAGCAACCTGCCTTAAAGGTCGATGTGGCCATGTCCCCACACCATGCCAGTATTCACAGCAATCACCGAGCATGGACACACTGGATCAATGCTCGGCACGTCATCATCTCGGACTCCGGCCCGTTACCCGCACAAACACAACGGGCATACGAGGAAGCCAGGAGCCGCATCTGGTTTACCGATCAACTTGGAGCCATCGAAGTACGCGTCGAACCGAATGGCACTCTTCACATCAAAGGTTTTCGCCAGAAGGAAGCCTTCGTCGAGCAATCCAAGGGCAGCCCGATTTTCCACCGCAAGCCGGCCATGGTACGATAGCCAGACTAGACGTTAGTAAAACCGGGTTGAATCGAGCCTTTGGGCTAGTGAGCCCCAGATGGTTTGGCTTGCTAGACACGTGACAAGACCGCACGGCAGGGCACTTCCGGAGAGCGTCCATGGTACGTCAGATCAGATTTACTGCAGTATTACTAGTGGGAGTCTGCGTCCTGATGAATGCACGATCCGGCCTCAGCGTTCCGCCTGGTACTTGGGCCGTAGTGGGAACGTACAGTGAAGAATCAAACCCTGGCAGCTTCGTCTTTCGTTTCGATACCAGCTCGGGCCAACTGGAATCAGCCTCTGCAGTGCGCGGTATTCGGAATCCGTCGTTTTTGGCCGTGCATCGAAGCAAGCCGTGGGTTTACGCGGTGAGTGAAATCGGACAGTTCGATGGACGGCGCACGGGGGCTGTGGCGGCGCTGGAATGGAATAGTACCAGCGAGACGTTAAAGCTGCTAAATCTGGAAGCTTCCGGTGGGGACGGGCCGTGCCACGTGTCGATCGATCCTACCGGTCGAGCTGTTTTGGTGGCGCACTATGCAGGAGGCAGCGTCGCGGCGCTTCCGATCCTGCCCGACGGCAAAGTGGCACCGGTCAGCTCATTTGTACAACACAGTGGCTCGAGTACCCATCCGCGTCAAACCGCCCCTCACGCCCACAGCATCTATCCAACGCCGGACGAAAAATTCGTGGTCTCGGCCGATTTAGGAATCGATCGTGTGTTGGTATATCGATGGGATTCAGACTCGCTTCGTTTGCTGCAGCATCAACCGCCTTCGGTCGCCGTGCCACCCGGGTCCGGACCTCGCCATCTTGCTTTCCACCCGTCAGGACGCACTGCGTATGTGATCAACGAATTGAGCAATACGATTGGGGTGTTGGGCTACCGGAGTGAGGAAGGACGATTCGAGTTGCGTCAAGTCGTGTCAACCTTGCCAACTGATTACGAAGGTACCAGTTACACGGCGGAGGTGGTGGTTCATCCGACGGGCCGTTGGGTTTTAGGATCGAATCGAGGCCATGACAGCCTTACGGTTTTTCGAGTAAACGACGTCACTGGAGAGTTGTCCGTTGTCGGTTACTTTCCTACGGGCGGTAAGACGCCGCGGAATTTTGCGTTCGATCCCACGGGCAGCTTTGTGCTGGCGGCTAACCAAAATAGCGACAAGATCGTCGTGTTTCGCTTCGATCCCAATCGTGGCCAATTAGAATCCACTGGTGTCGAAGCGGCTGTTCCCAAACCGGTGTGCGTGCGGTGGCTTGTGGGAATAGCGAACGGATAGTTTTCGATGCGCTGTTTTTGCGTCAGATGATTCAGACAGGAGGTAGCCTGGTTTATGGCTCGATGTGTACTAGCCTATTCGGGCGGTTTGGATACATCGGTAATTTTGCGCTGGCTGTTGGATGAAGGCCACGAGGTACATGCGGTCTACGTGGACTTGGGCCAGCCGTGCGAAGATCGCGAGGCCCTGTTGGAAAAAGCTCGCCGTATTGGAGCTGCTTCCGCGCGCGCTGTCGATGCTCAAGAAGAACTATGTCGGGATTTTGCGTTTCCTGTCCTGATGTGGCAAGCGCGCTACGAGTCAGTCTATCTGATGGGTACGTCCATTGCTCGTCCGTTGATCACCAAAGTCTGCCTCCAGGTAGCTCGTCAACTGCAAGCGACCGCCTTTGCCCATGGGGCGACCGGCAAGGGGAATGATCAATGCCGTTTTCAATTGGCTGCCGATGCCCTGGATCCTGAAATCCAAGTTATTGCCCCATGGCGCATCGACCGGTTTCGGCAGGCTTTCCCGGGACGGAAAGAGATGATCGAATACTGCGAGCGGAACGGCATCCCGGTCAAGGCGACCGCGAACAAACCGTACAGTTCTGACGAGAATTGCCTCCATATCAGTTATGAGGCGGGAAAGCTGGAAGACTTAGAGGTCAACGGCCAAGAACTTGTCGAGTTCGGCATGACCGTTTCCCCGCGAGAGGCTCCAGACGAACCAGAGCGAGTCACGATTGGTTTTGAGTCGGGAGTTCCCGTTTCGGTCAACGATCAGCGAATGACCGCATTGCAAATCGTTCAGACACTCAATCGCATCGGTGGGCGCCATGGAATCGGCCGTGTGGACATGGTGGAAAACCGCTTTGTGGGGATGAAAAGTCGTGGGGTCTACGAGGCGCCCGGAATGACGCTGCTGTACGAAGCCTTGCGCTTGCTCGAACAGATTACGCTGGATCGCGATCTAATGCACCTGCGTGACCGTTTGGCCCCGGAAGTTGCGGAATTGGTTTACTACGGATATTGGTTTAGCGAAAAGATGGAGGCGCTTCTGGCATTCATTCGCCGATCGCATCGATACGTAACCGGGGAGATTCGGTTGAAGCTTTATAAGGGCAATATCCTAGTGGATGGTCGCCGGAGTCCCTACAGTTTGTATGATGCCGGAATTGCCACCATGGAAGGCGGTGGATCGTACAATCAGACGGACGCCGAAGGATTTCTTAGGATTCAGGGATTGCCGCTGCGCGTCCAGGCACGGGTTTATCGAAAGCCGTCACAAGGCTCGACCCGGTCTCCATGAGAAAAGCGGTACGAGGGACAAATGTATCTGGTCGAAAACCCGGTACTGCAACGTGAATTGTTAGTTAATTTGCGAACCACGCGCAGCTTTGTTCTGTTGTTGATTTACCAGTTGGTTTTGGCTGCCGTGGTTTATTTTGCATGGCCGCAGACCTCGCGCATCGATTTGACACAGCGGGTCGAAGCAGCCGCTTCCGATAATCCCGCCTTAGGTCAGGCGCGTCGTTTGGCCGACATGTTTTTTCTTGGCCAGTACCTGCTGGCATGTATGATGGCGCCCAGTTTTGCCGCTGGCGCGATCACTTTGGAAAAAGAACGTAAAACGTATGAAATGCTTTTGGCGAGTCCTCTGCGTCCGTCGGCCATTGTCCTAGGAAAACTTGTCGCATCGTTGACGCATATCGGCGTACTGATCGTCTCATCATTGCCGATTATCGTATTGTGTTTGCCTCTGGGCGGAATATCCGTATACGAGGTCCTTGCCGCTTACGTCGGATTGCTCTCATCGGTAATTTTTTTCGGTATGGTCAGTATTGCGTGTAGCAGCTACTATCGCCGTACCGCTTCCGCCTTGGTTGTCTCCTATCTCCTGATTTTGCCGATCGCCCTTCTTATGGTCGTGATGTGGGACATGCTCTCGTCGTATAGCTCCTTCCGACTTTTCGTAAGTTTAGTCGTCGTTCCAAGCGTGGCTTTGGTGGCTAGTGGATTTCTTTTCTGGCAGACCAGCTATCGACTTCTACGTACACCTGACGTGGGTAGCGAAGGAAAGGAAGTCGTAGATTTGGAAGAAGAGGCCCAGACCGCGGTTGGCCTGGTAATCCAACCACAACAATTTCCCGATCGACTTTTAGCTCCGCCGAAACGTACCACTCTGTTAGATGACCGCGCCAATCCGGTCTATGATAAAGAGGTACACAGTGAGATATTCAGTCAGGGAACGCTCATGCTGCGTGTGGTCATCCAGGTCAGTATCCTGTTGGCGTTGCCCTTAATGGCTGTTTGTCTCTTTATGAACGAGGGGCTCGCACCGTGGTATGTCGCGTACGTACTGCTGTTCAATATGCTGGTTGGGCCGGTGTTTTCGGCCGGAAGCCTCACCAGTGAGCGAGAGCGCCAGACTTGGGAGCTGCTGTTGGCCACCACTTTGTCACGCGCTAGCATCGTGTGGGGAAAATTGTTAGCGGGTTTACGAGTTTCCAGTGTGCTAACTTCTCTGCTTCTCTGGCCGCTATTACTGGCGGCTGTCCTGCTGCCGAGCTACTGGTCATGGCAAGCACTGCTCACCGTGGCCGGCTACTTGATCGTTATCGGCCTAACCTGCATCTCTACGGCACAACTGGCGCTTGGGGCTTCGGCACTCATGCGCCGTACTTCACATGCGATGACCCTGGCTTATGCGGTTGTTCTCATCCTGTTCTGCCTGCCATTGGCCGTGGAGTTCTTCGTCACCCGGTTCTATGCGGCCAGTCGCTGGAGCGAACATATTATTTGGTGCGGTGTCGTGAGCCCATTAGCGACAGTCCTGCACATGCCGATCATCCCAGCTAATCCCGAACTTAATTCGGCTGCCGTTCCTTCTCCAGACTGGGAGCTATGGATGGGGCACGTCGGGTTCGCCGTCGTACTTAACGGACTACTGGCTTTACTGGTCGTGCTTGCCGTCCGGCGGCAGTGGAGCTTGGAGTAATTTGCCGCGTTCGCTGCATTTGTCCGCGCGTGCGGCTCACTTGTAGGTAGGACGTGGCCGTAAGGGAGCCGGCTAGCACCTGCGGGCCCTGTCGCTTCCGATAACGGATAGCTTTACAGAGCCGCGACCATTGGAGTGCACCCCATTCAGTGCAATGGGACTTAAGACGCAAAGGCGCAAGGAAGACCGCACGTACATGGCGATCGTCTCCGTCGGACGGGGCGTCTTGGCGCTATCTCGGTTCGTCCAAAGCCTACTTGCGATTGTCTGTGCGCCAATCTGCGCAACTGGCGGTTGGGCTGATCACTCGACTTCGAGCAACAATGGCCGTCGAGCGACTTATCGAAGCAACTCCAATTCGTAGCCAGATCGCGCCGTGGTGCCAAACGGTTAGCTAACCAAGTAGCCGCCGACAAGGATTCCCATTCGGAAAGCTGCCGTAGAGTGATTTGGTGGTTTTTCTTCTGTTAGCCCCGTAGACCAACCTGTTGAGCTTTGGCTGCTAGCGATTATCTATGCGCGCACAAGCAACAGCGCGTGTCAGCAGTCTCGATAGTAAAGAGGGTTCCCAGGGGCCGTGTCCAGCAACGTCGGAATCGTGCGCCGCAGAGCGCACGGTGATTTTAACAACCTTAACCGTTCCAGGGGAAAGTTCAATACATAAGTATGTGGATGATCATAGTCATGAATCAAGGAGGGTGGTACCGAGCTCTGGGACAGGCTCCTCGGCCTCGGGGACAGGCACCATGGGCAAGGGGACAGGCACCATGGGCAAGGGGACAGGCACCGCGCCCCTTGGTTTTGGAGGCTTGAGACAACCAGAAAGATTGGAGAAACGAGGAAGTATAGATATGAAGCATAAAAAATCGATACTGGAGAGAATTGGTAGTCTCGCGACGTAACGTCACGAAAACCGCCGTTGTTCCGATAGCTTACCGAACTGGAGCCCAGATGGCTTAAGTCGCGCTCCGTTGCGGCTTGGGGCTGTACGACCCTGTCGTTCGGAACGCGTTCTCTTGGGGGTTTGGGTAGCACAAGATGCGGCCAGCGATGTGACTAGCTTTTGAGCTGTTTCGGGTCGCGACCGTAAGTACGCACGTCATCGGAGCACCGCATGCCCTAATTCGTGCGTTTTTGAGGAAGCTTACGGTATACGTCAATCGGCATCCTGCTTCGGTGGCGTTGCGGGCTTGGTGCACCCGGGGAGCGCACGACCTGTAGGAGCGGATTCACAGGCCGACCCGGTGAGAGAACCCGGCCCGATTTGCATAGTGCCGCTCTCTAACGGTCGCGGCTCTGTAAACCTATCCAGCTTGCGGACCTGTATGGAGGGCCCGGGTGATCGGCAAGTCGGTTACAGCAACTTCGTACCTACAAAAGAGACGCACCCACAACATCCACTGTACTCGCCTTCCCCAATCCTATCTTGCCCCGCCTAGTTACCTTCTTGCCTTGCTGTCCCTGACTTGATCCTACTGACACCTGCTCGCGAAGATTTCTAAAGTTTACCGTTACATTCGCCGATAAACGGCGCGAACGATCGCAGTGTCCGTGCCACGGGGGGCTCGTCTAGGCGCGGTAGAGCTTTCGCTAAGGGAGACCAATCTGTGCAGTCGAGCATTTCTCATCGGGGCACAACTGAGCTAATTACGGTCATCGCCTTACTAGCCGGTGGCTGCGCGAGTTTGCCTTCGGGTATTGCTGACCATCGGCTGCCTTCGGAATCCAAACCTGGTACAGGTCCGGTACAGAACGTAGTGGTGGAATTTCACACCGGCAAAAAGCCTCAGATAATCGCGGTGCCTTGGAATCCCAATATGCGTATTGATGATGCACTTCGCTTGTCACGGGCAACCAGGAAGTTTCCCCGCATGCAGGTGACTCTAGTACGGCAAGCTCCGAACGGCGCCGTTCAGAAAATGGAAAGTCGTTTTCACGCGGCCACGCGACGGGTATTGCCCGAGTACGACTATGCCCTTTATCCAGGCGACCGTGTTGTGGTGCGGCGCGACCCTTACGGAATGCTCGATAAAATGGTGGAAGATACTCTGGGTCCGATTGCCCGGCTCCATGCAGCTCGTCGCTAAAAGGAGCGGTTCACTGAAAAGTTTGCACAGCATCATCACGCCACTGCCGGCTGACGCGTGACGATGCGCTGCCAGTAATCGAGTTGTTCGCCACTGAGTAGGTTTTCGCGGCTAACCGGGCATTCCAGTGGCTCGGAATGGCCTGGCAACTGAACAGCTACAGTCAATCGTCCGTTTTCCGCGTACTGGAAAGCGACTTCGATTGCCGAATGCCGGGGTAGGTCCGGCGGTAAATTTCGCACAACACATCTTCCCACCACCGAGCACTCGTCCGGATTGGTACTTTCACCTTCCACGATATGCATGGCGATCGATTGTTGTCCATCTTTTTTCGTGAGGAAAACGCGTTTGGCCACAGCGGGTAAGGCGGAATTGCGAGGAATAAGGATTGCGTTGCACCGACGTCCGGATTGCGAATCCATAGCGACGATGCCTAGACTGTGCGAATTGACGTTTACCAGCCGGAACGGCATTTGAAGACCACGGCGTCTTGCCACCAAGAAACGGGCATAGATTGCTGCACCCATGGCAACGGCTTCTTCAGGTGATCCCACCGTACGAGGTTGCCGTCCGGAAAGGGTTTGCAACATTCTGGCTACCGCCGGTACGCGTGTCATGCCACCGACCATAAGAACATCGTCTAGCTGACTCCAGGATAACCCTGCAGCTTCCAACGTTTGGCGCGCCGTAAGCGCGGTCCGGTCCAAAAGGTCCGCCGTCAGCTCTTCGAACAACTCTCGGTCGATTGCCACGCTCGACTGGCGTCCGGCGAATGGGACCACCAGCGTCACCCGGCGTCGGGTGGAGAGCGATCGCTTGGCTTCGTCACACAGGCGCCACAGGTGGGCCGCCGCAATTCGATTGCGGCGCGGATCCACCCCGTACTCTTCCACGAATCGATCGGCCACATACTCTAAAAGCCGCCGGTCCCAGTCCAAGCCGCCCAACTGCATATCACCGTCGGTGGCCAAGGTGCGAAACTCACCCTGACTGATCTGCATGACCGTCACATCGAAGGTGCCCCCTCCCAGGTCGAAAATCAGCACTCGCCGCACAGCCTGATCGTGTCGGTCGAGAAGCCCCTCGTGGTAACCGTAAGCTAGGGCGGCCGCCGTGGGTTCGTTGAGAATGTCCAGAACCTCGATTCCAGCAATGTAACCGGCGTCCTGAGTAGCCTTGCGGCGCACTTCATCGAAGTAGGCGGGTACGGTTACCACCGCTTGCCGAATGGGACCGATTTTCTGAGCTGCGTCGCGCACCAGCTTGTAGATGATCTGCGCTTCGAGCACCTCGGGTGGATAGGCTACTCCGGCAATCAAACGGTGATACTGAGGAAGGCCCAAATCACGCTTTGGAAAGGCAGCTACGGCATCTTGGTCGGTTACCAGCGCTTTGATCGCTTCTTGTCCGACAACCACCTCATCGCCGTCCCAGTAAACCATGCTGGGCGTTGACAGCTCCCCTTCAGCATTCGAGATCGTCGTCGGAACACCCTGTGCGTCTACGTAAGCGATACTCGAATAGGTGGTACCCAGGTCGATACCGACTGCGGTTTTTAGATCGGAATGCGAGCTGCTACCAGGGCGTACCAAAGTGGCGACGACATTCGGAGCCGCCACCTGAACCTTCGTCGATGCGTCCGTGTCACGTTGAGTTGCGCCATCCTGAACGCTGACGCCGCTTGCAAACGGATCCGGTACAGCTACCCGGAAATCGCCGTGATCACCCAATTCTTCCAGCCCCGCAATGACGTCGGCCATCGACGCGAATCGTTCCTCAGGGTTCTTCGCCAACATCGAGGCAAGCAACACATCGAGTTCCGGCGGTACCTCGGAACGAAAACTCGAGACCCGCGGTATGGGAGCCGATTTGTGTGCTAGCAGCGTTTCCAGGAGACTAGGCCGTCGGAAAGGCGGCTGCCCGGTCAGCAGCCGAAACATCGTACAACCCAAACTATATATGTCGGTGCGGTGGTCGACTCGTGAAGAGTTATCCAACTGCTCTGGTGACATGTAATCGACCGTTCCCACAATGTGACCGGATGTTGTTAGCTCACCACGCGCCTCTCCGGTACCCGAAGTATCCACCAGTCGTGCCAGGCCCATGTCCAGGATTTTGACAACGTGGGAGCGATCCACCAATAGGTTGCTCGGCTTGATGTCCCGATGGATCACACCTCGCTGGTGAGCAAATTGTAAGCCTCGGGCAGCTTGGATTATGCATGAGACCACAAAGTCAATGGGTAGGGGCCCGCTGCGGTCCACCATCGTTCCCAGATCCACCCCGTCAACGTATTCCATGACGAGGTAGTGCACACCTTGGTATTCGCCTGCGTCGTAAGCCGTGACGATGTTCGGGTGTACCAGACGAGCTGCGGCTTCCACCTCGCGGTAAAAACGCTGCAAGAGATTCTCATTCCGGACCGCCCACTCGGGAAGAATCTTCACGGCAACTCGTCGCTTCATCCGTCGCTGCTCAGCCAAATAGACTTCGCCCATCCCTCCTTGGCCCAACTTGTCCAGAATCACGAGGTTGTGGAGCACTAACGGTAGCCGATTACCCGACAATAAGTGAGACGATTGATATGGTGTAAGATGTCCGCGCGCTACCAACAGTCGTCCCAGGGCCGCCGCCGTTGTCGGACGCTCGTCGGGCGACAAACTCTTAAGAATGTCGCGCAACTCCTGACGGCGCAACAAGCCGCTGCGAGTCAGTAGTTCCACAAAATTTAGCAACTCAGCCCGTGCCAACGTTGGGCTCCCAGCGCGCAAACCGACGTACTCGCGGTAGCGGCCACCCCCGATGTACTGCTTTAGTGTAAAATGAATATCGCCTAAAGTACTATCTATGGGCTAGCCTGCTTGGCCTCTACTTTACCCTATACCGCCACGGGACTCGAAGCAAGTAAGCGGAACGACCGTCAATGGAAAAGGATGGGCCACCCAACACGGTCCTAACCATACGGACATCTGAGGCAGCGAAGCACGAACCGCATGTGCCTATCAACACACGCGGCGTCAGCGGGCCGAAGATACCATGCCGGCTGTGCGGCATCGATCGTGCTGCTATGCTGGAAGCATTACACGAGGTGTTAATAGGTACAACGCAGGATATGTTCTGGTTGGGTGGATCATCATGCGTGAACCCTGTGAGTGGATAGCAGCGAGGACTGAGCGATTCGACAGCAGCGGCATTCGCAAGGTGTTTGATCTGGCCGCCAAGCTGCCGGATCCGATCAATTTGTCGATTGGGCAACCGGATTTCGATGTACCGGACGCCATCAAAGAAGCATGCATCGCAGCCATACGTCAGGGGAAAAATGGGTATAGCGTCACGCAAGGAATCGCACCATTACGGGAGGAACTTCAAGCGAGAATCGACCGACAATATGGCCACCCAGATCGGAAGGTCTTTATCTGTTCTGGTACCAGTGGTGGCCTGGTGTTGGCAGTGTTGACCTTAGTGGATCCGGGAGACGAAGTAATTCTATTCGACCCGTACTTCGTGATGTATGAACCTTTGGTGCAATTGGCAGGCGGAGTACCTGTTTTTGTTGATACTTATCCAGAATTCCAGATCGATGTGGATCGCGTCGCCGAACGAATCAATCCGCGCACCAAAATGATCATCCTTAATAGTCCGGCTAATCCCACGGGAGTTACGTTACCTCCCGAACGGATGAGGGATTTGGCCGAATTGGCGGCTGAGCGCGGCGTGGCGCTGGTTTCTGACGAAATATACCATGAGTTTTGTTACGATGTTCCTTTTGTATCGCCAGCCCAATACAACAGCCAGACGATTGTGATCGATGGGTTTTCAAAGAGCTACGCCATGACCGGCTGGCGATTGGGCTACGTACACGGCCCGCAGCCAGTAATCGAATCGATGCTCAAATTGCAACAGTACACGTTTGTCTGCGCACCCCATCCGGTCCAGTGGGCAGGAATTGTCGCGCAGAAGACCGATATCCAACAGTATATCCAAGCGTATCGGCACAAGCGGGATCTGGTTTGGGAAGGGTTAGCTGACTGTTATGAGATGGTGCGACCGACCGGCGCGTTTTACGCTTTTCCCAAGGTTCCGTGGGGTACTGCCACGGAATTTGTACGTCAGGCGATCGAACAGAATGTGCTGGTGATTCCCGGGTCGGTATTCAGCCGCCGCGATACGCATTTTCGCATCTCTTATGCAGCTCCCGATTCGGTTATCGAGCGGGGAATTGAGTTATTGCGTCGGTTGGCGCGGCGCGCGTAAGCGGTGATAGTTACCCACTGCCAATCGTGCGATATGCCACAGGGCTGCGAACGCCTCGCGAATGTTTATCTTGGATCGCCCGTGTTGCCGATTGATAAATCGAATCGGTACTTCGTGAAAGCGGCATCCTTGGCTCTTTAGATGCCACAAGATCTCCTCCAAGAAAGCATAGCCTTGGGCGCGGACAGCGGATAGATCCAGCCCTGCCAGGATGCTGGTGCGGTACAAGCGAAATCCGCTGCTGCAATCGCGCACCGGCAAACGCAAAAGCCAACGTGCGTAAGCATTGACCAGACGGCTCATCAGCTTGCGGCTCGCTGGCCATCCGACTACCGCGCCGCCGGGAACATATCGCGAACCAATAATGCAATCGCATCCAGCGTTGTCGCAGGATCCTTCGGCACACTCGAGCATTTGTCTCAAGTGCGTTGGATCATGGCTAAGGTCCGCGTCCAAATGCGCGTAGTAGCGGTAGCCTCCAGTGATCGCTTGATGCATCGCCAACACAATGGCTGATCCTAGTCCCAGCTTTGCCGGACGCACGATTACCCTCAGTCGCGGCTCGCTCTTCGAATATTCCACTGCCCAAGTACCGGTTCCATCCGGGCTGTTGTCGTCGACGATCAGCACGTCGGCTTCGGGAGTGGTCTGCCAAATTCTTGTAAGTAATTCCGGCAAATTTTCTCGCTCATTGTACGTGGCGATCGAAACCAAGAGCAACGGTGGATGGTTTGCCGCCCCGCCTATCATGTCGCACGACTCCTGTTATGGTTTGCCCGGCGCGCGAGACAGATCTACCATTTTATCTGGGAAATGGTAGTGCTCTTGGCCGCAACAGAACCGCGCTCCGCAAAATGCATTACTTTCTTTTATCCTTACGTGTCTTTTGGAATCCAACACCGGGTTTGGTAAGGTTGACCGCGATAAAGGATCCTTCGGATTCCGGGGACGGCGGTAGGGTCCGGAGACGAGCCCTGTGAGCTTAAGCGATTCTGTTGCGATTTCCCTGGGGGCGCCGCGTTGCAAAGCATGGAGCGCAAGAGCACAAATGGGCAATACGAATGGGCAATACGAATAGAATAAAGTCCAGGATTGTTACCTTGCGTCGTTGCGTGGTTGCTACCTTACGTTTCCACGGTATGAGTCGGTTTAGCCCGACCGTGTTCGCTTTCCTTGCCACCCAAGCAACGTCATCGATCCATTGCCGTTCCCCACGCTATACATGGGCGGCCGCCGCTGCACGGACTGCGCTATACGCAGACTTATGGATTGTGCCGGAGAATTAGATTGGCGCGAATTGAGACCCGCCCCGCGTGATTTTCGATGTACCTAGAAACGGTCTTGGTAACCGTTACGGATTTCGAGAAAGTCTCGAAAGTCGGCACAAGGCTGGTTTGCCAGTCATCGCGTAGCCAGCGTTTCTCAAGGGACTACCCGGCAAAAGCGCGCGATGGGAAACACGACCCGTGGTTGAAATTTAGGCGCTTTTTGTTCGGGGCATACTAAAAAGCGGTTCTCGGCCCTCGACCACTGCCGCGGTGATGGTATAGGTTCCGCCCGGTTCCTGATCCGGTAGCTCGTACATGATATTGAGCATGATCGATTCGACGATTGCCCGTAGGCCTCGAGCCCCCACTCCTCGCTCGGCGGCCTTTCGCGCGATAGCTCGCAATGCGTCTTCCGTAAAATTCAGCTCGCTTCCCTCCATCCGGAATAGCGACTGATACTGTTTGACCAACGCATTCTTCGGTTCGGTGAGGACCCGCACTAATGCGTCTTCATCCAAGGGTTCCAAGGCGCATACGATCGGGAGCCTGCCGACGAATTCGGGAATCATTCCGAATTCCAAGAGATCTTCGGTGGTAACTTGCTGGAGAATCGTAGCGGCATCCGGCTCGCTGTCCGCGACGGTTGTCGCGCGGCCGAAACCTAACGAACGTTTGCCCAGTCGCCTCCGAATGATCTCTTCAATCCCAACAAAGGTACCGCCGCAAATAAACAGAATATTCGTCGTGTCGACCTGGATGCACTGTTGTTCCGGATGTTTGCGTCCACCCTGCGGCGGCACATTGGAGATGGTGCCTTCTAGCATTTTTAGTAAGGCTTGTTGGACGCCTTCGCCCGATACATCCCGAGTGATCGACACGTTGTGACTGGTTTTGGCAATTTTATCGATTTCGTCGATATAAACGATGCCGCGCTGGGCTGCTTCAATGTCGAAGTCCGCAGCATGCAGCAGTTTGAGCAGCAAGTTTTCGACATCTTCACCCACGTAACCGGCTTCGGTGAGGGTCGTGGCATCGCCGATGGCAAATGGTACATGAAGCAATCGAGCAAGCGTCCGAGCCAAAAGTGTCTTTCCAGAACCGGTCGGACCGATGAGCAAGATGTTGCTTTTCTCGATTTCGACATCACTCCCTTCCCAACCCAATGTCAACCGCTTGTAGTGATTATGAACGGCAACGGCTAGGACTTTCTTCGCCTCCTGCTGCCCAATGACGTATTGGTCCAGCACGGCGACGATTTCGCGGGGGGTAGGGATTTTATGGAACAACGGCTTACTGGTTCCGCGTCTTCGGTTCTCCTGGTCGAGGATATTCTGGCACAAGTCGACACATTCACCGCAGATGTAAACGTCGCCTGGTCCTTCGACAAGCGGTCCGACGTCACGATAACTCTTGCGGCAGAAGGAACAATATGCATTTTTTTTAGCCGGACCAGCTCCTCGGCGTGATCCTCCACCTAAGTCTTTCCCCGTCGGCATAGAAACTCCTTTCGGGTTGCCGGATGCGACGCCCGCGCCGCAATCCTAATCAGTTGTCTTGTCAAAGTTGCCTTAGCGTCGGCGCCGATCTCCCACGCCGTCCCTGTCGGATATCGTCGCCATCGCGTCATTACCTAACTTGGATTTCCAGCGGTCGCAGAGCCCGCACCAGAGGCGTCTTGTGAGCAATCTGTTCAAGCAGCACATCCGCTGCGAACGGCGCTACCGGCCTCCGGCGTCATCCAGCGGTTCCGATCCTTCGGGCAACATCCCACCGCGCCGCGTCAAAACCCGCTTGATCGTGCGGAATTCTCCGTCCTCCAACTTGCCTTGTTCGTGCATCCGCCGAAAGTCGCTCAAGTGTTTATCAACAGATTGCCCCGTATCGGACCAATAGCCCCTGACCTTCGTAACCACGTACAAGCCGATGATCACTAACCACGCCAGGACCGTCATCCAGATGACAGCCTGAGCGGGAGTTGACCGAAGGAATTCCCAAAACGATGCAGGAGGAGTCATTCCTAACGTGCCCACCGCTGCCAGCTTGTCCACCCTCCTCTACGTTATTATCCTCAAGTTGGTTCAAAAATCCAGTAATGGACACGGCATCCTCGGGTGTGCTGCATGTACTACCCGGTATCGGCCGCGTAACCAGAGCAGTTGCCGGACAACAGTGGTACCCTAAACAGGGAATCCACCCGACGCAATGGCCGCATACACCGCCACAGCAATGCACTCCTTCACGCCGCGCAATACAACCCGGAGGGAACTCCCACGCGATCGCACATCGGGCCCAGTCGTCACCTACTCTGACGGCAGAATCGACTGAGTATTAGCTAATCAGCCGCGTTAGAAGGATTGCCATAGCAAAAGAAAGAAGAAGCTCTCTCGGCCGGGGCAACTTTACGTCCTGAAAGAAAGCAACTTTGTCTTATCCTACTTTTAAATTCGGCCCACTTAACGCCAAGCGAAACATTAAACAATCCAATGGACAGATTCGCGCACAAGCTTGGTAGCGGCTCGGCTTGGAGCAGCTCGGTGCCGCATCCTAATGACCGGAATCGTAAAAACTGCTGGTGCTCGGGTGGCCGTGTTTTCGGTTTCGCGGAATAGGTGCCAAACGCGTGCGGTTTCGGATGCCGCTATCTTGCGAACCATTCTCGGCGAACCGGAACGGTGCAAGCCCGGTTGTCGAACTGCGGCCAAAGCGTCAAAGTAACAACGGAGCTTGCAGCAAACGCAACGGGATACGAGGTAGCCGCACGAATTGGGTGGAACAGCACCGTAAGCCAGAAAAATGGAGAAAACCGGATGGCCCGGAGCGACGATCTTGATCGCATTCTTCGGGAGAAAATCGTGGCGGTGATGCGCTTCGATCGCGGTGAACCTTTGATTCAAGCAGCGCGGGCTTTAATTTCCGGTGGCGTGACCATTATGGAAGTAACCTTCACCGTGCCCCAAGCGCACAAAGTGCTGGAACAATTGGCCGAAGCGCTGGGCGATCAAGTTCTACTGGGGGCCGGTACGGTCTTGGATGCGCCTACAGCGCGGATTGCGTTGTTAGCAGGTGCTCGCTTTTTGGTGTGCCCGCATCTGGATCGGAGGATCATAGAGCTTGGGCATCGGTATGATGCGCTGGTGATCCCTGGGGCCTTTACCGCCACGGAAGTGCTGCAAGCCTGGCAAAGCGGTGCTGCAATGGTGAAAATTTTTCCGGCTGATGTGGGTGGACCGGCCTATCTTCGAGCCCTACGCGGTCCATTGCCTCAAGTTCGATTGATGCCCACAGGCGGAGTGAACCTCAAGACTGCTGCCGACTTTCTTCAGGCAGGCGCGTCGGCTCTGGGAGTTGGCGGCGCACTGGTGGAACCGCGCGCTGTGGAAGCAGGCGATTGGAAACGGATCGAAGAGCTAGCTCGACAATTCGTGCACTGCGTCGCACAATGCGCGCATCGCGATGGGCAAATATAGGGGAGGCGGGTCGATGCGCGAGGTATTGCGTGAAGTAGTGCGTGCCCTGGATCAAAAGCGTCCTGCGGCTTTTTGCCGCTTAGTGGAAACACGCGGCTCGACGCCTCAAAAAGCCGGCGCGGCGATGCTCGTCTATGCCGACGGCAGCCAAACCGGTACGCTCGGCGGCGGATGTGTGGAAGCGGAAGTAAAGCGTCGAGCACTCGCGACTCTCGATCAATCCGAACCACAACTGTTGACCTTTCTTCTGGACCATGATTACGGCTGGGACGACGGCCTTATTTGTGGCGGCCGCATGCAGATCCTCGTCCAACCGCTCCACAGTCCCTTGGTCAGTCAGTACCTGATGGAACTGTCGGATTTAGTTGAAAAGGGTCGAGGTTGCACGGAAGCTGTGGTTCTGGATGACCAAACAAGCGGCTTACCAGCACGTGCGTGTTTCTTGTTCGACCAGAACCGTCAATGCCGCGCGCGCTTGCCCGAGGCGCTGGAATTGCCCGAATGGTTGCCGCCGTTGATCCCGGATCTTGCAGTTCGTCCTCGCGCCGGCACGCACCGTGGGCTAGCGATATTGCCGACTTTGCCGCGGTGCCGATTGGTGATCGTCGGTGGCGGCCATGTCGGCCAGGCCGTTGCTGCGTTAGCTGCGGATTTGGAGTTTGACGTTTGGGTAATCGATGATCGTCACGAATTCGTCAGTGAAGCTCGTTTCCCGCGTGCCGAACGCCGCATAGCGGGAAGTATCGCCGATGTGCTCCCGCAACTGCCGATCGATCCGAATACTTATTGCCTAATCGTAACACGCGGACATCACCACGATGAAGAAGCGCTTTACTATCTGGCCACTCGAGGTGCTCGGTACGTGGGGATGATAGGCAGTCGCCGCAAAATTCGCTTGATTTTCGATGATTTACTTGCGCAGGGCATCCCACGCGAGGCACTCGAACGGGTCTATGCACCGGTTGGAATCGATATCGGGTCGCAGACCGTGGCGGAAATTGCCGTAAGCATCTGTGCGGAATTGGTTGCTCACCGTAATCGCCAAGGGCACGTGCCCGGTCGCCCCCTTGGAACACTCAGTCAAGGAGGTTCCCAATCGTATGAGCCTGGCTCGCCTATGGGCAATGGCAGTGCTGCATCAAATCTGACGCATTCAAAAGGGCAACGAGAAAAGAACGCCGAAACGTCTCCTTAGGCTGCGGCGATACATAAAAAAATGGACAAAGATCCTGCGTTGCGAAAACAGCTAGCCTGGCCAAGCGCCGTGCCCATGGGGCACGAGTGCCCCATCGTATCGCGTTGAAGCGACCATAAGCGAGCACGGTTCGCAGAGCGGCGACAATTTAGCGTCCGTATTCCGCAATGGTTCGCCGTACCTCAACGGCGAAACCATCCGCAATCGACACACGCGTTGACAACACAAACGTGCAAATCAAGCGCCGTTTGTCCGCCGGAAAAACACAAGAAGCCACGGATGAACAACGCCTTGTGAGAACACAACGACGCACACGCGCACGCACTTAATCTCGTGCTTTGTTCTACATTTCTCTTGCGCCGCTGCTTTTAGCGTCTTTGCGCCAATCAATCTTTACTTACAAAGCTCGTGCATGCAAATGTGCGTCTCTAAGTGGCATACGAACTAACAGGGAGCACACCACCACGGCAAGGTGGGGCACGGTGCTTTGCTCTATGCGTTGAGCGGCACTTCATCCGAGTCGGCGACGTGAACCCACACATGCACGTGCGGAACGCCGCGGAAATACCAAACGAACGAAGGCCCTTCAATACGCCAGTTATCCCACACGCGGTCGTTGCCCAAATCATCGGCCGTATAGAAAGCCAAGCTGCATTTTTCCAAGCCGCCTTGTGCGTTTAGGCACGCTTCCACCTCCTGGCGATCTGCAGCGCGATATGGTTCGAGAAGTTTCGCCAGGACGCGTCGTACTTCCTGCTTCTGGTCCTCGGTAAGTTCGCTAATGGGAATACCGGGGAATTCCCCACCTGGACCGCGGAATCCCACCGCGTTTTCACGAATGTTGACAGCCACTTCAGCCATTTTTCGCTGTTTACCATCCAACATCTCATAGACACGATTGGCGGCCAGGGCTTGTTCCCAAAACACGTTCCCGGGGTGGCCAGGTTTTTCATTGAAACCGCTGGCCGCATGTCCGTAAAAAATCGGACCGCCAAAAGCCAAATGCTCGGCGCTGTTGCCATCACACCGCAGGGTCATGTGCCGACCGGTCATCACGAATTGGAATCGCCCCTCACCAGGCGTGCCAAATATGGCGATGTTTTGGCTGTTGCCAAATCCGCCCGCGTCATCTTGAAGCTGTTTGTCGATTTTGGCGTGCCATTCCGGTTGGATAATGTTCTCGAAAATATCACGGATCATGCGACGCTGATCTTCGGTGTAAAACTCGCTATTGATTACCGGTTCGGTAATGTGCCAATTGTTAGAGATACGCGTACGGAGTAGGCCCCGTTGTGGGTCCTGATAATCCCACGGAAAGCAGATTACTTCTCTTTGGCGCGGCGTAAGTGAGGCGTAGAGTTCCTTGACGATCATCTCGGCCGCATCCGTCGGTTTAGGAGCTGCTCGAACAGGACGCGCCAGCCCTGTTCCCACTGCGGCTGCCGCTCCAGCCGCAACGGCCAGGCGCAGGAACTCGCGACGATCCACGGCACAATCCGGACAATAGCTCGCTTCCTGTCGAATTAACGGTTTTCGTTCGCTCACAGTCGATCCTCCTAATTCACACAACTTTGCGTACTACCTCACATTCTCTAGCCGACGCCCTTCACTCGATCCGGGCTCGGCACCTTGGTCCATCTTCGGGCACGATCCATTAGACGCGATCCGCACGGAGAATGCAATCAAGGGAGAGTTTCTTGGTTTTCTTGGCGTGTGCATCTCGATCGTAGGTCGAATTTCGGTGTACAAAACGGGCCATCGCGGAAGTTCGCCATTTTCCGCGGCAGGAATGAAAACGAGGTATGTGGCTAAACTAAAGGACATGGTTCGGTCATTTGCCGGGTCTGGCATAGGTGTGTTTTTTCGGCCCAACGCGATGTGACTCAATTCGGGTGCTTCTCGGCAAAGGTACTGTGTCCCGCGAAAGCTCCACAAAGCCGCGACCGTAAGGGAGCGGCCAATTCAACGCAAAGGGCAAGGAAGACTACAGGTACATTGCGATTGTCTACGTGTGAAGCCGGGTCTTTGCGTTATTCAAGTTCTTCGAAAGCCTACTTGTGATTGTCTCTACACCAATCCGCGCAACTGGCAGTGGTGCTGGAGGCTCGATTGCGAGCAACGATCGACGTCGCGCAACGCATCGAAGTAACTTGGTATTTGTGCACCGTTCTTGCAGTTCCGCCGGACGGTTACCTAACCCAACAGCAACGGGCGCGGATTGCCATTCGCAAAGCTGCCATGCACTCATTTGGTAGTGTTTTTTTTCGAGCGTCTGTCAACAGTCTTCTTGGGCTTTGGCCGCTAGCGATTGTCTATGCCAATAAGAAACACCGCGTGTCAGCAATCTCGACAGCAAAGAGGTTTCCAAGAGCCCGTGTCCAGCGACGTCGGCGTCGTACACCTGTACGGGCAAGGTGTTTTAAAGCACTGTAACCGTGCCAGGCAAGCGTTCTATACACGAGTATGTCGATAATCACAGTCGTAAATCAACGAGGGTGGTACCGGGCCCGGGGACAGGCACCGCCGAACCGGGGACAGGCACCGGCGAACCGGGGACAGGCACGGTGGGCAAGGGGACAGGCACCGCGAACCTTTGGTTTGGTAGTTTGCGATAACTAGAAAGATCAGACAAACAGGACACCTGGCTATACTAGACAAGTAAAGGATTTTGGAAAAATATGGCCTGTTCCACCGTAAGGTTGCGAAAACCGCCATTGTCGGGATAGGTTACCGAACTGGTGCCCAGATGGCTTAAGTCGCGCTACATGGTTGCTTGGGTTTGTACAACGCTATCATTCGGAACACGTTTTCCGGCGGGTTTTGATAGCACAAGATGTGGCGAGCCTTGGACGCTGTGCATCTGGCGATTGTAGGTACGTGCGGCAGCGCAGTAGCACGTACCCTTAGTCGTGAGTTTTTGAGAAAGCCCACGGCGTAAGTTAATCGGCATCCTCCGGCGGTGGCGCTGTGAACTTGGTGCACCCGCCTCCTGAAGGAGCGGGTTCGCAACCCGCCTCAAGCATAGAGCCTGGCCCAATTCACAAAGTGCCGCTCCGTGACGGTCGCGGCTCTGTTGGGGTGCTGTTTCCTGAGGGTTGCGGCTCGGCAAAGCTATCCATCGTCGGAAGCGATCGGGAGAACTGGAATGATTGCCGACTCGGTTACAGCCACGTCCTAGCTACAAAAGAGACGCACACACGTTTTTTGATAGATCATTTTTGGGTGGAGGGCGATTTTAGGAGCGTTTTGATACTCAGGCAGCCACGAATTCAGAGGCTTTCGTTACGTGGATGGGCTTGGCAATTTGGGCAGTAGAAGGTGGAGCGTTGCGCTAGGCGTGCACGCTGAACGATTGCGGAGCCGCACGTTGGGCACGGTTTACCATCGCGCTGGTAGACACGATGCTGCGTCTGATACCGCCCGAGCTCACCTAGCACAGTGCGATACGTAAGATCCGAGAGTGTAGAACCGTCGTTACGGATTGCTTCACGCAATACATCGCGCACAGCTCGGTGGAGCCGCCGCCACTGCTGCTGATCCAGCGCGCAACAGGGAGCCCAAGGGTTGATGGCGGCTTGATGCAGGATTTCCGAGGCATACAGGTTACCGATCCCGCTGACCAGCGTTTGGTCCATGAGAGCGGTTTTTAGTGGGCGACGCAGCGGAGCCAGCAGCCGTTGGAGTTCCGGGCAGCTAATCTTTAGGGCATCCTGCCCGCGCCGCGACCGAAAATGGTTCCATTGCTGGGAACTAAACAAGTAAACGCGGCCTAGCCCTCGACGATCCCAGAAGTGTACCGCATCCGTCTTGGCATTTTCCAGGTACAAGCGCAGTCGTATATACTGGGGAGCTCGATCTGGCAACCGAGCACCATCCCGCCCCAAAGATCGCTTGTTTTGAGGAGCGCGTACCAGAACCAGGCCCGTCATTCTGGGTTCGATCACGAGCAGTCCTGGCGCGGTGACGAAAACGAGCGCTTTCCCTAAACGGTCGATTCGCTCGATCGTAGTACCGGACAACCGCTGTACGATCCATCGTCGCGTCGGCCACACCGAGATGGGCCGATACCTACATCGAGGGAACTCGACTTGTACAATACGACTCCCCGGCACGCCGGCCGCCTGAAGTCCTAGCCGCATTGCTTCTACTTCAGGGAGTTCTGGCACGGTGAAGACTTTCTAGGCAAACGGTGCGCTTGCCACAACCGGACGAAGGCTCTTGGCGATGGAAAGTGAGCAACAGGGTCGGGGGATATTGTGCCCGAGCTTTAGCCGGTAGGCAATTCGGCCTTGACCGGTAATCGAACTGCCCGCACAATCGAGGTTTTGGCACGTGTTAGGTGCAGGCTTTAGATCGGTTTTTTCGGGAAAATATTGCAAGAAGGCATGGCTAATAGTAGCGAGCCGCCGGGCGGGGCGGTGCCCGATTCTCGAGGGCGTTTTGGACCGTTTGGCGGCCAGTATGTGCCGGAAACGTTGCATCGTGCGCTGGCTGAATTAGACGAGGCCTATCAGCAAGCGGTAGCCGATGCCGATTTTCATCGTGAATTACACGAGCTACTACGCACGTTTGTCGGTCGGCCGTCACCCCTTTATTTTGCTCGTCGCCTCACCCAACACGCTGGCGGTGCCCAGATCTGGCTAAAACGCGAAGACTTAAATCACACCGGTGCGCACAAGATCAACAACACACTGGGGCAGGCCCTTTTGACCCTCCGCATGGGCAAGCGGCGGGTAATTGCCGAAACGGGCGCGGGCCAGCACGGGGTAGCTACCGCTACGGCCTGCGCTCATTTTGGCCTTCCCTGTGTCGTGTACATGGGTGAAGAAGATGTCCGGCGACAGGCTCCCAATGTGCACATCATGCGATTGTTAGGTGCAGATGTGCGTCCTGTCAGTAGCGGTTCGCGCACACTGCGCGATGCGATCAATGAAGCGCTCCGCGATTGGATGGCGACCGTCGAGACGACACATTACATCATCGGTTCGGTCGTAGGCCCTCATCCTTTTCCTCGCATTGTGCGCGACTTTCAGTCGGTCATTGGCAGGGAAGCGCGCCAACAAGCTTTCGAGTACTGGAATCGCCTGCCGGATTATGTTGTCGCGTGTGTGGGTGGAGGGAGTAACGCAGCCGGTATCTTCTATCCGTTCGTCGACGATGCGTCAGTCAAACTCATTGGGGTCGAAGCAGGCGGCAGAGGTACTCGTTTGGGAGAGCACGCAGCACCGCTTAACTTCGGCCGCCCGGGAATCCTTCACGGCAGTTACAGCTACGTGATGCAAGACGAAGAGGGGCAGACCTGCCCAGTGCATTCGGTCTCGGCCGGCCTGGATTACCCGGGAGTCGGACCGGAACACAGTTACTGGAAAGAAACGGGGCGCGTTACCTATACGTATGCCACGGACCAGGAAGCCCTCGACGCCTTCGACCTTTTAGCACGTTTAGAAGGCATTCTACCAGCGTTAGAATCGGCACATGCAGTCGCGCATGCGGTTCGGCTTGCCAGCACGCTCCCAAAGGAGGCAATCATCTTGGTGTGCTTGTCGGGGCGGGGCGACAAGGATACAGCGGAGGTGGGACGCCTCCGCACTGCGGTAGGCAGCAGCTAGGGAACCGTTCCCCTAACCCTAACGTTAACTATTTGCCCGCATGACTGCGTCACTTGTAATGAGTGTGTGACCAAATCGAGTTGCTCGACGCAGTGGCTAAAGATAGCGTTCGACCGGTAAATGGGATCAAGATGACTCGACTTCACGAAACCTTCGAAAACTTGCGAGCTGTTGGCCGCAAAGCGATTATCCCTTTCGTGACGGCCGGTGACCCAGATCTTCCGACCACCGCTAAGTTGTTAACTGGTTTGGCGGCCTGTGGATGTTCGGTTTTAGAACTGGGGATCCCGTATACGGATCCAATCGCCGACGGGCCGGTAATTCAAGCCTCATACACAAGATCTCTGGAGCGAGGAATTCGCTTGGAACAGATTTGGTCTATGTTGCATGACCTCACGCCTCAGCTCTCCGCTCCGGTGGTCCTAATGTGCAGCATTGCCATTGTGCATCGTGTGGGGACCGAGCGATTTATCGAGCACGCGATTCGAGCGGGAGTCACGGGGTTAATCATTCCGGATTTACTCTTCGAGGAAGTGCCCCCCGTCCTTCACGTTACCGATGCATACCAGCTACCGCTTATCCAGCTGGTCACCCCCACGACGCCCCCGCAGCGTGCTGTTGCCATCGCTCGGGCTTCGCGTGGATTCCTCTATTATGTCTCCGTAACAGGCATTACCGGGGAAAGGCACGAGTTGCCGTTTGCGCTGGTGGAGAACGTCTCGTGGCTGCGCCGACAAACCGATTTACCGATATGCATCGGGTTTGGCATTAGTTCACCCGACCATGTGCGGTTATTGGCTCCGGTGGCGGATGGACTGATCGTTGGCTCGGCGATTGTCAGGCGGGTGGCACAAAGCACATTAAGCACCGAGCAGCAGGACCTATGCGAGGTACTGGCATTTGTTCGCAGCTTGTTGGAGGCTGCCGACGCGGCCGTACGCGGGGCGTCCGCCACAACCCAACAATCATGATGGCATGGATCGGCCTTGCGTCGGCCAGTCTTAGGAAGGACAATAAGCCCGCGCATTACCAGCAGCCCTGCACGCAAGGACCGGCAGTCGCGCTCCCACCTTTCACGGATTACAGACGCTGTCATGATCGATCGCAAATTTCCACCCAAGATTGGAAAAAAAGCTCTTATTACTGGAGTCACAGGACAAGATGGATCGTATCTGGCCGAACTGCTGCTTGCCAAAGGCTACGAGGTCTGGGGAATGATTCGCCGGTCGTCCTCATTCAACACCGGTCGAATCGACCATATTTATCAAGATCGTCATGAACCCGACGTACGGCTGCATCTGTGTTATGGGGATCTTAATGATTCATCGTCCATTAACCGTATCTTGAAAGTGGTGCGGCCGGACGAAATCTACAACCTTGGGGCTCAATCTCATGTGAAAGTCTCGTTTGAAATCCCCGAATACTCTGCTGAAGTGACAGGCTTAGGATGCGTACGGTTATTAGAGGGAATGCGAGAATTAGGGGTGGATGCGAAATTCTACCAAGCTTCTTCTTCGGAATTGTTTGGTAAAGTCCTGGAAATACCTCAAAAGGAAACCACGCCTTTTTATCCTCGAAGCCCATATGCAGCCGCAAAGGCATACGCTTTTTATATCACGCGCAATTATCGCGAAGCGTATGGTATGTTCGCGGTAAACGGTATATTGTTCAACCATGAATCGCCAAGACGCGGTGAGACGTTCGTTACTCGGAAGATCACTCGAGCCATAGCCGCCATCGTTACAGGTAAACAAGACTGTCTGTACCTTGGCAACCTTGATGCTAAGCGCGATTGGGGATACGCCGGAGATTACGTCGAGGCTATGTGGCTCATGATGCAAGCGCCCGAACCAGACGACTACGTCATAGCTACCGGTGAGTGCCACTCGGTGCGCGAATTCTGTGAGCTGGCCTTTTCGCTAGTCGATCTTCCCATCACATGGCATGGCAAGGGCGTCGACGAAGTGGGAATCGATCGCCGCGGTCGCGTGTTAGTTCGAGTTGATCCTCGCTATTTGCGTCCCTCCGAAGTCGATCTACTGGTGGGCGATGCATCCAAGGCGCGGCAGAAGCTAGGCTGGCGTCCGAAAGTCACTTTCGCCGAACTGGTCAAGATGATGGTCGAACACGATCTTCGCCTGGCACAAGGATCGGCAGGTGGGAAATGAGACGGAGCGAGTCCTGGCTGCTACTCGATCCACTTTAGGCCAGAATTCACTGAATCACTGCTAGACATCGCTAAAGCCGTCCTGGTGTGCTGTGTACGCCTGATTTGTAGGCAGGACGGGCTGTAACCGAGCTGGCTATCGCCCGGGTTTGCACTCTCGCTTCCGAAGATGGGTAGCTTTCGTGAGCCGCGACCGCAAGCAAGCGTCAGCCCAACAGAGCCGCGACGGTAAGCGAGGGGCTCGGTAAAGCAGTAGTACGACCTACCCGCGTTACTCGAGTTAAAACGTTGACGGCGTGCCGTTCCCTATCGCGAAATAGACTTGTGTCGGACCCGGTCGATACCCCCGCTGCGTTGCCGCCGCGGCTGACCTTCAATCGAGACGCACATACTGCGCTAGCCGGGGAGGTTACCTCTGTCAATTTGTTCTTGGGGGAGCTGGCTAGGGCGGTAAGAGTCGTGAAAAGGTACACTACGCAAAAACGGCCGCTTGCAAATTACATTCGATTCTCTCACCCAATTACGTGATTTGAACGAGCTGTCGGCCACGCTTCTTGCCACCCGTCTGTAAGTCGAGATAATGTTGGACAGCTAGTCGGAGGCTTAAGAACGCGAGGTGTTGTGGTAGGTTACTTCAGAATCGAGGCTTATCTATGCAAGCAGTAGCGGCTTTCCCTGGCAGCGATCAAGCTCAACTAGTGGATCTACCCGATCCCCCCTCTCCCGGACCTGGCGAAGTTTTGGTCAAGAGCTTACGGGTGGGCATTTGTGGTACGGATAGGGAGATTTTGCGGAGCCGTGAACCGGCTGTTCCGCCGGGTGAGCATTTTTTAGTTCTCGGGCATGAGTGCCTCGGGCAAATCGTCGAATTGGGGCCGGGTGTTTCTGGGCTGACCGTCGGTCAACAGGTACTACCTATGGTGCGCCGTCCACGAGGTACGTATTCCCGGCGAACCGACTATTTGGCCGTTGGTCAGTTTGTCGAGCGAGGTATTTTTTATGCCCATGGTTTCTCGGCTCCTTATTGGGTGGACCAGTTCGAACACTTGATACCCGTTCCCGAGGGTCTTGGGGATTTGGCCGTTCTTGGCGAGCCTTTGTCCATTATCGAAAAAGCAATTCAACAGGCATACAATTGCCAGGCCGCGCGTTTGGAGGAAGGTATGTGGCGAAGTAGCCGCCCGCGGGTGCTCATCACCGGTTTAGGCTCCCTAGCATTTACTGCCCTCGTGGCCTGCGTGCATCTAGGTTGGCCGACCACTGTCCATGGGCGCGACGCACGGGACTCGTTTCGCACGCGGTTAGTGGAACGTCTTGGTGGGAATTATCTACCTCAAAGTGAATGGAGTGAGTTGGGGGATCGGGTGGAAGACTTAGGATACGATCTACTCCTTGAATGCACCGGAGATCACCAGGTGTTCCTCCGCTGCGCCGAGGCTTTAGCATCCTGTGGCGTGGCCGTGTGGCTGGGCAGTTCGCGCACACCCGAAACTGTAATGTGTAATCTCCCCCAGCTTATGCGGTTGGCGGTTATTCGAAACCACCTTTACCTCGGATCGGTCAACGCATCGGCCCAACACGTAAGCGCAGCCCTACGGCGATTGCACGCCTGGAGTAAAACCCATCCGAAAGAGATTCACGAGCTTTTCACGGAACGAGTGCCGTTAACGGAGTCGCCCCGGTATTTTTCGGCACGCCCTCCCCATAGTATCAAGACCCTCGTGGTTTATTCGTAGGTTTATTGGTAATCAACGCTACCGCAGTGCGACGATCGTCGAAGCAGAGTCGGCGCCCCTCTGTATCGGTAGGGGCGAGCGGCAACGGTCCACTATGTGGTTCACGACTCGTCCGATCCAGCATTGGTTGGCTAATCGGGTAACGTTACGCGTCTGCTTTTTACATCCTGGCCTACGATTTGGCGTGGTAGATGCGCCGCAAGTCGGTTCGGGTGGTTCTTGGATGAACAGGTTCAGCTCGTAGCGGATCGGGCACGCGGTCGGCTGAAGCCAGCTAAAAAACAGAGGCACACACCGTCAGGACGTCCGGCTCTTAGAGCTGAAAAACGCCGATCGTAGCGCAATACCTCTCAAAGGTGACTAGTGAGCAAGTACCACTTAATGTGTACAAATATACCCCCTAGGGGAGTCGAACCCCTGTTCCCGGACTGAGAATCCGGTGTCCTGGGCCACTAGACGAAGGGGGCAAAATAGACTACATCGACCGCGTTTCGGTCCTGTAGCTCCATAGCCAAAGTGTCGCGAGTCGGATCGAGGCTGTCAAGGCGTCCATTCGTATGATCGGGGGCAGGTGTGTGCGTCTTGGTGGTAGCCGGAATTCTGGTGCGCAAGATTGACCATCGAGGAAGTTTGCCTATTTTCCGTGATAAGAATGGAAACGAGGTATCTCACTTAATGCGAGATAAAATGGTTCGGTCCTTTGCCGGGTCTAGGGTAACTTGCCTTTATCGTCCCCACCGAATGTGAGCCGGTGCGGGTGCTTCTTGGCATAGGCGTTCCGTCGACCAAAGGCTCAACAGAGCCGCGACCGTTACGGAGCGGCTGGAACGATTTAACGCAGAGGCGCAAGGAAAACAGATTAGGGAAATCCCCTTGTCGCCTTGCGTCTCGGTGCCTTGGAGTTTGTTACCAGATTGAAGTGCCGCGCCCTTGCAGCCGCGGCTCTGCCGGGATGCCGCTTCCTTATGGTCGCGGCTCTGTAGGGACGCGAAGAGACCGAGGCGCAGAGTCGATCCATCTCTGTCTGTTGCCTTCACTGCGCCTTTGCGCCTTTGTGTTAAGGAACGTCTGATCAACTGGCGGTAAACGAGCGTATTGGCTCGATGGAT
>CAYRMD010000053.1:0-39250 GCA_964425225.1 uncultured Pirellulaceae bacterium | reverse complement strand
CTTAATAAGTGACTGTTGTACGTTGGATGGATTGTCTGCGGCGCTCATCGTACTGCCTCTGGGAAAGCTGGACGAACCAAAGGGTTAAGCGGCACTACGCGAATATCGCCGCTCGGATCTAGCTCCACCGCCACTTCATAGACAGTTACCCGATAACGTTCGTCGTGAGGATCGGATGGTTGTGTCGAATCAAGACCGGCTGCTGTTTCCCAGGAACGTGATTCATGTCGCCGCAAACGCAACCGTTCAGGTAACCGGCCCGTTTTGCGCTGAACAAACCGGGCAGCGGCGACCGTCATCCTGGCTGCTACTTCATCCGCTTCATCGTCGACGTGAAGCGCCAAAAAACGGCTCCAACGAAAATAGCGGGCTGTGGCCTCACACGCCCAGGGCACGGATTCGACAAGTGGGTGCCATGGCTCATCTTGGGCGTGGCGATATTCGACGTAATGGTCCATATCCAAGACAGTTCCATGGGTGAGATAAAACGGCGTAGAATTCCAATCCAGATGTAACGGCTGAGCGTATGGTCGTATCAGAAACAGCAGGCGTTCTTGCAACAGGGAAGGCATATAATTCGCCGTGACACATAACAATACAATGATGCAATGAACGGACAGAAAAACCGACCAAGCTGTCCAAAGAGTTTCTGACGGTAGACGTTGGCTACTGCGCGGGGCATTCGAATCGGCTGTCATAATGGGTTGTACCTTCTACGCTTCCTCAAACGAAGAAAGGCAAATCGATGGAAACGCATAAACGCAAAGACGCTCCGCGGGTCGATGTCGACTGGAAATGCGTATGCTCGTCGTCCCTTTGCGCCTGTGCGCTGCATTATTCTAGTCGCTTCCTAACGGTCGCAGCTCGGTGATGGTTAGTTGCGTACGGGTGCAGGTGAAGATTCGATCGGCGCAACGAGCCATGTGTCGCGACGTATTTCTTGGGACGCCACACTTGCCGATAGCTTCGTGTTATCCTGCCCATTGAGAATGGCTACCGGCAAGAGTCACTTTCTCACTCCGGTCTACAGCCGCAGGGGATTCCCGGGAAAAGCGGACGTCCACCTGTTTTTCAACCGGAATAATCGCTACGAGTCGTAAAGTCTGATGGCTCTTGTTGCATTTCGGCAGCGCCAGGTGCTGCTTCGATGCCATGTTGCCCTCTACTGCGTGTTACGGTTGAGGGGAATAGCTTGCGCGGTTGCCGAGAACGCGTATGCGCGAACGGTTGAGAACGAACGGTATGTCGATGAGAGGTCTCTGCCGGATAGAGCCCTGGGCACACTGGGCGCGATGCGCTTGGCTGCTGGTGTTGACAGCAGGGTGTCAGTCCATACGCTTGCCGGCAATCGACCCTACCGGCCAACGCCTTTTTTTACCTCCGCCAGCCTACACGACATTGGTGCACCCGGAATTTCCGGAGTGTCGGTTACCGGAACCTGCTTTTCGACGTCCGGATGCCCCATTGCCGTGTCCGGAAGGAACGAGTCAACCGCCGTTTGTCGGACCCCAGCCGGCACCGACTTGCCCACCCGGCGCGTGCCCGTCTTCAACACCGCCAACAGGACCTACAGGTCCAGCTCCGTTGGAACACCATGGTGGCACTCGCTATGGGCGGCTGGTGTTGCAGCCAAAAAGGGTGGTTGCAGCCACCGGTACCGAGGTGGTACTGATTGCGGGGCTTTGCGATCCGGACGGGAACTACGTCGTGGGGCGGATGCTCGAGTGGGTTCTATCGCAAGAAAGTGTCGGGCATTTTGTCGATGCCGGACAGACGGGTGTGCGGTGGCTTCCGTCTTTATGGCAGAAACCCGGCAAATTGAGCAATAACGTGGTGGTGACCCGCACCGCCAAGCAGGCTCGAATCTTCACTCGTGGGACGGCAGATGCGACGGACGATTTTCAAGTACGCCGCGGTCAGGCATGGGTAAGTGTGACTTCACCCTCCGAGGGCATCAGTTACGTTACAGTCTGGGCACCGGAGGCCGAGGGGTGGGACGTTCGCCGCCAGACAGCCGTGATTCATTGGGTGGATGCCCAGTGGCAGTTACCACCTCCGGCAGTCGTACGCGCCGGACAAGCACATCGGTTGCGGACTCGAGTTTATCAAAGCAGTGGAGCACCTGCACTAGGTTGGCTGGTACGTTATCAGTTGGTCGATGGGCCTCCGGCTGGTTTAGGACAGCCGGGAGTGCGTGAGGCGGTGGTACCGGTCGACGTCCAAGGCGAGTCGTCTATTGAGGTGTTGCCAGAGACCACTCAGCCGGGGATTACGCGAGTGCGAATTCAAATCATTCGGCCGGCGAAACAAGCCGGTGAACCGGCAGAATTGGTGGTTGGCGAAGGTTGGACCTCGATTTCGTGGAGTGCGGCCGGTTTAGCGGTCCAAATTACGGGTCCCCCGCGCGCTGCTGCCGGCGATATTATCGAACTTCGCATTGTTGTCTCTAATGGCGGCGACCTGTACGCACGCAATGTATTCTTGACCGACCAAATACCTCCTACCTGGCAGCGGGTCGATGCCGAGCCCGCTGCTCAGCCGATGGGCGACGCGTGGCAATGGAGTCTGGGCGATATTGGCCCAGGCGATGCGCGGCAGATTACCGTTCGTTGCCGCGCTGTACGCGACGGGCTAGTACGCTATTGTGCTCAGGCAGCGTCCGATGGCGTACAAGCGCAAAGCTGCATCGATGTGGATGTTTTTACACCGCGCCTACAGTTGCGCGTCACCGGCCCTGAATCGGCACTGGTTGGTCAGCAAATTACCTATCAAATCGAGGTTACTAATACGGGAAATACACCTCTTGAAAACGTGGTGCTCATTGACCAGTTCGACGTCGGCTTGCGGCACAGTGAGGGTCAGGCCAGCCCAATTCAGCGACCCGTTGGTCGCTTGCTTCCAGGGCAGACTCGATCTGACCTAGCAGTGACCTTCCAGGTAACTCAACCCGGTCGCTGGTGCCACACGGTTGAGGCGGTGGCCGAAGGTGGGCAACGCGTTCGGGTGCAGCGCTGTGTGCAAGCTACGCTTCAACCGGCTGAAGTACCGAGCCCTGCCGCAGCCCATATCGCAGTACACAAGACCGGTCCTGCGGAACTTGAAGTGGGCCAAAGCGGATTATTTGTTATCGAAATCCGCAACACAGGTAGCGTACCGGTGCAGGGCCTACGAATTAACGACCGGTATGATCGCGCTTTACGTCCCATCCAGGCCACAACGGGAGCCGTGGCTAGTGAAGGCGGTCAAACGATCTCTTGGACCCTCGGCCAATTGCCACCTGGTGGCATGGAATTGCGTGAAGTGGAGTGTCGGGCGGTGCGGCCGGCCGAGGCGGCTTTGACCGAAGTAACAGTTACCACCACAGAGGGGATCCAAGAGAAAGCCCAAACCACTACTCGAATCACTGGGCAGCCTCCTCGAGAGTCGATCGATCTGGCGCCGCCGATGAGCCCTAGCGGAACGGCCAACATGCCGCTACGCATCAATTTGGTAGCGTTGGATAACCCGGTTCGCGTGGGTCAAGCGGCCCGGCTGCTCTTAGAACTTCAAAACACTCGTACGGAATCGGACCGCCAAGTGACGGTCACCTTCTTGCTCCCGCCGGAGACTCGCGTTCAGCGAGTGGCCGGACCTGGCGTTACCTCACGCCTGGCAGGGACCATACTGCGCTTCGAACCCGTCGCGGAATTACGAGCAGGTGAAACGCTGCGCCCACCATACGAAGTAGAGCTCGTGGCAACCAAGCCCGGTAGAATAACGGTAAAGGTTCAGGTTGAAAGCCTCCGTACCGGTGGGCCACTGGAAGTTGAGCGACAAATCGACGTCAATCCCTAAGCATTGCGCAAGCTAAGTTCGATCTGCTCGCGGAGAAACACCTGGTGCCAAGATATGTGATTCTGTGGCACGCGCTGCCCCCTACTGTCGAACGCGCTTCGCATTGGGACTTCATGCTCGAGGATGGACCGGTTCTCAAGACCTGGGAATGGACCAAACTGCCCGAAATGGGCCGTGTAATCTTAGCACGCCAGCTGCCGGATCATCGAGTTGCTTATTTGGATTACGAAGGCTCTGTCTCCGTAGGACGCGGTACGGTGCAGGCGGTCGATCGCGGTTCGTATCGAACGCTCGCCCGCGACGCACATCATTGGATGGTGGGGTTAGAAGGACAGCTCTATCGCGGTGTGCTGCTGATGACTGTTTGCGATGCACGAACTCAATGGTGGTCAGTCAGGTTTTCCACAGCAACCGCCACCGTTTGATCGGATTTGCGTTTGCTTCGGCCGGATAGGTGGATCTGGCCCGCGTCGAGCTGAACCGTGTCGAGTTCCACGAAGCGCTCGAGCCCAAAGGCATCGGCAACCGTCAGTATTGCTACCGGATCACCTTCTTCCTGCCCCCAACGAAGGGGAATCCCTGCCTCGGAAGCTGCCGCGGTGAGTTGTTCGAGAAAAGGTTCGATCGAAATCGGCACCAATCCTGCCCACACGCCGGAAATCTTCAATGCCAACTCGTCGTCGTGTTCGGTTAGGAAGGGCTCGACCTTGACAGTGATAACCGCGTTCCACGAGTTACATACATAACGGAACGCAAATCGAATGCCGTCCGGAGCGATGGCCAATCTAGGTTGGCTAATGCCTTCGGGGACCCATGCGGTAAACTTGTTCGGCAACTGGATCGCCAACCATGCGTTGATCTGCTCCTCGGTAAGCACAATCGACCAACTGTCATAGAGTTGCACCCGATTGTGCAACTCAAACACTTGTCGCTCGAATTGCTTTCCGTGAGGCCGTTGCTGGCATGGATCCTGGGCTAACGCAGCTCGATAAAATGCAGGTTCGTGTTGCAAAGCTCTTTGGATCGCCCAGTAGGTCAGAGCAGCCACGATTGCAGCGCAGAGGACTAGCAACCCGCTAATGTACACCGTTCGTTTGAGCATCGCATGGATCCACAGCCGAGGTCCGCGCTACCGATGGGAACGTTACTTTGTGTCGTTTTCTCCGCCCCGCTGCTGTCCGCTGCAGAATGGTAGGCGCAACCTCCATTTCAGGTCAAGGCAAAAAACGTGTTTCCTGAAGTACTTTATTCTTTGGCCTGCGAAGACCCGGAGTCGCAACCGATCAAGGGTGCACATTAGCTTATCCGCCGGGAACCCAGTTCAATTCTTTGTGCCTTTGCGCTGTTGGGTTTGAATCCTTGCCATGGGGTATTCTTTTCGCTCAGGTAGGGTAAATCTATCACCAAGAGGTATACCTGCAATCTATGATTCAATAACCAGGCGTACGCGAGGCTTCATGTACGGGAAAGTGAGCCGCTTATGGCAGCCCGAGTTCAACGTATTCTCGTGACGGGAGGAGCTGGATTTTTAGGATCGCACCTTTGCGAACGGTTGGTCGCCGAAGGTCATGATGTAATTTGCTTGGATAACTTTTTTACTAGTCAGAAAAGTAACATCGCGCATTTGCTGCAATGTCCCAATTTTGAGCTTATTCGGCATGATATAACCATCCCGATTTGGCTGGAAGTCGATCAGATTTACAATTTGGCATGTCCGGCAGCACCCGGCCATTATCAGTACAATCCCATCAAAACGATCAAAACGTCGGTTATGGGAGCAATTAACGTCTTGGGAATGGCCAAGCGATGTCGCGCCAAGGTACTTCAGGCTTCGACAAGCGAAGTGTACGGGGATCCAGAGGTGCATCCTCAACCGGAAGACTATCGGGGTGCCGTAAATCCGATAGGACCACGAGCTTGTTATGACGAGGGCAAACGGGCTGCCGAAACCTTGTTTATGGACTACCACCGCATGAATCGTGTGAATATTCGCATTGTCCGAATATTCAACACGTACGGACCACGGATGCACCCGTTTGACGGCCGTGTCGTATCGAATTTCATTCGCCAAGCTTTGATGGGAGATGATATCACCATTTACGGCGACGGTTCCCAAACGCGATCGTTTTGTTATTGCGACGACCTCATCGAGGGGATGGTCCGGATGATGAACGGACCGGACGATTTCATCGGCCCAGTCAATCTCGGGAATCCGGACGAGTTTACGATTCGCGAGCTGGCGGAGCTTGTGATCGAGTTAACCGGCTCGCGATCGAAAATTCGCTATGCCCCGCGTCCTCAGGACGATCCGGTCCGCCGACGTCCCGATATTACGCTGGCTCAACAGCGGCTGCAGTGGCGCCCGACCGTTCCACTGCGCGAAGGACTAGTTCGCACTATCGAGTGGTTTCGCACGATTAACTTGGCTGATTATCGTCCACCGACACCGAACTATTGACACACCGATCCTTGTGGAATTGCTGGTGTCTCATCCCTGAAGCGTGTCACTGCCGTTCGCCGTGGTAGACTCAGCGGCTCCAGGCGGTCCACAACGAATTGCGATCAATTTCAAGCTCGCATAAACCACCAGACCCAGTGCAATCCCCAGGTTGTCGGCTATCCAATCTTTGAAGTCCGGAACCCGTTCGGGGCACCAGTATTGAGTAATCTCGTCGACGGCTGCATAGAAAGCTAACACGCTCCATGAAACAAAGAGATGGTTCCAACCCGCGTTTCGGCCCCAAAGGGTCCAGCTCCAAAGTATTGCCAGTAACCCAAACCCCGTAAGATGCGCAAGTTTGTCGAGGTAGCTGAACGGTGCTGTCGAAGGTCCGAGCCTAACGGGCCAATGAGTTGCGATGGCCAATGCAATCCAATAGGTGGCAAGAACGACAACGGACCAACGAAAACGTACCATGATTTGTCGGGTGTCCTTCGGAGTAATCCCTAAGCTCTGTCCGATGAATCTGGAGGTTTCAATCCAAATTCCCATCGTTGGTGAGTCGCTTGGCTCGTGGTATTACAATATGCTGGAATACGGCAATGTTGCTACCGTGCTTGACGTGAGGTGTGCGATTTTAGGGAGATCAACCTATGAGGTCTACGTCATTTTTCATGCGAATACGCGTAAGGTCCCTGCCCTACGCGCTAGGCATCGTTGCCGCCACGTTGCTCGTATCGTGGTTGATGGTTACCCCGGCGTGGGCGGAGCGGGGGCGGGGCGGGTGGTTGCGGCGCTTGTTTACGCCTCGCTGCGGCCGAGTCACAAGACAGGTAGATCGGCCCGTAGAAATGCCCGCACAGCCGCCCACCGTTCCGCAAACGGAAGAGCCCGGCGAGCCATCCCCGAGCGACCGGCCTACGACGAATGCGATGGCATGGCGTGAGCTGTTCGATGGTCGGTCTCTCGCAGGATGGAAGCCCACGCCGTTCGGCGGAGAAGGGGAAGTTTGGGTGGAAAATGGCGCGATGATCATCGGCATGGGCGAAACCCTCACCGGAGTCAATTACACGGGCCCGATTCCCCGGACAAACTACGAGGTCGAAATCGAAGCGATGCGACGGAAAGGAATCGATTTCTTTTGTGGGTTTACGTTTCCTGTGGGAGATTCCTATTGCAGTTTTATCGTGGGCGGCTGGGCCGGAGGTGTCGTGGGGCTTTCGTGCATCGATGGGCGTGATGCATCCGAAAATGAGACGACTCGTTATCGAACCTTCGACGATAACCGCTGGTACCGCATTCGCGTGCGAGTTACCCCCGAATTGATTGCTGCGTGGATCGACGACGAAAACATGGTCTATCAGGATATCCGCGGTCGCACAATCTCGACGCGCGTCGAAGTCGATGCTTCTCAACCGTTCGGCCTGGCCACCTGGCAAACCGAAGCTGCCGTGCGTCGTGTGCGACTGCGACTCTTAGAACCAACCGAACTGCAACCCAGCGCACCGTAGGACTCGGCTACGTACGGGAAAAGTTTGCCTGTTGATGATGGAGACTTCCGAATGGATTTAGCGTACAACGTCCAGGAGGGGCCGCGACCGAAAAGTCATGAGGACTATATGCGCTTGGCGCTCGAGGAGGCTCGAAAGGCTGAGCAAAACGACGAGGTTCCTGTCGGAGCCGTTGTTGTGCATCGAGGCCGCGTTGTCGGTTCGGCGCATAACCAGCGCGAGATGTTACAGGATCCAACGGCACACGCCGAAATGATCGCTATTACCCAAGCTGCCAGCTCCCTCGGTTCGTGGCGCCTGGACGACTGCACGTTGTACGTCACCTTAGAACCTTGCCCCATGTGCGCCGGCGCAATCGTACAAGCAAGGATTCCTGCAGTGGTTTACGGAGCCGATGACCCCAAAGCCGGAGCTGTTCGAAGCTTGTTTCGGTTGCTGGATGACCCGCGTCTGAATCACCGCTGCCAAATTGTGGCGGGAGTCCTGGCTTCGGAATGTGGGGCGATTTTGAGCGCTTTTTTCAAGCGCCAAAGGGAGCAGGGGAAAAAGTAGCAGGGTCTTTTGAGAGAAGAAAACCGGCAATGGATCTGCTGAATCGATACATCGTGCGGCTTAATACAACGAGTTGCTGGTGCACGTGGGGCGTGTTTGTTAGCCGGAGGGCAAAACGGCGCGCCGAACGGACGCGCCTTTCGGTATCCAGGCTGACGGCTTTCTTGCGAAGCGCAAACCGAAACTGTTTGTTTGGGGAGAACTCGACGGTATCAAAGTTCGTAATCACCAGCCTGCAGCACGTAACTCCTAAACGGAGCGTCACTCCGCGTTCCGTGACCATTCATCAGGGCCTGATAAACATGATACGCAATTTTCTCGGACAGGCTCGTTGTGCGACCGTCAGCAAACACGACGTTCACAATGCCAGGGTGGAAGCTCGACGGACGAGCCATTGACGGGGTGAGGGTAGCCATCGCGGTTGCATTATCTAAACTGTTAAAAGGTTTCACACTATTGATTTTGGCCTCCGCATAGGCTGGACTGTCTTGTAGGTAAAATAGCGGGGGGCCAACAGGGTTGTTCGTCGGGATATTCGAACTGTCCAGCGTATATAGATAGACAAACCCCACACCAATGCGCGATCTCAGGTGGCGGTTTGCATCACCGCTTGTGGCAAGAAACGTTGGATAATCCCAATCGGTCGCCAATAGGTTTTCCGCGAAGAGGATCGTATTGGATGTACCGTCGCGCAGGTCGCTCGACCGCACCGCCTGATTCGGAGTTAGCACTCGATCGATAAAGACCCCATTCTGGCCTCGTAAACTGCTAAGCCATTGAGCAGCATTCGTATTGTCGTCATACGGCGGTGGAAATGACCAACTGGCACCGTTGCTCGAAAAGTCGCCGATCCAAAAGCCCGCATTGCACTGATAGGAGCACTGAGCCCTCGCCCCAATGGGCGATCCTGACGAGGGGCAATGGAGGACAGGCAAAAACGGGTTCAAAGGGGTTTGCGAAGGGTCGATCCACGTATCGTAAACGGCCTGCTGATCCAATTCGGGTAAATACTCTACCACCCAGCCAGCTTCGATTCCCCCAGTTCCCCGCTGAATAATATTCCGGAAACCCGGGTACCGCCGTCTTCCGGTTTCGTAATTCATGGAGGCGGTGCCGACCTGTTTTAAATTGTTCAGACACGTTGTGCGACGCGCCGCTTCGCGTGCTGCTTGAACGGCCGGCAGCAACAACGACACGAGCGTTCCGATGATGGCGATCACGACCAATAACTCAACCAGGGTAAACCCCCGCCGCGACCTGACGTTCATACTATGCTCCTCGCGCCTGGTACCACACTTATCGTGATCCCACCGCCGCTCGATCTGTTGCACTTCTTACCAAACCATTCGGCATCCCACTTTTTTTCGCAATCCAAGTAGACCACCGAAATTAGCCGATGCAAAGCCGAGCGGTATCCACAACACACCACCATGCATTATCTTCCGCTCTTCGAATCTTGTCTAGTACTGTGCTCAAATCGGCGAGTCTGGCAGTACCGACTAGGCCAATGTTCCCAGACGTCCAAGATCGTAGCGCCGCTTTACCGAGGCTATCCAATCGGGGTGTTCTAAGTACCAGCGAACAGTAAGCTCGATTCCCTCGACGAATTCCACCTCCGGATGCCATCCTAAAGTCTGACGGGTCTTCCCTGCGTCCATGGCATAACGGAAGTCGTGCCCCGGCCGATCCGGGACGAATTCGATAAGCGACCGGCATGGTCGGCACGGTAGGCGATCGGACAATCGATCCATTACCTCACAGACAGTTTCAACTACTTCTAAATTGCTGCGGTCCGTACCCGACGCAAATAGGTAACGCTGTCCGGGTGTGCCCCGCGCCGCCGCTAGCTCTAAGCCCCGACAATGATCCTCGACGTAAAGCCAATCCCGGCGCTGCTCTCCTTTGCCATACACCGGAAGTCGCTCGCCCCTGATCGCCCGCAGGATCATCAGGGGTATTAGTTTTTCCGGGAATTGGTAAGGCCCATAGTTATTCGTACAGTGAGTTATAACTACCGGCAAGCCGTACGTCCTGCCGTAAGCAGTAACAAAGTGATCGGCTCCTGCCTTGGATGCGGCATAGGGAGAGTTAGGCCGGTAAGGTGATTGAGCATCGAAACTGCTGGCCAAATCCGTTAACTCGCCAAAGACTTCATCCGTCGATACGTGTACAAAACGAAATTGCTCTTGTTCGTTCGCCGACAAACCTTGCCAATACAGCCGAACGGCTTGCAACAGCCGATACGTACCCACGACGTTTGTGGCAACAAACGGCCAGGGATCGTCAATGGACCGATCGACGTGCGTCTCAGCGGCCAAGTGCACAACCAGGTCAATCCGGTAGCGCCGAAGGAGCTGCCCCACCAGCTCGCCATCGGCAATGTCACCTTGAACGAAAGTAAACTGGGACGTTTCCATACACTCCGCCAAGTTCTCTTGCGAACCGGCATAGGTAAGCTTGTCCAAAACTACGAGGCACGCGACGCCCCGGCGCACTTGGCGCCGCACGAAGCAACTGCCAATAAAGCCGGCTCCCCCGGTTACCAGGATGCGTCGACCTGCTAGCATACCGACGTTCATGTTAGGAGACCCCGCATAAACGGTACCGTTATCCAATTCTGTCATGCGGCACTTTAAACTGCCGATGGGCCCACGGGAGCGCCCGGCATTTGAGAGTTATAATCTAACTCCTATAATTTAGCACCCACGTTAGGGCTTACGTTGGCGCGAAACCAACTTGTAGGTCGTTCGGCAAGATCGACTCCTACCTTTTTTAGACGTGGATTGCAACGTGAGACGCTCCGGCGGATCCTGGCAGACGGCCCGTGCAGCAAGTGGTATGCCATCATCGCCGCGCACGAGAAATTCGTAAAACAAATATCTCGGTTTTCCTGCAACGATACCTCGGGTGTACGTCAGAATCATTTGACGTACAGTCGCAAGGAGAAACCGCATTCCCTCGTCGCGAAGCTACCCGACAAGCCGATCGCAAAGGTGCCGAGGCGCAAAACGAGAAAGAAAACGGGCAACGCTTGCCAACAGTCCGCTCGCCTTGAGGCCTTTCCACCTACAGCGAGACGCACACCCGCGTGTTGCATGACCGGTCGATAACAGTCTAGACTTACCCTTTTATGAAACGTAAACTGCGCGGTCATGAAGCAAATTTATTTGGATTACAATGCCACAACTCCGATTGCGCCTGCGGTTCGCGAGGCGATGGAGCCATTTTTGTCTGAGTATTATGGCAACCCATCGAGTTCGCACGCTCTTGGTCGGGCTTGTCGCGAAGCCATTGAAGATGCGCGGAGCCACGTGGCAAGGTTAATCGGGGCTGATAGTGATGAGATCATTTTTACCTCGGGCGGTACCGAGTCGAACAATTTGGCCCTGTGTGGTGTAATGTGGTCTGACGGCCCCCCATGGCGCGGACACCTGGTGGTCTCGGCGTTCGAGCATCCATCCGTGTCGGAGCCGGCGCGGTTCCTTCGCCGGCTGGGCTTTTCCGTTACCGTCGCACCGTGTACAGCCGGTGGGTTGGTTGACGTGGAAGCAATCGAGTGTGCGCTACGGCCCGAGACGCGGCTAGTGAGCGTGATGCATGCGAACAATGAAATCGGTACGATTCAGCCGATTCGCCAAATTGCTGCCCTATGCCGCGACCGAGGGATTCTCGTACACACCGATGCTTCGCAGTCGATTGGAAAAATTCCCTGTTCGGTTGCCGAACTGGGAGTGGATCTTTTGACCGTGGCGGGTCACAAAATGTACGCTCCTAAGGGAATTGGTGCGTTGTATGTCCGGCGCGGCACAGCTTTGGATCCGCTATTACATGGCGCGGGGCATGAAGGAGGTCTGCGACCCGGGACCGAAAACACCCCGTACATCGTAGGGCTTGGACGTGCAGCTCGTCTGGTGGTAGAACAACTGGACGAACAACAGGTCCGGATGGCCCAACTGCGCGATCGGCTTTTCGAGCACCTTCAGGCTGAGATTTCTCGGCCGCTTGTGGTTCATGGAGCCATCAGCCCACGGCTTCCCAATACGTTAAGTGTGTCTTTTCCTGGAGTGTCTGCTACGGAACTGCTCCGCCGCATCCCGGAATTGTGTGCGTCGACCGGCCCTGCCTGTCACAGTGGGTCCGTGAGCCTGTCTCCGACATTGGCAGCGATCGGCGTAACAACCGAAGTGGCTCGCGGTACGATGCGGTTGAGTGTCGGTTGGTACACTTCTGTAGATGACGTGGATCGTGCTGCCGACCTTTTGGCACATGCGTGGGAAAGCCTTGTGACGGGATAATCAAGACCTTGTGCCGAACTATGGGAACGTCCCAGCTCGGGCCCGCCCCTGTGCAGCTAGGAACATTCAACGCGAAACCTTGAGACCATGAATATGACCGGCTTGAGTGATGTACCTGGCTTGAACCAGGCAACGAGTAATGCCTCGCAACAAATCCAACCTCGGCGCCTCGCCTCGGGTGTACCTGGGCTGGATGAGCACCTAGGTGGGGGGTTCTTGCCGGGCACACTGATCGTGGTGCTTGGCGCTACCGGGATCGGTAAAACACAGTTCGGTTTACACTTTGTGCACGGCGTCCAAGCCGAGGAGCGGCGGGGCGTCATCGTTGACTTTACCTGCCGCGGTGATGCGCAACAGCATGCCCTGTACGCCCAACGAATGTTCGGCTGGCGGATCGAACACGCCGATGGACTGGCCGTTAGCGAACGCCTTTTTTCGCAACCTCCAGGCGGTCACTATTTGCAGGCGTTTGCCTACACAGGACGGCGTGTGAGCCGCAACGAATCGGATGAGGATCTCTGGCACCAATGGCAAGTGGAAATCAATCAGAGACTAAGCGCGGCAAGCACGTTCCTTTATACCCATTTCGTCCATGGAACGCGGCGTGCGGTGTTCGATGGCATCGAGCCGGTGGATCGGCCAGCAGATTCCATCCAGTATTACTTGTTGGAGCACCTCTATCACCGAGTCGTACGGAAAGATCATGACTGGGTGGCTCGAGACGTTTTACGGCAGCACTATCGCGCTTTGGCACAGCTTGTGGCACGGCATGCTTATCGATCGACCGACATTACCACAATGGCCCTGGTGACATCACAAGAGATTCTCTTGGAGGAGCTCGTGCGCCGACCGCTCGATGAAGGAGATCTCCTGACCAATGCTGCAACAGTGATTTACATGGGGAAAGTTCCCGATGGGCCGTGCATGCGCCGCGCTTTGTACATCGGTAAACATCGAGCGAGCCGGTGCAGTGACGAATGGATCTACTATCGAATAACAGAACGAGGGCTGGAACTGGAAAGATGAATCGAAGCCTGGTGATAGCTTCGGCTGTTATCGCCGTCTCGGAAACCGTCGAGCACTGGAAAGAAGAGAAAACGCAAAGGCGCTAAGGCGCAAAGGCGCGCAACGCGAAAAGTCAAGCTAACTCGCATTGGGCGTTGGTGCCGCGTGTCCTTCCACACTGATCGATAGTCCGTCGGCAGCCCGCAATACGACGCGATAGACCATACCTTTGCGCGCCTTGATCGACGGTGCCTCGCCGTGAGCAGCGCGGATGCCCAACTCAGTTGCCTTCTTCGGATCATTAGCAATGTTCCAAAAATCTTCCCAGATCTTCCGCTCAAAGTCGCTCATCGCACCCCCTTGAGCATACGCGAGAGGACGCACGCCAAATTGGTCCAATTCGAAACCGTCTTTGGGCTGCTGATGTTCGCCAAAGATGCGGCGAAACAATACCAAGCTCGTCGAACGGTCGATATCCGCCTGTTCGATGTACCGGTCTTCGAACTTAACGACCCAGCTATCCAAGTAGACGACGTCACCTTCGATGCGAAAGTCCTTACCTGGACCCAAGGGCCGACCCTCATCGTTGATTTCCTCAAAACGCACCACGGTAAAGGTCTTACCCGTATCAGGGTCGCTACCTTGATCAAGGATCGTCAGGCGCGCCACGCGGTGCGTGACTTTCAGCAATCGGAGCGATGTTTCCAGTCGCTCGATTTTTTCGGTCAATTGATGGATTTCGGCCGCCTGAGCCGAAATCTGTGTTTGTGCCTGAGCCAAATCGCTTTGCAGCAGGCGAACTTGATTCTCCGCTTCTTGAAGTTTTTTCTGAGCAACGGCCAACTGTGTCTGAGCACGTTCGCCTCCCGAAAAGTGCCAATAAACTTGCCAGCCTATCCAACCACAACCGAAAACTACACCGCCAACGATCACGGTCTTTAGTAGTTGCGTAATGGCTGTGAGTGTGGATGCGACTTGCGACATAGAGGTGCACTCCCACTAGCATTCACTGGCCGATTGGCATTACGGTTCGCACCGACCATGCTCTTGCCAAACGCGCCTTGCGCGCTGGCAAGTGTCGTACAGTTTCGACAATCCCCGGGCAGAACCACCTGCTTAGGGGTGATCCTGTCCGCTCAAGCATAGCATGCTCAGGGCAACGCCGAAAAGCACAAAGGCCCCGGTGCGAGCAGTTTTTGGGCTACCGCACAAACGAAAGCAGCTTATCGACAGCCCTGCCGATATCGTTGGCGGCCATCAAGTGTTCGCCGACCAGCACAGCGTGGATATCGGCTTCAGCCAAACGACGTACGTCGTCCGGCGAGTTTATACCACTTTCGGAAACTACTATTATTCCAGAAGGTATTCGTTTGCGTAACTCCAGGCTATGTTCGAGGTTCACCTGGAACGTGTGGAGATTTCGATTATTGATTCCCACCAACGTGGCCCCAGCATCCAGGACGCGAGCGAGGTTACTTTTTTCGTAGAGTTCGACGAGCACATCGAGCTGAAGCCGTTCGGCTTCGGCGAGCAACAGGCGCAAGTGGCAATCGTCCAGGCATTCGGCGATCAGTAGTACGGCGTCGGCACCGGCCAGACGGGCTTCGAGCAGTTGGTAGCGATCCAGGATGAAGTCTTTTCGCAGCACCGGTAGTTGGCACGCTTGTCTTGCGATCACCAGATCCTGCAAGCTTCCGTGAAAGAACGGTTCATCGGTAAGCACGCTGATGGCCGTAGCGCCATGTTGCTCGTAACAGAGTGCGATGGATGCCGGTTGATAATCGGCGCGAATCATGCCTCGTGACGGGCTGGCCTTTTTAATTTCCGCAATCAGTTTAATCGGACCTGGTGCTGCCAGTGCTGCGGCGAAGGGCCTGGGAGGCGGCGCGTCGGCTAATTGCGCTTCCAACGTGGCTTCTGGCAGGATCTGGCGCCGCTGGGCAATTTCCTGCCGTTTGCGAGCGACGATGGTATTGAGAATGCTGCTTGTCATATCCGGCGCTCTTGCCTTTTAGGCATAGCTCATGGCTAATCCTTCACCGTATGCGGGCACTCTAGTGTTTGAAATGGCGGCGGCCGGTGAAGACCATCGGTATACCGTAGTAATTGCATGCAGCGATGACTTCGTCGTCGCGTCGCGAACCGCCAGGTTGAACAATAGCGGCAATACCGGCCTGTGCGGCTTTTTCGATGGAATCGGCAAACGGGAAAAAGGCATCCGAGGCCAGCACGGCACCGCGAGCGGCCGAGCCTGCTTTTCGCAAAGCAATCTCGACAGCATCCACGCGACTCATTTGCCCCGCTCCACAGCCCCGCAACATCTGTTGTTTAGCCACCACGATGGCATTGGATTTCACGTGGCGCACCACGGACCATGCAAATTCAAGGTCCGATTGCAATTCGGGTGGAACCTGTGCCGATGTGACGGTGTTCCATTGGCTGGGAATATCCGGCAGATGATCGGACTCTTGGATGAGCATGCCACCGAGTATATGTCGCAGTTGGCGTTCGACGCGTGGTTCCTCCAGCGGTCCGATTTGCAGTAGGCGCACGTTCTCGCGCCACCGCGGTTTGGTCGTCAAAATGCCTATAGCCGCTGCTTCATAGTCCGGAGCGATTATCGCTTCGACAAACCACCCGGGCTGGGCAAGCCATTCGGCCGTAGCGGCATCGACCGTTCGGTTGAAAGCCACCACCGAGCCGAAAGCGCTTTGCGGGTCGCCCTCGAACGCACACCGCGTGGCATCCAGCAACGCGTCGGCTATGGCCACGCCACAGGGGTTGGTGTGCTTAATAACAGCGCAACTCGGTCGAGGAAAACTGCGCACCAGTTGGATGCCGGCATCCAAATCGAGCAAGTTGTTATAGGACAGTTCCTTGCCATGCAGTTGGCGCGCGGATACAAGGCTGAGCCCGCGAGCAGCTACGTCATAGTAGACGGCGGCGGCTTGATGCGGGTTTTCGCCATAGCGCAAATCGGTTTTCTTGCGCAGCACGATGGTCTGGACACTCGGAAATGTTTGTTTCGACACTTGATGGCGTAGATAGGTCGCAATGGCTCGATCGTAATCGGCCGTGCGCTCGAAGGCTTCAACGGCCAACTGTCGGCGCAGCTCCAGCGATGTACAACCCCACAGGCGTAATTCATCGAGGATCGACGAATACTGTTCCGGCGCCGTTGCCACGGTTACGAATTGATGATTCTTTGCAGCAGCGCGTACCAGCGCCGGACCTCCAATATCGATCTGTTCGATCGCTTCACTTTCCGTCGTGCCGACTCGGTTGATGGTTGCTTCGAACGGATACAGATTCACGACCACCAGTTCGAACGGAAAGATCTCGTGTTGTGCCAGTGAGTCCATGTCGTCCGGCCGATGTCGGCGAGCCAAAATCCCAGCAAATACGCGTGGATGCAGCGTCTTGACGCGCCCCTCAAGTACCTCCGGGAATCCGGTGTAGCCGGACACGTCGTGCACCGGGATCTGCTGGTACTCCAGAAACCGTCGCGTACCGGCTGTACTAAAAATTTGGACACCCATGTCCACCAGCGCCCGGGCAAAGTCGGCTAAACCCAACCGGTCGCTGACACTGATCAAGGCGCGCTCGATGCGAGGCGATTCCATGGTGAATTCCTCGAGAATATCCGAACCGCATCCTCGACGGCTCAGCTCGCCACTTAGGGCTCAAGGGCTTGGTCCAGACGCCGATTTTGGCGAGCCAGCGCGTGGGATAGTTGTTCCAGCTCCATCGCCAAGTCTACCCGCACCAGGCGTACTTGACGAGGCAGGCTCAGCGCAATCGGTGCGAAATTCAGAATTCCGCTTATCCCAGCTCGTATTAGCTTTTCGGCCACATCCTGAGCGGCCGCAGCCGGTACAGCGAGAATCGCAAGACGTATACCTAGTTGCCGTACTACGACGTCTAACTCCGAGATCGGTTTCAGAACAACACCCGGTACCGGGGGGATCAATCGTTGGGGATCGACATCAAAGCCGGCCACAATGGGAAAGCCGTGTTCGGCGAAACCCCGATAGCCCAGCAGCGCTCGTCCCAAATTCCCCAGGCCCACGACCGCTACCGGCCAGTCTCTTTCGGTGCCAAGAATGGTGCGGATCGCTGCGGCCAATTCTCGGCAACGATAGCCCCTCCCGCGCAAACCAAATTGCCCGAAACAAGCAAGATCTTTTCGCACCTGTGAATCGGTTAGTGCCAGGGGCCGGGCCAATTCTACGGAGCTGATCGTTTCCCGCCCTTGCTCCACCAGCCGCTCTAACTCGCGCAAATAGTAGCTCAACCGTCTCACCACCGCATCGGAGATCGGTGATCCAGCCCCCCCCGGAGTCTTACGGTTCTTTTGGTGCCGGACTGCCATGGCAATGCCTCTGTAAGAGTTCGCCGCATCGGCTTCCTTCGTCCTAACTTTACGAGGAGAAGTCAGAACCTACAAGCACAAAAACATGAGCATGGGCTGGTAAGCAAAGCACCAATGCCGACGGAGATTACCAAACGAAACAGGCCCACTCGATTGTACACGTCGCGTGGGCCTGCTGGTCATCGAACGGTTTACAAGCACGTGGTTACGGGGATCAACCGGCGTGGGGTCTTCAATATCAGCTATTGGGGATCTTATGGCGCCGCTCTTAAACCCCCCGCAGCGTCCTGCGCACGGCTGTGGTAGCCTCCGCGTGGTATCGGTCTTGTTTTCCTTCAGAAGCGCTTCACGATGGCCATTAACGCGTAACATGGTCCGCGTGGTTAATGCGGAGTTCACCGGTTGTCGGGTTGTATAACCAACCTCCGGCTGTTGTAACGTCGCTGGCGGTAATTGGATTGCTGGTCACGTTGACGACCCCATTGTTACCCGTGATAGTTTCCTCGGGGATGGTTTGCAAATACGGACCGTACTGTCCGGTCGCCGACACGTTGCCAGCCTTGTCGGTCTTCTTAGTGAGGTCGACTAGCTGAGCAGGGGCTCGTCCGCCGTGTTGTGCTTTAAAAGTTTCAATCTGAGCTCGCATCGTCTGAAGATTGAAAACGGAGGTGTTGATTTTAGCGTCGGTAGTTGTGTCGGTGAACTGTGGAATGATCGTGGCGGCCAATATCGCCATGATCACGACGACGATCAGGATCTCGACCAACGTGAACGCGTTGCGGAGACTGCTTTTCATGTGAGTTTTCCCTTACTGCTGGCCTATGCTCCCGCGCATCCTGCCCGAACCTGTGTAGATCGAAAGGCTAATCGAACTATCGTTGGGCGGAACAACGTGCATGCTTTTCTGAAAGCTATCTAGGTTGCCGTTTGCGCAGTAGCAAATCGTGGGGCAAAAATTTCGCGTCGTGAAAAAACGATAGGCTACAAGCGCGCTCGTACTGTTGTTGGAATCCGCATCGTCGCTACGCCTCGAAAAGTCTATCGTAGCCATGAGAAGTCGCGCAAAACGAACCAGTTGACGAGGACGCAGTTTTTTCCGCGAAATCGTTTTTTCTTTAGTCGTGGCAACTAGTTAGCTCGATCTATTCTTCCCAGAGCGGCTGATTTTCCCAGGTGGCACATCTCAAGCCATTTTCCTGGTCGGCCGATGAAACGGGTGGTGCCACCGAGCACGTAGCGGCACCTGTGCCCCTTGGGGAGCACGTGCAAACCGCAGCGTAGCTCGCACGGAGCACCGCACGGCGGAGCCGGGAGTGGGAGGAACATGTGCAGGAGGTGAGGTGGATCGAAAGTTTCCAGGTGGTCCAGGAGAACGGGAACATGAGGAATCGATGCATCTGGTCGGTTGTTGCAGGGTTCATCCTGCTTGCCGCCGATAGCGCCTGGGGAGCGTATCTGGGCGTGGTGAGTTACCACTATTGCGGCGCAGAGGATCCAACGACGTACTGTTGCGATCCGTGCCACACGATCATGCGCACCCGGCGGCGGCTGGTGTGGGAAAAACAGGAATACACCTGTCTGAAAACTGTCTATGAGACAGTTTATGAGGACAAGGTGGTGGACTGCGTGCGATATGAACCCGAGGTGCGGTATCGCGAATGCACCTATACGGTTTGTAAGCCGGTATTAAAAACACACTACAAGACATGTACCTATCGAGTATGCAAACCGGTATGGGAAACTCGCCAAAAGACAGTCTGCTATACGGTTTGTAAACCCGTTTACGAGACCAAAACGCGCGAAATTTGCTACACCGTGCGTAAACCGGTATATGAAACCCGTACCAAGCAGATTTGTTACACGGTATGCAAGCCGGTCTATGAAACCAAAACGCGGGAAGTCTGTTACACGGTGATGAAACCCGTGTATGAGACGCATACTAAAGAAATTTGCTATACCGTGTGCCGACCGGTCTATGAGACGAGGACCAAAGAGATCTGCTATACGGTTTGCAAGCCGGTTTACGAAACGCGTAGCAAAGACTTTTGTTATACGATTTGGGTACCGGTCCAAGAGACGCACTACCGCGACGTGTGTCGCGTTGTGTGCAAACCGGTGCACTATCAAAAGACCATCGAAGTCTGCGGCGGCCACTGGGAGACCCAGGTTGTCGAGTGCCCCGGCCCGGTAGTGCGTAAGCGGGTGCGGTCACCAGGTTGCTGGATGTTTGACCCATGCTGCTGCCGGTTCGTATATGTACCTGGCAAGTGGGAAACGGTCGAAGTGCAGTGTCCTCCCCGCCGGATTGTCAAGAAAGTCTGGGTACCCGAGGTACATCAGAAAACGATCGACTGTGTACGTTATGAGCGTCAGGTCGTGAAATGCCAGGTTCCCTACACGGTGTGCCGGTGGGTACCGGCGAAGCGAGTCAAGACCTGCACGTATACGGTGTGCCGGTGGGTACCGGAAAAACGGGTCAAGACCTGCACGTATACCGTCTGCCGCATGGTTCCGGAAAAGCGAGTCAAGACCTGCACCTATACCACCTGCCGGTGGGTACCGGCGAAGCGAGTCAAGACCTGCACGTATACGGTATGCCGGTGGGTACCGGAAAAACGGGTCAAGACTTGCACATATACGGTGTGCCGGTGGGTACCGGAAAAACGGGTCAAGACCTGCACGTACACCGTATGCCGATGGGTACGTGAAAAGCAAACCAAGGTCTACACGTATCAGGTCTGCCGGTGGGTGACCGAATGCCATACGCGCCAGGTTCCCTATACGGTATGCCGATGGGAAAAACAGACGTGCGTCAAACAAGTACCTTATACGGTATGCAAGCCGGTTCATTATCAGAAAACGATCCGCGTGGCGCGGTGCGTCCCGAAGCAGGTGCCTTGCACCGTGACTCGATGCGTGCCCCGTATTGTTTGCGAACAAGTGCCGGTACACATCCATTGCTGCCCGTTGCACCTGTTTAATCGCCGGCTGTTCGGTTGCGGTTGCTAAGGCGGCATCGGAGCCTCAACCGTTCCCAGCGACCGCCTCACCTGGCCCGCCACCTAACGGCGTCCTGCTGGCACAACAGCCAGGACGCCGTTTTTTTTCGTAAGCTGCCCAGCTTACCCGCCGTGGTGTCGAATGCCAACACTTATGGCTGCCCGGTGTCAGAATCGATAGGGAAGGCCGGGCCTCTGCTGTTGGGAAAACTCTCGCTTCAGTACGACTATCGCGAGTGAAGGCTTCCCTGCTCGATCAACCTTCAACGCCTTTGTGTTAAATCGTCGTGCCTGGCTTGCGCCAGCGCGTTGAATCCTTTTCACCGCTGGCACACCAGTGTCGGAAGCGGGCCGGGATTGAGCTCCGCCCGAACTGGTCACGACGCACGATATGTCGATTCCTCAGGGTGGTACATGCCTCGCATGCGTAGCAGGGCGAAAAAGTCATACACGGCGTGTGTGACGACCGGAGCTTCTAATGTGCCGGTCAGGACAAACAGCAAGCCGAAGTACGCACCGATAGCGGTGGCTAGGCCGAAATAGAGCGGCGTTATGGCGTGGAACAAACCAAAAAGAAGGCTCGTAATCAGAATCGCACCTGCCACACCGGTCCAGCTACTTTCGGCCATTTGGCGTAACCAATATTGCAACCATCCTCGAAACAAGAATTCTTCACCAAATCCGGCCACGACGGCCAACAACGCTACTTGAGCGATCGTTCGATCCGCGCATAAGCGCCAGGCTACTTCGGCGACCATCTGTTTGATTTCCCGCAATGGCTTCCACGGGCATTTTTCCAAGAGAAAGTATAGACCTATCATCGGCACAACGGCGATAAGGCCAATGGCACCACCCCGTAAGGCTACCTCCAGATGCTTCCCGTCACTGCGGTGCCAATATGGCGTCACATCGGTAATCCAGCCCGCAACGTAGGTAAGCGGTATCAGGGCCAGCTCAGTAACGACAGCCCACCACCACCAATCTCCAGGTTTCGTTGACCGTTTCACTCAGATAGATCCTTGTTTGCGAAACCGGCATTTCCGTCTTGTTCTTTGCGATTTATCTTAATCCGTTTTGGGGAGAAGGCCGTCTTTGGGAAACGTTGGTTTAGCGAGTGCAGCTTGGTTCGGATCAACTGCAGTCGCTGAGCTACCTTGAAATACGGTTTTTGTGTAAGCTACTACTACCGGCGTACGTATTGGGATCCGAGCTGGGGTTTCTTGACCATTTGGCCCATTGTTTGATAGACTCGCCGCTTTCAACCTCCTGGAAGGAGAACCGGTCCGCTGCTGTATCGAGCGTCGTGGATGGGCTCTTATAGACGATCGTGGTAACCGTCGTGAAACAACACATAACAGGATCATAACTCATGGCTACTGGATCAACGCGGTCGAAGGTTAAACGTATTTACTATTTTGGTCGGTCCGGGGCTGAGGGGCAGGGAGTCTCTAAGGAATTATTGGGGGGAAAAGGGGCTAACTTGGCGGAAATGACCGCCATTGGGCTGCCGGTTCCGCCGGGCTTTACCATTACTACGGAAGTGTGTGCGGCGTTTTATGAAGCTGGCCAGAAGCTTCCGGATGGGTTGATGTCCGAGGTGCGCGCGGCCATTGGCCGATTGGAAAAAGAGCTCGGAAAAAAGTTCGGGGACGAGCGTGAGCCGTTACTGGTGTCGGTGCGATCGGGTGCGGCCGTTTCGATGCCTGGCATGATGGACACGATTCTGAATCTGGGCTTGACCGACCGGGCGGTTGAGGGCCTTGCGCGGGCTACGTCGAATCCTCGGTTTGCTTACGATGCCTATCGGCGTCTTATCAACATGTTCGGAGATGTCGTGATGGGTGTCGAGCACCGTTGGTTCGAGGAAGAGTTCGATAAGCTCAAGAAGCGTTATGGCGTGCAAAGTGACACGCAGGTGCCGGCCGACGGACTACAAGAGTTGTGTGAAGCGTACAAAGCAGTTTACCGCAGGCACACGCAAAGCGAATTTCCTCAGGATCCGTACGAGCAATTGCGTTTGGCCATCGAAGCAGTCTTTCGCAGTTGGAATTCACCACGAGCGATCCGGTACCGCGAGGTCGAAAATATCCGCGGGCTCGTGGGTACTGCGGTCAATGTCCAGTCGATGGTCTTTGGCAATATGGGTGACGACTCGGCTACAGGCGTAGCCTTTACGCGCGATCCGTCAACGGGGAAGAACGAGTTCTACGGTGAATTTTTGGTCAATGCTCAAGGCGAAGACGTTGTAGCCGGAATCCGCACTCCGCAGCCCATTTCGGAGTTAAAGCGGTGGAACAAAGCAGTTTACCAACAGCTTTTAGAGATCAAGCAGATTTTGGAACGCCATTATCGCGACATGCAAGATATCGAGTTTACGATCGAGCGTGGCAAGCTGTTCATGTTGCAAACGCGTTCCGGAAAACGAACCGGCGCAGCTGCGCTCCGCATCGCCTGCGATATGGTGGATGAAAAACTGATCGACGAGAAGGAAGCCCTGCTCCGGATTCCCGCCAACGATTTGACACAGTTGTTACTTCCGGGATTCGAACCTGAAGCCAAGAAGCACGCGCGTGACCGTGTATTGACCGTCGGCCTGCCTGCTTCGCCCGGCGCAGCAGTTGGGAAATTAGCCTTTACAGCCGAAGAGGCCGTACAAAGGACGCGTGACGGCGAACAGGTGATCCTCGTGCGCCGAGAGACCAGCCCGGAAGACGTCGACGGCATGCACAGTGCCGTGGGGATCCTGACCAGCACGGGTGGAATGACAAGTCACGCGGCCGTCGTGGCTCGAGGTTGGGGGCGTTGCTGTGTGGTAGGCGCAGGTGAAATTCAAATCAACGAGCAAGCCCGTACCATTACGGTGAAAGGCCGTACTCTGACCGCCCAGGATGTCATCTCATTGGACGGCACGACGGGTGAAGTCATTGAAGGTGCCATCCCCACAACCATTCCCAAACTATCGGGCAACTTCGCACGCGTAATGCAATGGGCCGACAAGTATCGCCGCCTGCGAGTGCGTACTAACGCCGATACGCCGGAAGATGCCAAACGAGCCCGGCAGTTCGGCGCCGAAGGCATCGGTCTTTGCCGAACCGAGCATATGTTCTTCCAGGAAGACCGTATCGCTGCCATGCGTGAAATGATCCTGGCCGACTCGCCCGAAGCACGGCAAGTTGCCTTGGACAAGCTGTTGCCCTTCCAAAAACAAGACTTCATTGGCATCTTCACGGCCATGAACGGCCTGCCGGTAACGATTCGGCTGTTGGATCCGCCGTTGCACGAGTTTCTGCCTCGCGATGCCAAACAGCAGCAAGAATTGGCCGAAGCGATGGGCGTGCCGGTGGCCAAGATCCGCGCGCGTGTCGAACAGCTTCATGAAGTGAACCCGATGCTGGGGCACCGCGGTTGTCGCTTGACCGTTACCTATCCGGAAGTGCTGCGGATGCAGGTACGCGCCATTGTCGAAGCAGCCATCGAGTGCAAACAGAAGCGGATCGACGCGCGGCCCGAGATCATGATTCCCCTGGTGGGAATGGCTTCCGAGTTGAAATTATTACGGAAATTGACGGAAGAAACCATCGCCGAAGTCGTGCGTCACAAAGGCTTCAAAGGGAAGCTGGAGATTTTGATCGGGACCATGATCGAGGTTCCACGAGCGGCCCTGACCGCCGATGAAGTAGCTCAGTTTGCCGACTTTTTCAGCTTCGGCACGAACGACCTTACGCAGATGACCTTCGGATTTAGCCGCGATGACATTGGAACTTTCTTACCGCACTATTTGAAACTGGAATTGTTACCGATCGATCCCTTCCAATCACTCGATACTTCGGGTGTTGGGCAACTGATCCGCATCGGAGTTCAGAAGGGACGGGCAACTCGGTCCGATTTGAAAGTCGGTATTTGCGGCGAACACGGGGGTGATCCGGCGTCGATCCGTTTTTGTCACAGTGCCGGATTGGACTACGTAAGCTGTTCGCCATTTCGGGTGCCGATCGCGCGCTTGGCAGCCGCGCAAGCTGCATCGGCGGGGGCTGCTTCCGAGCCGGCGCGCCCGTTGGTGCGTGGCCGGCACGGTGCCACCAAAAAAACGAAGGCATCAGCTCGAGTTTGATGTGGCGCGGCGCTCCAGATAGGCCTGCACGTTTGCGGCAGCTTGTTGGCCACTACGGATGCATTGGGGAATTCCCACGCCGTGGTACGCATTCCCGGCCCAAAAAAGCCCCGGCCATCGCGCAGTGTGTGCGTCGATGCGCCGGATACGCTCCAAGTGCCCAACGTCGTACTGTGGCATCGACGCGGGCCATCGAATCACTTTTTGGAGCTGCGGCGTTCCACGATAACCGAATAGCTCGCGAAGATCCCGTAGTGCCCAATCCACGAGTTGTTCGTCTGGCTTGTGGAAATCGTCTGAGCGACATGCGCCGCCGATGAAAAACCGCAATATTGCGTGACCGTCGGGGGCCCGTCCCGGAAATTTCAAACTCGAAAAACTACCAGCCAATATCGGTCGATTCTCTGCCAAAGGGCAAACGTAGCCGAAGCCGTCCAGGGACCGAGGCAGTTCCGTTGTGCCAATTCCCAAGACGACAATCGCCGTACTGGCTCGCCGAATGCCTGCGAGTTCCGCGGCGAGCGATGCGTCAAAATGCTGGGTTAGGTCGGCGGCTACGTCGTTGGGTAGTGCCACTACGACGGCATCGAAGGTTTCACGACAACGTCCCTGCCCGTCTTCTTGCCAACCAAGATTCCAGCTTTCCGCCGTTCGAGTCAGGCACTCGATGCGGCACCCGCAACGTAACACCCGCGGCGGCAACTGTGCCACCAAAGTATCCACCAAAAACTGCATGCCTTGCTGTGGTGCGACGAATAGACCGTACCGAGCGCCGCTGGATTGGGCCGCCGAACCTCGGTTCGCCCCGCGCAGGTGCCATGCTGCTCGAATTAAACTCCCATATTCCCGCTCCAAACGTACAAAGCGCTGGAAGCAAGCCGCCATACTCAGTCGGTAGGGATCAGCCGTATAAATCCCGCTGACCAACGGCTGGATTAACCGCTCGAGTGCTTCGCGGCCAAAACGACGGAGCGTAAAGTCGGCCAGCGACTCGTCTGCTGTAGCGGTGCGAGGTGGTACAAAGTACTCCGTGAGAAGTCGCAGCTTGCCTCGAGTGCTTAACAGCCGCGAGGTTAGGATCGGCCACAGTCTTCGAGGTTGCAGTAACGCGAAACCTGCAGGCACCGGATAAAGACGGCCGTTCCGGACGACAAACGCGCGACGAAACTTTTCGTTGGTGGTCACCAGTTGGCACTCGATGCCCAACTGTCGACAGAGCTCGATTACCGACGGTTCTTCCGTGCTAAACATGTCGGGGCCATGTTCGATCAAAAATCCGTTACTACGCTCCGTTCGAATTACCCCGCCGAATCGCGGTGTTGCTTCGAAAAGCACCGTCTCCACTTGCGGACAGCATTTTAAGAGAGCATAGGCGGTCGCCAAGCCGCTGATCCCGCCTCCCAATATCGCCACACGCAATTTTTCGCTCACCGCGTTGCCCGGCAACAATCTGTTTTGCTGGCGAGTGTTCGCTCGCCACGTGCCTACACCGTAGGAACTATATGGATCTCGACTTCGCTTACGATCCGACAAACCGGATCTGACAAATATAAATCTTTCTTGATATGTTTTCGTGCTCCTGGTTTAATATAGCGTCGGCTGCCGAGGGAGGGACGTGGCCAAAGCATGGGCCACGCGGCTGCCTGCTGAGGGGAAGGTGCGGTACTACTGGGAGTTGGTGTGTTACGGGAAACAGCCAGGAACGGGAGGTGGTCTATGTGGCAAATCGTTTTTGGCGACCGACATGGGTACTGTGACGGCACGACGCGGCGCAGTTTCCTACGGCTCGGCACGTTGGGGATTTTTGGTTTCAACTTACCGCAGCTCCTACGCCTTGAGGCAGCCAGTGGTTTAGGCAGTTCGTCGAAATCCGTTATCCATATTCATCTTTCTGGTGGGCCGTCGCACCAGGATCTTTTCGACCTAAAACCGATGGCTCCCCGTGAATTTCGCGGCGATTTTACGCCTATCGCGACGAACGTGCCCGGCATCCAGATTTGCGAGCATTTTCCGAAGTTGGCACAAATCGCCGACAAGTACATCATCATTCGCTCCCTGGTAGGGATGATCAATGACCACAGCAATTTCCATACGCTGACCGGTTATCCGCGTCGAGATTTGCAGGCAGTCGGTGGGCGTCCCTCGTTTGGTAGCGTGGCCGCCAAACTGCTGGGCGATAACGGCTCGGGTGCTCCGCCCTATGTGTCGTACAACGGTGGCAGTCCTGGATTCTTGGGGCCGGTTTACCGGCCGTTTACACCAAGTGGGAACGAGCTTCGCCTGAATCGTGGACTATCAGCCGAACGCTTGCAAGAGCGTAAGACACTGTTGGCATCCCTAGACCGCCTACGCCGCGACATGGATCATTCCGGACAAATGGATGCTCTGGACGAATACACTCAACGGGCTGTGGAAGTGGTAACATCCGGCCGAGTCGCCGACGCCCTTGATATTAATAAGGAAGACAAACGAATTGTCGATCGCTATGGCCCCCAAGGCAGGACGTTCTTGTTAGCTCGCCGGTTGGTCGAGGTGGGGGTGCGAGTCGTAACCTTCAGTTGGGGAGGATGGGATACCCACAGTGGAAACTTCGTCACGCTCAAGCGACAGCTCCCCCAGCTCGACACGGCTTTGAGCGCCTTGGTTGAGGATCTGCATCAGCGCGGTTTAGACAAGGATGTAACCGTGGTGATGTGGGGTGAATTTGGTCGTACGCCGCGCGTGAACAATTCAGCCGGGCGGGACCATTGGCCTCAGTTGTCCATGTGCTGGTTGGCTGGCGGTGGCATGCGCACCGGCCAAGTTATCGGCAGTTCCAGTAAATATGCCGAAACGGCACAGGACCGCCCTGTACACTTGCAGGAGGTCATGGCCACTCTGTACTACAACCTGGGTATCGATGTGGCTCGCACCCAGTTGATCGACCCGGCGGGGCGTCCGCAGTATTTGTTAGATCGTAGAACCCCAATCCGCGAGGTGCTCTAATCCCTGTGGCCGTGCGTTACAGTTGTTTGACGCAAAGGCGAAAAGAAATACGCGAATCACCCAGGGAATTCCGACCCGAAGGGTCATTTCCGTCCGCCCAGGCTAGGGGCCTGGGTTTTCTATCCGATGCGGAATCATTCCCCGCTCCTGAAAGGGCCGTTCACCTGCGACTTTGGATTAAAGTTCGTTCTTCGACGGTTCGATAATTTAGCGATTGAGGCAGGGACTGTCGGCGCCTTGTCCATTTCGTTGGGAGTTGCTCCTCATGAACCAGTGGGTAACCGCCATCGTTGCGCAAGCACTTGTACCGCATGCGGCGGAAGTCGTAGGACAGTTGGTACGCACGGTTCAAGGCGGCTTCGCAATCTTGCTCGAGCCAACCCTTGGCCTCCGGCCGAATACTGGCTTGACATCAGCACCTTCCGAAATAGCCGAAGCCCACGAAACGGCGACAAGCTTGGCGGAAATGTTGCGTATGTTCCATGAGCGCTTGGCCGCTTTGTTGGGTGAAAACCGCTTGGCGATTGCCGGATCGGTGGAAGTGACGCTGTCGGACGACGGACGACTCGTATTTGCGCAGCCAAGCGCTGAATGGCAGGCTATCGAGCCCCAGGTGGCGAACGACCCATTGCTGTTGGCTGCATATCGCCGTATTGATGCGATCGTGTCCGGGCGATTATCTGATTCTTATGGCCGTTCGATGCCAGAGATCGGCACGGCTCCCTGGAGCTGGAGCGGTACCCGTTCGCTTCGATTGCGCTGGACTCCTGCAGGTGTCGTCGTGCTCGCGTAGTTGAACCATGGCCGCGTCGATAGGTTCATGATATCTTCGCTGCGTCGTAGCGCCCTTGCGTTACACCATTCACCCCTTGGGTGCATCGGGAAGGCTAATCAACAATCGATGTGACCCAACGGATGACCATACATCAAGGTCAGATATTTGCGGCCACATCCAAGTGGGCATAAACTTGCACAGCAATTTTTTCGAGCGCTGCGAATAGTTTCTCCGGTTCGATAGGTTTTGTCAGATAGTCGTCCATGCCCGCCGACAGGCATTGTTCGCGGAAGCCACTCACAGCATGAGCGGTGAGGGCGATAATGGGAATATGGTGGCCATTGACGCGCTCCCGTCGGCGGATCCGGCGAGCCGCTTCGAATCCATCCATAATCGGCATTTCGACGTCCATAAGAACAACATCAAAATCGTCGCCTTCGTACAGTCGGACAGCTTCCGCGCCGTTATCGGCTACCCGGTATTGGTAACCTGCGAATTTCAGGAGACCGGTCAAGACTTCTTGATTGACGGGCGAGTCTTCCGCTATCAGGATGCGAAGCGGTCGGGGTTCTAGTGAGGGCGTACTGGGCTGCGAAACGCTTGCTTGCACGGAGGTCGGTTGGTCACTCGTATCGTTTGGGGTATCGAGAATAGCCTGGATCAATTCGCGTGGGAGGATGGGCTTCTGAATGAATCGGATTCTTGCCTCTTGTAAGGAACCGGAGATGGCTTGAGGTGGCACAATGAATAGTTTCGTCAGCTCGGAAAGTGCCGGCAAGAGGCTTGCGGCGAGCAGGAGTTCGTCACAACCATCCGTCGAGACGTCTATGATGGCCAGATCCGGGCGGCTATGGGTTACAAGGTGCGGGGTACCCATGGTCATCGCACAGGCCCGTACTGAACCCACGTCGAGGGTCACTAGTTGGGCGCCGGCCGACCGCAGAATCTCTTCGATTATTTGACTCGACGGCTCATGGCTGTGAATGAGCAGAATGCAGCGACCGCGTAGCCGCTCAGCGTGTTCATGCGCTAATATGGCCGCAGGAGCTTTTTTCAGGGGCAGAATGACATGGAAAGTGGCTCCCCGTCCCGGTTCGCTGTCGACGTGGATCGAACCGCCCATGAGTTGAATTAACTGTGAGGAAATAGTTAAACCCAGTCCGGTACCACCGCCTCGCCTGGAGATGGCAGGATCTCCCTGCTCGAAAGCGGAAAAGATTTTCTTTTGCATTTCAGGTGCGATTCCCGGCCCCGTATCGCGTACGTGAAAATGAAGCTGCCGGGGGCTTAATGATGGGCTTGCGCAAAAGACCTCGAGGGACACCTCTCCTTGTTCGGTGAATTTGATGGCATTGCCGAGGAGGTTGGCGAGCACCTGACGCAGTCGTAAGGCGTCTCCGATCAATTGTCGAGGTACATCGGGCGCTATTCGGCACCAAAAGGCAAGTCTTTTCTGGTAGGCCTGCATGGCAAGGAGCTTGAGGACGTCGGCCAGGAGTTCTTCAAGATCGAAGGGCGATTCATCGAGAGTGAGTTTACCGGCTTCAATTTTTGACAGGTCGAGAATGTCGTTTAACAGGCCGAGCAAGGTTCGGCCTGATTGGCGTAATAACGTGAGGCAGTGCCGTTGCTGCGGCGTCAGTGGCGTGCGCAGCAATAACTCGGCCATGCCCAAAATGCCGGTCATCGGAGTCCGAATATCATGACTCATAGCCGCCAAAAATCGGCTCTTAGCCTGATTGGCTTTTTCGGCTGCCTGTTTGGCTTCACGCAATTGGCTTTCTGTTTCCATGAGAGACTGGGTAATGCGTTCCAGTTCTCGATACGATCTAGCCAGCTCCTCAGCGCGTGCTTGGGCGGCTTGGGTGGCTTGTTGCACTCGGCTCTCGAATTCGCAGTTGAGTTCTTGAAGTCTTAAGAAGTTTTCAGCGTTTTCTAGGGCGGCACCGGCCAGTGTCGCCAACCATTCGACGATTCGTTTTTTCTCTTCTCCAAATGCATGCTCCAACTGCGTGTGGCCTACCGACAAGCACGCGACGATCCGAGTGCCAATCTTAATGGGCACGCACAATTGGGAGCGGCAGTTCGCGAGTTGACCATCCGCGTTGTCGGCACCTTCTTGAAGTGCTTGGCACCAGTCTCTCATTCGTGTTGCGTTGGTGCTCGCGGACTGTACGAGCTGCGATTCGGTAACAAAACTGCCCGTAGAGGATTGACCGTGAGGCCGAATGATCCAACAGCAGTCGGCACGCAACAACCGCAAGGCCGCTTTTCGCACCGCATCTAGCACGGCCTCACGGGTCAGACTCGTTACAATGACGCGACTCGACTCCAGCATATTGGCAAATCGGTCGAACAAGGCCAACTGCACCGGTGAGCCCAGTTGCGGGGCATCACCAGACAAGGCGGTGTCCCCTTGTATTCTGGATGTTTCCTGGGAGGCATCTTGATGATTGCGGGTCGTGAAGTCGAGTTTGGCGAGCCACTGGAGGGTCTGGCGGATTTCGACCGGTTGGTGCAATTGCCGCGCGACTGTCAGACTTTTATGCAAGTGTCTTCGAGCGCGTCGAAACTGGCCTTGCATGGCGGATACGAGCCCAAGTTCCCGTAAGGCTCTGGCCAAATCATTCTTACAGAGAAAAGCTAGTCGAATCGCTTGTTTGGCGGCACGGCGCGCAGCACGCAAATGTCGCCGATACAGCCGAACCCTATAGCGTGAGCTCCGTTCGGCGATACACCGCTCGGCGGTCGCCAGCCAGGCAAACGCCGGAAGGGTATAGGCGTTGTACACTCCCGATAGCCGGATTTCCGTGATAGCGCGCCGGAGAAAGCTTTGAGCTAATTCCAATCGTCCAGCCTGTAAATGACTGATGCCGGCGGCCAAACTGACCTGGATAACCCCCTGCCGATCGGGACGATCGTGTGCCAGTTCCAGTTCCAACGCTTTTTCGGCTGCTGCCAGTTTCTTACCGGTACGCACCCATAGGTCGAGAATAATTCCGGATGCCTGTTCGTTTCCTAATTCGATGGCCGATTGACGGACGGCTTCTGCTTCGGCGAGCGCCAAGTCGTGCTGACCCAAATGATACAAAGCAGCGGCCAATTGGTATTGCGCGATGTGTTTTTGCCAGTAGTCCCCCGACTTTTCGAGTATTCGAATCGCTGCTTGTGCCGTTTGAACACATTCGCGAAACCGTGACGCGGCGTAGAGCACACAGCTATAGTAGTTCAATGCTTGACCTTCGCCCCACAGGTGCCCCATAGCACGCCGCAGGATAAGCGATCGCCGGGCGTAGCGCTCGGCTCGCTGGAACCAACCCAAGAGTGCCATTACCGGCGCGTGGGCAGCGTATGCTTCGCCCATCTCGTCCGATGGCAAGTAGCGTTCGGCTAGATTTAATCCTGCCAGATGAGCCCACAGGCATCGAAGGGTACCGCCGCAATACCAATAGCCGTGCGCCAAGAGGTTATACAGCCGCATGGCGAGCCGCATCCTCGCCGAAGGCAATTCAAGGCGTTTGCGGGGAATCCAGCCCAAGCTATGGCAGATTTGCAGGAGCACCTGGGTAAGCGTCGCGGTGATCCAACCGATTGTCGAACGGGGAATGACGTGCCCAAGCGACCGTAGCGCTGATTCAAATCGGCGTGTTGCCTCCTGCATGTCTCCTCGCTTGAAGAACAATTCACCCAATTTGGCTTCGACCCCTATCTGTTGATCCGGCTCGGTTGCCAGATGCTTAGCCTCTTCCAACAAGAGAGCTACTTCGGCATAGTTGCCTCGTAGCATGAGCGTTTCACCGAGCCCCAAAACGACGTCCAGCCGACACGCCGCCTGGGTACCCCGCGTGGCTGCTTCAGCGATGCGGTATTGTTGTTCGGCTTGTGCAAGCGCAAAGTGGCGGCGTGCTTGGCGCGCTGCCTTCAGAGCAAACGGGGCGGCTTCGACCAGTAAGCCAGCACGGGATAAGTGATAGGCGATTTCTGAGTGTCTATCGGGAGCCCGTTGCTGCCAGTAGCGCGCCAGTTGGGCATGGAGATGGCGGCGTTCTTCGGGCTCAAGGCGATCCAAGAACGTAGAGCGCAACCGATCATGGGCAAACGTATAATGTGCCCCATGCGAATTAGCCCATACGAGGTGTTTGGCTTCGGCCTCGCGAATCGCTTCCCAGACTCGCGACTCGTCTCCTCCAGCCAGCCAGCACACTTCGTTGATCCCAAATTGACGGCCCACTAATGCCGCGATGCTCAGAATGGAACGTGTGCCGGTGTTTAAAGCTTCCACACGTCGCGACAGAATGCAGCTGGCATCATTCGAGGACTCGACGTCGCCCAGGGCCTCGGCATGAAACAACCACCCATCATCGGTGGGCGTAAGTACCCCGGTTTCGATCATGCCCCGCAGGATTGCGGCCACCATGAAGCAATTGCCAGCCGACAAGCGTATCAAGTGCATCAAGGCCTGCTCGGGAAGCGCACCGGCCATCGACTCAGCCATTTGCCGGACTTCTGTCGCAGTGAGCGGTTTAAGGGTAAGCCATTCAACTTCGGGGAGCTGGCGCAGGAAATGATCAGCCGCGAGATCCGAGCGAAAAGCGATCATGATTGCCACATAGCCTTCCGTGCGGCGTGACCACAGATGCCAGCGGCGGACCACGCGTTGCGTCACTTCGTCGGCCCATTGGAAATCATCCATCAAAAGCAGAGCCGGCTGTGACGGTTCCCCCAGCGATTCGATTAAGGCTACCAGTGCTTCAATTGTGCGTTGTTCGGCAAATTGCTCACAGTGGGGCAATCCTTCGGTTACCGTATCTTGCTGGAGCTCGAGTGTCTCAACCAGGTGCGGAGCTACACGTTCGATACCTTTGGCATGAGGTTGCAGCCGATGGCGTAGGCGCGCTGCGAAGTTTCGGTCCTGTTGCGCCTGTTGCCGCACGCTCTCGAACAACGATAACAGGCTGTGGAGGGGTACCGGAGCAACTTCCGGAGCGTTATGCGACGCGAAAACCCGCCATGACCGCGCAAGAGCCTCGCGCGCCGCTTCCTCTAGCATGCGGCTTTTTCCCACCCCGGAATCGGCTTCAATCGCATAAATCGTCCGTCGCCCTTGGCCCAGCGCATCCAGGAACCCCGTGATCCGCTCGCGCTGCAACTGGCGGCCCACAAGAGCGGGCTGGCTCAACCCGCTACGACGATCCTGCGTGCCGATCGTAAAATGCGCCAACGATTCGGGGGCGTCTAAATGTTTTCGAATCTCCCGTACGTCGTGCACTAGCCCCTGCACGGACTGGTACCGATCCAGCGGCGTTTTTTGCAAGAGGCGTTGCACGAGTTCGTCTAAAGGCCTCGGCACGTCTGCCCGCAGTTTGTAAAGCCATGGCACACGCGCCGTCATGATCTCGTAAAATAGCGACCGCGCGTCGGGAGCCGTAAACGGTGGGTGCCCAACCAGAAGAGCAAAAAGAATCGTACCTAAGGAATAAAGGTCGGCAGCCGCTCCCACGAACTGAGACAACAGTCCTAAGGTTTCCGGGGATAGATAGTGAAGAACGGCCACCGCCTCCGGACTCTCAAGTTCCTGAGGTGTGAACTGCGGTGACAAACCGATGTCCACTAATGTTACCGGACCCAGATCGTCCGCTGTCGGATCGCCAGGGCCTAGAATGACGTTTCCCGGGTGCAAATTGCGATGTAGTATTCCCTGCTGATGCAATGCAGCCAGCGGGACACATATGCGTTCAACCACCCGCAGTGCTGTTTCTAGAGGCCACTGCCGGCTGGTTAGCTTCTTGCGCAGAGACTCTCCCTCGACCCACGGTCGTGTGCACACAAGGTGACCGCTCGCGATCCGGAAATCAGTTAAGCGTGCCAGTCCGGCGTGACTAAGCTGCCGGCGCACGTCCGCCTCATGTTCCAGACGTCCCAGAACCGCCGGATCCAACTGTTCGAGCGTTAACTGCCGAATGACGAGCCGCCGGCCGTCTTGTGTTGTGCCCAAATATGTCGCGCTGGCGGTGGTTTGACGGACCAGTTCGATGGATGCAAGCTCGTACAGGTCGACGAGAACATAGGTTTCTCGAGCGCCTCGAATAGAGGCCTGTCGCGCGTCGGATTTTGGAAGATCGCTTGACTGCCCCATGCCGATCAATGGCTTGCTCATAGCACCTACATACCCCTTATAGCTCACTTATCAACTCTATCACTGGTGAAACCGCCCTGGACGCCGGATGCCTATCCGCTGGCTGCTAACCAACCACCGCCCGTCAACTTGTAGCGACCATAGTGGTTAAATCACCCCACCCGGAAAAACTTACGGCGAAACCCATGTAGAACTTCTTGACGAAGGGCTTCAGTATTTGTTAGAAGCGGTCCAAGTGGCGCCGCTTTGAAAACCGGATCTGCGCGGGGTTGGGCACGTGAGTCGAGGTTAGATGATCCGACGAGTTTGATAGGAGAAATGTCGATGAAGGGGCAGTACGTCATATTGCCCGATTCAGTCGAAAAAGTGGCAGCGTTTTTCTGCGACGAGGTGGCACCGTTTGTCGCATTGATGGATGACCTGGCCCACCAGTTAAGTGAGCTATGTGTGCCGCAGCGAGGTGACAGTTGGCACCAGCGCTTAAACGAAGCGTTCGCTCGCTCGCAAGAGGCCTGTCGGAGATTTGAACAGCAGTGTAATGGGGATCCGACGCTGGTAAGTAGTTGTCGCCAATCCTTTCTTGCCAAAACCCACCCCTGGTTCAGCAAAAGCTGGTATGGGTACCGGGCTCGCACCAAACCCAGTGGTTTTCCCGGGGATTACCTGATGTTGCTCAAACTCTATGAGGGCCGCACGTCCGCGATGGGTTTCGGTGGCTACCTGGATCTGTGCCTCGGTGACTTGCCACTGGCCAAAGCAGTCGTTTCGCGGATGGAGTCGCTACGCCAATTCCTATTGGAAGAGCTCCAGCGACGCGCTGGCCAGTCCCGCGTACGCATCCTCGATGTAGCCTGTGGACCGTGTCAGGAATGGGTTACCTGGCCCGAAATGCGAGTAGCCACACCTGTCGAGCTTTTTGCCCTGGACGGCGATCCTGCCGCACTCCAGTACGTCCAACACACGGTCATTTCCAGGTTGCCGAAAGATGTCCAACTACAAACCGTTCAACTCAACGCCCTTCGCACCAAGTCTCACGAGGCGAATCTGCGTCGCTTCCGAGCATTCGATATCATTTACAGTGTTGGACTGTGCGACTACCTGCCCGATCGTGTCCTCATCGAACTGCTTGCTGGATGGTACCAAACGTTAGCGGATCACGGTGTCATTTACGTGGCTTTCAAGGACGCCGATCGATATGATAAGACCCCCTACCAGTGGCATCTTGACTGGTACTTCTATCAGCGAACCTATGAGGATGTATGGACATTGTACGAGCAGGCAGGTTTACCAACCAATGAGCTCGAGGTGTACCGGGATCAGTCGGGCATCATCATGAACTTTTGTTTGCGACGTACAGCTCGCCGGGTGATCCGACTAGACGCACCGGCTGAAGCGACGGCAGGCCATTTGAAAACCCATATGGATGCCACAACGATTCGTAATGCCGAGCAGGCAGACTCGCAGCCGGGATCCTAATTGTCCACCGATTGGTCTGTCGACTGCGAGCGCTGATCCAGGTAGGCGCGCACCAACGTACCCTCGCAGGTAACGGCCGCGCACAGCTCGTGAACCGAGCTTTGGCGGCCTTCTAAAGCAGCCTGCTCCAGTTGGCTTAACAGGGCGGCTAAGCGCTGGGCCGCGACGTTCAAAGCCGCACCCTTAAACCGGTGCGCGACGCGGGCTATCTGGGCGAGGTCCTGTCGCTCCAGCGAATCAAGTAACCGCGCCAGATCTCCCTCCAAGCTGGTGTGGAACTGCTCCAGGACTCGTTCCACTAGTGCCCGTAAACCGCAACACCGCTTCAACAGTTGTGTCTCGTCAATCGGGCTATTCACCATGCAACTCATTGAAGATTCGGTCACGTCACTACCCCTTTCTGCTAAACGTTTGCAATAAAGCAGTGGCGAACGGATACACCGGCGCGACGTACGATCAGTTCCAGTCCCAAAAGGGGGCGATAGCACTACGGTCAAAGGTAGCGTTACACCACAAACCTAGCCCACCTGGATTCACGTGTCAAACGCTCCATCCACTGGTTGGCTCACAACGGAAGTGCTGTCAGCAAACAAGGTGCCTTGGGAACGCGAGCCCGTCGCTTTCCATGTGGCGACTGGTCAGAAAGTACCGGCGCCGTCCACGCCGTAACCCCAGACTAGACGAGACTTCGCAACTTTGCCCGAATTTGCCCGAAGCGGGAGCATAAGCATCAATCGTCTGGAGGGTTCGCTTGAGGCGGGTGGGGTAAACCGGTCGATTGACTGTTTCGGTCGTGCCACGGTATGTGTCTGTTCGCCGCACAATCGTCGTACTGATGGATCGAGTATGTTTGTCAATCGAAAAGCGGATATGCCTACCTTGCGGAATCTCGTACCGCGGGGTTTACTGGGAACATGACCCCGGTGTTGCGTGGGGCCGGATGGCGGGCGCTTTCGGGTAACGGATCATTGGTGGTTGCGCAAGGCGAGCTACCCGTGACGGGCATGGGAAACGAGGCGCTCGATGAAAGTTATTCAAGGGTTTGGTGAAGCGGGAACCGGGCAAACCCAGCGTTTCGGGTGCTTGCAGGCCGTCTGCGTCGCATTATTCCATCGTCGTTTACACATGGGTGTGGCAGTGAACAATTGGGTTCCGCTGGTCGCGTCGACCTTCTCACGGCAGCGGTGCGGCACGGGCTGGTTGGTGATTTGGCTTGGGGCATTTCTGCTTGCTGGATGCCGTGAAAAACCGACCTTGTCTAACGCGCAGGCGGTGCCTTCTGCTCAGCCAACGGCGCTTCACGTTTTGGTTGTCGATGAGCCGCGGCTCGCGGAACGTCTGCAAGAATTGTGGCAAACACGGGGTGAAGGGGAACTGACGATCACGCCCGTGGAACTGTCCCAAGCACTGACCACGGATCAAGTCTGGACAGGGGCCGATGTGGCGGTGTTTCCTCGCGAGTTGTTCGGCGATCTATTGGCTGAGGGCCGCATTGTCCCCTTTGCCGAGCGGACATTAGAGCAACCCGAATTTCGTTGGCGCGAAGTGGCCGACGCCCTGCGACGTCGAGCGGTGGTTTGGGATCGACGTGTTTTTGCTGTGCCCATGGGGGCTGCTATCCCCCTGCTGTGGTATCGAGCCGACGTGTACAAGCACCACGGTTGGGCACCTCCGAGCACGTGGCTTGACTATGCTCGTCAGTTGGAACGCTTGCCAGAAGACGGATCGAGTCAAGGCCGGTCGGTCGAGCCCTTGGCAGCAGGCTGGGCTGGTCGCACTCTGTTAATGCGCGCCAGTGCCTATGCTTTGCATCCGAGTTACTTGGCCGTGCTGTTTCATCCGGATACGATGGAAGCGTCGATCGACGGCCCCCCGTTTGTGCAGGCGCTGGAGGAATTAATACAAACTGTGGATCCAGCCAGTCTGGATTTAGGTCCTCGGCAGACCGTCGCATGGGCACAGGAACACGGTCACGTTCTGGCCATTGGGGAATGGCCCCAGACCGAAACCCTGCCATCGGATTGGTATGTGCTGTGGGACGTCGCTCAACTTCCGGCGGCCGATCAGGTATTCGACCGAAACAACCAACGATGGGAGGAGCGGCCGGAGGCGTCACAACCGGCGATTTTCATAAGTTACAATGGATTGCTGGCCGCGGTGACTCGGCAGGCTCGTAATCAACGCGCGGCGTCGAATTACCTGGCACTCGTCAGCGGGCCAGATTGGGGTTCCCACATGGCATCGGCCAGCGCTCGCACCGCCCCTTGGCGCTCCAACCAGTTGCAGCAATTGGATGTTTGGTTTGGCGAGCGCGAGGATCCCGCTTTGCGCTCCCGCTATGCGCAGCAAGTGCTCGAAGCGCTCAACTGTACGCGCGTGTTGGTGTTTCCCGCCATCCGAGGTGAGCAACAATACATAGCGGCGTTGGATGAGCAGGTACGCCGAGCCGTGCGCCGGGAAACCACAGCACAGGAAGCCCTACGTGAAGCTGCACGCCAGTGGAACGCCCTTACCGAACGATACGGGAAAGATGCTCAGAAGGAGGCTTACCGCAAAAGTATTGGGCTCTAATGGGTCCTAGCGATAGGCCCAGCACGACGCTACGATCAACGGCGTTTTCATAAAGGTCGGGGGTATTCTGCTGGCAAGCAGCGGTGGTTGAATGCTGGATTGGTGCAACGACCCAAGCGGATATGGAGAGTGTGAGGAACCTCTGCATAATTCGCCCGTATTGTACGGAACCTTTTAACAAGTCGTGA
>CAYRMD010000052.1:0-39740 GCA_964425225.1 uncultured Pirellulaceae bacterium | reverse complement strand
CAGGACTATTTTGCGAGCCTAGGCTGCAAGCCGTCACGTAGTACGCTGTATCCCAGTTGTGCGGTGCATTCGATGTGTTGGAGCCACTGATGGAGTATTTTAAGCGTCAGGTTCCGAGGGACGCGGTGGTGGGGACCGACGATACGCGTGTGACATTTAACCCTCCCGTAAGAGTTACAGGGTGGATTGGGGCGCCGTGTCTAATCGGAACTAACACGGGCCTGCGTTTGGGCGAGGTGCAACCGACGACGTCTCGCCCCTTGCCCGGCCAGCCCTAGCGATGCCTCTGGGCTACGCCATCAGGACCGCTTCGGACCGCCCAACCGACTGTCGTTCTCCGGGACGCTTACTTGGCACGGCAGCAGGGGCGCTTTGCGAGCGGTCGGTCGCGTTTTTGCACAGCCTGGGTTGGTAAACTGTTCGCACGTTCACGGAAAACATGCGGACCGGTCTGTTCGATACGATGTGCCGAGGACTTGAGAATTCACAAAAATGGTAAGCATCGGAAACAGACGGAATCGTGGCGGATCGAAGACTGGAACCGCGGGCCGCAGGTTTTGTAGCAGGTTTTTGTGCGTTTTCATAAGGAGGAACCGGTCGCGCCTAGCATAGTTCGGAGTTCACTTAAATACTGGCGCATCGCGTGGCCGAGAAGTCTGAAAGTACCGATGCACACGGGAGAATCGCTATTGGATTCGACAAGGTTGCTCGTAGGTTATAGAATATTGACTTCGGGGTGGGAAAAGATCGGTGGCACGTCGTTTCACGTGGCGTTTTTGTAGTACAGATGAAAATACGTGTTGGGGTTGTTGGGTTAGGGGACGCGTGGGAGTCACGGCATCGACCGGCGCTATTAGCGCTATCGGATCGGTTCGAGCTTCGTGCGGTCTATGATCCGGTTGCGCATTTAGCGGAGCAGGCTGCCCGCGAGTTTCGAGCCGTAACAGTGGACGGGTTCCGGGCTCTCGCACGCCGTGACGATATCGATGCCGTCTTGATGCTCTCTTCGGATTGGTTTGGAGCGCTCCCCATCTTAGCCGCTTGCCAATACGGTAAGGCGATCTATTGTGCAGCGACGCTCGACATTGAGCCCGAAGATGCGCGGCGTATCCTGCAACGCATTGACGAATCGGGTGTGGCGTTTATGGCCGAGTTTCCGCGGCGCACGATGCCAGCTACGCTACGGCTCAAAGAACTTATTGCCACGCGATTAGGCCAGCCGCGCCTTGTGTTCTGCCATGCGCGCAAGCGCCCCGAGTCGTTCGTGCGGCGCAACGGGCAGTACGTTCCACGCGTGCACCCCGAGGGAGTACGCGAGCTCATGGAACTGGTCGACTGGTGCCGGTATGTCGTGGGGTCCGAACCGACGTCGGTTCTGGGAATTCAGCATCAAGCTGAGGGAGGATCTGCCGACTATCAAATGATCAGTCTTGACTTTTCACAAGACGAACCGGGAACCGGTGCTCTAGCACACATCAGTTTCAGTAGTTACATCTCCGCTCGGTGGCCCGACGCCATAGGCTTTCGAGCTCCCGCCGGCTTACAGATCTGTTGCCAAAACGGAATGGCATTCGTCGATCTACCATTGACGATTGTCTGGTTTGACGAGGCAGGACAGCATTTGGAATCGCTAGAAAATGAAAGACCCATCGGCGAACGACTATTGACGCAATTCTATCGAGCCGTAACCAGTCTTGTGCGACGCACTACCGATATGCAGGATGCTTATTCGGCATTGATGATCGTACAGCGTGCTCGGCAAAGTTTTCGCGAGCAGCGGCGCATTTTTCTCAAATAGGGCGTCCAAGTACTGCGGCCCCGTTGTAAGGTGGCTTAGCTTCATTGAATCCGCCTGCCTCGACAATTTTGGGTTCGTCCTGACTACAAGAAGCTGTATCGCGCTGAACTTCACTGATGATGTCCGGGCACGCGCAACGTGCGGGTACAGTCGGAGTTTTTGGTGGGTTTGAGCGTTAGGACGACTCAGGGCTGTGACCTTGGCTGATTATAAGCCTATCCCAAAATACCGGCAGCCGAAGGTGATTCACGCCGCTGCGAAATGAAATAAGGCATGGTAGTTTCCTATCTGTTTTTTTGTAGTGACCCGATCCATCGGGACCAAAACTTTAAAACTAATTACAGGACCGCATGAATGCGGCCACTACGAACGCGGCTTTCACCAAACATGAATTTTGGGATAGGCTAGCGTTATGGCGAGATCGTAGGTGGGCCGAATTCCGATTCTAATAGTTTTACCTCCTGCAGCCACAAGCGAATCTCATTGTCGTATTCGCTCGCGAGATCTCCCTTTACTAATTGGCGGTGGAAAGCGGCAGCCCCTTCCTCAACCAGGTCGGCGGCCTCGGCGCTGGGGAATCGCTTCATAGGATCGGGAGCAATGAGACCGCGGATAAACGTCATCAGCAAGTTATTTACCGTAACTTCGGGAGGTAGGAATTCGTGCAACCGATGGGCAAGAGTTCGTTTCAACTCTAACAGATCACGCAGGCGATCAATTCCGGCAAAAGGGGAGCGACCGGCTAGTAGTTCGATAAGTAGATAGCCAAGCGAGGCTAAATCGCTCCGTGGTGTACATTCCGTGCCCTCCAGCACCTCGGGGGCTGCATAAGCTGGAGTGCAAGTACGAACCGGGGGCGGGTCCGACAGAGCGAATGCCGAGCCGATATCGATGATTTTGGCATTGCCCGTGCACTTGAGCATTACATTACCGGGTTTGATATCCCCGTGGACGATTCCGTTGCGATGCAAAGCAGCGATGGCCCCCAAGCAATCTCGAATGACCGCGACAGCCACCCCCGCTTTGAGCCGAGACTGCAACGGGCCCGCCGTAACGACCACCCGGTTGATATATTCCCAGCGGCGAGGACTGACTCGCGACTGGATCCGGGTAAGCAGCGTTGGACTAAGCAGCCGCCGTAAGTCATAGCCGTCGATCCATTCCATAACCATCATGCGGATCCGGTCGCGGACAACAAAATTATGCACATCCAGCAAGTTATCGTGTTGGATCTGTGCGACGCGGGAAGAGACCGAGGCGATGCGGCCCATCGCCATCTCGTACGACGCGACGTCTTCAAAATATTCTGGGGAAAAGATCTTGATCGCCACCGGCAACGTGAAGCCATCGGCGCCGCGGCGTTCTGTCAAATAGACCACGCCCTGTCCGCCCGCCCCTAACAGCTTCAAGAGCCGATGGTGACTGGTCCAGTGGAGACGCTGCTCGCGCTGGATAATGTTCTGATAACGCTCGACCAGCTCATTCTGATGACGTGCTCTACCCCCACCCGGCGTTAAGGTCACCTGATCGCTGAGAAATGTGGTACTGAACATCCGAAGGGTCCCTTCCTGAGGTGCACAACCCGAGCTTCCTGCAAGCATCCGTGGATGTCGGGTTTCGTATGAAGATCAATCACGGTTGCGGTCTCAATACATGTTCAGAATAGCGGCTTCCAACCGTTTTGTCAGCGCGGTGTGGTCGAGAATTCGACACGAGGCCGGACCGGTTTGCGTGTTAATTCGGCATGTGTTAACGCATCTAGTGTTCCAGCAATCAATTACGGTAAAGTCGAGTTTTGCGATTCAGGAGCAATTCACGAGAATGGTTAATGGTTTTCAACTGAGAGGCGCTAAGACGCAAAGGCGCAAGAGCAGATAAGACAAACGATTAAATGGATATGTGCGCTCTTGCACCATTTCATTTGCGTAAAATGGGTTTTTGTCTAGCTTTTTGTCGATGCGCGGACGCGTTCGTGTCGTTCCTAAAGTATCGCTTTGTCAGGGCGGCAACTGCGAGTTAAACGGCTTGCCAAGAAAGCCAACATTCGCGCCGTACCGTGGTGAAGTTGATGCGAGGATAGATTGGGGAGCCAATACGTTTTGAAGAAGCCTAGCTTGGACTCAGTCACGGAATAGCTTCGCTCGAAGCCGGAAGCTTCACGGTTTCATCCGCTCCGCGAAGCGCTGTAACGTTTGGATAATGGCCAAAGGCGAGCCAATCGCCTCGGCTAAGATGCCGGGCCAAACGGGAATTCCGGGGAACCATTGCGCATGTTAGAGCCCTCAGTTGGGTTTATTACCCGTTGTCGGCGATGTTCCCGGTGGGCGGCGAATCGAGAATCGCTGCAACTTGCGGTCCAGCGTCGAACGCTCGATGCCGAGAATCTCGGCTGCGCGACTCTTATTCCATCCGGTAGCCTCAAGCGTTGCCAGAATGTGGCGCCTTTCTACCTCTTGCAACGTTAACGGAACGTAACTGGCGGGGTTTGGCCGGACCATTGCATCCGTCGAATCGCCGGACGTGGCCAAATGCGATAACGGTAGATCGTCGACGTCGATCCATTGGCCGCGGGCCAAAACGACAGCGCGTTCGATGACATTTTTCAACTCGCGAACGTTACCGGGCCATCGGTAGTTGCGTAGATGGGCCAAGGCCTCCGGCGTGAAGCCCAGCAGTCGCCGCCCCATTTCGGCATTGAAGCGCGCCAAAAAATAATGAGCCAGTTCTTCGATATCCTCCGGGCGCTTACGCAGGGGCGGAACATGGATCTCGACGACGTGCAGGCGAAAGTAAAGATCGCGGCGGAAGCTGCCCTCGGCCACTGCTTTTTCCAAATCGCGGTTCGTAGCGGCAATTACTCGCACATCGGTTCGGATAGGAGAGCTGCCGCCGACGCGCTCGAACGGATGGCCTTCTAAAACGCGTAAAAACTTGGCCTGCAACTGGGGACTCATCTCCCCGATTTCGTCGAGCATCAGGGTGCCTTGGTGAGCCGCTTCAAATTTGCCGATTTTTCGCTCAGTCGCCCCCGTGAACGCACCGCGTTCATGCCCAAATAGTTCACTTTCCAAAAGCGTTTCCGACAGCGCTGCACAATTCAGGCACACGAACGGCCCTTTACGTCGGGGGCTAGCAAAGTGAATGGCTCGCGCCACCAATTCTTTGCCCACGCCACTTTCACCTCGAATCAACACGGTGGCCTTGGTTCCGGCGACGCGCGCGATTTCTTGTTGCACCTTCAAAATCGCGGGACTACGGCCTACCAATTCGCATTCGGTGCCGAGCTGAAGACGCAGTCGAGCGATTTCATCGTTTTTTACCGACAGGTCGGCAGCCAACTGCTGTTGCCGCTCAAGATGAGCCAATGCCAAAGCCATATTGTCCGCAACAGCCAAGGTGAATTCTAAATCCTCCGTGTCCGGCATCGTCTCGCCTGACGTGCTAAAAAGATGGATCAGCCCCCAGAAACGTGACTCGTCGCGAATCGGTGCACAGATTACCCCCGAGGTGCGAATCACACCTCGGCTGTCGCGTCCGCTGAGCAATGAATCGTCGGCCACGTTGCGAGCCAACACGGCTTCCCCCTCACGAAACACCGTCTGCACCAGGAAGTCACTGGCCCGCCGATACTCCCCACCCGATTTCGAAGAAACGGCTACCACCTCCAACTGCTTGGCACTTTCGATCTGGGTGAGCGAGTCCGGTGCGAGTAAAATTGCCCCCACTTCGATGCGAGGGCTTTCCAGCAGTCCTTCCAGCGCACAGTGGGTTAATGAAGCTACATCACGAGCTCCTGCCATCCGAAAGGCCAATCGACACAAACGAGCGGCTGCGCCTTCGCGCTCCGAGCCCATACTGTCGGCCCGAAACCAACGTGCCTTCTGCCGACGATCGACGATCTGTGCTACATCGGCTTCCAAAGGTTTAACCGACCACTGGCTGACCGTCTCCTCGGCTGACTCTGGGAGCAGCTCGGGGGCCCGAGATTCCCAATCCCGAAATGCCTGCGAGATGTCGTGTACGAACGCCAATAGACAATTGGCGATCCGCACAACGTCGCCGGGTTGTAGCACGTAATCCCCCACAATACGTTTTCCGCCCACCAGAGTACCATTGCGGCTGTCCAAATCGCGCAGCGTCCAACGTCCGTGCACCTGAAACAGTTCGGCGTGGTTACGACTACACCGCTCGTCTTTAATAACGATATGGTTCGTCGGAGCTCGACCAATCGAAATGCGTTTTCCCGGCACAAGCCGGAAAACATCCGTCCATTTGGAACCTTCGCGTATCACCAGATAAGCTAATGTTGGACTGTCGCTCATCGCCTTCCAATTACATGTGTGGCCACACTGCGCTACGCAACTTACCTAACCGGCAATAAGCCTTGATCGGCACCGATGGACAAAAATCCGCGGCTTCCACGAGGTTCCGTCTAGCTGCCTGTTTCAGACGGCTCGCACACGTCGCCCTCCGCTACGCGGCCTGTGCCGCGATTCTGCCACCTCCCGTAAATCGCTCCCACCCGCCCCGCGCGCTGAGCCCCGAGTGTCATACCCGACAGGCCTTCGGACGGTCAGCCATGCCATTTCCAGGGAACGATGCAGGGTGCCACGTTATTTTTTGTTGCATTAAACGATGGCTCTAGTTATGGTGAAAAATAAGGATGAATACCTATTATAAGCCAAAATTTGGCAATATACTTCCTAGCCCGGAACGAACACCAGTAACTATTGGTGCCGTTGCCACTTTGAAAGATGTGGTATCCTCACTGAGCGATAAAGGAGCCGTACATGGTGAAAGTACAGCGGTCGGCGTGGATTCTGGCCTGCATCGGACTTTTGATGGCGGTTCTGCCATGGAGTGTGGGCAGAGCCGGTCATGCTATCTTTCGTTCGGGAGCCGTTGGAGGCGTGTCCATTGACGCCGCCGGTGTCGTGCGCGAAGCGAATGTGGAGGCCCTGCAACTTTTGCTCGATTATCTGAAGAAAACCGTCAAACCAGCACAAGGTGGCTTAGCCGAATCGACTCAACTTCGCAAAATTTCATTACGAGGTTTAGAAGCTGCCATCCGGGACGCGATGGAAAACAACTTCGGCCAGCTTCCGGAGGAGGTACAGTTTCTCGGTGGCCTGACCCGAGTGGAATTCGTATTGGTGGATAAAGAGAATCGTGACATCATCCTGGCGGGCCCGGCTGAGGCATGGCGTAGCGACGATTGGGGTAATATTGTAGGCGTCGCGTCAGGCCGGCCGGTGTTGCGATTGGATGATCTCCTGGTGGCTTTTCGGTTTGCAGAGTCGGCTCGCGAAGTCGGGATCTCCTGCTCGATCGACCCGACTCCCGAAGGTCTGCGACGGTACGAGCAGTTGATGGCCGTACAGCGCCGCTCCGGCGCTCCGGTTGTTCCCGATCGGTTGGGTCCAATGATTCGTGAGGCGATGGGACCACAAACGGTGACCGTTACGGGTGTGCCAGCAAATACCCATTTTGCTCGCGTTATGGTAGCCGCTGACTTCCATATGAAGCGCTTAGCGATGGGCGTGGTGAAAAGTCCTGTCTCAGGGCTGCCCAGCTTTGTGGAACTGCTGGCGCGAAGCACCGCCCCGTTGCCCACGCCACGCTGGTGGCTGACTTGCAATTATGAAGCCATCCAGCGAAGCGAAGACGGGAGCGTGTGGCGCTTGCACGGTCCGGGGGTAAAAGTACTCACCGAGGAAAACCTCGTCGAAGTCACCGGACGCGTGCGCCCACAACAGGGTCAAACAAGTCCCATTGCGGAAAAATGGGCACGTCTCATGACCGAAAAATATGAAGATTTGTCGCTCAAGATGCCCATTTTTGCGGAACTGAGAAACCTGATGGACCTGTCCATCGTGGCTGCGATCATCCAGATGCATGATCTGCGGAGCGTTGCTCAATGCGAGCTACCGATTTTGTTCGGGCAAACCAGTGAATTGCCGACCGAAACCTGGAATGCCCCAAAGACGGTAGACACGGTCTGCACGTTTGCTCCCACTAGGGGTGGATGGTTGGTTACTACTGCAGGCGGAGTTCAAATCGAATCCTGGGCCCTCGCGGAAAAAGCTGCCATTCAACAGGAACTGGACAGCTATCGGTCTGAAGGCCGCCGCCCCGAAAATAGTGCTTGGTGGTGGAACTAGCTTGTTGCAACCCCACTTGTACCGAAGGGGGAGTCCCCTAGTAACTTCCCGCCACGCTCGAGCGGGCCTTACGGCTAGGAAGCTGTCCCGAAGGACGTTCTTACGTGGTTGTACTAAACTACGTCCTTAGTCCGTGACGTGGCGTGCTAGGATGCCATGATGCCAAGGACCGTTTTTCTGTTTGAATACGCGGTCGCCGGTGGGGCATGGGACAAGTGGCATTGTCCGGAATTGGTTCAGACGCTGTTCGAAGAAGGTCAAGCTATGGCGTACACTGTCGCTGTGGACCTTCTGCGCTGCGGATGGCGGGTGTGGATGCCGATCCAACAAACTAGCCAGTTCCGATGGTTCTTGCCCAATGATCACCCACCGAATGTATCGTCTTTGGTTGATGACGTGAGCTTTGAGGCTGGACAGGAGGTTCGCCGTTCCTGGTTCGATGCTGGATGTCGTCACGCCGACGTTACGTGGATCATCGCACCGGAGTGCCGCGGCATTCTATTGGGACTGGTTCAACGAGCCGAGTCGCTCGGTGCACGGTTGCTGGGGCCCAGCGCTGAGTTTATCAACATCGCGCAGGATAAGCATGTCACGGCTGAGTGGCTTCGGAAACACGGCGTTCCTGCCCCCGAAGGGTACCCGCTTGAGGTTTGGAGTCAGCGAGGCTCGCAACGCGACAGCGGCAAATGGGTGATTAAACCCCGATTGGGAGCCGGCAGCCAAGATGTGGCATTTTGGCACCCGGCTCCTGATTCTCTGTGCAGCCCTACCTTTCCGTTGGCTTGCGATTCGTCCACCCAGGAGCTGCCTCCCCAAGCTTGGCAGGTACAGCCCAGTTTGGCAACCCTTCATGGGCAAGGATTCGACGGCGTGGGTGAAAATGGCTGGCGCGTCGAACGATTCTGCGAAGGAAGGCCTGTGAGTATTGTGGCGGTGGTACGAGGCGCGTCCGTGGTTTTTCTGCCACCATGTGGTCAAGAGCCAGCTCGTGACTCGCCCTTCGAACACGTGGCATGGCACCTACCTGTCTTTTGGGCACACCAACAAGCGATGCACCTGGCGCAAGATGCACTTCGCGCCTTGCCCGTTTCGCAGGGGTACATAGGCTTTGATTTGATTGTGGATCCGAACCGCCAGCATGGTTGGGTAATCGAAGTGAACCCGCGTCTTACGACGAGCTATTTATGTCTTAGGCAATGCTACGACGGATCGCTTGCTGGCGACATTGTGAACTATTGTTTAGGAATAGGCTTCCTTAATAAGTGGATGGACAAGTGCGCTCGGATCAGCCGTCACTCGCTGCGCGAACACGTGTCGAAGATGTAACGCTATGCGATGGTTAGGTCTGGATATTGGTGGAGCCAATATCAAGGTGGCCGATGGTCAGGGTTACGCTGCCAAATACAGCTTTTGTCTGTGGCGAGAAAGCGACCGACTAGCGGACAAGCTTCGAACGGTAGTTGCGGAGTCACCGCCTTGCGACCGCGTGGCGGTAACGATGACCGGCGAGCTGGCCGATTGTTTTGCCACACGCACCGAAGGGGTCCAGTTTATTCTTCAGGCTGTTCAGCAGGCAACTGATGGCCGGCCGGTCCGAGTGTATTTGGTTGATGGCCGGTTCGTGGCGCCAGCCGCCGCTCAAACCGAAGCGCTTCGTGCAGCGGCAGCAAACTGGCACGCTCTGGCGCGATTCGCGTGTCGGTGGGTTCCCTCGGGCTGCGGTTTATTAATAGATATCGGCTCAACGACAACGGATTTAATTCCTCTACGAAATGGGAGAGTAGAAACCGGCTGCCTGACCGATACCGATCGGCTATTGGCGGGCCAGCTTGTCTACTCCGGAGTAGAACGCTCCCCTATCTGTGGATTGGTCGATCGTGTACCGTACCGTGGCCGTGAATGTCCGGTCATGCATGAGTGGTTCGCCACGACATTGGATGTCTACCTGTTGCTGGGGGACATTAACGAAACTGCAGCCAGCCGGCATACGGCCGATGGTCGTCCCGCAACTAAGGCGGCAGCAAGGGTTCGATTGGCCCGGATGATCGGCTATCCGGAACCGGAATTCCATCATCGAGATGCGTTGGCAATTGCCCGTCGCGTTGCTCAAGTGCAGCAAGAGCGCCTCGCCACGGCACTGCGGCAGGTCACGAGCGCTATGGAAGAACCACCCGAAGTAGTCGTACTTAGCGGCGAGGGCGAATTTCTTGCCCGCCGCGTGTTGGCTCAGGTGGGGCTGAACTGCCGCATCCTGTCGCTATCGGCACAACTGGGACCGGCTATTTCGATGGCAGCGCCGGCCCACGCCGTGGCCATGCTGGCCCGTGAAGCGCACCAGCCTGGAACCTTTGCTGGCGCGGCATCCGAGTAGATATGTGGACAAAGAAACGTACTAATCGAAGTTCGTAGCGCATCCCGTTGGTTTGTACCATTGTTCGTGGCGCTCTACTAGGTCTCTGGACGTCAGCTTGCTTCGGAGTACGTACGTTTGGTCGTGGCTAAACGTAATAAGAAACTTCGGTCACGTCTTACCTAAGTCCGATGCAGCGGCTTCGAATCGCGGGTCGGTTACGGTGGATCCCATGGGCTCTTCAGGTGCCGTTTGTGCTGAACTACATGCCGTAGGCACGTTTTGCGGCCATATTGCGTCTAGACGCATCCGAGAAGTGCGACAGCTCCGCAACAAGGCAACCATCTCTATCGGGCTGCATCCGCTACCTTCAGCAGCGGCTAACGCGCGTAGCCGTAAATCAGCTCGGCATGTTCGGTAAGGTGTCTTATGAACACAACGCGTGAGCAGTTTCCTTGCAGATAGCAGGCGGTCGATTCCCCACGAAACAATTACGTTGGCGTTGGTACACGGTCCGCTAGTATATCCGGTACATGGGCTCTATTTTTGAGGCGGCATCATGGCTCCTACGGCATGCGTTGTTAAAGTAGGCGGTAGTCTCCTGGATTTTCCGGCATTGGTGCCGGCCCTGCGCGAGTGGCTTGCGTCATGGCCAATGTTCCCGGTGGTTTTAGTGTGGGGCGGCGGTGCCTGGGTAGATTTCGTGCGCGAACTTTATCAACGGTATGCTTTGGACGAAAACGAGACGCATTGGTTGGCGGTGCGGTTGTTGGATGTCTCTGCCCGGCTCGGGAAGCTCTTGCTGCCGGAAGCGGAGTTTTGCAGTGATTACGCGATGCTCGAAAGCCTCGTGAGGCGTTCGGTTCGCCAATCGATCATCTTTTCGCCAGAACAGTTTCTTCAGCAGGTAGAACCCGGGTTGTTCCAAAAACGCCTGCCGGCAGATTGGACGGTGACCAGCGATTCAATCGCTGCTCGATTAGCCACTGCGCTTCGTGCTGAACTGGTTCTGCTCAAAGCAGCAGATCCGCCCCAGCCCGCAGCGCTCGAACAGCTTTGTCGCACCGGCTACGTCGACGCGTTTTTTCCTCACGCGGTGCTGCCCCTCCAAAAAGTTACCGTAGTAAACTTAAGAACCGGCGAGCAATGGGTCGTTCCGGTCGAGGGATCGCCATCAGATCACGTAGCGCAGCCTGATGACGCGGGCAACTAACCCTTGTGTTAGTCTTGAGCGTAGGTGAAATTCTTGCTCAGTTAGGCGCGCGAGGCGTAGGTAAGCCTTTCTCCGCTCACGCCGAAGTAAACACACATGTTACCGATACGCGACTACCGGTGAAGGCGTTTATGGAAGCAAGTCAAGATATCTAACGCAAACGCGCTAAGGCGCAAAGGCGATCGCCTCCGGCGTCGATCACCTAACTGCGTGTTCCCGTCTTTACTTTTCTCCAGGTTGTCCGAATCTTTGCTCGATCAATGCGCACACACGCAACCGTCGAAGGTGCATGAGGTGCCAATACGCTGCACGATCGAGTCACCTACAATCGAAACGCAAACACTCGGACGCATACACAAGCAACTCTTAGCTTCAGGGGTGCGCGGGACGAGCTAGTCGAGCAATTTCGTCTTCCGTCAATGCACGGTCAAAAACCGCTATTTCGTCTAGCCTTCCCTCCCAGTTGTCCTGATTGTCGCTACGACCTCCGAAGAACAATTGGTCAAGCCCCGACGGTAGCGGCTGGGGCGCCTCAGTTTGAATGTCAAGCTTCCCATCCAGATAGACTCTGACTTGCTGGCCATCACGTGCCAGGCAAACATGATGCCACGTCCAACGGTCGATTGCCGTTTGGCCTATTGCAATTACGCGAGGATCGTTACCGGAAAGGTAAATCAGCCGGCCCGGAGAACCCTGGTTGCCAGCAACCCCCACGTGATCGCCGTAGCGCTGAAGGCCGTGGTCATAACCGCGTGAGAAGAACCAGCCTGCGATCGCGCGAGCCTCGACCGGCATGCCATTCCAAATCCAAAGCGATACGCTGTACCGGTCCGGCAGTTCGGCGACGCGAGCGCGAAGCCTTCCACCGGCGAACATTGCTGCGCGATTCATAACGGTAGGTGAGCAGAATTCTGCACTGGCTGGTCCTTCCAGGAAAAACACGACTCCCGGCTCGTAATGGCTGTCCCGATGATGCCCGCTGCTATCGACCGCCACAGGTCCGGACATTTCATTGAGTCGCCACCAGGCAATCGGTTTCAGTTGCCGTATCTGCTGGGCTGCCCGACCCTCGGGGAACTGCACGCGACGCCGCGGCGAGCCGCTTAATTCTTCAAGCAGTTGAATGCAAGCCTCCGTGATACGAGGTTCAGCCGTTACTTCCAAACCGGCCGAGCGGGCTGGCCAGGTGTTGTAGCCGCCCAGCACGTGTTGCTCCGGCGGAGGAATGTATCCGTCGCCGCCATTGGCCAATTCAATGACCATTGTCTCCGAAAATGGGCTGGCCGCTTTGATTTTCAGACCCGTGAGTGCATACGTCTCGCACGGGGTTGTCGCAATAGCGATCGATCCGATACATAGCGCCTGGACCACCACTTCGGTTTGTTGCCATTGGTGCAGGAACAGTTGCTCACGTGCATAAACCTCTGTCTCGTTGGCCGGGGGGCGGTTTCCCATCTGTTCGACGATCTTTTGTGCCCACTGCAGCATTTGTTGGTTGGGGACGCGATACTTCATGGGTAGACGCCGCTCAAGCATGCGCAGCTCTCCCTCGTCCCGATAACTCACCTGTTGATAAGCCTGCCAAGCTATGTCGACGAGCTGGCTAGCATACTGTTCGATCGATTCGGCCGGAAGTTGCTCTGCAAGGGGCAAGCGGTAATCGCGCATCCAGATGTCGCCGCTACAGCCGTGGGAGAGGATGGCCACAAACGAGCTATCCGGAGCAATGCGTTGCTTAAACAATTCGCAAAAACGCCCAAAATAATCGGCGCTAATATCGCGGTCGCCGTAGTAATGCATGGAAAAATTGGCCAACACCGCCAACGGCGTGCCGTCGTGGGCCTGGATGGCAATAAGCGATAGCTCCGGATCTTCTGGGCCGGATTCTCCAGTGACGTCCTCCAGTTTGCGTGCTGCATGCATGTTGGCTCGGACCGTCACATTACCGAACGGGTCCTCCGCAACGCGATCAGGCCGACGGATCCAACGGCGCAAAGCTGTATAGCGCGCGGCGTCGGCTCGCACAAAGCCAATACGCGCCGGTTGGAGCCTTTTGACTACCTCCCGTATTCCCTGGATCAATCTCTCTTTGAGGAACGGCACATATCGAAGATCGGCATCCGTGCCGAGGCATCCGGTACAAGCCGGCGCCGAATGCGTATGGGTGGCACTAATCAGCATGTACTCTGCCGGAACGCCGGTTTGGCTCGATGCCGCTTGCTTTACTTCATCCAATAACAATCGGGGCATCATGCAACTGTCTACCACGGCGATAACCGCCGTCCGAGTACCATCCGACACGGCCAAAAAACGCGCTTGCACTGGGGTATTAATGCGATCGATGCTCCTGCGGAGCATGCCCCCGTTTACCAAAACAGGTAGCTCGGGAGGGCTGACGTCTATCACGAACGCACCCGCCTGAAAGCCCGCACCGCAAACGGTTCGCAACACGCTGCTTGCGAGCAAAAGAGCCACCAAAACCCTTTGGACATGCTTTTTGCTACTCATCGCGAGCTACACTCCCGTGGGTTAAGTACCAAGGCTTGCGGCCCGTGTGTAACAGGTTCCCAGTTGCGCTTGGGTCCGTATGACTCAATGCGCTACAGTTGCTTGGGTAGTTATACCGTAATCCAAACCGTACCAATCGACTTGGAAAGAATCCCCTGGGCCTTTGCGTCTTCGTGCCTTTGCATTAAATATTCCCCGACTTCAGCATTAAAAGATACCCAACTGGTCACGGGCGGCTTCCGTCATACGGTCCGGCGTCCAGGGCGGATCCAGAACAATCTTAACTTCGACGTCACCCACCTCGGGCAGTTGCCCCACGACATGTTTACAACTGGCGATCAGTTGGGGACCGGCCGGACACATGGGGCTTGTCATCGTCATTTCAATTTTGACGCGATATTTCGTTTGGGTTTCAGACGGTGCCGCCTCGGATAATTGGCTCGCCTCTCCGGCCAAACCGGAAGCGGAATTAATATCGGCATCAGATGATTGCGGAATGGGATCGATCTCGGCGCTTGCCGAGGGCTGGCCGGTCTGATGTCCGGTCTCCATAGGGAGGATGTCGATACGGTATACCAGTCCAAGGTCGACGATATTGACAAACAATTCCGGGTCTACGACCTTGTGCAACTCCTCGAGGATTTGAGATTCGCTGAGCACCATGGCATTCTCCTTTCTGTATTTTTGGTGGCTACTAGCCCCGTGGACGGCAAGTGGCAAGGGACGTTTGTTGTAGACCCCGGCTACGGCCAATGGTCATGAAGCGATGGGACGGCTAGACCGCGGCGACAGAGCCGCGGACGATACGCTGGGTTATCCCGCGATCGCTTAACGTTTTACTTTAACGAAAACCCTGCCGTTTTCGACCTTTACTTGGTGGACTGTGGTGTCGACCGTAGCCGGCATGGTCAAGGCTTTGCCGGTGCGGATATCGAATTGTGCGCCATGTCGGGGACAACGAATGCGGTAAGCGGTCAGCTCTCCCTCACCCAATGGTCCGCCATCGTGGGTGCAGACATCGTCCAAGCAGTAGAACTGGCCTTGGACATGAAAGAGTACGACGAATCGTTCGTCGACTTCAAAGGTGCGTTTACCGGGATCGGGGATGTCCTCGACGCGACATACTTCGACGAATTCGTCCATAGCCATGCATTGACACAGAAAATCTTCGGCTAATGAGCATATTCGCGGACGCGCCGAGCAATGGCCCCAGCCAGCGCCTCGCGTACGCTACCGATGGTGATGCGGTCAAATACCTGTTGAAAGAAGCCCATGACAATCAAGCGTGTCGCTTCCTTGCGTGAGAGACCTCGAGTTTGCGCGTAAAACAACAGTTCCTCGTCAATTTTTCCGGTTGTCGATCCGTGCGTGCACCGGACATCATCCGCTTGGATCTCCAAGCCCGGAATCGAATCGGCCCGCACATCTGCCGATAGCAGCAGATTGTCGTTGCGTTGATATCCGTCGATTTTTTGGGCACCAGGTTCAACCCGGATCATGCCGCGCCACACGACACGCGACTGATCTTGAAGAGCTGCTTTATACAGAAAATCACTTCGGGAAGCGGGGGCTACATGGTGCTGCAAGGTATGGAACGACAGGTGTTGCCTTCCCTCGGTGAAGAGCACACCGTTGACTTGGCATTGAGAGCCGGGGCCGATTAATTCCACGTGTTGGTTCGTTTTTGCCAGCCGGCTTCCCAGACCGGCGACTGTCCACTGCAGCGAGGCATCCTGGGAAACCACAGCCTTTTGATGAGCAAAATGCCACACCCGATAGCCCCAATTTTGAAGATGCACCAATCGCAACACGGCACCAGGACCCACATATACCTCGGTTGCACCGCAGTGAAAGCCGTCTTGATCGGGTAGCAAACTAGCTGTTTCGATCAGGACCGTGGCTTCCGCACCTTCCTCCAAGACGATAAGCGTGCGTCCCAAATCCGAAGCGCCCGGGCTGAGCATCGACAGAGAAAAAAGCGGCTGTTCGACGATCACCCCGCGCGGCACATAGACGATGCGTCCACCGGACCAAAAAGCTGACTGCAAGGCGGCAAATCGGTCATAGAAGGGGTCGATAAGAGGGCGGGTTAAGTAGCGACGCGCAAGTTCCCAAAGGGCGTCGTCCAACTTTTCGATGCTGCGGAAGACCACGCCCCTTTCTTGCCAGTGTGGTTCCAACTTTTGCTCGAACGTAAAGCCATTGCAGGATCGCACGCAGCCAGCCAACTCCACTCCTTCACTCAGTAATCCGGTCGGGAGTTGATCTAGCTGGGGCGGAGTCAACGGCAGCGTGTAGCGATCCAGATGGAAAGCGCGTATATCCGTGCGCAACCATTCCTCACTGGTCCGCGAGGGCCAGTCCATCGCTAAAAACTGATCCAGGGCTTGCCGGCGAAGGGTAACCAGCCAATCGGGTTCACGACGTTGAGCCATCCACGCGTGCCAACCGTCGCGGTCAAAACGTACGGACATCGCGGTTGGTGCGTGGCACGAAACGAAAGTTGCCCCCAATTGGCTCTGCATAGCAATTCCCCGAGTTGGTTTAACCGACAGAACCTTCCATTTGCAACTGGATGAGCCGGTTCATCTCGGCGGCGTACTCCATCGGCAGCTCCTTGACCAGTGGCTCGATGAACCCGTTTACAATCATCGTCCTGGCCTCGGATTCGGTCAAACCACGGCTCATCAGGTAGAATAGCTGTTCTTCTCCGATACGCGACACGCTCGCTTCGTGACCTACAGCCACGTCCTGGTCGGCAATTTCGATATATGGATACGTGTCGCTGCGGCTCGAAGGATCCAGGATAAGCGCATCGCACACCACATTGCATTTTGTTCCCCGGGCTCCGTGCTCGACTCGCACCAACCCGCGATAACTCGTACGCCCGCCGTCCTTGGAAATCGATTTGGAGATGATCTGCCCAGTAGTGTGCGGGGCACAATGCACCAGTTTGGCGCCAGCATCTTGATGTTGTCCGCGCCCGGCGAAGGCAATCGACAGGATTTCCCCCCGCGCACCTGGTTCCAGCATATACACTGACGGGTACTTCATCGTCAGTCGGCTGCCCAAATTACCGTCAACCCACTCCATGACAGCGTCGGCGTAGGCCACGGCACGTTTGGTAACCAGGTTGTAAATGTTATTTGCCCAATTCTGGATGGTGGTATAGCGGCACCGCGCGCCGCGCTTGACGATAATCTCCACGACTGCCGAATGGAGACTCTCGGTGGAATACATCGGCGCCGTACAGCCTTCGACGTAATGCACCGATGAGCCCTCGTCGCAAATAATCAGCGTCCGCTCGAACTGCCCCATGCTCTCAGCATTGATCCGGAAATATGCTTGAAGCGGAAAGTCAATCGTTACTCCGGGCGGAACATAAATAAAGGAGCCACCCGACCAAACGGCGGAATTCAGCGCGGCAAACTTATTGTCCGTTGGCGGAATGATCTTTCCGAAATACTCTTGCACCAACTCCGGATGCTCGCGGACTGCCGAGTCCGTATCGGTAAAGATCACACCTTTTTGAGCCAGTTCTTCCTTGAGCGATCCGTAAACGACTTCGCTTTCGAACTGTGCCTTGACTCCCGCGAGAAATTTTCGTTCGGCTTCGGGGATACCCAGCCGCTCGAACGTTTGCTTGATCTCTTCCGGGACTTCATCCCAGGTGCGCCCTTGGTGGTCGGTGGGCTTGATGTAGTAGTAGATATCCTGGAAGTCGATGTCGATCTGTCCTCCCCATCGAGGCATGGGTTTAGAGAAAAAAATCTCCAGAGCCTGGAGTCGAAACTGTCGCATCCAGGCGGGCTCGCCCTTGATTTCCGAAATCTGCCCTACAATGTCGCGGTCCAGACCTTTTCGGGCACGAAACAGTTCGCGGACTTCCGTCCGAAAATCGTACTTGTTGATGGTGCCCAAGAAGTCGTTCGTCGTTGTATCTGTAGCCATTGCTGGAGGTTCCTCATCTATAGCCACGCAAACAATGGGCGTCCGTCGAATAGCGCCCGCTTCTACCTTGTGGGTTATGAAGCGGCGGCGACGCGCGACGGTTGCGGCACCTGCCGCGAAGTCATCGCGCGGTTCTCCGCGTCGTCTTCCGGGTATTTTTTGCGAATGCGGTCATATCCCTGGCTATGCAGTTCGTGGGCTAAGTCGATACCGCCCGTCTCGACAATCCTCCCACCAAGCATCACATGGGTAAAATCAGGCGGGTTGTGGACCAGCAGTTTGTCATGATGCGTAATGATCAACAGCCCCATTTTGTCGCGTCCAATTTGCGCGATGCTCTGGCTGGCAAAACGCACGGCGTCGGCATCTAAGCCGCTATCGGTTTCGTCTAAAATGGCGAATTTGGGCTGCAACATGGCAAGTTGCAGGATCTCGGCTCGCTTCATTTCGCCCCCAGAAAATCCATCGTTCACATAGCGCCGTGCAAACTCCGGATCCATCCGCAACAGTTCCATTTTGGCTTTCAGTTCGGCGCGAAATTCACGCATCGGCATCAGTTCTTGGCCTTCACGCCGCTGTGGATTTCGCATGTTGGTTGCCGCATGACGCAAAAAATCGGCCATACGCACCCCCGGAATCGTCACCGGGCGCTGAAATGCCAGGAACAAGCCCATGCGAGCTCGCTCGTCGGGCGACTTATCCAACAGCGATTCACCGTTGAGTAAGATGTCGCCACGCGTGACTTCGTAGGACGGGTGGCCCAGGATCGCTAAACCCAACGTGCTCTTACCCGATCCGTTGGGACCCATCAGGGCATGCGTCTCGCCCCGCCGAATCTCCAGGTTCACACCCCGCAAGATCGGCTTGCCACCTACAGCCACGTGGAGATCTACGATTTGAAGCGTATCTTGAAGCGTATCGGTCATGATTGTCTATCGTCAGTTCTTGAGGGTCGGTACTTGTAGCGCACCGGATCCAAAACTCTCTACCGCCCGAGGCACGCCACACCAATTCTCCTGGCACGTCCAGGAAGGTTGGGTAGCGCAGTAACCTGGCTATTAACCGGTGATTTTCTGATGGTCCCGTACCGGCTCGCGTTCCTCCTGAGGTACCATGACATAACCGGTGTGGTGAGGTACCGGCAGCTCGTCATCCACTTTGACTCCTCGTCGCAAGAACCCGCCGGAACCATCCTGAGATCGCTGCTTAGCAATACGATGCCCTTTGATTTTGTCTTGAATCCGCATAAGCCCTTCCAAGAGCGCCTCCGGACGGGGTGGACAACCGGGCACATACACGTCCACAGGAACCACCAGGTCTACTCCCTTCACGACGTGATAGCCCCACTTGAAATACGGCCCGCCGCCCACGGTGCAGGCTCCCATTGCGATTACGAACTTCGGCTCCGGCATCAGGTTGTACAGCCTGCGAACTCGACTGGCCATCTTATAGGTGACTGTGCCGGCTACGATCATTAGGTCGGCCTGTCGCGGTGTAGCCCGAAACGCACCGGCACCGAATCGGTCCATGTCGTAGCGACTGGCCCCGGTCGCCATCATTTCGATGGCACAACAGGCCAAACCGAACGTCATCGGCCAAATACTCGATTGACGCGCCCAATTGATTGCCTGTTCGACCGTTGTGGTAATGACGTTCTCCTCAAAACGTCCTTCGATCCACGCCATGCCGGATGTCATCGAGTTGTCTCCCTGGATCGCTACGCTCCGCAATGATTGGCTCCTTTGCTACGCGGCCCGACGAGCGGAAAGCCGCGTCCAACACCGGTTCGTAAACCGGTCAATATATCAGCCAGCGACTCCTTCGCCAGCATCCTCTGCAGAAGCCGCCTCGCGCGGCACCGCCTGAAACGTACAACACGCTTCGCCATCCAATCGACACCTGGTCAAACGTAAGGGCTGTCCCACAACCTGACTAATCATCTGCCGCTCCATCGAACAAAGCGCCCGATCCTGCTCCGCCAACTCCGGATACGGACACGCTAGAGCGTGCAGTATAGGCAGCCGACTACCCTTCTCGACCTGGAACGGTATGTGACGCTCTGCCATGAGCGCGGCAAGTTGTTCCATACGGGCTTCAAGCGACGGGCCGTCGATCTTCGATTCGTACAAGGCCGCCAATCGAGACGATACCCGCTCGAGCAACCCGCGGCGGACCGTCACGTCGGGAATCGACCGCAGTTCACACCATAACGCCGTGGCTAAATCGGCAAAATTCGCACCCGCCATGCGATGCCCCTTGGGCGACAGACAATACTGATGGCTGGGCCGTCCCCGCCCTTCACGGTTTGCTTGCCGCAGCACGTATCCGCTGGCCATCAAACGTGCCAGGCGCTGCCGTACGGCTGTGGCGGTCACACCCAGCCCCGCCGACAAATCTCGTACAGTCTGCGCCGGATGCCGTCGCAACCATTCCAAGAGCTCGCGATCAACCGTAGGTATGTCCTGCATCGGCCGACAGTTCCCCAAAAACCGCATCGCTCACACAACCCCAAACCGCCGCACATTACGGTTCGGCTAGGATTGTTTCGGCCTAGTATTATCACAATTGTTACACTAACATATGTCAAAAATCAAGTACCCCCCGTAACTCAAGGCCCAGCGTTTCCCGCGTCGCATTAACCGGCATTGGCCATCGGGTGTGTCGTCGCAAACTATTGACACGGATAAAGTTATTCAGTAAAAGCCGTCAAAACAAGGGGTTTATATTCTAGCACGGCAACTTTGGCAACATAATTCGGGTGCGATATTCGGATTGCGGGTTGGGCGAGACTTGCTATTTAACCGTGTTCGTCGCAGAACGGGAATCACAAGCGTAATCGAAAAAGAGCAAGACACTAGGTTGTTGGAATAAGATACTTTTCCGGCCAAATGCAAAGGGCTTTTTATGGCAACTCAAACCGCCGTTGGCGGGCATTACCGGTTATGGGTGGCGGACTTCAAACTCGTGGTTATTGCCTTCACCGTAATCGTGCTGAGCGTGGGACCGGCGGTTGGGAGTCATGGGCAGCAAACCGAACCACGGACCGATCAGGCTGCCGGCAAACAGGAGATCGCGACAGCCGATCGATCGCAACCATCGGAACGAAATCCACCAGAACCTGCCGAACTGGACTGGATGCAGCGCGTTGATGCCTTTTTCGGCCGTTGGTTGGTAACGCCGTTAGCGGCGATTATCTTCTTCGATTTTGGTACTTCTCGATGGTTGGGTACGAGCGTTCCGTTTGTTGTCGTTTGGCTACTGGCAGGGGCTATTTTTTTCACAATCCGAATGAAGTTCATTAACATTCGCGGATTTCGTCACGCAGTGAACTTGACACGAGGTGCCTATGACAACCCACATGACACGGGCGAAGTGTCGCACTTTCAGGCTTTGGCTTCGGCGCTTTCTGCTACGGTGGGGCTTGGGAATATCGCTGGCGTAGCGATCGCCATTGCTACTGGGGGGCCGGGCGCGACGTTTTGGTTTATTTTGGCCGGTCTATTGGGTATGAGCAGCAAGTTTACCGAGTGTACCTTAGGGCAAATGTACCGAAAAGTTGCCCCGGACGGCACCATTTCCGGAGGGGCGATGCACTATCTGCGCGACGGGCTTCGCGAGCTGGGCATGCCCCGGTTGGGAATGGTGTTAGCAGTCCTTTTTAGTATTTTGTGTATCGGTGGTTCACTCGGGGGCGGCAATTCCTTTCAAATTGCCCAGTCGTTAAGTGCCATTCGCACGGAAATCGCCCTATTGGATCGTCACCCCTGGATCTATGGAGTGTCCATGGCTTTGTTAGTGGGGTTAGTGATCATAGGTGGAATCAAATCCATTGCCCGCGTCGCGGAAAGAATTGTGCCCTTCATGTGCGGCGGTTACGTGCTGGCAGCATTGTACATCATCGCGACTCATTCTGATCGCATTTTACCAGCGTTCAGCAGGATTTTTACGGAAGCCTTTCATCCGCAGGCCATCTATGGTGGCTTCTTGGGGGTTATGGTGACAGGTATTAAGCGAGCTGTCTTTTCCAACGAAGCGGGAGTCGGTTCGGCTGCAATCGCTCACTCGGCTGCACGTACCCAATGGCCGATTCGCGAAGGGATGGTGGCTCTGCTGGAACCTTTTATCGATACGGTGGTCGTGTGCACGATGTCGGCATTGGTGATGGTAACTACCGGCGTTTTCGAACGGCCCGAATTTGCGGATCTGGTCAAACGTGACCAAGGTGCCGCACTGATGAAAGAAGCCTTCGTCGACGGTGGTCATCCCTGGTTTCGGTGGATTCTGTATGCCGCGGTTGTGTTGTTTGCGTACAGCACCGTAATTTCGTGGTCGTACTATGGCGAGCGCTGTTGGAGCTGGTTATTTGGAGCGCGATCGTCGATCATTTACAAGTGCATTTGTTTGACATTTTGCGTTCTGGGCTCGGTGGTTCAAGCGACAAACATCCTCACGTTCAGCGATTTATTGATCCTAGGCATGTCGTTTCCGAATATTCTGGGAGTAGTACTCTTGAGCGGAAAAGTCAAAGCGGCTCTTGACGACTATTGGATACGCTATCGACGGGGAGACTTCGAACAGGATCGGCTAGCTGCTCGAGCAAGACGCCGCGAGGAATGTGATTAATGCAAAGGCGCCGAGGCTCAAAGAAAACGGCGTGAGCATCGAGGGCGGCTTCGCGCGGTCATTTGAACTTTGACTTTCTTGCCAATCGGTAGGTGCGCCAGTTTGTATTCGCGTTCGGTGCTGCCGGCAAACGCCGCTCCTCTCTGACGGTGGGCTTACCGCCGCAACTAAGAAATGATTTTAACCGAACGGCGTTGCCACGAGTCGTGGTTCTCCGTGGAACGGCGCTCGTGCCAACATCCGATGGCCGTCTAGTGAGCCAATACGTTTGCCTAAGCCTTCGTGTGCTCTGTCATTGACCCGTTAACGGGAAAATTCTCGGATCGTGTGTTCGAACGACGCATTCCGAGGTTTGGCGTTGCGTGAATGGCAAAAACTGAGCATAGCATTGTGCAATCTGCAAATCGTCTACTGACGGAGCTCGGGATCCATGTCCGAGTCGCGCCGACGGTCAGGGGCCTTGTTCCGCGGAAAATACTTTTCTACGACCTCATATAAATGTTCCGGTGACTGGACCTGGGCCACCTGGGTGCGGAATTGACGCGCTCCGGGTGCTCCTTGGGCGTAGCAGCATGCAAACTTGCGCATAAGCACGGTTCCCCGCTCTATTCCAAAGCGCTCGCACACGAGGCGGTAGTGATACAGGAGCCAGCTGCGTTGCTCGTCGAGTGTCGGATCTGGAGGAATCGGTTCGTTGCGTAATGCTGCTGCTGCTTGCCGGAACAACCACGGCCGCCCTAAGGCCGCTCGCGCAATCATAATTCCGTCCACGCCGTAACGGCGATACGCTACCAAGGCCTTTTGCGGCGAATCGATGTCACCGTTGCCAATAAGGGGAATGCGCGTCAGAAACGACTTAATGCGGGCAATCTGCTCCCAATCGGCTTCACCTCGGAAATATTGATCCGCCGTCCGTCCGTGGACTGTCAGAGCAGCGGCTCCGGACTGTTCGACAACCCGTGCGACTTCGATAGCGGTGATGCAATTTCGGCGACAACCCAGTCGAATTTTGGCTGTCACCGGTACCGGCTCGCATGCGCGGACCACACGCTCGATAATACGGCCTATTCGCGGCGGATCGCTTAGTAGGTACGAGCCGCTGTGCGCTTTTTCGGTAATTTCCCGCACCGGGCATCCAAAATTCAAGTCAACCACACTAACTCGATATTCATGCGCCAGGCGCGCTCCGACCAATGCCAATCGCTCCGGATCGTTGTCCCACATTTGGACCGCCAACGGCCGTGGCTCATCTTGAACTCCCCAGAGCCGGTCGGGATGTTCACATTCCATCTGGTCTTTCCAAATAAACGACCGAGCACTGACCATTTCGGTTGCGAGCAATCCCACCCCACCAAACTGTCGCACGACTTGGCGAAACGCATAATTGGTAAAGCCTGCCATCGGCGCTTGCAGGATTGGCGGATCGATTTTTACCGACCCGATCCAAAACGGTTGCACCACTCGTGCTGGAAGGGTGTCCGTAATCACTTCGAGAGTCTGCCCGTTCGCCTGGCGTGTCTCCAAAAGCAGCTCGGTGACCATGGATCGCTCTTCCTATTGGTTCCGTTGTCCAAAGTTTGCCGACGTTTTCACACGAACAACTCGTCACATAATGTGCTGTATCCTACCGATTTCATCATAACTCTCAGGGCTTTTGCAGGCCAAGGTTGGTATGGGAAAGTAGCCACTTGCATTAAGAGCCCATCCCCAAATTTATGTTCGGTGAAAGCGGAGTCGCGTTCGTAGTGACTGCATTCATGCGGCCCTTTTACGAGTCTTACATTTTGGCGCCGATCAATTGCGTCGCTACAAATAAAAACAGCAGAAAACTACGTCGCCTTCATCCATGTCGCCTAGGCATGGATCACCTTCCGCTGCCGGTATTCTTGGGATAGGTTGTAAGTGCAAGGTACACGGATGCCGATCGGCATACTCTCCGAGTGACCCGGAGCTTGCTTACCCCGTTTCACGTTATATAAAACCGGCTAGACTGAAAAAGCTGACCCGGCAGCGATCGCACGCGTGTTGCCTGTGGCGACGTGTGCCGAACGATTAGCGAATCTCTAACGATCAGGTTGGGTGCCCCCAGCCGGAGCAGCTCCAGTTATGGGACGGAGCGGCTTTAGTCGATAGGCCGAATCGACACGGATGGCGGTTTTCGATGGAACGCTTAGCAAGTCTAGGAACTCGGTAGGGAATATCGGTGAGGATAAGCGTACCGATGGGAAAAGTTCGACGGCTTCTCAGATTCGATAGCCGGGTGTTAGCCGAACTGGAACGGCGGCATGATGACGTTCTGGTGCGGCTCTCGGAGATCGAGCAACGAATTGATCGGTTACTCGAATCGCTCCACCGATCGGAAATCAACGTAGAGCTCAAAGTTTCTACTACGGATATGCAAGGGCGTAGTGAACCGTGAGGCCTGGCGGTTCGCGTTTCAGAGCTCCAAAGGGCCCGGGTCATGTACACGGTAATAGCTCGTCGTTTTGACACGCTGCGGCCGGTGAAACTGAGTTGGGAAGGGCCAGGTCTGGTGGACGTGCAACCGGCGACTGCCGCAGATGACAGCTTTCCCTGGGTGGCACCTGGTTGGGTCGACATTCAGATTAACGGCTATGGGGGCCAGGAGTATGTTAGCGAGCGCCTGACGATCGATGACGTGGTGGCGATGGATCGGCGAATCGCTGCCGATGGTGTGGTGCGGTACTGCCCGACGCTCACCACGCACAGCCTGGAAGTGCTAACGCACGCGGCACAAACCATAGCACGCGCTTGCCAGGAAGATCCGGTTGTCAGAGCCGGTGTGTTGGGTATCCATCTGGAAGGGCCGTATATTTCTCGTGAAGATGGCCCCCGCGGTGCGCACCCGAAAGTTTTTTGCCGACCGCCGGACTGGGACGAGTTTCAGCGGATTCAAGAGGCGGCACAAGGCCGCATCCGACTGGTGACGCTCTCGCCCGAGTACCCCGAGGCCACACGGTTTATCGAGCGACTGGTGGAGTCGAGAGTGGTGGCCGCCATCGGCCACACGGCAGCTACTGTCGAGCAGATACGTCAGGCTGTGCAAGCGGGGGCCCGCCTCAGCACACACCTGGGTAACGGTTGCCATCTACAGTTGCCTCGACATCCCAACTACATCTGGGAACAGTTGGCTGAGGATCGTCTCTTTGCCAGTATCATCGCGGACGGACATCACTTGCCGGGGCCGGTCGTGCGTTGTTTTGTACGCGCCAAACAGCCCCATCGGTGTATCCTCGTAAGCGACATCACCGCCTTAGGCGGGATGCCCCCCGGCCGCTATCGATCATCCCTAGGTGAGGTCGAGATCCTAGAAGACGGTCGTTTGGTGGTGGCCGGGCAGCGGCAGTTGCTGGCCGGCGCTGCTCGTCCAATCGGCGACGGCATCGTGAACGTGATGCGCTTTGCCGACGTCGAGCTGGCTATGGCGGTGCGGATGGCATGCCACCATCCGTATCGGTTGTTGGAGGAGGAAGAACCATTCTTGGAACCGGGACAGCCGGCTGACCTGGTATTTTTCCATTTGCCCGACGGGTCAACGACGGCTCCTCGAATTGTCGCAACGGTGCGACAAGGCGTAGTACTTTTCGGGGCGGATCGATTGCCGCTGGCTCGCCACTAAGGCTTGTTTAGGCATGAGCGGATCTGTACAAAGCCTCGAGCAGATGCCGCGCCATTGCTTGGCCGACTTCGTCTTCTTCGTCCACCACGACATGGGCGCCCGATTGGACCAATGCCCAACGAAAAATGTGGTACCGCGATCGGACGATGAGCATGGCCGCCGGAGCCTCTTTGCGCAAAAGCTGGATCAAAAAGCGAGACGTTTGGGGCGTTGGTATGGTCACTACGATCGCCGCGGCGTGTGGCACCCGAGCGTGCTCGAGAATCTCGATCTGGGTCGCATCTCCTACCACGGCCTGTAGGCCATAGCGGCGCCCATGGGCCACATTGTCGGGGTTCATGTCGATGACGATCAACTGCCGTATCTCATGCGCCAGCAATTCTTCGGCTACCCGTTGTCCAGCAGGGCCGAAACCGACGATGACAATGGGTTTGTGCGGCGGTGGAACTGCCTCTTGCGCCGCTTCGGTTGAATCGCTGGTAGGCACATCCGAGGGCACCCGCTGCGTGGACCGAACCCAGCAACGCTCGACCCAAATCCCTATGGGCATCGCTACGCTAATTAAATACGGGGTAACGAGAAGCGAAACGATCGTGGCTGATAACAAGGTTCGGAAGGTCATCTCATCAAGCAACCCCTGTCCTGAACTAGCCTGATACGCAATGGTGGCCAGAACGAACGAGAATTCCCCAACTTGGGCCAATGCCAAGCCGGTGGCGACAGCAAAGCGAGTTGGGTTGCCTGCCCACCAGCAAATCCCTGAAGTAATCATTGCTTTACCGAAGATGATCAAACCGGATACAACCAGAACTTGTGGCCAGTGTGCCAAAAACCAAAGCGGGTCGCCGAACATCCCGACACCGGCAAAAAAGAGAGTAACCAGCACGGTCTTCATGGGCCCGACGTCCGCCCGTACCTGGTAAGCAAACGGTGAGACTGCCAGCAGCACGCCAGCCATGAAGGCCCCTAGGGCGGCACTCAGACCGACGGCGCGTGCCAACACGGCTGCTCCTAGCGCCAGGCTCGTTGCCAAGAGAATCGGTAGATCGCGATTTCGATAGCGGGCTTGCAGCGACATAAGAGGCGGCGCCAAATGTTGAAACACCAGGTAAAGCACACCCACACCGCCAGAGCCGAGTAGTAGTATCCAAAGCAATTGCGGAACGCTTCCTTGTCCCGCACCGGAGCGGTTCAAGAGCGATACGACCAACATCAGCGGGATAACTGCGGCGTCTTGCAAGAGCAAGACAGCCAATGCCAGCTTCCCGTGAGGGCTTTCCATTTCCGCTCGGTCCGCCAAGAGCCGTAGGACGCAGGCCGTGCTGGACATCGTGACCATGGCCCCGACAACGAACGCCCTCTTCCACCCGAGCCACAAGCTGAGCCACGGCAGTACCACGAGCATCGTAACGACAATCTGGCCGAGGCCGGACCATAGTGCCGCGCGTCCCAAACGGCGCAAATCCGAGACGGAAAACTCCAGTCCGATAGTAAACAACAGAAGAGCTATACCCAATTCAGAGACCTCTTGAAGCATCTCCGGATGCGGTATCAGATTCCAAGCGTGCGGTCCGGCTAAGGTTCCGGCCAGCAAATAGCCCACAATGGCACTTTGTCGCAAATGCTCCGCCAACGTTCCCAAGAAAGCGGCTAAGGCTAGCAAGATCAGAACCGATACGAGTCCTTGCCAGACTAAATGGAATTCGGTCGCAGTAGCCAAAACCATATCCATAGGGGAGCTTTCTTGTGTTTCGGCCGGCTTGTGCACTCAAGCCCTCAATCGCTCTATTTTTCATCTGCCCCAGTGACGCCTTGCCAAGATACCAATTGAAAGTTTGCTGCCCAGACCCGTAGGAACGTGTGTGCCTCTAGATTGTAGTTGGGAAGGTTCCTTACGCATCAAGCTGTCGGCTGGTTCGCCGTGTGAGCGTCGATCGCGGCGACGTGGCTTGCGCCGTGGGTGTGGATTCGCGTAACGGGGCTCGAGGGGGTTACGGCTTAACAGTGCCGCTTCCTTAGGGCCGGGGCTCTGTTGGGCGGGCGTTCGATAGGATGACTTCGCCACGAGTCACACCTCAACCGCGCATCGGGAAGCCCTTCTCGGGCCGGCAAAACGCAGACCGACATTGGGTTGCTCCAGCGTAGGAGAATGTTCGCACGATCAACACGCGCACGCGAGCGACCCGAGGACGATTTGCCATCGACTGAGAATCGAAGAGACGTGCAAACCAACTATCCGTATAGCCCTGGGCCAGACAAGAGTGCCGTTTGGACGTGACCATCTCGAATTTCGAACATGCCAGGATAGCGCGTTAGCCATGGGCGATTGCCTTCCGGACAGTACTGGCGGCCGTTACCTTCCACGGCAGCCACCGTCGGAATGCGTGCCGAAAGACTTGCCGAGTGTAGGAACGAGGCACCGACGCAAGTCAAATCCTGCACACATAAAAACATGTGGAATTTTTGGGCGGCAGCCCCCAGCAACAGGGACTCTGCATGGCCTTTGCAAGCTTTAAGTGCTACGCCCGAGTAGCCCATCTGGCGAGCCAACAAGAGTGATGGATAATCGACGAGCGACTCGTCAATGACCACGGGCTTCAGCCGCGCGGCTTCATGCATCGTCTGTTCCGGATGACCGGCCAGATCACGATGTGTCGGTTGTTCAATGTATTGGATGCGCTGCGACGCGGAAGGCGAAAGTTGCTCGACTCGCCGCAAGAACTCCAACACGTATTCCACGGTTTCACATCGTTCGTTGAAATCCAGAGAGTAGTACCAGTCCGAGCAGCCGCGGCGTCGCTGTACTTGGGATACCACGCGGTCAACTCGCACCACGCGATCCACGTCCCACGCCATGTTGTCTCCGGCGAGCTTGATCTTGAAGTGAGTCAAGCCATTAAAATCGATCCACTCATCCAGCGTTTCAGGAAGACCGTCCCCGATCGGTTGTTCGATATCAGCTTTTTCCAGTGGGTCCAGCGCTCCGACCAAATGATAGAGTGGCATGCGTTCTTTGGGAGCCGTCAGCGTATAGCGATCCAAATACTCACCCTCGAACCGCTCATCCAAAAACGTTCCCAAGTCGCGTCGAATATAGTCGCGTCCCAGGAGACGATAACTGCTGGTGTCGTGCGCCTTTCCATGCGCATCATGAATCGCCGCATCCAGGGGGCTGGCTGCCACGAGCTGGGCCAAACGTGGTATGGGTTCTGTTAACTGGAGCTCTCCTTGGACTTGCTCGGCCCATGGGTCAAAGCACGACTGTAGCTGCTCGCTGAGCTCCAAGGGATGTGCCACGTTCTTGATTAGCGGGGCCTGCTCGACGGCGCGCTCCAAGAATCGCAACATCGCCGCCAACGTCCGATCGGTCGAAAGTTGCCTACTGGGCCAAGCCCACACGTTGCCGACGGGCATGGAACCGTGGCCAACAGCCCGCCTGCCTGCGACGGTTTCCACCGTCACGTCCACGTCGGCGATCACCGCGTCGGTAAGTACCCGGCCACCGAACTTCAACGGAGCGCGATACGAAACGCGCTCAGTGCGCAAACGAGCCTCGACGATGCGAATATCGGTCAGCAGTACCATGGGACGAACCCAAGTCGATCCATGCCCGTTCTACACGATCTTTTTTCGTACGGCCCAAACGGCGGCTTGGGTTCGATCGGTAACACCAATCTTCTGTAGGATGTGCTGCACATGCTGTTTGACTGTCTCGTAGCTGATCTTCAGAGCATCGGCGATTTGTTTGTTCGTTAGCCCCATGGCCATTTTGCGTAACACTTCACACTCCCGCTCCGTGAGCGGTACATCCAGGTCGGGCGGCAAACGCGGAACCGCTAATGCACTGCCAATACGCCGCAAATCCTCGCGTACCCAAAGATCTTGGCCGCTAGCGACCTTGCGCAGGCTGTCAACTAGCTTCGCCTTGGATACATTTTTCAGAAGATATCCGGAGGCATTCAACGCAACCGCGCGAGCCATAAAGGTTGGGTTGTCATAGGCAGTAAAAATCACCACCGGTAACTCGGGGAATTCGAACTTTAATTGGCCGAGAATCTTCGTGCCGTCTCCGTCGGCTAACCGCACATCCAACAGTACCACGTCGGGGCGATGTTGTTTGACCAGCTCGATTGTTTCGGCTCCGGAGCCACATTCGGCGACGATTTCCACGTCCGTTCCAGCAAGCAATGTCTTCAAACCGGTTCGCACAACCTCATGGTCATCGACAACTAACACACGAATCGCCATTCTCGCGTCCTTTGTTAGGTACCCCACTGCTGCGCTCTTCCAACTAAACCGCTCCCCATCAACCTAAAGTCCGGGCCAAAACGCACAAGAAAGCGGCTTCTTTCCGACCCGGTTAGGCTGCCCTTTTACCCGGTAAGGGGAAAAGGCTCGATCCGACATTATATATTTATGACACATGTCGGGCCCCTAGGTAATAACTCACTTGGGGGGGTAGGCTGGTGTCATTTCTCATTTAGTTCACTGGTCTGTGGATCAAGCGTCGTCCCGTGAAAGTGACTGTTTCCATTCGCAACAAGCTGCGCCGAGCCCGAGCGCATCGTAACCACGTCGCCGCTCATGCGGGCATCTCTTTCCCCGGAAACCATGGCAAATCCGGGACGTGTCGCCGCCCAATTTCCCGCGACTCGAAACGGCGAATGGGACAAGGTACGATAATACAGCCCGAGTAAGGACTCAACAATTAAGTGGCAGATTCCGTTTCCAAAACAGATGACAACGTTAAAGCAGTACCGATTAGGGAACCGAGCATGAAACTGGGACTTTTTTCGATTAGCTATGCGGGGCTTTGGGGACAGACGCAACTTTCACTCGAGGATTTTATTCGCCGCGCCTCCCAGCTTGGCTTCGAATCGGTGATGCTTGCTGCAAAGCGCCCGCACTTTTCGTTGCTGGAGATGGACGAGCGGCGGATGGAATCACTGCGCGAGCTGCTCGAACACACACGGCTGACGTGTGATGTAATTGCTGCTTACACCGATTTATCGCCTCCGAACACGGCCGAAGTGCCCTATCTAGAATGGCAGGTTGATTACGTCAGGCAGTTGGCTCGCTATGGCGCGGCGCTCGGTGCAAAGTATGTACGTGTCTTCACGGCGTATAGCTCCTCGCAACTTACCCCCCAACAACAGTGGAATGTCGTGGTACGGACGTTGCGAGAAATGGCGGACCAGGTTGCTATTTTCCAGCTAACGTTGGCCGTTCAGAATCACCACGATGTGGCTCTTGATACCGATGCACTGCTGGAGTTGATTGCGGACGTCGATCATCCACACTGCCGGCTGGGCTTTGATGCCTGGTCGGTTGTCCTGCGAGGTGAATCGCTGCGCGAATCGGCTCGCAAAGCTGCCCCGTGGACGGTGATCACCACGAACGCCGATTACGTCCGTTACCGTCGGTACAGTTATGAGCCGGCGTGGGTCAACTACCGGCGCATCGAACCGGACTGGGTCCGAGCCGTGCCATTTGGCACCGGTATCATTGCGTTTCGAGAGTTCTTCGACGGCCTACGCGAAGGCGGATTCGATGGCGTTGCCAGTTATGAGATGTGTTCTCCGATACGGGGTGGCGGGAGTCTGGAAAATCTGGATCGCTACGCCCGTACCTATTTGGACTGGATGCGGAGCTACCTTGGCGGAGAGCGAGCGACGCGGTAGGCGAATCAAACTAATGTGGTGGAAAAGACTATCCATTAGTGGCGTTACAGCGTTAAAGGCGCCGCCCGGATTCGAACCGGGGATGGCGGATTTGCAATCCGCTGCCTTAGCCGCTTGGCTACGGCGCCATCCACCCAAGCGTACTGCTACCTTTTTGGCTCGTCAAGGGCGGTCAAATCCTGTCGTGTTCCCAGACTGTGTGCGTCACGTTTATAAATGAGATTGTTCTCTACTTTGGCCGGCCTGGTAAAGGTCTAGCTTTCTTCGGTCTAGCAGAAGTAAGCGGAGCTGTAGTCCATGTTTGCTTCTTGGCAAAGGCATGCCGTCGAGCGAGCGCTTAACAGAGCCGCTACCGTAAGGAAGCGGCCAATTCAATGCAACGCAAAGGCGTAGGGAGATGTAACGCAAAGCCGCAAGTAGGCGACCGACGTTGGATGTTATCTTCGTAGCGCCTTTGCGTTGAACTCTTTTCCCCTAAGCTGCCTATCCGAGGGCCAAGGTCGCGTAATGGATCTTATCCGTGCAGCACCGGGCAGACATTAAACCACTGTCGACCCTGGTTGGCCATCCATCGTTCCGAGTACTCAGGGCCCCAACTGCCGCGCGGGTAGGTTTCCAGTGGTGGAGCGGCGGGACTTTGCCAAGCAGCCAGGATCGGGTCGATGATCCCCCAGGCCAGTTCCACTTCATCGCTTCGCGCAAAAAGGCTGGCGTCGCCATTCAGAGCATCCAGCAGCAGCCGTTGGTAAGCATCGGGGATCTCGCCGGCATCGTCGGGGCGGAAACGATAATCGAGCGACGCGCTACGTAAACGCATGTTGGCATCCGGTGCCTTGGACTGAAAATGGAGTTGGATTCCTTCGCCTGGCTGGATTTGCACGATCAGCCGGTTCGGCTCGACATGCCCCGACGCGGGAACTTGGAACAGCAAGTGGGGCGGCTCATGGAATTGAATGACGATCTGCGTACTGCGGCAAGACATCGCTTTGCCGGAACGCAGGTAAAACGGTACGCCTTTCCACCGCCAGTTATCGATGTGCAATTTGATGGCGGCGAAGGTAGCGGTCTGGCTGTCGGGTGCGACCCCTTTGGCTTGGCGATATCCTTCGTATTGTCCGCGCACCGTGTTTCGAGCAAAATCGGCACCCGCCATGCGCCGCACGGCCCGCAAGACCTTTACTTTTTCATCGCGTACCAGATCGGCTTCGAATCGCACGGGGGCCTCCATGGCCGTGATCATCAGCAACTGTAGAAGGTGGTTTTGAAACATGTCGCGTAGTACGCCGGCACTGTCGTAAAACGCGCCGCGTCCACCTACATCCACCTCTTCGGCAACCGTGATCTGCACGTGATCGATATAGTTGCGATTCCAAATGGGTTCAAAAATACTGTTGGCAAATCGCAAAACAAGAATATTTTGAACCGTTTCTTTTCCCAAATAATGGTCGATTCGATAGACTTGTCGTTCGGAAAAAACGCGATGCACCAGCTCGTTCAACTGGTGGGCCGAGCGTAAATCGGTACCAAAAGGTTTTTCAATAACGATCCGCCGTTCAGCCGGACCCTGTGCCAGACCGAAGCTTCCCAAGTGTTCGATGGCTACCGGATAAAGTGAGGGCACAGTAGATAGGTAATAAATTCGTGTAGCAGGCGGGCTTTGTTCGATCTGCGCTAACCGCTCCGCCAATTGATGAAAGTCCGTAGCGGTTTGTAGATCACCAGGCTGGTAATAGAGTTGTTGAGCGAAACGACGAAATTGTTCGGCATGGAACTGGCTGGGAGTAAATCGTTGTACAGCCTGTTGCAGGGTATCTCGCCAAGAGTCGTCCGTATGAGACGTACGTGCAAAGCCAAGGATTTGGGTATCCGGCGGTAGCTTGTTTTTGACGAACAGAGCGTACAGTGCCGGTATGAGTTTTCGACTCGTCAAATCACCCGATGCACCGAAAATCACTAACGTGCGCGACATAAGCAACGCGCCTCCTGCTGCCCGGCCCCCACGCCCTTGGTTCCGAGAAAACCGGTTTTCTGATGGCTATGTCCTTACGGGCGGGTGGACATCGTGGTGGCCGGTCGTGATCGTGCGTCAGGAATGTGGCGTGTCTTCCTTTGGCACACGCCGCCGAGCCAGCCAATCGGTATGGTAGATGCCAGGTCGATCAATGCGCTCGTACGTATGAGCGCCAAAATAATCACGTTGTGCTTGAATCAAGTTTGCCGGCAAGCGAGCTTGACGGATGCTGTCGTAATATGCCAAAGCTGTCGCAAAAGCCGGTACGGCGATGCCCGATTCGGCGGCCAAGGCCACGATCCGTCGCCAAGCGGGCTGTCCCTGGCGAATTACCTGGAGGAAATAGTCATCCAGCAGCAGGTTTTCTAAATCGGGACACTTGTCGAAAGCTTCTTTAATGCGATCCAAGAACTGCGCGCGAATGATGCAGCCTCCTCGCCAGATCAACGCGATGTCACCATATTTGAGTTGCCAGCCATGCTCGGCTGCTGCCTCGCGAAGCTGCACGAAACCTTGAGCGTAGCTACAAATCTTCGACGCGTAGAGCGCTTGGCGTACATCTTCGACAAACCGTTCCTGGTCTATAATCTGTGGGACGGAACTGGGGCCGGGCAATATCTGACTGGCTTTTTGGCGCATCGACAGCATCGCCGACAAACTGCGCGCAAAAACGGCTGCCGTCACTAACGTACTGGGCACTCCTAAGTCGAGTGCCAATTGACTCATCCATTTTCCCGTGCCCTTTGCGCCGGCCTTGTCCATAATCATGTCCACCAAATATCCATCCGACCATTCGTCGCGGACACTAAAAATATCGCGAGTGATTTCGATCAAGTAACTTTGCAGTTCACCTCGATTCCACTGGTCGAAAACCTCGTACAGTTCCTCGTTCGTTAAACCCGCAAGCTGCTTGAGCAGCCAGTACGCTTCGGCAATCAGTTGCATGTCGCCGTATTCGATACCATTGTGGACCATCTTGACATAATGTCCTGATCCCCCGGGACCGATCCATTCGCAGCAGGGAATGTCATACCGTGGACCGACCTTTGCTGCAATGGCTTGAAAGATGGGACGAATAAGCGGCCATGCGGCAGCACTACCGCCGGGCATGAGGCTCGGCCCTTTCAAGGCCCCTTCCTCGCCGCCGGAGACTCCGGTTCCCACATAGAGAAGTCCGGCGCTTTCGACTCGGGCTACCCGGCGCTCCGTATCGGCGTAATGCGTGTTGCCACCGTCGATCAGCACATCACCTGGACTGAGTAGCGGAATCAGTTGTTCGATCAACTCGTCGACCGCCGGCCCGGCCTTGACCATCATTAGAATTAGCCGCGGCGGACGCAACGCGGCCACTAGCTCAGCCAAGCTGTGACAACCCACGAAATGCTTACCCTTGCCCCGCTCCGCCAAAAACTGATCCACTTTTTCTGTTGTTCTGTTGTAAACCGCGACGCGATAGCCTCGGCTCTCTACGTTCAGAGCCAGGTTCTCGCCCATCACGGCTAAACCGATCACACCGAAGTCGGCTAGCTCTGCCATGACTGCTTCCTGTTCTGTCGGTTAGTTCATTCCGGCAAGCTATGTAGACCAACCCCTTACACCACGGAAGGAAAAGTCACAAAAACGGGCGTTATTGTAGTGCAAGCAGTGCTGTGCTTCAACGAGGCGAAACGGTCGCAGCACCCAACACTGCCACCGTCGGCCCGAAGGACCCGCTCAATAGAAGCGCAAAGGCGCTAAGGCGCCGAGGCGCAATGACAGACGGAAAAAGCTTTTAAAACGCGGCAATGGAATATGCGTTTTTGGACGATTTTGGAAATGAGTCGGCAAACTAACCGATCCAAGCCCACATGGCCTCATGGCCCCAATCGACGCCGCTATGTATTGTCTCCTCTTGCGCCGTTGGGCCTTCGCGTTACATGTTTCGCTACCGAGTATACGTTGCAAGTTGCGGATCAAGTTGCGTAGGTCGAGTTTCGGTAGGGCTCAGGTGCCGCTCGCACTCTGCCGGTTCCGCCTACCTCTCGTTTAGCCGTATTTGGCGAGGGGCTTGCACTTCTTGTCCTACGCCGGTGGCATAATGCAGCGACGCACTAAAAGCTACTAAATTACTCGAGGGGCTTGGAATTCTTATTCTTTCGCCGGTGTCTTGCACGCTTAGTTCACGGCACGCGAAGTAGGACGGACCGCAGGTGCATCAAGCGGCTTCGCGGACGCTGTGAGGCCGTGCTCGTAGGAGTTCTCTTTCGAGTAACCACACCACTTGTTCTTGGACATCGCGAAAGAATCGCTCTTTCTGGTGGTCTGTCCAACCCTGCGTGTGCAAGGTCACGCAGGCTGCGATTACTGGCGTGGCCTTAGCGCGAAGGTAACCATATCGTTCGGCTGGCGTCATCCAGTTTTGAGCCCCGCTCAGCTGCTGGACTATTTGGTTAGTGCACGCTTGTGCGACGTGTGCTACTCGTTGCTGCCACTCGCTGCGCCCCCACCACTTCGTTAGGAGTTCCATCCAACGCATCGACACTGTTTCCTTTGCCCTAAGGCCGTTGTTCCTGCGAGCGATCAACCTGATCCGTTGAACGCCCTATTCTTCGACGATCCGTCGAACATCAATCGAACCACTAGCCCGCGGTTCGTTAGCCGATTGGTGGCAAGACACGTTAGCCGGAGTAGAAAAACTGTTCGGAAAGTAACTTCCGTACCTGTAACCAGGCCCGTTATTTTTCCGCATCGTTACAAGTGGACCGCTCTGGGCCGTGTGCACTCTTGTGCGGTCGGTCACGAGGAATGGTGCGAAGCCGAAAAGGCCTGTTGCAGGGCACGCTCAATGGCGGGCTTGTCGTGCAGTTGTGACGGGCTGATGCACAAAACGGCTAGTCCACATCGCGCTAGAAGTCGGGCCAAGGGCGGCTCATTTGGTGGCTCTTTACCCGAGGGATGAGAGGCACCTGGCGGCTCACGCTCCGGTACAAGCAGCACGGCAAGCTGCGGTTGCCAACTGCGCTTGTCGCACAAAGCGAAATCTACCTCTTGGGCCAATAATCGCTGTTCTTCGCGCCGCAGCGCTACATCAGGCGAGCGCCTTTCTATCAAGCGATGGGCCGGAACCTGGGGACAAATGTGATGGGATGCCCCACGAAGTTCCGTTAAAACGACTCCCAGTGTAAGCTGTGGTCCATCCAGCAACGTGCCGCGGCGCATCAAACGCCGTGTCGGGTGCGGTAGCAACAGCCGTCCCAAGCCAAGAAAACCGATCAATAAGAGTACGGCGCTGCCAGCCCATGCAAGATGTGTCGCCGTAACGTAGTTCATCGAACGACCCTCAACCATTCGCCTTCCCGGACAAGTACACCCCACGGGCTTACAGGGATCACTAACTCGCGTTCATCGCCGCCAGCCTGTCGCGTTATCGATTCGGAGCAATAATAACGATTGGGCGAATTCTGTGATCGCCGTTTCACCGGTGCCTTCTAAACAAGATCGGCACTGTGGCCGGTCACAAAACAAGGAATTCGGAGCGCGGCATTGGCTTAGTTTTAAAACCGGTGACGATTGTAGGAGCTGGATCACGGGTGTCGATTCAGGTTTACCAGAGCGTGGCAAGGTTACTGCTCGAGAACAAGGGGGCCTCTGACGGAGCAACCTTTGTTTAATGCCAGACCGGTTTATCGGGATGGGATGCCTAATGTCAGACGTAAAAAACCTTTGCGCTTCGGATAACCCGTTAGCAAGCCACGGGGCAAGAGCTGAGGAATTGACGGTCGACTTTACGCGCCGCCTTAAGGAAAAGGCTCGTGAAGTGGGCTTTGCTGACTGTGGTGCATGTCCGGCCGTCGAAGCAGCTCGCTACGAAAAGCTCCGCCAGTGGATAGCTCTGGGTTACGCTGGGCAAATGCACTATGTAGAACGACGCCTTGAGGCATATCGACACCCTCAGGGTGTGCTGGCCAATGTTCGGTCACTTTTAATGCTCGTTCACTTTTATGACCCGGGCCGCCTACTTCTTTCTCCACCTGGTTTCGGCAAAGTGGCCCGGTATGCCTGTGGGAGTCGTGACTATCATGACGTGATCCGTGCCAAACTTCAGGAACTGGTTTCGTGGGTCCGCACGGTGCGTCCTGGAACTGGTTGTCGCGGCGTGGTCGACACGGCGCCCCTACTAGAACGAGACTATGCGCAGCTAGCCGGGTTGGGTTGGATCGGTAAGAACACGTTGCTGTTGCGGCCCGGGCAAGGAAGCTACTTTTTCTTAGCGGCCCTGCTTTTGGATTGCCCGTTGGAGTACGACCAACCATTTCACACCGACCATTGCGGTACGTGCCGCGCTTGCCTCGATGCCTGCCCAACGAGTGCCTTCGTCGCGCCGTATGTGATGGACGCCACCCGCTGTATCAGTTACTTGACCATCGAATTGCGGGATACCATTCCGTCGGCGTTGCGACCGTTGATCGGTGATTGGCTCTTTGGGTGCGATGTCTGTCAAGAGGTCTGCCCGTGGAATCGACGCGCCCCGCCAGCTAGTGATCCGGCTTACGAGCCAATCGAGGCGCACAATCCGATCGATCTAGTTCAGTTATTCGACCTGGACGAGGAGCAATTCCAGAAGCGGTTTGGTAGCACACCATTGGCTCGGCCAGGTCGAGCGGCATTGTTGCGCAATGCGGCAATCGTGTTGGGTAATCAACGCGCTGAATCGGGCCGTGCCGCTCTGGAAAAAGGTTTGCGGGACCCGTCGCCCGTGGTAAGAGCCGCTTGCGCTTGGGCGCTCGGCCAATTTGCTGACGCTCAAGCCCACGCCGCGTTGGCCGCGCGCCGCTCCCAAGAAACCGACCCGCACGTGATTGCCGAATTGGAAACGGCTCTTGGCAACAAATCCAATAAATCCAAATGTGATTTTGCTCCCGCCTCATCCTAGTGCCCACTGCCCTTCCAGAACCGAACACTCGGTAACCCCGATCGTAGTACCCCGCCCTTTGTTTGCCTAAGTTGAGTATATATGATTACACCGGAAGGGTGATTGCAATGCAATCCAGACTTCGTTAAGTCGCTTGCTGTTCTTGTCATTGTGCTCCGCGGTGTTTCACAAGGGGGGCTTATGAGCAGGTTGGATGCGCCGCAAGACTTTTTGTGGGGGGGCATACCAGGTTAAAGTTCGTAAGCCTGGGAGTTGGCCTCTTATTGATGGCTACGGGTGTTTTGAAAGCAACAGCGGTAGTGCGCGGAACCGTAGTGGCGTTACCTACGGAGCTCGCCCAAGGTGCGGCGGATTGTAACCACCGGTGTGATAGAGGCTTTAACGTAGGTATTCAGTGTTGCCAAGTCAATCCTTCGCCACCCCCGGTTTGTTGGAATAATCAGGGCGCTCACTTTGCTTGCGTCATTGGTGACGCAAGTCCTGACGCTGCCTGTACCAACCCCACTCCCCCGCCACCTTTGCGATGTGAGGGTTGCCGGTGTAGGAATACGTCGAAAACTTGTGTTCCTTACTGTGAATGCACGCCGTGATCGCAATCTTGGTATGCTATGACGTTTTTTTGGAAATCAAGCCGTCCGTTATATAACGAGGAGACTTACATGGTTAGGTCCCAAGGTGCGACGCTACAGCGCATGACAATCACATCATGCAGTGTAGCGATTACTTCGCTGGTCTTGGTCGATCAACCCAATGAACTATTAGACTGAGTGCTCCGCGAGGCACCGCAGGCATCGAAACGCAAGTTAGAGCGCGCAGAGAATCTTCAGGCGATGAATGAGTTAAGGAACGTCTGATCAACTGGCGGTAAACGAGCGTATTGGCTCGATGGATA
>CAYRMD010000051.1:0-40317 GCA_964425225.1 uncultured Pirellulaceae bacterium | reverse complement strand
CCACAATCCCCGAAGAAAAAGCTAAAAAACAGCCTGGTCTGGGCTAAAAAGTTTGGCCTAAACGTACACACCCCCGCTTTTTTGCAATCCAGCCATGTTCGGAACCCGGCCCCCACTGTCGGCCGCAACTGCGTCGGCGATGAACAACGGCACGTTTGCATTGTTACCAATGATGCTTCGCCGCAGCGCGTTCCGTTGTATTGCGATGTGTGCGAGCCACGGGGTGACAAGAGCAGCGTAGTAACTTTCTCGGTCAATATTTTAACTTGGTTCGCGCGGACGTCCGTGTTATACTAAGCGTATCTCCGCCAGGAGAAACCCACCTTAAAAACCTCCAGGAGCCTCACCCAGACAAGTGTGTGCTCTGTCGGAATTGCTCCCGCCTAGACAAGTGCTTGCCCGAAGGGGGTGCTTGCCGTGACGTGCGACGTGGTAACTAGCCGCCGGGGCTCGACCCGCAGTGCGAAAAAGCCGAGACTAGTCATCGGCAACAAGGTCTATTATCACGGGAACGGTAAGAGAAGTCGTCTAGCAACAGTTGCGATTCTTCTAGGATTGTGGCACGTTCTTGCGGTCGACCAGCCGCTTGCCGGTTCAGAAACGGCGATCTTGCGCGTGATCGACGCGCATATCGGATCGGTCAGCGACGCGCGCTTTACGCCCGACGGGGTGCGCGTCGTTACAGCCGGGGCCGATCATGTGGTACGCCTCTGGAGTGTAGCGGACGGCAAGTTATTGCGCGAGTTCACAGCGCATACCGGCCCGGTGTATTGTTTGGCTACCAGCGCCGACGGGCGATGGTTGGCCAGCGGTGCGCAGGATAACACGATCCGATTGTGGAATCTTCCGTTGGCTGGCCCCGCAGTGGTCCAATCACTCCACCAAGGTTCCCTCTTTGCCATGGCTCGTTCGCCCGATGGCCAGTTCTGGGCAAGTGGCGGAGCCGACCGAATGGTACGTATGTGGTGGGCCGCCGACAAAGAACCTCTGGCTCCCCGTGCCGGGCACGAGTTTCCGATCGTGTCGTTGGCTATCCGGCCGGACGCCATGCAAGTGGCAAGTGGAGATGAGGCAGGATGGATTCTTCTGTGGAACCCGTATTTGGAAGAGCCACAAGCACGACTTGCTGCGCACACAGGGCCCGTGCACGGGATCGCCTTTCTGAACGACAATCAGCGTTTCGTATCCTTGGGAGAAGACGGTTTCTTAAGGCTCTGGCAACAGCCCGGAGTGGACCGAATTGTGGCCGAATTGCCGCCGCCGTCGGGCCCGATGAGTCTGGTGGGCAACGGACCGATTGTGCTCGTCGCGGGACAGGACCGCAAACTGCGATGGGTCGATCTAAACCAGGGACAGATCGTACGGGAGCTCGACGTGCCCGAATTGGTTACGGCAAGCGCGTGTAGCTCGGATACGTTCCTAGTAGCGGTGGGCCTTCAGAGCGGGCGTGTATTGACGATGCGGCAAAATGATGCCACCGTTCTGGCCGACTTCCAGATACATGAAAAACCAATTCGGCAATTGGCTTTTGTTGCGGACAACCAGCGACTTTGGTCTTCGGCCGAGGACGGCCGTGTTGGACTCTGGCGCGCGCAGCGACCGTCCACAACACTGGAGGGACATCGCGAGCCGGTAACGGCGCTGGCGGTTTCCGAGCGCGAGCCGTTCTGGTTAACTGCCTCGACCGACAAGACGCTGCGCATGTGGAACATCGAGGGCGAGCCGACAAGAACGTTTCCCGAATTCCCCTCCTCGCTCACTTCTGTTGCTCTTCGTCCGGATGGCATACAGGTGGCAGTCGGTGATGCGGCTGGTTCCATTAGTCTAGTGCCGCTGCAGGATGGTCAGCCGACGTTCCGATGGATGGCTGCCAACGGGCCGATTGGCGGGCTGCAATACAGTGCCGACAGTCAGAGTTTGATAAGCGTTTCCGGTAATACGGTTCAGCGCTGGCGTTTGCCGAACCCGGCGCGAATTGTAACCACGCATGGTGCTCCAATCCGTGACCTGGTGGTCGTTGGAGAGTTGCTGGTGAGCTGTTCGGCCGATCAAAAGGTGCGGTTAACCCGTTGGGCCGATGGTCAGACCATTCGAGAGTTCTCCGGTTCGTTGGGCCCGATTGTATCGGTGTCTGCTTCCCTCGACGGACAATTGGTGGTGGCGGGGGGAGAAAATGGCAAGGTAGCTGTGTGGCAGACGGCCGACGGAGTGCAGCGAATCGATGCGGCTGTCATGTCGCCTCCTGTGCTGGCAGTGGCATGCGGCTCACCGGGAACCATCTTTGCTATGGATAGCAACCGGTTGTATCGATGGGAGCTTGCAGGTGCGGCTAACCCAAGTACGGCACCGCCCGACCCGCTAACCGTTCCGCTGCCTACCGGCCGTGCGCTATGTTTGGCGGTCGCGCACGAGCCCCCTGTTGCCTACTTGGGAATGGAAGATGGTTCCGTTTGGAGTTGGTGGGCTTCCGACGGTCAATGGCGGAGCATGGCACAGACCGGTGGTGCAGCGGTCGTTCGATTGGCATGGAACCAGATGCACCGGATTTTGGCTGCTGGAACCGCGGACGGAAAAATCCGCCTTTGGAAAGCGACCGCCCCGGATCAACCTCTCCAAGAACTCCATGTGCTGGCGCACGGCGGTGCTGCGCCCGCGGTGGCCTGGGCCCCGCAGGGCGCGTGGCTGGCCAGTATGGGTGACGATGGTTCGGTCGCAGTGTGGAATGCAGAGGATGGCGCGCTGTGGGAAAAAGCGTCGGGAATGCCCAGCCCCCATCGAGCGTTGGCGTGGCTGGGAGCGGACCAATGGGTTGCCGCTTCGGGTAACACGGCAGTCGCACAGCAACGACTAGCGATCGCACGTTGGCAGATTACTTCCGGACCGCCTTTGACCTGGACGCTACTGGATCCCTATTTGGTCTGGTGCGACGGGCAAACCGCCAACTGTCACGTAAGCCATTGGGACGGGCAACCACAGCTCGAGCTGGCTCGCTCCGGTGGGCCCGTGACGTTGCTTACCGCACATCGACCGACCCGACGTTTGTTGATAGTGGACCAGCAAAATGCAGTGGAGATTTGGGGTTTTGATCAACGTCAGCCCACAACCAGCACCAAGCTATCCAGTCCGCTTTCGGCGGTCTGTTGGTCAGCCGATGGCCAGCATTTGGCGATCGCCGATCAAAACAACCGTGTCGCTGTCTACGACCAGCAATTGACGTTTCTGGAGGCTACACGGGTTTCTTTGCCAGGACCTGTGCGTCGGGCAATCTTGAGTTCCGATGGCCAGCGCGTGGTGGTAGCTGCCGACCAAGGGAGCCCAGTTTTGCTACGGGCCTATCGTTTAGGATTCGCCAGCGCCGGCCAAAGGACTGGTCATCGAATGGCTGGCTGGGGAAACTACGAATCGATTCTGGTTGAGGGCCAACCGCAACAACTTTTATTGGTCAACGCTGGCAATTTAGCACAACCCCAGTTGCTCGACGTACCCTCGGGTAACCTTGCAGCTTTGGCCGTGGCGCCGGACGGCTCGCGTGTGCTGGTGGCTGATGATCAAAACCGGGTCTGGTGCATCCAATTGTCGGATCGCCGCGTGTTGTGGAATAACTCGGCCGCGGCGCCCATCCTACAAGCCGCATGGTCATTGGATGGCCAGCGTATCGCGTTCCTCATGGACGACGGACAACTTCAGGTTCTGGATGCAGGCACGGGACTGGTCTTGGAGTTTCTCCGGGGCCGTCAACTGGCGAGTTTCCGATGGATGCCGGACAATCGTAGCCTTCTTTGGTGCAACGCGCAGGGGAAAGTGGGATTGTGGACCGTTTCGGCCCAGCGCGTCGTTCGCGCTCATAGTTCGGGCCACGCGGCTTTGTCGCTCTTTTCCGGTGGTGGCCAATGTGCTACGGTCGGCCCCGACCAACGTTGGTGCATTTGGAACACGGGTGATTTGGGATTGGCACGGGAAATTACTCTAAAAACAGCGGGATCAGCCATCGCTATTCGCCCCGACAATCAGCGAGTAGCGCTCGCGGAATCCGACGGTACGCTGAGCATATGGAACCCCGGTGGCCAGGAACCCATCTGGCGGTGGAAAGCTCGTGGATCGATCCATGCACTGAGTTTCAGTCCCGATAATCGAAAACTTGCGATTGCCGATGGCGAGGGAGTTGTTTTTTTGACCGTTCCCAATCCGCCGCAAACTGGTCTTGAATACACCGTGCATCAACAATATGCCAGCGATGTTCCCATCCATGCTTTGGTATTCGCCGCTGACAGCCTGGAGCTCCATGGCGGCGATGCGTCGGGAAGTCGCCAAGTTTGGTTGTTTGCTGCGGCGCAACCGGTGCGCCAATTTAACCATGGCGGTCCTGTCTACTCGCTAGCCATCGACAGTACGGCAACTACCCTTGTGTCGGCCAGTGCGGACCAAACTGTCCGGATTTGGGATCTGCAAAGTGGCCAGCAACGCGCCCAGCTTTCCGGGCATCAGGGTGCCGTGTACGGTGTGGCAGTGTCGCTGGATGGTGCGTTGGCTGTCTCATCGGGAACGGACAAAACGGTACGCCTTTGGGACGTCGTCGGTGGCCGGCAGCTAAAGCTACTGAATACTTTGCCCGAAACGGCCTACGCTCTGGCAATGCACCCCCAAGGAAGAAGCGTTGTGGCGGCCGGGGCTGACCGCAAGGCGCATCTGTTGGATCTGCTTACTGGTAGTGAGCAGCGCACCTTTGAAGGTCACCCGGATTATGTACATGCGGCGGCATTTAACCCCTCGGGCACTCGCTTGGTTAGCTATGGCTATGCGGGACACCTGAGGATCTGGAACGTGGAGAACGGAGCCGTCGTTTGGCAACTTAGTCTCAAACGCCCCGGTATGAGCGCCAGTTACGATCCGGAGGGTAGCCGCCTGGTACTTGGCAATGCCGACGGTTCGGCGGTCATTATCGCCGTGCCGCAAGAGGCTCGATAAACGGTGGTAAACAGCAATCATCGCATAAATAAACTTGAATGCGAACGGGTGACACGGCAAAATGGGTACATATCCGAGTGATGGACTCGGCAGCAATCCACATTAAGCTTCGGCTTGGAGGTCCTACAATGCGGCGAGCGTGGTGTTCCATAGTGTGCGTCGGGTGGCTGATATGCCGTGTAACCTTGGGTGCCGAGGGAACATCGCCGGAGATCCCCGGCCTGGGACCACCGGGACAACTGGAACGAATCGAATTCGAAGTGGCTGGACCAGCGGTGTTGCGCGGGCGTACCGCTCGTAAGCAATTGTTGGTAACCGGCGTGTACAGTAGCGGGCAGCGGCACGATTTGACGCACGATGTGCGTTACGAAGTCGATCGCCCCGAAGTGCTGCGTGTCGATGCCGACGGCACTGTGACACCTATTTCTGATGGCGTGGCCGTAGTCACAGCTCGCGCCGAAGGTGGACAGTCGGCTTCGATCCAACTTTCGGTCGAGCGGGCACAGGAAGAGATGCCGGTGCATTTTGTCAATGAGATCGTGCCGATTTTCACAAAACTCGGTTGCAATAGCGGAAGTTGTCACGGGAAGTCGGATGGACAAAATGGCTTTAAACTTTCGCTACTCGGCTTCTACCCTGATGAGGACTATGAGTACGTTGTCTACGAGGACCGAGGGCGTCGGGTTTTTCCGGCGGACCCCGATTACAGTTTATTACTTTTGAAACCGGCTAACATTTTGCCTCATGGGGGTGGCCAACGCCTGACACGCGACTCGTACGAATGGGAATTGATCGCTCGTTGGATTGGACAAGGAATGCCGTACGGTTCAGACAAGGACGCGGTGATTCGCAGGATCGAAGTAGTGCCAGCCACTCGTTCGATGAATCGGGGCGAGCGCCAACAACTGGCTGTGATCGCTCACTACAGTGACGGTTCGATGCGCGACGTAACGCGCTTGGCCAAATACGAATCGAACGACATGGAAATGGCGACGGCCACCGAGACGGGGTTGGTAACTGCTGGACAGATCCCGGGCGAAGTGGCAGTCATGGTGCGATTTCAGGGCGAGGTGGCGGTGTTCCGTGCGGTGATCCCACTGGGGCTTGCGCTAGAGAACTTGCCGCCAGAGCGCACGCTTGTGGATCGCCACGTGTTTGCAAAATGGCGACAACTGGGAATTCCGCCGTCGGCAATTTGTGATGATGCCACGTTCTTGAGGCGCGTTACGATCGACATCACCGGACAGTTACCGACGGTCGAAGAAACGCGAGCGTTTTTGGCTGATACGGATCCAGCCAAGCGAGATAAGCTGATCGATCGGCTATTGGATTGTCCCGGCTATGCCGACTATTTCGCCAACAAGTGGGCGGCGGTATTGCGCAACAAACGCAATGATGGCAACGACACCGCTTACACATACCGCTTCCATGCGTGGATTCGCCGTGCGTTCCTAGAAAACATGCCCTATGACCAGTTCGTGCGCAATGTGCTGTGTGCATCGGGCAGCGCCCGAGTGCATCCACCGGCAGCGTGGTATCGGCAAGTGGCCAGCTCCACAGAACAGATGGAAGATACGGCCCAGTTGTTTTTGGGGCTCCGGTTGCAATGTGCCAAATGCCATCACCACCCATTCGAGCGGTGGAGTCAGCAGGATTATTACGGTTTCGAGGCGTTTTTCCGCCAGGTCGAGTTACGGCGTAGTCCGGAGGAGCCCTCCGGTCGTCCGGATCAGGTGGTGGTTCGGGTGCGTCCTGCCGTTTCCCACAATCCACGCACGGGCACGAATGTCACGGCGACCGGCTTGGGGGATCAACCACTCCAGATTGCCCCTTATGAGGATGCACGGCACTATCTGGTCGATTGGATGACCAAACCCGACAATCCGTTCTTTGCGCGTGCGCTGGTGAATCGGTATTGGAAGCATTTCTTCGGGCGCGGTATTGTCGAGCCGGAGGACGACATGCGCGTGACCAATCCTCCGTCGAATCCTGAATTGCTGGACGCGCTAGCTCGCGATTTTGTCGAGCACGGTTATGACCTGAAGCACTTGATTCGGACGATCTGTCGCTCGAGCACGTATCAGTTGAGTTCCGAGCCCAATCCGTATAATGTGCTGGACAAGCAAAACTTCTCGTCGTTTTATCCTCGCCGGATGACCGCTGAGGTGCTTTACGATGCGATCAATCAAGTAGCCGGTGTACCGGCATCGTTCGGCGGGCTGCCACGCGGCACACGCGCCGTGCAGCTTCCGGATAACGGGTTCAACAATTATTTCTTGACGGTTTTCGGCAAGCCCGAAGCTCGAAGCGCTTGCGAGTGCGAACGGAGTGTCGAGGCCAATTTGGCGCAGTCGCTGCATTTGTTGAACTCGGCCGAAATCCAGGGCCGAATTGGCAATGGTAATGGTCGCGCCGCACAACTGGCCCGTGACGAATCACGGAGCGACACCGAGAAAGTTGGCGATATTTATCTAGCCGCGTTCTCTCGCCCACCCACCCAATACGAATTGGAGGTCGTTTTGCGACACATCTCCCTACAGCCCAACAAACAACAAGCCTATGAGGATGTGATTTGGGCTGTGATTAACACCAAGGAATTCCAGTTTATTCGGTAAGCTGATTCCGGCGATCGAAAATCGCTGGAATGCCGAAGAAGGATGAGTTCCCTGCGGTAGGCTCTTGTGTCCAAAAGAGGGGTATGCAATGTTGGTTAACTTCATGCGCCGTGAGCCGCCCGTGTGGCGAACAATAACGCTATTGTTGCCGGCTTTGTTCGTAACCCCTCTCCGGGCTCAGTTGCCTGCGGCACGACTGAGCGGTCTATTTCCCGCCGGCGGGCGACCTGGTGAGACCGTTGAGGTAACGGTGTACGGGGCGGATTTGGACGACGCAAGCCAATTGTGGTTTTCGCACCCCGGTTTGCGATCCGAGCAAAAGATGGCCGATCCGGGACCGTTCGACAACGGTCCGCAGCCTGTTCCCAATGTGTTTCTCGTGCAGATTGCACAGGATGTTCCGCCGGGATGCTATGATGTTCGCGTACAAGGTCTGTACGGGCTTTCGAATCCGCGTACTTTCGTTGTCGGAACCCAACCCGAGCTTCGTGAAGCAGAGCCTAACGACGATCTATCGCAGGCCCAATCCATTTCCCTGCCGGTAGTCGTGCATGGTCAGGCGAATTCTGCTGGTGACGTCGATTGTTACCGTGTTGCTCTGGCAGCGGGGCAGCGCGTCGGCGTGCGCGTTATTGCTCAAAAGATCGACTCGCCCATGGATCCGGTGCTGCGAATCGAAAAACCGAACGGTGCCGTATTGGGCGAATGGGATAATGTGTTCGACTCAGATGTCCTAGTTACGTTCACGGCGCCGGAGTCAGGTGAATATCGCTTTTTGGTTGCGGATGCGGTTTATCGTGGCTCTGCCGAGTACGTCTATCGGCTTGAGATCGGGAACTGGCCGGTTGTCGATTTCGTCTTTCCGCCAGCCGTCGAGCCGGGTACCACAGCCCGCTTGACGCTGTGGGGCCGCCACTTACCTGGTGGAGTGCCGCAAGATCTTCGTTGGGCTGGCACCGTGCTGGAACGGCTGGAGCAGGACGTGACGATGCCGGTTGATATTGATGGTCAATTGCCGCAGGAACGGAATCACCCGGCCGAGATGGTTGCCATGGACGCCATGCGGCTCCCGAGCAGGTCCGACGACATTGGATGGAACGAGCCTCTGGTGTATCCAGCTACGGCGCCAGTTGTCATCGAGCAAGAGCCCAATAATGGGGCCGAACAAGCGCAGCAGATTTCCCTACCCTGTGAAGTCGTTGGTCAATTCTTTCCGCGGCGCGACCACGACTGGTTCCAATTCGAAGCCAAGCAGGGAGAGCGATGGGCCATCGAGCTATTCTACAACCGAATGGGAGCTCATGGCACGCCTCAGGTCGTCCTTCACCGCGTGGTGAAGAACCAAGATGGCTCGGAACAAATGAGTGTCGTCGTCGAAATGCAGGAGCCGTTGGCACGCGAGTTGGATCACGAATTCGACGCGCGAAGTCAAGATCCCTTCTACTTGTTCGACGTGCCCGCTAATGGCTTGTACCGCATCTCCGTGCGGGACGGCTATGCTGCGTTGCGGGACGATCCGCGCATGGTGTATCGATTGGCGATTCGCAAGCCGCGGCCGGACTTTCGATTGGTGGCTCTCCCGTGGGAATCGGAGCACGCGTTGTTCCTGCGAAAGGGCGGTCGTGCCTTGGTCCGCGTGTGGGTCATACGCCGCGATGGATTCGATGGCGAAGTGCGATTGAATGTCGAACAGCTTCCCGGTGGTGTGACGGCCAATGAGGTGATTGTTGGCCCAGGGGCCAACCGGGGGACGATTGTTTTGACTTGTGCAGAGGATGCCCAACCGGCGGTAGCGGAGATCCAGGTTCGGGGAAAAGCCGAAATCGAAGGGCGATCCATCGAACGCCTGGCACGCAGCGGTGCCGCCGTGCAGGCCGTCGGATTAGTGCAACCGGGTGAGCAGCGTCCCAGTGTGGCGGCGCGCTTGGTGCGAGGACTGGTTCTGTCGATCGCCCCACAAGAGAAGTTACCTGTCATGCTGGCACTGCCGGAGCAGCCGCTGGAAACGTCGCGCGGCGGCGTGCTGAAGATCCCCTATACGGTGACCCGCCGTGACAACTACAACGGCTCGATCAACGCTGTTGTTTTGGGCTTGCCGTCCAATGTGAATGCGCCTCAAGTCGGTATTGGTGGCGGAGCGAATCAAGGAGAGTTTGAACTGCGCCTGCCGGGTAATGCCCCTGTGGGTACGTATTCGCTGGTGTTAAACGCGTTCGCACAGGGCTACCAGTATGCGCGCAATCCTGAAGCAGCGAAGCGAGCCGCTGAACGAAAAGCCGAACTCGAAAAAATTGTCGCGCAAACGGCCGAGGAGGTGAAACGTGCCACGGACAATCGTAATGCTTCCCAAAAAGCGTTGGACGAAGCAAAAGCCAATGTTCAGCAGATGAACGCTGCACGGGACCAGGCCGCTAAGATGGCAGCGGACACGCAAGCCGCTGTCAACTCCGCCCGCCAGGCTGCAGAACAGGCCGCTAAAGCTGCCCAGGAAAAGCCCGACGACCAGGAGCGCGCTCAAAAAGCCAAGCAAGCAGCCGACGCTTTGGCGGAAGCCGAAACGCGGGCCAAACAAGCAGCCGAAAAGTTGGCTGAGGCCGAGAAAGCATTGGTCGAAGCACAGGAGAAGCTCAAAAAAGCCGAAGCAGCGCGTACCGAGGCTGAACAGCACCTGCAAGCTGCCATGCAACGAGCCGCTTTGGCTCAACAAACCAAACAACAGGCCGATCGACGAGCGCAGCAGTTGCAACAATCCGCACAGCCGCGAAACATCAACTTCTGGACTCCGTCGACTCCCGTCGTCGTGCGAATCGTTGAATCACCCGTAACCGTGCAAGGTCTGCCCGATGCCATTACGGTGCAACAGGGTGAGAAAAAAGACATCACCGTCCAAGTGACTCGCTCTTACGGATTTGACGGTCCGGTCAATCTCAACTGGCGTCCGCCGGGAAACATGCCCGGAGTGCAATTACCCAATCTCCAGATTCCCAACGGCCAGAACGAAGGCAAATTTATGATTGCTGCCGCCGAGAATGCTACGGTGGCCCAGTATCAGGTGGCGTTGCAGATCCAGGTGAATTTCAATGGTCAAAATGTGGTGACCGAAAAAATCATGCCGTTCTCCGTAGTAGCTAAACCGTAAAACGGCGAGCATAAGCCCCCCCAAAGAAATTCTACCTCTACGAATGAACAAGGTGAGCAGTATGCGTCGGTGTGGTGGCCTAGTGCTAGCGATGGTGATTCTGGTTGTTTTGTCTCACGGGGCTGGCCGTGCTGAGATCCCCGTCGCCACGATCAAGCATGACGGACCAGTAGACTTCCAAAAGCACGTGCTACCCATCCTGCGGGCGAAATGTTTTGCTTGTCACAATGCCTCGGCGAAAGAGGGAGATTTGATACTCGAAACACCTGAGTCGATTCGCAAAGGCGGAGGATCCGGGCCAGCCGTTGTACCGGGCAAATCGGAGGAGAGCCTGCTTCTGCAACTTGCGGCACATCGGATGGAACCGCATATGCCGCCCCCAGACAACAAAGTTGGTGCGACACCAATGACGTCTGAAGAATTGGGATGGTTGAAACTCTGGATCGATCAAGGCGCCACGGGTACCGTGTCGCTGGTGGTTTTGCCGGAAAAGTGGAGGCCGCTTCCGAAAAACTATGCGCCCATTCAGGCTGTAGCGGTAAGCCCTGATAACCAGTTCGTGGCATGTTCTCGGGGCAACCGTGTTTTGATCTACCATCTGGCCTCCGGTGCTACGGTGGCGGAGCTTTCCGACATGGAACTATCGCAGTTTGCGGATCCGGGCTGTACAGCACCCGCGCATACAGACCTGGTGCAAGCCCTGGCCTTCGACCGAGTCGGTGAACGGTTGGCGTCCGCTGCCTTCCGACAGGTCAAGCTGTGGAAACGCCCACAGGACGTGCGGCTATGGCAAGTGTCGCTACCGGCTCGGTGCACCGCGCTGGCTGTCCAGCCGCAGGACCGGTGGCTGGCGGTTGGCGATGAGCAAGGTACGATCCAAGTCTGGCAAGCGGGTCAGGATCAGCCCTTCGTTAAGTTGTCCGCCCACACGGCTATCGTAAACCAACTCCGCTTCGTTCGCACGATGCCCTGGTTGATTTCCGGTTCCGAAGACGGTTCGGTCTGTGTCTGGAAAATGCCGAGCGGCGACTTGGTGCGGAAGATCGAAACTCCACAGCCTGTACGATGCTTGGCGGTATTGGGACCGCTTCCGCGCCAAGAAGGTCAACCCTACTTGTCGGGCGATACGTCGTTTTGGCTGCTTACGGCTGGAGGCGACAACTTGATTCGCTGTTGGGCGCTGTCGGTAAGCGAGCCCCGACGCGTGTCACTTTCGGTTAGTCCCATTGCAAGTGGGATCGCCTCGGACCCGCAAGGTACCTATGTGGGTGTCGTAGGCCAGGATCGCCATATTCGGCTCATGGACGCCCGTTCATGCCAAGTCGTGCACCAGCAGCCGTTGGACGAAGTGCCTGTGCACGTTGCAATCGGGCCGGCAACTGAGCAAGCACTGCCCTCGATTTTCGTGGGGTTTGCTGATGGTACGTGGCGGTGGTTGGGAGCCGCTCCGGGCCGTGAGAACCTGACAGGTTTTGTTGGGCAGTCAGTTAATTGTTGGGCCTTAGCGACCGACGGAAGCCGAATCGCGGCCGGCGGCTCGGACGGTTGGTGTGCTGTGTATCGCGTCAGCGCTGAAGTGCCACCCGTGGCTACGGGCGTGGACCTTAACACGATCCACATGGCTTGCTTTACAGCCGATGGACAGTGGTCCCTTTTGGCGGGCCAGCAGCAGGATCGTTCAGCAATCGTTTTGGTGGATTTGTCCGGTGGAAAAGTTGTAGCGCGGCGCTCCTTCGACCAACAGCCGCGAGCGATTGCATTAAGCGCCAACCGGCAACTTGCGGCAGTTGCGTTTGGTACCTCCGTACAGGTATTGGATGCGACTCAAGAAGGGCTTCCGGACGCTGCCATACGACAAGACTTGCCGCGGGAAATCATGCATCTAGCCCTCAGTCCTGACGGACAGTCAGTGCTCGCGGCTGACCAAGAATTTTCGGTCCGTCAGTGGCAAGTGGCCAACGCGGCTCAAAGCTGGGAATGGAAGGACGGGCAACCGGTCGACGGTGTGTTGTATATAGGCAACCAGCCGGCAATCCTTTCTCAGCGTTCGATTCGGTGGTTAAATCCAGGCGATGGGACGATTCAACGGTCGCTGGATATGCCCGCTGTGATCGAGGCGTTGGGTATCTCGGCCGATGCAGCCCGTATGGCCGTCGCGTGCCAGGACGGCAAGTTGCGGGTTGTGGAAGTAGCTAGCGGCCAAGAGCGCCTGCAAATTAGCTTGCCGTGGCCGAAACCGTCCGTGATACGTTTTCATGCGGACGGGAGTCTTTTGTGGGCCGCTCGGCAAGAACAAGGCGCCGCTTTTTGGCAGCTAGTCTGGAATGAGAATCGCGCCGTCGTGGTCGAGCGCTGGAACGACTCAGAATTGGCGGCCGGCACACTCAACGCCAGCGGCTCTTACTGGGATTGCTGGAAGCGCGACGGGCGCTGGGTGCGACAACTGGTGCGTTTCGAGCGGCTAATGAGCGGACTAAACCAAGCGGTCGTGCGGCTCGTGCTGCATCCAAATGAGCAAGTGCTTTATACCGTCTCTGCGGACGGCACGATTCGGGGTCATCGGATAGCCGATGGCCAACCGTTTTTCGCTGTAGGACACGGTAGTTCAGTTCGAGCGCTGGCATTGTCACGTGATGGCCAATGGTTAGCTACGGGCGGTGACAACGGCCAAGTGCGCGTTTGGAACGCCGGTAACGGCTCGCCTGCAAATCCACAACCGGAGGGAGCCTTTGTCGGGCCGGTCGTCTCGGTGGGATTCACGCCGGATGGCACGCGCCTAGCGGCTTTTGGCTCGCAGCCTTCCGAACTGCGCGTTTGGGAAATAGCCAGTGGAGCGCTCTTGGAACGTCGTCGGCACGAGGGGGGTGAACCGGCTGGTCTGGCGCTGGTCGGTACCGGCGTGGCGGAGCTGGCGAGTGCGGTCAATTCCGGGGAATTGCTGATCGGCCCTCTACACGCGGTAAAACGTATTGCTGGACATGGTCAGGAAGTAACTGCACTGTGTGCCTCTCTTCAGACAGCGGCGGAGTTCTATAGCGGTAGTCGTGACTCCACCGTCCGACGTTGGAACGTGCTTACGGGTCAAACGCTGCAACAATTCAATCACGGTGCGGTGGTGCTGGACGTCGATGTTAGTCCGGACGGCGCGCGAGTAGCGTCAGCCGGCGAGAACGGTTCGACTCGATTGTGGAACGGTCAGAATGGCCAGATGGTGGCGGAATTGCGAGGCGATTTGCGGTTGAAAAACGACGTTGGCCAATGGACACGTCGCGTCGCGCAGGCCAACACGCGGCTTACGCGATCCAAACAGGCTTTGGAGGCTGCCGAAAAAGAGCTACCCGCTGTGCAAGAAGCGGCCAAGAAAGCCTCCGATGCTTTAGCCGAGGCGAACAAACAACTCGAGGAGAAAACTTCCCAACTGCGCTCGGTGACTGACATGAAGCTCCAGCGGGAGAAGGTGGCGATCGAGACGGCCTCGGCTGCACAGCAGGCTCTGGCGGCAAAACGCCAAGCCGAAAAGCTTGCCGCCGATGCTACACACCAAGCCCAGCGACTGCGCGAACGTGCCAACCGGCTGGCAGCTTTGGCTCAGAGCATGCCGCAAAACGCCCAGTGGGCTCGTATGGCCGAGGAGGCTCGCCAGCAGGCCCAGCAAGCCGAGCAGCAGGCGCAGCAGGCAACCGCTGCTGTTCCGGCAGCACAGCAAGCCTTTGAGGCGGCCACACGAGCAGCGAACGAAGCGGCAGGTAAAGTCGCCGAAATCCAAAAGCCCTACTCTGACGCTGTACAAGCAATGCAAAATGCGCAGAAAACTCAAGTGCTGGCGGCTCAGAATCAGGCAATTGCTGAACGAGAACGCCAACAAGCCGAAGCGCGTATCGCACAATTGCGGCAAGCCATCTCCGATGCGGACAATGAAGTCCAAAAGGCTCAGGCCGGGCTACAACAAGCCCAGCAACAGGCCGCGTCGGCTGAGCAACCCATCTACCGCGTGGTCTTCTCGCCGGATGGAAGCCTACTAGCTACCGCGGGCCGCCATCCTTCGATCCAGATTTGGGACGCGCAAAATGGGAGCTCCTTATCAGCTTTGGCCGCACACCAACAGCCCGTTACGGGGATCGCTTTCGCCGACGCCCAACAGCTTTTCTCCGGCGGCCACGATGGACTGGTAGCCCTTTGGGACACCAGACCGGCCTGGCAACTGGAGCGCACCTTGACGGAGGCCGATCTCGGGGCTCTGTTCACGCATCGGGTGACCGCGTTGGATTTTAGTCCGGATGGCAAGATGCTGGCGATCGCCGGTGGTATGCCCTCGCGTGACGGCGCGATCGGGATTTGGAGCATCCCCGAGGCCCGCTGGGTTCAGACGTGGCCCAACGCGCACAACGATACTGTGTATGCCGTCGCTTTTTCGCCCGACGGACGTCGCCTTGCTTCCGGTGGAGCCGATAAGCTGGCCAAGATATTCGATGTGGCTAGCGGCCAGTTACTGCGGCGTCTGGAAGGCCATACCAATTATGTCCTGGGCATTGCTTGGCACAGTAATGGGACCACCGTCGCCACGTCCGGGGCGGATCGGACCGTGAAAATATGGAATGCCGAATCGGGTGATCAGTTGCGTACGATCGAGAACTTCGGCAAGCACGTGACGACAGTGCGATTCATGGGTGATTCGGACAACATCGTGTCAGCCTGCGGCGATGGCGTTATCCGCATGCACAATTCCAGCAATGGAGGTAATTTCCGCAATTTCGGTGGCGCCGGGTATGTTTCGGCTTTGGCCATCAGCCAGGATCAGCAGTGGTTGGTGGCCGGCGCAATGGACGGGCAATTGCGATTGTGGAACGCCAACAATGGCCAACTTTTGCGGACGTGGGCGCCGTAGGGGTTTGCCGTGGCTCGGACAAAAAAAGGCAAAAATCACTTGCGTCTTGGTCGAGAGATATCGTAGAATCAACGCATTGGCAGCCGTGGATGCGATCGGCTGCCTCAAAAGACCGTCGGGGGAAACTTTCAGAGGAGAAGGCAGATGATTGAAGTCGTATATCGGCGGCAACATGGCAACTGCGAAGGGACCACGCGGCGAGATTTCTTGCGTGTGGGGGCATTAGGTGTTACCGGTGTGACGCTCGCAAGCGTGCTCCGAGCACGAGCCGAGGCGGCTGCGGCTGGTCAAAGTACCAAGGACACTTCGGTCATCTGGCTGTGGCTGGGTGGTGGACCCACTCACGTTGAAACGTTCGATCCAAAAATGACTGCGCCGGCTGAATACCGGAGCGTAACCGGAGAAGTCGCCAGCGTTCTGCCAGGGGTAACCCTGGGCGGGAATTTTGAACGGATGGGACGGGTCTTGGATCGCATGGTGATCGTTCGCTCGTTTGCCCATACCAACAGCGGACACGGTGGTGGTACGCATTGGGTTATGACGGGATACGATCACCGGTTGGCCGACAATGGCGCCCAGCCGACGCGGCCCGGAATCGGCTCGATTGTGGCACGCGTCCGGGGTACCAATCACCCTATAACCGGCGTACCTACCTACATACGATTGGGCGGCATCTACGGGGATGGTCCGGCTTATTTGGGAGCCGCCTATGGTCCATTCGATCCGGGTGGCGAAGCTCGGCAAAACATGACACTTCGCATGGGAAAGCTGCGGTGGGAACAACGGCGCGATCTGTTGGCCGGTATCGATCAGATACGCCGCGAGATCGACCGGCAGCGCATCATGGAAGGTTTGGACGCGTTCGAGCAACAGGCTTTTGACCTGATCCTAAGCCGGTCGCAACAGGCGTTCGATCTGAAGTACGAAGATCCTCGCGTCGTCGAGCGCTATGGCCGAGGGTTGGGTGAGCAACTGTTGCAGGCGCGTCGCTTGTGCGAGGCCGGTTGTGGTTTCGTGACGATCCATTTTGGCGGCTGGGATATGCACGGCAATATCAAAGAAGGGATGAACAATTTGGGGCCACAGGTCGATCGCGCCGTGGCAGCCCTGATCGAGGATATGGATCAGCGAGGACTCAGCGAAAAGATCTTGCTGGTTATTACCGGCGAATTCGGTCGGACGCCCAAGATCAACGGCAGTGCTGGGCGCGACCATTGGGCGCCTTTAAGCACACTAGCCCTGGCCGGTGGCGGTTTGCGCATGGGCCAAGTCGTAGGTGAATCTGCTGACAAGGTAGAGGTTCCCAAGACGCGGCCCATTACCCCGCAGGATCTGATGGCTACCATTCTGTATGTATTGGGGATCGATCCGCGGATGCAATTCATTAATCAGGCCGGCCGTCCGGTGTATCTGGTCGAGGATGGACATCCGATTCCAGAGCTGATCTAACTTTGGCTGCTCTGATTCGGTTTGCCGGAGGCCAACGAGCGGTGCGTCGCAAGACGCACCGTTTTTTTCTGGGCGACTTGTGCCATCGATGGAAACGCTGCGGTACTCGGCTCGACTTTTGCTATCGCGGCAGCTTACAGAGGAAAACGGATTCAACGCCGGGGCGCTCAGGCGCAGAGGTGCAGTAAAGAAATCGGTAAGCTGGCAAGTTCCCCCAAGCTTCATCGATTTGTTTCCTGTTGCGCGACGTCTGTGGCCGGGGTTTCATTTGGCGCGCTGGCGGAAGGGGTCAATCCATGCAGTTTTTTCCATCGCCGCGCGCGGACATAATAGAACAGCACGGGTAAGAGTAAGTCGATGACTTCGTCGGCCACCAGGATGCCACCTAGCACGGGTGCTGCTATGGGACGCATCAGCTCGGCTCCGGTGCCAGTGGCCCATAACATCGGTGCCAGACCGATGATGGTGGTACCTTCGGTAAGGAGTTTTGGCCGCAGACGGTGGACGGCTCCTTCCAGGATTGCTTGGCGCAGCTCAGCAAGACTTCCCATAGCCGCAAGGCCCCCTCGCTCCTGAATCGCTTCGCGCAAATAAACCAGCATTACCACGCCGGTCTCGGTCGCCAGTCCGAAGCAGGCGATGTACCCGACCCAGACTGCCACGCTGAAATGGAAGCCGAACCAGTACTGGTACAATACGCCGCCGGCGACCGCTCCTGGCACGGCCAGCATCATTAGCGTAGCATCTGCCAAGTCGTGATACGTAATATACAGCAGCAAAAAGATTATGGCTCCCACGAGGGGAACAATGATCATGAGCGTGCGCTTGGCCCGTAATTGGTGTTCGAATTGCCCACTCCATTCCAGATAGACGCCAGCTGGGAGCGGTACTTTTTCGGCGATCGTTCGCTGGGCCTCCTCGACGAAGCTTACAATATCTCGATCTCGCACATTGCATTGCACGTAAAACCGCAGCAAACCATTTTCGCTCTTGAGCATGGAGGGGCCTTCCACGACCCGAACTTTGGCCACTTGTCCCAAAGGGATTTGCAAGGCAACGGCGGGTGTTTCGGAAGACCCGGTGGAGGACGTGGTAATGGGCGTCATTTCCGCCATGTTGTTCATAGCGTCATTTGGCGACATGGAGGTAGCAATGAGCAATCGTTCCACTTCGTGTTCATCGTATCGGAAAGCCCTTGCGTAACGAATGCGCACCGGAAACCGCTGGCGACCCTCGACCGATACCGTGATGGGTTTACCGCCCAAAGCGGTTTCAATCACATCGTGGATGTCGCCGATGCGTACCCCGTAGCGCGCGGCTTTTTCTCGATCGATATCGATCTCCAAATAGGCTTCACCCACGATTTGGTCGGCTGTGACATCGGTAGCACCTCGTACTTGGCGCAACACATCGGCAACTTGTTGCGCAACCTGCTGGATCTGTGCTGGGTTCGACCCGAAAACTTTTACCCCGATCATCGTACGCACGCCGGTTGCCAGCATATCGATGCGGTTGACGATCGGTTGAGTCCAGATATTTCCCCAGCCAGGAAGGCGTACGACCGAGTCGAGTTCTTTTAGGAGCGAGTCGCGCGAGTGGGGCCAAAGGAACAGTTGCTTGGCGAGGGCTGGATCAAGTTGTTCATGCAACGCACGACGATCATCGGCGGTGGGTTGTCGCGCCACAAGTTTGGCTCGAGCGGCTTCTTCGAACAGGGACTCGATGATTAACCCGTTGATCCAAGGTACCGCTTGATCGAAGAGCTCCCAATTGAGTTTTCGCACGAACTCGCGCCAGCGGCGGTCACGTGCCCGCTCGACATCCTCCAAAAGGTTGCCCAAAAGCGTGGGGCGCTCAAGACCCAGGGTTTGTCCCACTTCCCAGGCGAACGCTTCGATCGGATGCAGGTCGAGAACCAATAAGTCGGAGCGCTGCGCGGTGGCCCCGCGTTGGCTCCATTGTTGAATAGCTACTTGGGCGACCTGACTGATGGTGGGCAGGTCCGGATATTCGACCAGGGCCGTGCGCGTTTCTTGGGGTACCGCTGCTACCGCGGCTTGAAGGTCGTCTTGTGTTAGAGGTCGCAGCAGCTTGTCTTGCTTGGTTAACTGTTGCGCCAAGACCTCTGCCGCGTGATGCGTTAATTGACCTGCTAGGTTGGCTTCCAGTTCTCGGAAGCGGTTCGAGCAGGTTTGGCGGGCTAAATTATCGAATCGTTCGAGCAGTCGCATCGAAACGCGTTCGATCAATGCGTCGTGTTCCCAAGGTTCCCCCGACCAGGGCCGTATGATTCCCGCTTGTTCCAGAGTTTGCCAAATATGACGGACCTGTTGGCGAGCATCCTCCAGGCGCAGCACGCGGCGCGGCCAGTATTCCCGAGGCCTTAAATTTACCACGGTTTCGACCATGTCTGGCGGTGCTGGATCGGTCGGCGTTTCAGCTCGCCCGGCCTTGCCCACGACGATTCCCACTTCGGGAAACGACCGCAGGAGGGCATCCCGCGTCTTCAAGTCCTCGGCTACTTGCACCAGTGACGCGCGGGGTATGGTGATGGGCATGTCCAGAACCGTACCCTCATCGAGCGGCGGCATGAATTCGCGCCCAAGTCGACGCATTCGTGTGTCGGCCATCAGGGCAGCCACCACCACCACAACCATAACCAATCCGATGCGCGGCCAACGCCAGCGGTGTGGATCTTCGACACTTCCTGCCCACCAACAAGCCAATAGACAACTGCCCGTCACACCCAGGAATAACCAAGGGACTCCTACCGGAGCTGTGCCGGCGATGAAAATCAGGGCCGTTACTAGGACAATTGCCCAAGGATGGGTCAGAAGGTAGGCCAGTACTGGTCGGTAGATTTCCAGAACACTGCGCACCAACCAGCTTTCGTCTTCACCACGCACGCGGCCTCTGACCAGCAGCGGAATTAAGGCAGGTACCAGTGTCACCGCCAAGATGCTTACACCCAGCATGGCGAACGTCTTGGTGTAAGCAAGCGGATGGAACATGCGACCTTCCATGCCACCCAAAGCAAACACAGGAATAAAACTGATAAGCATGATCATCACGGAAAAGAAAATGGGACGTCCCACCGTCCGAAGCGCGGGGATGACAATCTCGCGTGTATTTCCCTTTACTCGACTTTTGCCGAACTGTTTGTACAAATGACGCGCAGCATTTTCCACCATCACAATTGACGAGTCGACTAACACTCCAATCGAAATGGCGATTCCGGAAAGCGACATGATATTCGATCGAATTCGAAAAACTCTCATGAGAATAAACGACACGAGCACGGCCATCGGTAAGGTGAGGCAGACGATAAGAGCACTTCGCACGTGCCAAAGAATCAACAGGATCGCCGCACTGGCAACGATCATTTCTTCCAGAAGGGTCTTCGTCACCGTGTGGATGGCTCGTTCGACCAGTTGGGTACGTTCATAAAAAGGCACGATCCGCACCCCTGGTGGTAGGCCGGATTGGAGTTGGATGATTTTTTCCTTGATACGTTGGGTAACCCGCAAGGGGTTTTCCCCGTAACGCATTACGACGACACCGCCGACCACATCGCTACCGTTTTTCTCCAAAACGGCTCGCCGCGGAGCGGGCCCCAGAGCCACGTGTGCCACGTCCGCGACACGGACCGGCGTGCCGCGCACAGACTTGATAACTATCTGTTCGATGTCCCGGGTGCTTTCCACCCAGGCCGAGCTACGGATGAGATATTCGGAACGGTTCTTTTCGATGACACCGCCACCGACCGATGAATTGGAGCGCATTACCGCCGAAAATAGTTCACCCAATGTGACCCCGTAAGCCCGCAGGCGATTGGGGTCTACATCGATCTGATATTCGATGGGGAAGCCGCCCACGGAGGCCACTTCGGCCACGCCGGGTACGCTGTAAAGCTGATAGCGAATGAACCAATCTTGCAAAGCCCGCAGCCGTCCCGGATCGTATCCGTCTGCCTCGACCGTGTACCAGAAGATTTGCCCGAGTGCCGTTGCATCCGGCGCTAAATATGCATTGACTCCTGCTGGCAGATACGTGCTTATCGTTGATAGTCGCTCCAACACGCGTTCACGAGCAAAATAAAAGTCGACGGAATCCTCGAAAATCACATTGACCATCGAGAAGCCGAACTCCGAAGTGGCTCGCACCGCCCGCACTCCTGCCAACCCTTGAAGATTCACTGAAAGAGGATAGGTGACTTGATCTTCCACCTCTTGCGGGCTGCGTCCTGGCCAATCAGCAAAGACGATGACTTGGTTTTCTGACAGATCAGGAATAGCGTCCACCGGAGTGTGATAGAGCGAATAAATGCCTGCGACCGCCACGGCACAAGCCAAAATGACGATCACTAAGGGATTGCGAGCCGAGTACTCAATGATTTTTTCAATCATGTCCGGTACATCCGTTCGGCCAGGGTGCTTGTAAGGTGACCGCTACGGTTGCCAATGCGGGCCGGTTGCATCCGTTCTCCGGTTAGTATTAATGCTTGTGTCCCGATGCGCCGAAATATGCGGCAGCTGCTGCGGGGTTAAGCCGCGTTTCAGCGTCAATCAGGAATGCTCCCGTCGCAGCCACTCGGTCGCCGGGAAGCAGACCTTCTACTACCGCGTAATAGCCTTCGGCGCGTGGTCCAAGCTTGACGGGCACTCCTTCAAACAACCCAGGCTCCCGTTCAACATAGACTAGGGTTTGAACACCGGTGTCGATCACGGCTTCCTCGGGCACTGCCAAGACTCCCTCTTCGGTGAGTGTGCGTAGACGCGCCACCGCAGCAGCCGGATCAGCTTGGAACTTTGACTTGCATCCAGCACAACACAAATACACGACTTGATGATCTGCTTCGGCCCGGAACGGCTTCCCCATGCTACCCAGACGCGCTCCGGTAATTGGACAGACCTTTTGGCGAGCGACGAGCGACACCTCATCTTCCTGCGACTCGCTGGACATGCTGTGCGCAAAAAGCGGGCGGAATCGCGGTGACTCGTGGATCGGTATCTTAATTTCTACTGTTGCATACATCCCGGGGCGAACCCGATAATCGGGATTACGCATTGAAAAGCGTACGCGGGCCGTACGTGTCTGCTCGTTGATTTGCGGATACACCAAGGCTACCTCGCCGGGAAACGTCTCATCCGGCCATGCCTCTACCTGTACCGACACCTTCTGGCCGACTTCCACCAAGGCCACATCCTGCTCGAAGACATCTGCTTCTATCCACACCGTCGACAGGTCGGCCAATTCAAGAAGCATTTGTCCTGCTTGAACCGCTTCCCCTTCGAGGATCGGTTTGGAGATCACCAACCCACCGCGCGGTGCCCGCAAGACGAGGCGATAGGTGCCTTCAGTACGTAACGCTTGCTGGATATCGTTCTCGGCAACACCCAAAAGCCAAAGTTTCCTCCGAGCCGCGTCGGCCAACAGCCTCTGATTGTTTCGTTCTGCGATCCGAAGTTCTTCTATCGCTGCATAGAGTTCCGGACTATAAATCTCGGCCAATCGCTGATTCTCTTGAACCTCTTGAAACGTCTCGTTTACGTACAACTTTTCCAAATATCCACCAGTGCGCGTTACCACTCTTGCTCGTTTCGTTTCGTCGTAGGCGATGTAACCTACCGTACGCACTCGATAGACGAGCGGGCGAACGGTCACATCTACCGTCCGAATGCCTGCCGCGTGAATGTGGTATGGAGAGAACTGCACGCGGCTTACCACTCCTTCAGGTAACGGTGCGGATTCACCTTTCCGCCTTTTGGAAAGTGGCATACCGCAAATGGGACATTTCGGAACGGAACCATCCGGTTCCAGTTTGTCCCGTACCACTTGTGGATGCATCGGGCAGTAGAATTCGGTGCCCGATTCTAAAACAGCTTGACTGACCGGTGGGCGCGTCCACCGGTCCCAATAGGTCTTTAGAGTCTCCCAGTAGCTGATGATCAACCCAATGCCAACCAAAACGGCGATAAACCTCAAGCGTACCTCGACAGCGCCTACAAAGAATCGTATCGCCTCCCAAGTCCGCCTACCGCGTCGCCGGTTGGACGTACCGCCGGATCCCGCCTGCACGTTATCGTTGCCCGAACCGGGAAACTGATCTGGTGCTACATTGGGGGAATTGTATGACTCGCTACTCATTGTTTATTCCTTAGCTTCCCGACGATGGGCTACCGCGATGGTTTACCAAATACCGATCCCTATTACCGAATTCCTATTGGTGAAGCCATTCTGAAAACACGATTGAAACGCCGTTACGCGAATTCGGGTTACTGCCGATACATACCGAACCGCTGTCGGGAACGCGATTTCCGTGCAAGATGAAGCTCGGTGTATACTACTCCAAGTGTCTTAATCAAAATCCACTAGTAGTAGGGAAATCGCTGAGGCGCGCACTTTCAGCGCCGTAGTTTTAAATCGTCCAGTGGCAAAACCAGGCTAACGAGCAGTTTTTCGAAGTAGATGCAAATGGGACACAGCATTCTGAAAAGTAATTTGCCTTACACCGAGTGCTGTCAATAACTTGCGGGGGCGTAGCGAACCAATACATTTCCGACTCTACACGTCGGGATCCCGCGGTATTAGATAATGGCTCTTGCCGAACCGGTACCTGAGTGGAAATAGATCGCTTGGAACAGGTGCAGGCGACGGTTTCAAGACCGAAGAGCCGCTTGCTCATATTTCGCTTTGCACAGCAACAGGCCTGCTGCATGCTACAGGATGGACCGCGCGAGCCGGTCGGGCAGTTCGATGCGCTGAGCCACAAGGGAGCCATCCCTGTAGCTATCGTGGTAGCCCAAACGACTAATTGGCGTGAAAGCTGCTGGCTCACGACTTTCTCCGCAACGACAATCCTGCCCTACTTTCACTTTAGGCCGTTTCTCAGTTATGGTCAACGCTCACCGCACGAAACGAACTTGGGCCTTCGAATAAGAATTCAACGCAAAGGCGCAAGGAGCCAATGGACAGGTACCTCTTGTCTTCGTTGCGCCCCTGCGCATTAGCGCTTTTGCGTTGAATGCTTTTCCGGGTTGGAAGGCGGTCTTCGAGGCATGAGTGGATCTTGGACGCGTAGAGATATACAAGAAACACCGGTGCATGTCGAACATTCTTCACTGCGTGGTAGAATCCAGTAGTTTCGCCATTAATTTGAGCGGCGGTAAAAAACGAGTTTCGTGGACCGACGGACTGAGTGGGCTTGTATGCATGGTGCTCGCGTATTAGGGTTAAGGCTTGTTTTATGATTTCGGTGATCATTCCGGCCCTTAATGAGGCGGCCTACGTTGCGCGCGCCGTACAGTCTGCCGTAACATCCCACGCTGATGAGGTTTGGGTCGTCGATGGTGGAAGCGAAGACAGTACGGTGGAACAAGCGCGCTTGGCCGGCGCTCAAGTGATCGCTAGTCCGCCGGGCCGGGCTGTGCAAATGAACCAAGGAGCCAGGTTAGCGCGCGGTGAGGTGCTGGTGTTCTTACATGCTGATTGTTTTCTTGCGCCGACAGCATTACGTCAGCTCCGCAAGGTGGTCGATCAGCCGTGGCTGTTCGGAGCGTTTCGACAGCGCATCGATGAGCCGAGTTCGGTTTACCGCATTTGGGAATGGGGCAATGCACTACGTGTGCGCTGGTTTGGGGTGGCTTACGGGGATCAAGCAATTTTCGTACGGCGTCGAACGTTCGAAAAGATTGGCGGGTTTCCTCAAGAACCATTGCTGGAAGACCTGCTTCTATCCGTGGCTTTGCGCCGGCAGTGCTGGCCCATTTTGCTCGACGGTCCGGTCGGGGTGAGTGCCCGTCGCTGGAAACGTTATGGTTTGGTGCGCCAGACGATTCGCAACTGGGCCATTGTCGCGGCGTGGTGCTTGGGTGTATCGCCGACACGGTTGGCCTGCTATTATCAAGGTCACCGCGTTCTGTGCCCGAGACCAAGCAACGACGTTCGTTCGATGCGACTCAGCCGGTCTTCCTCGCCGATGCTGGGTAAGGGCTATCGAAGCTCGGCGGATACCTAAGTTTGCTCCCCTGCACGATGGGCCGAGGGACCGTGGCAGAGTCGGGTATCAGATGGCGAACTTTCGCCGACAGCTTGGCTCGTTGTGGGAATCTCGGTGCTCACGGGAACGAAAAACATGTCAAAGCGGATTGCCGTCAGCCGTCCATGCAATGGACTAGTTATGCTTCGGTGATACGGGAACGAAAGACATGTCGAAGCGGATTGCCGTATTCCAATCGAACTACATACCCTGGAAAGGCTTTTTTGATCTCATCAACAGCGTTGACGAGTTCGTATTGGACGACGACGTGCAATACACCAAACAGTCGTGGCGTAACCGTAACCGAATCAAGACGCCGCAGGGTTTGCTTTGGCTGACGGTGCCGGTGCATGCGCACTTTCCCGCGAAAATTAACCAGGTGGCCGTTGCCGGTGCGCAGTGGCGGCAGAAGCATTGGCATGCCGTCGAGTCTAGCTATCGACGAGCCCCCGGATGGCGCACGTACTCGATGGTACTCCACCAAATGTGGCAGCAAGCGGACCAGCCGATGTTGTCGGAGGTAAACGGCCATTGCCTGAAAATACTATGTGGATTGATGGGGATTCGTACGCCGCTGCGGCGTTCGGAAGAGTTCGGCGTATCCGGCGAGCGAAATCAGCGAATTATCGCGATATGTCGTGCGTGTGACGCGGATCGGCTGCTGAACGGACCGTCGGCTCGGCAACACATGGATGAAGAGCAATTTCGGCGCGCGGGGATTCGCGTCGACTATGCCGACTACTCGCGCTATCCAGAGTATCCCCAACCCCACGGGAATTTTGAGCACCAGGTGAGCATTGTCGACCTGTTGCTCTGTTGTGGAGAAGATTTTCCGCGTTACATGTTGAGCTTTTTCGGTGGGCCCGCTTGGTAGCGGGCGTGCGTCTACTTTGTCAGTGACTCAAGATGTAACACAACGGCGCAGAGGCGCTTCGGTGCATACAAAAGCATGGGCACGTTTTGCTGCCGGCTAAGGGGTAGAAGCGTGTTACACAAAGCGGCTTGACCTAAAGTGCCGAAAAACTCCGCAAGAGGGTGCGTTAGTTTCCGATTCCTCGGATCGCCACGAGCGTCGCAGGCCACATGATGACCAAGCTTTAAGCGGAGTGATGTTGCGCGACGGCCGCCGAGCTTACTGGGCTTAGTCGCGCGTCTGTGCGCGTCATGGCCTTCGGTTGCCGCTGCCTTACGAACGCTGCTCGCCGGCGGTGCCGGTCGCTAGACGCACCACGTATCAGCTTGCACCTCTTAGAATGAAAACATCGTAAATCTTGATCTGCTCTGCCAAACCGCGGGAGATTCCCACCTACAATCTAGACGCGCGTATCTTGACCGCTGCTCTGGCGCGACGGCCTCGCTCGACGTGGTGCTCTATTCCAAATTTAAATCCAAATTTAAATCGAGCGATTCGGGTATACCGATGTCGAAACGAAACTCGTCGCGTCGTCCTATGGCGTCCGGTATTGCAGCGGCACCGGAAAGCCGAGCTCTTTATCGACCAAATTCAATAGCGGCTGGCCCGAGAAGAATCGCTGCAAATTAGCGGCAAATAGCTCTGTGACCAAGTCAGATCGGCGAGCGCTTTGAGCCCCTACGTGCGGAGTAAGAAGCACGTTGGGAAGGTCCCATAACGGACTTCCCTCTGGCAGTGGTTCGATTTCGGTTACGTCCAGGCCGGCGGCCCACAAATGCCCGGATTGCAAGGCTTCCACCAAATCCTTCTCGACCACAATCGGACCACGGGCTACGTTGATGAGAATGCTGCCGGGTTTCATGCGGAAGAGTCGCTGGCGGTTGATCAGTCCTCGGGTCCGCGCGTTAAGTGGTAACGTGAGGATTACGATATCGCTGCCTTCCAGAAGTCGGTCCAACTGGTCAGCAGGCCAAACGGCCTTGACGTGGTCGGGAAGCTCACGGGGAGGAAACATATCGGTTGCGACGATTTTTGTTCGGAATGCAGAAAGCAGTTCGGCTATGCGGCGACCATTTCCACCGAATCCGACAATGCCCACGGTTGCCCCGTGTAAGTCGCGGGTGGGGCAGCGTTCAAACATTTTTTGCTGTTGGTTTCGGAAAAATGTGGGTAGACGTCGCAAGAGCCCAAGTAGCAATGCTAACGTTTGCTCAGCCACAGCATCGGCGAAGACTCCCGAGGCGCTGGTAACTAGGATATCGGACGCAACAACTTCGGGGGTTAAGCAATGGTCCAATCCAGCGGCCGAAGACTGTATCCACCGCAACCGCCCGAGGCGCACTACCTGATCCCATGGCACCGTGACTTTGGCATGCCCACAGAAGATGTCCGCCCGTAGAATCTCTTCGGCGATGTGTTCTTGTCCAGCATCGACGATCTCGTGCTCCGGGGCGACTTGCGCCAGGCGAGCCAAGTGCCGTTTTTCTACCGGGTAGCAAAGCACAATGCGCATCGAGGGTTTCTCCGATCGAGTCTCTGGAAGGCCACTCCATAGCTAAACTAGTGTAGGTTAGGCGAGTTGTCGACGCCGGCCCGAACGCGGTGTCGGTGCTTGGCGAGGCCATCAATGGTGCACATAATGAGCGAAGCGGCGAGTCCGAAATCGCCGGTTTCGTGCGATGGGCAGTACCGTAGTGCTTCGAGGAGACCGAAACTCTGCAAACTAAACAACGCATCATCGGTTTTTGGGCCGGAGTCAGTTTGGTGGCTCTGCGGCTTGTGATCGGTTTTCATTTTCTGAACGAAGGCATCGACAAACTATTGGAGCCGCGACCGTTCAGCGCTGCGTTTCTGTCGCAGGCCGTTGGGCCGGCAAGCGAGTTTTTTCGTGGGTTGGTGTGGGATCCAGATGGCTTAACGCGATTGGGGTATGAGCCGTCCGGGTCGGTCTTCCCCCGTATAAACGTAAGTCCTACCAAAGCAGCCTGGGACGAATATCGAGCGCGAATTGTGGCCCACTTTCAACTGTCAGACCAGCAAGTAAAAGAGTCCGACCGCATTGTGGAAAAATACAAACAACTGCTCGATGACTTCATCAGGACTCGGCAGGAAGAATTGATCGAGTACTTTCAGGGGATCGAGCGTCGCAACCGGTATTGGATAGACCGTAATCGCATGGACGTCGAATCGTTGCGGCAGCAAGTCGTGACTTTGACGGCCGAACTGGAACAAAAAAAGCGATCTTTGTTGTCGGAAGTTGAAGCACTGTGGAAGGGATTAGAGAGAGATTTGAATGCTTTAGGAGCAGCTAGCGGGCGAACGGCTCTCCCCATAGCGCGCCTCGGCGGCAAGTGGTTCGATTCATACACGATCGATCGTATCGTGCCCTGGTTCGACGTCGTGGTTGGGGCGGGGTTGATCACCGGACTCTTGGTAAGACCGTTAGGTTTACTTGCCATGTTGTTTTTAGGCTCAATCATTGTATCGCAATGGCCTTTGGACCCGATTGCCGCTCCGACGTGGTCCCAGGCGATCGAACTCGTGGCGATTATGCACCTGAGCGTTATGGGTGCAGGTCGATGGGCTGGATTGGATGCACTTCTGGCGCGTTGCTGCACCAGTTGTTGCCGGCGCCGAACTGCGAAGTAACGTGGATCCCGAGCCGTTGTAGCTTAAGCCCGTAAATAAAACCAGCGTGAAAAAAGTCAAAGGGAATGTTCTCCAGGAGTAGTGCCATGTATTTAACACCCGAAGAAAAAGCGATCGGTCGCGAAAACTACTACGAAGCAGTCGCAGTGAACCGGCGCGAGTTTCTCCAAGGGGTGTTGGCCAGCACGTTGGCAGCCGGTGGTGCTAGTTTGGGGGCGGCTTACTTCGGTTACGGTAAGGTGGGTGACCCTCTCCGAGTAGGCATCATCGGTACTGGTGACGAGGGCAATGTCCTGATCGGGGCAATCAACCCTGATTACATTCAGGTAGTAGCAATTGCGGATATTCGGCCTTCGAGCATCCATCGAGCGTTTTACGGGGACTGGTCGAGCCCCGCCGCCTTGGCGGCTCGACCGGGGTTACTAAAAGTATATGGTTGGACCGAAAACCAGGCCCGAAAAAATGTCAAAGTCTATGACGGAAACAAAGGCGGCTATCAAGCCCTCATTGCTGATCCGAATGTCGAGGGAGTGATCATTGCTCTGCCGTTGCATTTGCATGCCGAGGCGGCCATCGCGGCGATGAAGGCCGGCAAGCATGTCTTGACCGAAAAACTGATGGCCCACAATGTGGCTCAGTGTAAGATCATGGCGCGTTTTGCACGGGAAAGAAATCTCATTTTGGCTGTGGGCCATCAGCGCCATTACAACATCCTTTATGACAACGCGGTCAATCTCTTGCGGTGGGGAGTATTAGGAGAAGTGCATCACATTCGCGCGCAGTGGCACCGGGGTAATCTGCCAGGGCGCGATAGCTGGCAACAGCCGTTGCCCGGAGGCCAAGTGCCGCTGGGAGGGAGCGAACGCATCGATCCGATCGCGGATCAGTTGCGTTCGTTTAAGCGACGATATGAAAGCACAGTGGACCCGGTCGAACGCGAGGAATTGGCGCGCAAAATAGCGCAATGGGAGGCGTGGGATTCCGACAAGAACGTCGAAGCGGAAAAGTTTGGTTATATCGAAGAGTACTTCGGTGAGTACCGGCGCACGGCATTGGAAGAACTGTGTCGCTGGCGCCTATTCGAACGTACTGGGGGAGGTTTGATGGCGGAATTGGGAAGCCATCAACTAGATGCCGCCTCGATCTTCTTGTCCGCCCTTCGCCGCGACAATAAAAAAGCCCACCCCCTGACCGTCCACTGTGTCGGGGGGCGGCATCTTTTTGCACCCGATCGTGACGCGGAAGACCATGTCTATTGCCTATTCGAGTTTCCCGGTCCCGGCTACCCGCCAGAATTTCCCGTCGGTTACCGTGATCCCGTTTTTCAAATTCCCGGCAAGAACAAAGGTATCCCTTCCTATGAGGAAGACCCGGAAAAGAAAGTGGTGGTCATGTACTCATCGATCAATGGCAACGGCTTTGGCGGGTATGGTGAAATCGTAATGGGAACGCGCGGCACCTTGATCCTCGAACGCGAACAAGAAGTGATGCTTTTCAAGGATTCGGATACGTCCACGCGAGTCGGAGTCCGTACGAATGCTTCAGGACCGGTTTTAGATACGCAGGCTAGTGGTCCGGCCGGCGTTTTAGCCAAAGCAGCGGAACCGCAAAACGTCAGTCGTGGCTACCGTGAGGAAATGGAGCATTGGGCCTACTGCATCCGCAATCCGGATCCCGAAAACGTTCCGCGTTGTCGGGGCGAAGTTGCCTTGGGTGACGCCGTGATCGCTCTGGGGGCCAACATCGCGATGCAGCGAGCCCGACTTGGCCTGGGGGGCTATCTCGTATTTCGGCCCGAGTGGTTCGACGTCGATAGCGATGAAATTCCTTCGCCTGTGGATCCGAAAACGGGCCAACCAACGATTAGCTTCGAGGAAGAAAAGCGGAAATTGTTAGGTTAAGAAACCCACGATTTTTCACGTGATGGACTCGGCTCGGTAAGAGGGGACGTGCGTCGCATGGTCCAGTAGTGGAGGAGCGATTATGGACAAGTGGCCGATTGGTGTGTTCACGAGTCTGGACGCCGGTTTGGGAGCTCGTTTGGAAGTTGTCGCTGAATTGGGAGCCACGACCGTCCAGCTCCATGCTCCGACGCGCGCGATGCGCACGGCCGAGCGTGCCCGGCAACTACGTCAACGGCTGGACGACTTGCATGTGACGTTGACATGTGTTTTTGGGGGCTTTGAGGGCGAAAGTTATGCTGATATCCCCACGGTCCGCCGCACCGTGGGGCTGGTACCGCCAGAAACGCGTCCCGAACGTCTTCAGGAAATGAAAGAGATCGCCGATTTCGCTCGGCTGCTCGATTGCAATACCGTCGCGCTGCATTTGGGCTTTATTCCTCATGAAACTCACAGCCCGTTGTACCGCGAAGTCGTCGATGTGACTCGCGAACTCTGTGATTACTGTAGTAGACAAGCGCAGAATTTGCATTTGGAAACCGGGCAAGAAACAGCCGATGCCCTATTGGAATTCATCCGCGATGTCCAACGCCCCAATTTGTTTATCAATTTCGATCCAGCCAATATGATACTCTACGGCACGGGTGAGCCGATTGAGGCATTGCGCAAAGTCGGCGCTTTCGTGCGCAGTGTCCATTGCAAAGATGCTCTTTGGGCCGAGCGGCCCGGTCAGGAATGGGGTCAAGAGGTGCCTCTGGGCGAAGGCCAAGTAGGGATGGAACGCTACTTGCGCACTTTGGCCGAAATCGGTTACTTCGGTCCGTTGACAATTGAACGCGAGATTCCGCACGAACCCGAGCGGCAGAAGGTGGAAATCGGACGAGCTATCGAGCTGTTAACGCGCTTGCGATCGCAAATCTTGGGCGGCTAATACTGCGGGCCCTCCTTAGCGAAAGCCAAGGGTACAGCCGTGGGGTTGATGAGGTTCGTGCCATGTCCGTGCGCCGTTCTCCCTTCGCCTGGCAACGCTCAACGATTGGCGGTTTGGCTGTCCTGTTGCTCCTGATGGGACTGATTACTCTGTTGGTGTTGCCGGCCTCGGCTTCCAGTCAATCTTTCGCGGGCGTGTGCATTCGCGTGGGACTGCTTCTGGGAGCCCTGTGGCTCGCCTTGCCCGAAGTGCTGGCTCTGGCAACAAAGTACCCTCGCTGGTGGTGGATTGCCCTCGGGCTGGCGGCCGCGCTGGTGTTTCTGCAACCTGGTTCTCTTATGTACCTCATTCCAATCGGGATCGGCCTATGGTTCCTGTATCGAACCGGACTCATAAAACAGCTCATCGCTAGTTTTTCCCGCCATAGACCTCCAAAAGGATCGCGAGAATCTTCCCAGAGTTAAGCCGGCGCAAGATTCCCATTTTCTGTAGTCAAGCTCGCCTACGACAATTGGCGGAAAAGTCCGATTCCATACGCTCAGGTGCCAACTCGCGTACGGCTTTCTTCCTATCTGCGCATAACACCGTATTGCCTATTTACCTAAAGCAGACCTAACAGAAAAATCCATTTGCCAATCGTTTCTAATTCGTCGGCTGACAAGTCAGGCGAATGCGAGATTTGAACCGTTGTTGGATAGCGGAGCTTGCGCAATTGCTCAGCCACACGCAACATGGTTGCGTGCAATCGGCCCATACCCGGAGCCGTTAATAATACCGCCAATCGATATTGAGGTTCGTTGTCGGGGATTTGCAACCGCACGGGAGTTCCGGCGTTCTTGACCAAAAGGCCTCGAACCATATCACGCGCTGCAAAGGCCACCAGGAATGCGGTACTGCCTCCGAGTTCCTGGCCGCCGACGACAACCCGTTGCCGGTCGATGGCGTAGTCCTGTAGAACCTGGCTAATAGCTTTTCGTAAATAATTAACGTCCGTAGGGCGCCAGCCGGTAGGATCCGCGGACCGAGGAAGGAGCAGGGCAATGCGGTAACGTATGCACACATCCTTCCACAGCCCCACGACAGCTTGCGGATCATATTGCCCGCCGGGTTGCAGCCAGACCACAAGCGCAAATGGACGTTGTCCGTCGAATCCCTCAGGAAGCCAAAATTGGCATTCATTGGCCTCTTCAGGGACCTTCACTGGCACCATAACAGCCGGCGGTCCGGCGACCGGTGCTTGGATCGGAACGTGTTCGGGAACGGTTTCGGGAAGCGCTCCCAAGAGTACATCCACCGTTAAGCGATCGCCACCCCGTAGTGCCTGCAAGGTGATGGTTTCTCCTGGTTGGCGAGCAAGAAGAATTTGACGCAGAGTCGGTTCGTCGGGGACCGGCTGGCCAGCGCACGTTTCGATACGGTCGCCCACGCGAATACCTGCTTGGTGGGCTGGGCCTCCGGGTAACACCCAATCTATTTCCAGGTTGGCTGGCTGAACTCCACTGGAGCGGACCGATAGTCCGAGCGTAGCGTGGGCATAAGGGATTAGTTGATCGACCAGCGTCGTCGTGAGACGAACGGGCTGGCCATCCCTGAGCACGGTCACCTCAACGGTGTCGCCGGCATAAAGTGGCCCCAGTACGTGCTTGACTTCCGCAATCCTCCCGACCGGCACGCCATTGACATGGGTAATGCGGTCATTGGGGAGCAGACCTGCCTTGGCTGCCGGTGAATTGACTCGTACCATCGACACAACCGGCTCGCCCAGTAGTTCATTGCGATCGCGAAAAACAATGCCTAACAATCCAGGATGAAGATCCTGGCCTTGCCGCCACTGGTCGAGTCGACCCAGCACATCGACCAAGGGTATGGCAAAGCCGATGCCCGAATCGTACCATTCGGCGCCGGCTATCTCGTCTTGTGCATGTGGGCTGATGGGTACCAGAATCCCGATCACTCGGCCTTCAATGTCCACGAGGGGACCGCCGTAGTTAGTGGGTGAGACTTTGGCGTCGGTTTGCACGGCTTTGCCCCAGATGCGGTTCGTTGCGCTGAGTATTCCAATGGCGACGTTTGGCGCATTGCCCGGAAAGGTGCGTCCAACGGCGATTACCCACTGTCCAACCTGCCAGGAGTCACGGGGAGCTGGCTGTGGTACAGCCAAGGGGAACGGAGCCGTAATTTTCAACAGCACAAGCATGCGGCTGCGATCGTGAGCCACGATAGTAGCGGCATGACGCGATCCATCATGCAGGGTCACCAGAATCGAGGAAGGCTTTTGCACAAAGTTAAACGCACTCGAAACGATGTAGCCATCCTCCGATACGATCAGGCCCGTAGTGGGACCGGTTGGTACAACCAACTCTTCGACTCGTTCCAATCCTCCGATCGTCTCGATTCGCACAACGCACGGAGCCACTCGAGCCACCGCTGCGGTCATGGCCTGTTGCTCGAGCTCGACGAGGGTTGCTTGGGCCAAAGCCTGAACAGACCACAGATCAATCAGGAACAAGGCTGTGGTCAGGATTGACATGGATCGGTCGGTTGGTTTTCTGGACACGATATGGCCCTCACTCTGATTCCCGAATGCCATGGCTTACAGCTACCAACCTGCCATCCTGGCTGCCGGGTCGCATGGCAGCGATGTGAACGTTTCGACCGGATCAGGGTATGCGGAGTGTTACCTCCATTAAATCCTGGTTTCGTTGGATGGTAAGTTTCACAGGATCGATCCGGTCGATATACGACAATGCCTCTCGCACCGCAGCACAAGAAGGCACTAAGTGATCGTTGACGAACAAAATGAGGTCATCTGGTGCTATGCCCGCTTCCGCGGCCGGAGAACCCGCGCGTACCAGTTCGACAAACGGAGGAGTTTTCGGCAGCACTTCAGGAATCAACACTAACCCCAGCTCTTCCAGCGTCATAGGCGAAAGCGGGCGAGGGGTGTTTTCCTCGGAGCGAGCGGTCGGCGAACGACCAGCCAAAATCGCCTCGACGGACGTTGTCAACTCGGATGCCGGAATAGCCCAATTGAGCCACGTGTTGGTTAGATCGTTACGAAGCTCCTTTCCCAACAATCCCACAAACCTTCCTGAAGCGTCGGTTAGCGCCCCGCCAGGCGCTCCGGGGTTGTTGGTAATCGCATCTAGTATGAACACAGGACCTTGGTAGGGAATGGTAAAGGCTCCACGCCGTGCCTGAAGTTGCGTCTTAGCCGACACCGTGCCATGGAGGACACTGGGCAGCTCATCGCCCGTGGCCACGCCGAATACGTTACCAAACGCCAATATCCAGGTACCGGTTGGCGGTTCAATAGCCGAATGCAAGTCAAAGTAGGGTGTATCGAGCATATCAATCTTGAGCACCGCGATTTCCAACCGAGGGTCGATCCCGATGAGGCTTGCGTGGTGGCGACTGCCGTCGTGCAATACTGCCAGAATGACGTCTGTATCCAGGACGTAGCTCCAAACCGTCAGAATATGCCCTTCCGCAGAAATCAAAAATCCACTTTGGTAGGCCTCCAGGCCGCGTAGCCCGCCAGCACCGTAAATCTTGACGAGCTTGGGTTGGACAGTCCGAATGACTTCGGCCAGCGTGCGACTGTTGGGTGTTGAGTCATTTGCGCGCAAGAGACCGCAAAAGCTCAGCGCAAGGAACACAGCCAGCAGACTTCGTGCTGTACGTAATTTTTCCATCCGCCATTCTCCCCCGACCCTATTGCCTGCCGTCCGGCAAGCCAGCTACCGTTACGTCGCGCAGCTCTAAGTCGGCGTAGCGTTGATCCCCATGCACCACCTGGATGCGCGACGGCAAAAGTTTGCCGCGAACAAAGCGATAATTGTCAAAATACAGTTCGCACGGGTCCGATGCTCCATCAGTAAACATTTCCATGGCGACCAACTCGCCGGATTCCGGGTGGAAGTAAAAATAACACTCGACAATATCATAATAACCGACCAAGACGTCGAAGAGAGTGGTTTTTCCGGGTAGCGGCGCCTGGCCCCAATAAAAAACCTGGCCAAATCGTTCGGGCCCGAGTACCAGCAGTTGCCGCCATAGGTGTAGCGCGACCAACAATCCGCCGCTGCCTATCGGCTGTCGCTGGTCGCCTAACTCAGCTTGAAGATCGGTGCGCGCTGGACCGTCTGGAAAACGCCCCGTCACGTACCGGCCCTCCCAGCGAACCTCGACGGGGCTGTCGGCTGCGACAGCCGAAACTGTCCAATCGCCGGTCCACTCCGGGCAGGCATGTTGCGAGGCGAATCGCTGCCAGACACGTTCTTTTTCGAGACGATTAAAGAAGTAATTCGCAAAGCCTCGGCGACGTTCGTAACTTTTCTGCACCTCTTCAGCGAATGAAAGGCCGGATTGGTCATCGGCTGGAGTGGGATCTGGATCGCCAGGCTGAGGCTGTTTCGGAGGTTTCGGTTCTTGGGGCTGGTCTGGATTAGGACGGGGCCTGCCCGGCGGAGGCTCGCCGGGTCGTGGGGCGACCGGGCGCTCCAACAACCGCCACAGTTCCTCTTGAGAATGAACTCCTGCCAGCCGCACATACACATCGTAGCGCTGGCCGCCGCGCAGGAAACTGAGCGGCACGCGCCAGCCTTTGGGAAAAATCCCGAGCGCATTTTTGAAGCCGTTGGCGGTTGAGATCCGCCGGTTACCGAAGGCGACAATTTCATCGCCGAAGCGCAACCCGCGTCGATAGGCGTCACTGGTACTCAATACGTTTGAGATCACCACCCTGCCGCGCTCGTCGGTCATCACCGTCGCTCCGAGGGTCGCATGGTCAACGATGCGCCCGCTGCGAAGACAACCCCAAAAATTCTTGATTTGATTAATAGAAATCGCGTATCCGACTCCTACATTGACGCGCCCGCGCTTTTCAAAGGAGCCTCGCCCATTGATCCCAATCAGCTCGCCGACTGCATTGAACAAGGGGCCGCCGGAATTGCCCGGATTTATCGCTGCATCGGTTTGGATGCAATCAGCGTATTCCAAAATGGTGCCGGCCGGATATTGATACCGGTGGATCCCCGAAACAATTCCGTAGGTCACCGTTGGTTGAAGATCCGTTGCTAACAAGAACGGATTGCCAACCGCAAAGCACCAATCGCCCACTTGCACGGTATCGCTATCGCCCCACACGGCTGTTGGAAAATCCTGTCTGCCAAACAACTTGATAAGAGCCACATCGCCGGTAGGATCCAAGCCAACCACTACAGCGTCGTAAATGCGACCGTCCGCCATGCCGCATTTCATGAACGGTCCGCATGGCTGCACTACATGGAAGTTTGTCAAAGCGTAACCGTCGGGTGTAACCACCACACCGCTACCACCACCGCGGCCGGAAGGCTCAAAGATTGCGATCGTCGGCCGAATGGCTCGCGCGATCGCTTCGATCCGCTCGCGTTGCGCTCGCAAGACCGGATCGGGCACACCCGTTTCTTGAGCTTCTGAGGTCTTCCCTGGAAAAAGCAACCAACTTGCGTTAATCCATACCAGCCATGCCAGAACAAGCCACTTTGGTTGCCCGTTGAATCGAGAGCTCATTTGGTTAATCTCGCGTCTACCACACACAAATAATCCCCAGCATCGCCAGCTTGTCCGTAATCGGCGATGATCGTCAAACGGCGTGCGGCTCCCAGGGGCAGTTCCAACGGGATCGGTTCACTTTGATATTGGAACGATTGCTCCCAGACAACCTTGCCGTCCAATAGGAGTCGGCACACGACGTCTCCGGTTCCTGCCTGGGTACTTAATCGGTCATCCAAGCCGATCCATGCCCGCAAGTATCGGTAGCCTTCCGGTAGCCGGTACGTTACCTCATTATAGCTGTGAAGTGCGATTCCTTTGTGCCATGTGCGGCCGGCCAGTTGAAGCGGGCCACCATCAAAGGCCTGGTTAAAACGCGGGGATCGTAACGGAGCCAACAACTCCTCGGGCAAGACCGACGGTACAAAGGTTCGCCAACTGGATGTCTCGACCGGCAAGTCACTGAGGTAGAGCGAATGGCCGGCTGCAAAATCGATGGCTACTACATCATCCCACATCGCAGTTGCACGAATGTCAGCCATCGACACCCAAGTTAGCTGCTCGTGCTCAAGACGAAGCTCACGCACGCTCCATACAGAGCCGTCCTTGAGTTGCAATTTGGTCGACGGTTCTGAGGCACGGCTGTTTCCCGGACGAAAAAACATGATGCCCACAATGCGCTCTCGTATCGGCTCGATTCGCTGCCCCTCATAGTCGAACGCCACAGAATCCTTACCCACTCGGTGTACGAGGCCTTCCAGGACGTCCAGAGCCGTCGTGCCATCACGCTGGACCTTATAGATGAGTCGATCCTTTTCCGGTGACGCGCGGAGAATCTCAACCCATTGTTGCATCAACGATTCATTGCCGCTCAAGTCTTGAAACTGCACCAGTTGCAACTGTCCCGTTACAACACGGAAGGTCTGTCCTCCGAGCCCCACCAGCGTGGCCTGCTCGCGATCCATTTGGAAATCGCTCCAGACCAGTTGCGTGCCGTCCTGGAGCCATGCCACCTGAGCCGGTTTGAGTGTCGAGGCCGCACTGCCTCGGAGCCATCGCACGTCGGTAGCTGGAACCGTTACGAGCTTGCCGTCCACAGATAGCACGACTTGTTCAAGCGACAGTTCTTGAATTTGGCCGCGTATGGTTTGTCCATCGACACGTTCCAGCTCCACAGGCGGCAGCGCGATCCCCATTAGTAAAATTGACAACGACAGGATCATTCGACTCCTCCATCCGATAGGCGATAGCTCCGTAGTGGCATCCTTACGTGTTTCCCTAGAAGGATCAATTGGACGTCCTTGCCAATTTTCGAAAATACTCTTCGATGACGGTGCGGTAGTGTGACGGCAGGTTCTTGGTCACTTCTTGTAACGCTTCTTCTCGCTCGCGGGGCGGAAGGTTGCCCCATCCGGCGCCGTGCCCTATATCGCGCTGTGCAACATTACCAGGCCCGCTACCTCCCAAGGGGACACTGTCCTGCGCGGGCTGCGTGGGTTGCAAAGTACCACCGCCTGCACCCTGTTGCTGCTGCTGTTGCAGTTGCCGTTCGAGTTCTTCGATCATCTTATCCAACTTTGCGATCACTTCGTCTTCCTTCTGCCGGACGATTTTTCCTGCCCTGCCCAGATCCAAGCGGCGTCGAATGTCATCCATCATGCGAGCAACTTCATCCAGCGTGTCGGGTTGCAAAGGCGCTAGATCAGCCGCCATTAATTGGGCCACATCCCGGTAGCGACGCGGTAGCGACGATTGGTTAGCCAGCAGGCGAGCCAAAACCGCTAGACATTTGTCCTTTTGCAACAATTTGTGGTGCGCGACACTTTGATAGAACAATAACGTCGCTGGCACGAGCACCTCGTCCGGACGCAGATCTCCACACACCTCGAGAGCTTCATCGTATAGCTCATGCTGAACCAGCCAGCGAGCTAGATAAACCCGCATCGTGCGGTCAACAACACTTTCCGGAGGCACCTCCAGTAGCTTCCATCGCGGGAGCCCCAGAGGCACAGTCGATTGACTGCAAATCTGATACACCTCCCGTGCGGAGGGCGAAACTTCAGAAAACGTAACCGCTAACAACTCCAACAGTGCCGATTCGTCCAATGGTGGCGTCTCTTGGGGCCAGGCAGATAAGAGTTTTGTCCGTAGTGGTTCGTCTAACGGTTGCTCCTTGAGCCATGCTACGACCTGGGCTCTGACCTCAGCATACGAAGGAGTGCGCCAGTTCGACGGGGATTCAACAAACCCTTGGGCCCACGCCATGATGGGACCGGAGAAGAACAGCACTCCTATGCACTGCCAACGCATCAACACGTTCCGTTTTTGTCGTTGCCGCGGTCTGCGGAACATTGTCTTACCCTTTATCACGCGAGCGACTCCGCCGGCCCTCGTGGCATCACCGATTCTTACCCACCACGATTGTGCGAGTGATTTCGTGAACTTTCTGCTGACGCTCAGCTAGTTGATCTAAGGCCTGAATCAATTCTTGGTCGGTCACCTGCCCGATTGGGTCTTCCAGATCCGCGAGCAATCGGGCATAGCGTTGCGTGCGCGTGTTGATGCGCATCTGCAATGACCGAATCATTTTCAGTTCCGCCAGCATATCCACCAAGGGTGGCTCGGAGGATTGCGACGGCGGCTGCTGCTGTTGCCGCCGTTGCTGTTGATCTTCCATCGCCTTTTGCAATGCCTCGATCAACTCTTCGAGTGTAGCGATAATCTCTTCTTCTGCTTCTTGTGTCAAATAATTGGTATTCAGGGCTGCCAAACGATCCGCCACACGATGCATCTCGTCGCGCATCTGCTCGACCGTTTCGGGAAATGCCACCGACGAGCCTTCTTCACGCAACAACGTCAGTGCGCGATCAGCCTCCAATGCCACTCTCCGTTGATCGGTCGATAACTGGTTGGCCTGTATGGCAAAGTCCCGTCGTCGCTCCGGTTCTGGAACGCGATCCAACCGCTTCGTGCCTTCGTAAATGCGAAGCTCCATTTCCAGCATCTTGCGGAAACGGCTTTCCAAAAGCGCCAACATCCGTTCGATTTCTTCCTCGCGCAGTTGGCGCAGGATCTCTTCCAGTTGAGCCTTGGCTTTTTCCAATTCCTCTTTGGCTCGTTCTTGTTCTTCGATCGATTCGCCGCGCTTGGCTTCCTCGAGGCGCTTCTGTGCCTGACGCATCCGCTCTTCAGCCGCCTGGATTCTCTGGCGAGCTGATTGTTGGGAGCTGGAATCACCCTGTTGTCCCTGCTGTCCCTGTTGTCCCTGTTGTCCCTGTTGTCCCTGCTGTCCCTGTT
>CAYRMD010000050.1:0-40613 GCA_964425225.1 uncultured Pirellulaceae bacterium | reverse complement strand
TAAGTCATCGACCATCAGCAGCAGGATATTCGGGCCCGCAGCCTGGCGAAATTCCGCCGCGCAAAGGCGTTCTCCGTGCAACAGTGCGCTCAGGGCGGCAAAAGTCCAGGCGAAGTGGCTCGCGCTTATCCAACGGCATGCCGTCAGCTTTCGCGCGCGATCATTGCAACGTGAATTCCGGCAAAGAAACGATCTGCCCTCCTTTCAGCGCCGACTCATGAGCGCATAGCCCGACACACGTCCAATTGGCGGCAATAACGGCGTTGGGCCACGGATCGCGATCTTCGACCAGGGCACCGACAAACTGATGCACCAGATGCGGATGCGATCCTCCATGCCCGCCCCCTTGGATGAACGACAGGTGCTGAGCGTCATGAATCGTTCGTGTGAAGCGCCGAATGGGTTCGGGCAACAAGTGCGCGTAATCGGGTACTTCTACACGCTCGGGAATTTCTGGTTCCGGTTTTTTCGCGGTGTGGATCACGTGAGGCTCGCCCTCGATCAGCGCCCATTCGAAGGACTTTTTCGTTCCGTACACGTCGAAACTTTCACGATATTGACGAGCTACGTCGTACAAGAAACGCCAAATATGTGCGCATATATCACTGTTAAGGATTTTAATATGGCAACTTTCGACTGCGAACTTGTTGCCGCTCTTGCGCTGGATATCCTCGCGCACCGTGCCGGATCCAAAACAGCTCACATACTCGGCTCGTCCATTGACCAGCCCCAGCACCGGACTGACCACGTGCGTCGCATAATGCATGGGTATCATTTTTTCCCAATACGACGGCCAACCGTCCATGTCTTGCGGATGACTGGCTGCCATATATTGGATTTTGCCGAGCTCTCCTTTTTCGTACATTTCCTTGATAAAAAGAAACTCGCGGCTGTAGACCACCGTCTCTGCCATCATATATTTGAGACCCGTCTGTCGGACTTTTTCCACAATCTGACGGCACTCTTCGATCCTCGTTGCCATCGGCACGGTACACATCACGTGTTTACCGGCATCCAAGGCGCGGAGAGTCATCCAAGCATGGTCGGGAATCGGAGAATTTATATGGACGAAGTCGACGTCGGGATCGGCCAGCACATCGTCGAACTTGGTGTATCGTTTTGCAATTCCGAAATGATCCGCGACCTTGTTCAATTCCACTTCATTGCGGCGGCACACCGCAACGATCTCGGCCTGGGGATGCGCCTGATAAATCGGGATAAACTCTGCTCCGAAACCAAGTCCGACAATCGCTGCATTGACCTTGTTTTTTTTCATGATTCAGCTCCCACGATAAACAAAAACGAGTCTCGGCAACCAACCGTTTTATCCACAAGCGCCCCGGGCAGGAACAACCCAAGGTGGCACAAGCCTTACGTACAACCGACCGACACATGCCATCTTGAGCCGAGACGTTCCCGAGATCCGAAATGATTGTGGCGATCGGAAACCGTCTCTGGCAAGTACCGGCCCAAAGGACACGGCATGACTCCCCCTTTTCATGGCGAACACCTGTCGGTTATCACAAGCAAGAAGAGCCAGACAATTGGCGCGTGTGCAATTACGTGGTGGCGTAGGCCGCCACGGCATCCTGTTTCGAGCAGGGCTTTTCTATGAGCATTGGTTTAGCATTCCGGCTATTTTGGGCGGCGATATGGAATCGCAAGCTAGCAGAACGTTTGCGTGCGGTACTGGAGGCCGAGCAAGTACCTGAGAACTTGCCGAAGAGCCCTCCTGGCGCCGAACCGCCGTCACCACAACCGACCCGGAATGAGGCTCTGGCCTTACTGGCAGCCTTACAACGCGAAGCGAGATTCCTCGATTTGGTCCAAGAATCGCTCGATCCGTGTACCGACGCGGAAATCGGCGCCGCAGCACGCGATGTGCTTACCCGGTGCCGCGCTACCTTGGACCGATTTTTTGGCATCCAACCGCTGGCCGGCGATGAAGGTCAGGCGATCGAGATTCCCTCTGGTTACGATCCGTTTCGCTATCGCTTAGTCGGTAGCGTAAGCGGCAGCGGCCCGTATCGGGGACGGATTGTTCATCCGGGTTGGAAGGCAACTCGATGCCAACTGCCGGAATGGTCCGGGGCACCGGATGCGGCTTGGATCCTTGCGCCAACCGAAGTGCAGATTTTTTGAGTAGAAAAACAATTCACGGGATGATCACTCGCAAATCGCAGATTTTTTTCTCAGGAGCCCATCGGCATGGTGGCCCGTTTTGTTATTGGGATTGATCTCGGAACAACAAACTGTGTCCTGGCTTATGCGCCGCTGGAAAGCGAACGACCCGATGTGGAGGTCTTAGCGGTCCCGCAGTTCGTGGCGCCGGGCGATTTGGAACGGCGATCCATCTTGCCGTCGTTCGCTTATCTTCCACCCGACGAAATGGCAGTTGGGGAAGCCTTCCGTTTGCCATGGGCTAGCCGCTCGCGCGCCATCGTCGGTGAATGGGCCAGAATTCAGTCGGCCGAATTCCCGGAACGAACCGTGGCTGCTGCCAAAAGCTGGCTATGTTATCGGCGTCAAGACCGACATCAACCCATTCTTCCGTGGAATGCTCCCGACGACGTGCCGAAGATTTCCCCTGTCGTGGCCAGTCAGCGTTTATTGGAACATTTGATCGGGGCATGGGAGACAACATTCCCGGATGCGCCGATACAAGAACAAATGGTCGTACTCACGGTACCGGCTTCGTTTGACGCTGTGGCGCGCGAGCTTACGCGCGAGGCGGCTTTAGCTGCCGGACTGCCGGAAGATCTTGTTCTGTTCGAAGAGCCTCAGGCGGCCGTCTATGCTTGGTTGGGCAAGATCGGGGACCGATGGAGAAAGAAACTCAAACTTCACGATCGCCTGTTGGTCTGCGATGTCGGTGGCGGCACCACGGACCTGACGTTGATCGAAGTAGCTGACGAAGCGGGTGAGCTTGTTTTAAAGCGAGTCGCCGTCGGTAAACACTTGCTTATCGGCGGCGATAACATGGATCTTGCTATTGCCCATTGGGTAGCCCAACGGTTCGCGGAACAGGGTATCGAGCTGGATCCCTGGCAGTCGGTGGCACTCTGGCATAGCTGCCGTGCTGCGAAGGAAAGACTACTGGCCGAAGACCGTCCAGAAAATACCTCGATCACCATTCTTGGACGTGGGCGGAAGCTCGTATCGGCCGCCCGCAAACTGGAAATCGAAAGGCAGCCATTGCTGGATTTACTCACCGATGGTTTCTTTCCCATGTGCGACCTCCACCAGCGTCCTCAGCGACAAGCTCGCATTGGGTTTCAAGAACTCGGTTTGCCTTACGAACCGGATACCGCGATATCCCGCCACCTGGCTGCATTCTTAAACGACCACGGCACCGATGGACCGGCACGTCCCACGCACGTGTTATTTAACGGGGGAGTCTTCAAGGCATCCGCATTTCGAGAACGCTTGTTAGCGATATTCCGCCAGTGGTTTCCCCACGGCTCCGTGGAAACGCTGGTCGAGGGCGCTTTCGATTTCGATCACGCCGTGGCGCGTGGGGCCGCTTACTACGGCTGGGCCAAAACACACGGTGGTGTGCGCATCCGAGGTGGCACAGCACGGTCATATTACATTGGGATCGAGTCCGCCGGACTGGCTATCCCCGGAGCTCCTCGGCCACTGCACGCCTTGTGCGTGGTTCCATTCGGCATGGAAGAAGGAACCGAATGTGAGGTGCCTTCAAGCGAAATCGGATTGGTGCATGGCGAACCAGCCCAGTTTCGCTTTTTCAGCTCCGCGATTCGCAAACAGGATCGTCCCGGTGACGTGCTGACTCGCTGGTCCGACGAAGAGTTGGTCGAAACGACGTCGTTAGAAACAACGCTACCAGCCGATGAGTCCATCGACGAACCGTACGTGCCGGTGAAATTCCGTTCGCGCATCACCGAGTTGGGTATGCTGGAACTATGGTGTGTAAGCACCCGTACCCGAGGGCGCTGGAAACTGGAATTCAGCGTGCGCGACGAGAAGGAGGCATAACGGTGTTGGCCGCACAGCAGCCGGAAGGCCCAGTCGACGAACAGTCGTCGGTAAGCCGGTATGTTGTCGGGATCGACCTAGGCACGACCAATTCGGCAGTTTCCTTCGTCGATACGGCCGACTCCTCATGGCGAATTCGCTCGTTTCTGATCCCTCAACTTACGGCCCCTGGGACTATCGAATCACTGGAAGTGCTGCCATCGTTCCACTACGAAGCGTTGCCAGAAGAACGGCAAGCAGGAGGCTTGCGGTTGCCCTGGATGGAAAGGGAGCCCAAATATGCGGTGGGAGCGTGGGCCAGAGACGAGGGGGGACGCGTACCAGGAAGGCTGATTCATTCGGCCAAGAGCTGGTTGTGTCATTCGGGAATCGATCGCCGGGCAGCCATCCTTCCTTGGCATGCTGCCGCCGATGTAGAACGTCTTTCGCCAATCGATGTCAGCGCCCGCTTTCTCGACCATATACGTCTGGCCTGGAACGCCACGCATCGGGACGAACCTCTAGAGAAACAAGAAATCATTCTTACATTACCCGCATCGTTTGACGAAGTGGCTCGAGAGTTGACCGTCGAAGCAGCGCGGCAGGCTGGCTTGCCGCGGATCGCATTGATTGAAGAGCCGCAAGCGGCGTTCTATGCCTGGGTGTACAAGCACCACGAACATTGGCAAGACCTGGTCCATCCCGGCCAAACCGTTTTAGTCTGCGACATTGGAGGCGGCACGACTGACTTCACGCTCATACGTGTTCGGGGTGCACGCAGCGCCGCGGATGGGCCAGCCGTTCAATTTCACCGCGTGGCCGTCGGTGAACATTTGTTGCTCGGCGGAGATAACCTGGACGTTTATTTGGCACGCTGGATCGAAGAACAGAAGCTGGCTCAAGGTCCGCTCGAACCGCGCCAATGGGAAACGCTCGTCCGTCAGGCACGACGTGCCAAGGAACTCCTCTTGTCGGATGATGCTCCGACTGAGTGGACCTTGCACCTGGGGTCGTCAGGGAGTCGTTTGATCGCCGGAGCTTTACGGATTCGATTACAACGCGACGAAGTTCGGCACTTGTTACAGGAAGGTTTCTTGCCTGCGGTGGGATTCGATGAACGACCGCAGCGAAGGCGTGTTGGCTTTCAAGAATTTGGACTGCCATATGCTCCTGATCCGGCCATCACGCGTTATTTGGCTGAATTCTTGTACCTGCATCGCCAAGTGGGTCGTGATTCACCTTTGGGCGACGATTTACTAGAAGCGCGCCCCGACGTTCTTCTTTTTAACGGCGGCTTTTTCAACGCAATGTGTCTGCAACAACGACTGCTAGAAGTGATCCGAAGTTGGTTCGCCGCCTGTGATCCGAACTGGCGCCCACTTGTACTGGCTCACGACAAACTTCACCTCGCGGTGGCCAATGGGGCAGCCTACTACGGGATGGTGCGCCGCGGACAAGGGATTCGCATCGCCGCCGGGTTAGCCCGCAGCTACTACGTTGGCGTGGCTGCCGAGCGGCCCGTCGCCGTGTGCCTTATACCCGGTAACGCCCAACCGGGTTCCCATTATCGATTGGAGCAGCCTACTTTCGACGTGGCTGTGGGGTACCCGGTCGAGTTCCCTTTGTTTGTCTCCAGTACGCGCTTAGTCGACCCTCCGGGTTCCATGGTGGAAATCGTCGAAGAACAATTGCGACCGCTGCCTTCGATTCGCACCGTTTTACAAACCGGCCGTCGCACGCACACAGGCACCGTCCCCGTTACGTTGGAAGCCCAACTGACGGAGATCGGCACGATTGAGCTGTATTGCCGCCAGACGGGTCGCGATCGAAGTTGGCGTTTGCAGTTCGATGCTCGATCAGCCGTCCAAACGGATAAAGCGCAACAAACAACGCGAGGCGAGCTATCGGGTTTAATCGATGAACAAGTGGTTTTGGAATGTTGTCAGGTGGTCCATGAGGTGTTCGGTTCGGATGGCACTGCCAAGCCAGCCGAACTCATGATGCGTCTGTCCAAGGTAATCGGCGCACCTCGCGACCAGTGGCCCTCGACTCTGCTACGGCGGCTCTGGGAACAGTTGATGGCCGACGAGCCGGGGCGGCGCAAAAGTGCGGCCCACGAAGCACGCTGGCTCAACCTGCTCGGTTTCGCACTGCGGCCCGGCTACGGCCTTGCCGTCGATGATTGGCGCGTCGGCCAGACGTGGCGCACCGTATACGGGCACCTGGCATATCAGGGAGCCTCGCGCAATGAGGCGCTTATTTTATGGCGCCGTATCGCCGGTGGTCTCAGCGCCGGACAACAACGGGCTCTCATCGATGCACTGCTTCCGACACTTCGCAAAGCGCACCGAAAAGAGCACCGCGCGTCTCAACGATCGGAAAGCCTCGATCCGGTCCAAGTTTGGTACACAGCGGGATCACTCGAATGGATCAGCCCCCAATTAAAATGGGAACTGGCTCAACGACTTATGGATCTACTAAACCAGGAGATCGAGCACGCACTGTTCGTCGCCTGGGTATGGGCGCTAGGACGACTCATTCAACGTGTTCCCTCGTATGGGCCGCTCAATACGCTCCTAGATCCCGAACACGTGGCGCCTTGTCTATTGAGCTTAATGAAACTCGACGGCCGGCAACGCTTCGTACAACTGGCTGTAGCCCTCGGGGCTCGCCGTACCGGTGACCGGTATCGGGACGTTGGCGAACCCCTGCGCAAAGATGTAGTGCGCTGGCTGGAAATCCATCAGGCTGCGCCTCATCTAGTTACCCTGGTACGCGAGGGAGGTCAGCTCGATTCCCAAGAAGAACACGAAGTGTTCGGTGAATCGTTGCCCCTGGGCCTCCGCCTCTGCCAAGACCTAACGTGATTAGCTGTCCAACGTTTCAACTACCTCTACCACGATAGGATCGGTTCCGAATTACGCTGCGCTTAGACTTGCTTGAGCGATACTCCCAAATGCCGCCAACCCTCGGGGCCCTCTGCCCTGGTTGCTTCAAAGCAACTTTCGATGCACGGGGGTGGCTGGGCACTGCTCGGAACAGGCGCACTGTTAAGGTGCGTCGCAAGTTGGTTGAAGCCCAACATCGGCGCAAGGAGAAGAACCTGGTGCTGCGTCAATTGACCATGCTGTTGTAACCCTGCCAAAGCCCCCGGAGCCAAAATATCCCTTGAACGGGAAGGCGTCGGTTAACGTGAGCCCGTTTTGTGTCAGATCCGCTGGAACAAAACAGTTCCCGTATTCGAAAAACACTTACGCAGCTCCCAACGTGGCAGCTTCCATGATTCGCTGTTCGGTCGCCTCTTCGCGTGAGAATTCGGCGGTCAGTTTCCCTTCCGCGAGTACTACGATCCGATCACATACGGTCAACAGTTCTGGCAATTCGCTGGACGTCAGTATGATGCCGAGTCCCTGGCGTGCAAGTTCATCCATCAGCCGATACAATTCGGCTTTGGCTCCCACATCGATCCCCCGAGTTGGATCATCCAGCAATAGTACGTCGGGAGCCGTAAGGAGCCAGCGGCCGATGAGGCATTTTTGTTGATTACCGCCGCTCAACGCGGTAATGGCAGTTGCCAGGGCCGGAGTGCGCACGCCGAGCCGTTCGACCATCGATTGGACCGTTTGCTCTTCGCGCCTGCGGCGGACCAGCCCGCACAAAGCCACTCGACTCAAGTGCGCGATACTCACATTTTCTCGTACATTCATCTGGCTGAATAAGCCGAGTCGCTTGCGGTCTTCGGTGACCATAGCTACTCCGGCTCGACGGGCTTCCAAGGGATGGCGAAAGCGAACCGGTCGGCCTCGCAACAGTATTTGGCCTTGGAACGGTTCACGAGCCGCGCCGAACAGGCATTCGAGTAATTCTGTCCGCCCAGCTCCCATCAGGCCTGCAATTCCCAGGATTTCACCGCGGTATAGCTGGAAACTAATATCCTGCAATCGCCACCTTCGGGCATGACCAGGCCAGGGAAGGGACAAATTGCGGACTTCCAGGAGGACTTCTCCCGGGCGGCGTCCTGCAAACTGCGATGCCTCGATGTCGCGCCCTACCATCAGGTGCGTGATCTCGCGCGGTGACGTTTCGTTTTTCTGGCACGTCGCCACAAGTCGCCCATCTCGCAAAACGCTGATTCGATCGGCCAGGCGAAAAATTTCATTGATCTTGTGCGAAATATACAGAATCGTCACTCCCCGAGTGCGCAATCGTTCCATAACCCGAAACAGTCGTTCCGCTTCGGCATCCGTGAGGGCACTGGTCGGCTCATCCATGATCAAAATGTCGCTCTCCAGTGAGAGCGCCTTAGCAATTTCGATCAGTTGTTGATCGCCGACCCGCAGCTCGGCAACTCGCTGCCGAACATCGAAATCACACTCGAGCTCAGCCAACAAAGACTTGGCAGCTTCATCCATGCGCCGTTGCTGGAGAAAGCCGAACCGATGGAACTCACGACCAAGAAATATATTGGCTGCGACCGACAATTGTTCGACTAAGTTCAGTTCTTGATGGATGATACTGATCCCGGCAGCTTCGGCATCCTTCGTACCGCTGAACTTGACGAGGCGACCGCGTATTCGAACGGCTCCTTGGTAGTCGGTGATGACCCCGGAGAGGATCTTCATTAACGTGCTTTTGCCGGCTCCGTTTTCACCGCAGATCGCATGCACTTCGCCCTGTTCGATGGCAAGGGACACGTCATCCAGCGCTACGACTCCGGGAAATGTCTTGGTGACATGTTCGAACGCAATCAGTGCCATGGAAAACGGCTCCACGCAAGGCCGATCAACCGGTCAGCCGCGCCGCGATTCGAACCACTTCCAACCGGCCAGCAATACTAGTGCGAGTAACCCGAGCGAGACGCCGGTACCCCGAGCATCCAGGTTTTGGGTGCCGGGTACAAATCGCGCCATCTGTTCAGCCATGAGCATCGCAAGCACGGCGGCCAGCAGCGCTAAGGCGACCAAGGCAAATGTTCCCATAGCGCCGGGGAAAACACGCCGGCCTTGCCGTGCCCTCTGTCGGAACTGACTGAAAGCCACGGCCAGTACGACCACCACCCCCACGATTTGCCCTTCATAGACGTCGGCGCCGGTCTTAATGATTTTGGCCACGCCGTCGATCACACACCGTAAGAAGAGTGCTCCGAGTACGGTCCCCGGAACGGTGCCAACTCCACCCTGTAAACTACACCCACCCACGACGGCGGCTGCAATGGCATTCAGCTCATAGCCGCGTCCCAGCGTTTGCGGATCGGCGACGCTTTGGTCGCCAATATAAAGGATCCCGGCAATCGAAGCGGTCATGGCCCCTAAACAGTACGCCAGCCATTTAATTTTGTCGGTGCGAATGCCGCTGAGCACCGCTGCCTGCTCGTTCCCTCCTAGGGCATAAATATGTCGGCCGATGACCGTGGCGCGCAAAAGAACGCCCAGCCCCAAGGCCAGTACGAGGAATATGAGCACCGGGATCCACACCGAGGTGGCCAAATAACGGAACGTAGGATCGAAAATCTGTATCTGCGTACTTCGCGCGTCAAAGACCGCTTGCGTTACACTTTCACATATAGCTCGGCTCAAACTACGCAAGCCTACCAGTGTCGCCAGCGTTGCGATAAACGGCGGTAATCCCACCACCGTAATCAGCCACGTGTGAAGCGTGCCCACCAGGAATCCGACCAATAACGTTCCACCGATCGCTAGAACAATCACGGGCCAACCAAGGTGTTGGGTAACCAGTTTGCCGTCCACTAATTGATGGGGGTTGCTCATGACCTCGGGCGCTAACAGCACCATAAAGGTGGCACAGATGGTACCGCTAAAAGCGATCATCGAGCCGGCCGAAAGGTCGATTCCGCCGGCAATGATCACCACGGCTGCCCCCAAAGCAAAAATGCCCAAAAAAGCCGTTTGTCGAGCAATATCCAGAGCGCTCAGCTTAGGGTTATTCCAGTACGTGTGATGGACATCCAGAATCGCCCCTAATGCGATTACCGCCACGACAGCGACAGCCAACATCCACTCGTTGCTCTGGAGGCCCAACCAGGTCGAACGACGTACCGCAGCCGCAGCTTTGGCATCTCGTGGCGATAAGCTCATGAGCCCTGAAGATTATATTTTTTGAGCCACTCTTGGAATACCGACAACGTCATGAACTCGACGTTCGATTCGAACATCTCGGGTCGAAGCGGTGACCCAACATCCGGCACGACCACTTTGAGCCCGGTGTTGTAAATGTCACCATCCGGTTCACCCTGCCGCGGAAACATCTGACGGATGGTTTCTTCGTCCTCTTCATAGAGAGCTTTCAACACTTTTACCGCAAGATACCCCATTTGGAAGGGATCCTGCACAACCATCGCATCGATGGCTCCTTCACCCATTTGGCTAATGGCGAGCGGTTCGGCATCGAACGTGACGACAGTGTATTCATCCCGAGCGTTCTTTTCTCGTACGACGTCCACAATGGCCGGGGCGTTGTATGACCAGATTCCCACCAAGGCCACTAAATCCGGGTGGTTGGCAATGGCATTGCGCACGTTTTCTCGTGCCTTGGTACGATCCAAATCATCCCCCATTCGATCTGCTTCCCGGTATTCCGCACCCACAGCTTCCTTGAACCCATCCATCCGCTTGCGCGCGTTATCCGAGCCGGTACGGCCTACGAATTGAACATAGCTGCCCGACGTGACATTGCGGCTCTTCAATAAATGGCGGCACGCGGTTCCCAGAGCGCGGCCGCCCGCCAGGTTGTCGGTACCGATGTAGAAAAGCCGTGCATCCCGGAATCGCTCCGGATTTACATCGGCATCGACCGTAATCACATGGACCCCCTTAGCCCGTAATTGTTTCATCAATTCAGCTACGGCCGCATTGTCAGCATCCAAAGCCGAAACGGCAACGCCAATGATGTCATCCTGGGAAAGGAACTGGCGCAATTTACTGATTTGGCCATCGGGCGTTCCGTCGTTGACTTCCAAAATGGCATCCAGCCCAATTGCCGCCAAGTTCAGATCGTCGCGTCCTTTATAAAGACCTTGCCGCGCCGCATCCCAAAAAGGAGAATTCCCATTCGTCAAAAAGACGATGCGCTTCCTAACAACCGAAGGCGCCGCTCCGGATGGCGTTTGGCTCTTAAAACATCCGGCTAACAGCGTCAGCCACGCCAGCAACCCCAAACCTAAGTACGACAACCTTCGCATCGTTCGGTCCCTGTGATGAGCGTTCGCTGAATCTGTACCGGAGCGTGCCACGTTTATCTCGTCCGTCGATCGGGAAGTATTCTGCTCTGGCTGAGGCTGCCCAGCACGTTCAGCGGTTGCTCGCTAATCTAACGACTCGTGGTGTTTCCATCTGTCGTGGTAGAAGTGGAACTACCGGTCGACGAACCACCTCCAGCCGGCGGTTGCGGTTTGCATGCCCACGCGCCAATCGTCAATAATAGACACAACCAGCCACACCAAAACCACTTACCCATCGAGAACCCCTTTATTCGCCTCAAGCAATTCCACTGCCAGATTATCCTATCGTAGCATAATGTAGCCCGAGCCACCGGACGTCACAAGGTACCAAAAAAGCGGATCACGTAGCAACCAGTCGTTCGATTGGAACCGCAACTATGGACGACGGCAAAATGTAAGCTTTGTTAAAACATCATGCTCGGTCGTGCCGATGAATCAGCAAGCCGGTCAGGGTTGGTTAGGTCAGGGGTTGCCGTGCTAGCCTGAGCTTCCACGGAACTTGTCACTGAAGAATGCGTTCGAACGGCTGAGATTTCTATGGCTATCACAAGCGACATGCTGAGCAGGGATAGCGCTGTTTCCTTGCACACGCATCGGCCAAGAGAGGAATCGCCGAGTCTTATGGGAGGTTGGCGTTTGCTCCGACCTTTGGCACGATCAACCTTTTTTGACCTTTTCCTCGCCGCTCCGGCTACCTGTGACCCGGATTGGCCCGCCGATTACGTGCTCAAGCTAGCGCGGGGGAATAACGACCACCGCCTCATGGGAGCACGATTGTTGCGCCGGGAAGCCGAGGTAAGCCGCTGCGTGGCACATCCCCATTTGGCGACCGTCCTGGACGAGCAGTCAGCACATCAGCCGCCGTTTATCGTTCAACCATTTTACGATGGTCAAACGTGGCAAGAGCAAATCAGCCAGCGACCAGGCTGCGTTGCCACCGCGGCATGGACTGCCCGTCAAGTAGCCGAGGCGTTACAGGCTTTACACGAGAACGGGTGGATTCACGCCGATGTAAAACCTACGAACGTCCTCATCTCGCCCCTAGGCCATGCCACGTTAATTGACTTGGGAGCAGCTCGGCGGCTCAACGAGCAGCGTCGGGTGGTCGCGGAAAACCACCTGGAGTTAACCCCTGGTTATGCCGCACCAGAGTGGTACATGAGTGAGCTGTATGTGACGGCCGCTGCAGACGTTTACAGCCTTGGCGTTTGTTTGTACGAAGCCCTCTCGGGACAGAAACTCTTTCCCTATCAAAACCCTCGCGAACTCATTGCAGCGCATCGCAGTGAAGTACCTCCTAACCTGCGCCAAAAAAACGCCGCCATTCCCATAGAAACCGCACAACTCGTTCACCGCATGCTTGCGAAAGATCCGACTTCCCGCCCATCGCTCGATGCTGTCATCGAGCAGCTTGTCCGTACGGAAATTGCCTTCTTCACAGAATCCGTTTCCGCCTAGTGGGTCCGCAGCATAGCTCCATAGCTTGTTCGCATAGACACGTCGCCCTCGTCATTCGGCGGCACCGATCCGCAGCTGCGCCATAGACAACCTTGAGGGAAGGCTCGTGTGTCGTCACATTTCCCCGAAGGAACTGGTACCGCATTCCCGGATGGTCATCATTTCCATCGATGAACGACCATTCCGTGAAGCACACTTTAAATCGCGATAATCACTTAGCACCCGTTTATCTCTTGGCAGCATTGTTTGCGGGTGCGTACCCTTACTGGTCCTTGAGGCGTTTTTCCAAGCGTTCGACGATGGTCAAGCCGATCCGTAGAGCACTTGTAGCAGCCGGGGATGGGGCATTGCATACGTGCAGAGCGCGGGGTGCGTCGACAATCAGAAAATCATCCACGAGCGACCCGTCGGGTGCCACGGCCTGAGCTCGTACTCCGCTACGGCCAGGCACAAGCTGGTCGATGCGCAATTCAGGCACCAGCCGGCAAAGAGCCTGATGGAACAGGCGCTTGCTAAAAGAACGTCTCAATTCCTCCCATCCTTCACGCCAGTAACGAGCACAGAGCCGGCGAAATCCTGGGTAGGCAATGGCCTGTACCATATCGCCTAGTCGGATCGACGTTTTTCGGTACCCCTCGCGAGCCCATGCCCAAACGGCGTTGGGACCACACTCCACGGTACCGCTCACCATTCGGGTAAAGTGCACGCCGAGAAACGGAAACTGAGGGTTGGGTACGGGATAAATCAGGTTCCTAACTAGGTAGCGCGCTTCGGGCCGCAGCTCATAGTATTCGCCGCGGAAAGGTACAATTTGACATGCAGGTCGATCACCTGCCAGGCGCACTATTCGGTCACTATACAAGCCGGCGCAGTTGATCAGGAACTGGCCCGCATACTCGCTACCGTTTTTACATCGGACGACGACGCTGGCCGCCGTGCGCCGGATCCCACAGACATGGGCTCCGGTGATCACTTGCCCCCCGCGTCTTACAACTAGTTCGGCGAGCTTGCGACATACTCCGGGGAAGTCGGCTATCCCGGCTTCTGGTACGTGAATCGCGCAGAGGCCTTCAGCATACGGTTCAAGTTCGCGCAACTCCTGCCGCTCGATCCACCGACACTTTACCCCGTTTTGCTGTCCGCGTTCGAAAATCTGCTGCAATCGTGCCACCTCCTGCTGGTCGGTGGCAACGATCACCTTTCCACAAATCTCGTAGGCCACGTTATGCTCGGCGCAGAACTGTTCCATTAACTGCTTACCTTCGCGACAGTTCACGGCCTTCAGCGAGCCGGGTTTGTAATAAATCCCCGAGTGGAGCACACCCGAATTGCGTCCAGACTGATGGCAGGCAACGGATTCTTCTTTTTCCAGAACAATCGGTATAAATCCCGGTAGGCGATTCGTGATCTGGTAGGCAGTCGCTAGTCCAACGATACCGCCACCGATAATCACGATCGGGTGGTCAGAACTTCCACGGGTCACAGTAACCTACCTTCACACAACACTCAGTGTCACGGTGCTTCCAGAAGTTTATTCTACGTTTCAGGGCTGTGTACGGTTTAACAGGTGACGCAAAGCCGGCTCAAGTGATTCAAACCGAAAAACATAACCCGCCTGCAGCAGCTTGGCAGGAGATACTCGACAACTGGCCAAGAGCAATTCGTCGGCCATCTTTCCCAGGGCCAGTCGAGCTGCCCAGGACGGCATCGGAACGCAGGCTGGACGGCGCAACACCCTGGCTAATGTGCGAGTGAATTCTGCATTGGTAACCGGTTGCGGCGAAACCGCGTTTATGGGCCCCGAAAGGTCTTTTTTTTCCATGATAAAAAGCATCATGTTCACCAACTCCGAGATTTCGATCCAGCTCCAGTACTGTCTGCCGGTACCAATGCGCCCCCCTAGTCCCCAACGGAACGGCGGGAGCATCTTGCTTAACGCACCGCCTTGCGCGGCGAGCACCATCCCGATGCGCAGGTGAACGACGCGCACACCCGCTAGCCGAGCCGGTTCGGCGGCCCGCTCCCAGTCCTGACACACTTCGGCCAAGAAACCTTGGCCTGGCCCGGCACTTTCATCCAGCCATTGTTCGCCTCGATCGCCGTAGTAGCCAACGGCTGACGCACAAATAAGGGATGGACCATTGGGTAACTGTGCCACAGTGGAACTGAGCAACTGCGTACCGCGCACACGGCTGTCACGAATGCGCGCTTGAAACTTTGCGGTCCATCTCCCAGCAGCGATATTCTCTCCGGCCAAGTGGATGAAGGAATCGATCCCGGCCAAGCGATCGATCGGCAGAATACTCTCCTCGGGATTCCAGAAGATATCTTGCTCGGATCGTGGATTGCGAGTGATAACTACGTAACTATGTCCGGCGCGTTGGAGCTGTTGTCGTAGAGCCGATCCGATCAAGCCATAACCGCCGGTGATTGCCACATGCATTGTTGCTTCCTCACAAGTTAAGACATCGGCGACGGCTTTGAATCATCAATGAAACGACGCCTATGGTGAGCGGACGTCCGAGCCCTCAGGGCGGGCTTTCCGGATACTGTACTGCCCATCGCACGGCGTTGGCTAACAGACGACGAAATGCTGGCTGAGCAAAATCTCCTTCGTGGCCCAACGAAGTATAAAATGCTCGCCCTCCCGCAGGAGTCAAATAGGTCCATGCTACCGGTTCGGGTTCCACGGGCACGCCTTCGATCTGTATCGAACCATATAACAACACGGTAGCAGCCGGTCGTAAGGGACGAACTTTGTAAAGGGAACCTCGACCCACCAGTTGTTCGATGTCGACTCGCTGCAAAATAGGATGCGAAGCCATGTTATCGGCTCTGCGGATCGACGTCACCGGCCCAGCCGGATAATGGCCCGTATAATTGCCACCTAATATCTCGGCATCCCAGCTTTCCCAGGTGGCATGGTTTTCTGGGGGCGATGCGCCTCGGAGGGAGAAGGCATGATTGGCGGTGCGAATCGCAACTATCGGTTTACCGCTTTCGATATAACGGCGCAACGCCGCCATATCCTCCGTACGCAGCGCTCGCCGCCGCACGCTCAACAGCACCACGTCGGCCTCTTGGAGCGCCTCTTGAAAGCCCGGCAACTGATTCGCATCGCGATCGTCTCCGAAAACCACCTCGATCCGGAACTCTGTACCTAAATGCTCCAACGCCCAGGGTGGTACTGTGCGTTCCGTGTGGTACTCCGGTTCCGAGCAGATCACGGCCAGAGTGAAGCGACGGTCCGCTGCGAATCGAAAAGGCTTGCCCCCTAACAACTGATCTGAAGTGATGGTTGGACAGACAAATTTTTCAATGTGCTCGACGATAAGATCCGTTCCCGTAAAGTGGCTCACGTATGGTGCCCGTTCCGGGTTGTACATCGTGTCGGTCATGTCGCGCATCAGTACAACGTTCTTCCCGTACCGGCTCATATTGCGTAGCCCAAATGGGCGACCTAACACACACATGTTGGTATGCACGCCAACCAGGATCACGTTGTTGATCCGGCGCGCTTCGAGGATGCTCCAGATTTCCTCGCCATTGTCGCTGATATAATCCCGGTCTGGATCGATCTCCAACAAGTCAGATTGGCGTATCCAAGGAGCCCGTGGATTGCGTCCTATTTCCTGGAGAAAGCGGACCCATGCGGCGTGCTCGAACGGCTCATCATCTTCCCCACCATCCGACTGATCGATCGGATACAAGCCCCGTTCTTCGGCAGGGATGCGGTGGCACCACGTGCCGATGTCAGGAGGCAACTTTTCTGCTCGAGGCACCTGTTGAGCGCGTATGCGAGCCGGATGATCCCGATAAAATTCCATACAGCCACTCGGCGCGTGGATCACCGCAGCACCGGCGTTGCGGAGCTGAGCCAGCACCTGGTTCATACGAGGCGCCATTTCTCGGCATCGCCGCACAGCGTTCAAACAATGGTGTAGATCCCACATGTCACAAACAATGACTGCCGTTTGCGAACCCGACCAAATTTCATCGCGAAAACGAACGTGGTAGCGCCCACTACCGGAACGAGTTTCTTCGCGGTATCGCAAGCGCAAAGCAAACTCCGAACCTACACCCCACGCGACACTCCCGAATACCACGACAGTAACCGCAACTCCCAGGAGCATCCACCGCCTGACCATGTACTTTCTCCCTCTGGATCCAGAATTCCCTTAGCGGAGAACCAAGGCACCTTGTTGCAGGTGGCCAAAAGCGAACCGACTACGCCCGTCGAGCGGTCGTCGGTTTTGATTCTCGCCACTATACTAGGTGCCCGCCAGGTTTACCAGCATTTGCTCGACAATAACCTGCGCGGTCGATACTCTAGCCTGCCCCGTGTGGTTAATAAATAATACGACTTAGGCAGGACGCCCTGATAGCAAGTTCTGGTTCGGCGGGTAATTTGTAACTAGCCGGGATATATGTTCGTGGGGTTCGATATACTGCGGCCGCCAAGCACCCGCTTTTCGTTCCACGGTTGGATCTTGGCATTTTTCCTTGTACGACTTGTATTGCTAGTTGACGGACCACTGAGGTGTTGCGCGGCCGATTACGCTCAAGCCCTCGACCTCTATTTGTCCGGTAAGTACCGCGATTGCGAAGCGGCGTGTGATGAGGCTATCGCTTCGGGCGAGTGGAACGAAAACTGGAGGATATTAAAAATTCGGGCAGCCGCCGTGCAGGGACGATACCTGGAAGCTCTGGAAACGCTCGATGCTGCCTTGCGTCGCTATGGCACCAGCCCGCGCGTGCGCTGGCTAGGTATTCAACTCTTACGGCAAACCGGTTACCTCGCCGAAGCGAACCGCTTGCGCCTCGAATTGGCGCGGCTGGTGCAACAATACCCGCATATCTACTCGGATGCTGCCGCGCGTGTGGCGGTCGGCCAGTTTCTGTTGTCGGAAGGAGCCGAACCTCGCCAAATATTGGAAGTCTTTTTCGATCAAGCGAAGAAATCGAGGCCGGACCTGGTGGACCCATGGTTAGCAGCCGGACAATTGGCTTTGGATAAACACGACTATCGTGTTGCAGCTCAAGAGTTCCGTAAGGCACTCGAACGGTCGGCCGAACACCCGGAGGCACTCTTTGGGCTCGTGCAGGCGTTTCTCCCGAGCCAACCGGAGTTAGCAGAACAGCATCTGGAGCGTCTTTTACAGCGCAATCCGTCGTTTATCCCCGCCCTTTTGTGGATGGCGGAGCGACACATCGATGCAGAACGCTATCCGGAAGCAGAAAAACTGCTGGACCAGATCGAGTCGATCAATCCGGAATGTGCGGAACTCTGGGCGCTGCGCGCTGTGGTGGCCCATTTGACAGCACGCCATGAGGCTGAGGGGCTCTATCGTCGGATCGCGCTGGGCTGGTGGTCGCTTAACCCCACAGTCGATTGGCTTATCGGCAAGAAGCTGTCGCAACACTACCGGTTCCAAGAAGGCTCGGAACATCAGCGACGTGCCCTGGCTATGGATCCCGAGTACCTGCCCGCTCAGTTCCAGTTGGCTTTGGATCTGATGCGTTTGGGAGAACCTGAGGGCTGGCAACGCATTAGCGAGGTGTCCCGAAAGGATCCCTACAACGTCGTGGCATACAATTTGGTGCAATTGTACGAGCGTCAGAATGGTTTTCGCGTGCTGGAACACGATGCGATCCGACTCGTTATGGATCCGAAGGAAGCCGAGATTTACGGGCAGGAGGCACTCGAACTGCTCCAACGTGCCCATGCCGTACTTGCTGCCAAATACCAGGTGACATTGGACCGGCCTGTCCTTGTCGAAGTTTTTCCTCAGCAGGCGGACTTTGCCATTCGCACTTTTGGGTTGCCTGGAGGCGAAGGTTTTTTAGGAGTTTGTTTTGGCCGAGTCATCACGGCCAACAGTCCCGGCGCGCAAGGGGCCTCCCCTTCTAATTGGCAATCGGTTTTTTGGCACGAATTCTGTCATGCTGTCACCCTCCACAAGACACGTAACAAAATGCCTCGCTGGTTATCCGAGGGAGTCTCGGTGTACGAGGAACGGCTGGCCGATCCGGCTTGGGGCGAACGGATGCGACCCGAATATCGCCGCCGGATTCTCACCGGAGAACTGACACCGATTGCCCGAATGAATTCGGCATTTCTCGAGCCGAAATCGCCCAACGATTTACAATTCGCTTATTATCAGGCGTCGTTGATTATCGAGTTTCTGGTGAACCATTATGGACAACAGGCACTATTACGACTCCTGGATGATTTGGGAGAAGGAGTACCGATCCAGGAAGCGATCGAGCGGCACACGGCGCCGCTATCGCTTCTGGAACAGCGCTTCGTGCAGTATGCACAGCAGGTAGCTCGTGCCTATTGTCCGGAGGTTGACTGGGACGAACCACCGGCAGAGGTCCGAGGAGTGCCTGAACAATTAGCCAATTGGATGCAGCAGCATCCGCAAAGCTGGTATACGGTTAAAGAGCAAGTCCGGCAGCTCTTGACGAACCAACGCCACCAGGAGGCTCGCGAGCTGTTGGAGCCATGGCTCGAGCGATGCCGCGAGTATACTTCCGGCGACTCTCCCGCTGCGCTCTATGCTGCAGCCTGTCGGGCTCTGGGCGATAAGGTCGGTGAGCGTCGAGCATTGGAGCTCATTGCCGAGCGAAACGACCATGCCCTGGACGCCTATGAACGGTTAATCGAACTGGCGCGAGCTGAAAAGGATTGGGCTTCCGTAGGACTTTATGCGAAGAAGGCCCTGGCCGTTCAGCCGATGCGCAGTGACGTGCAACAGTGGCGTGCGAACGCAGCACGTCACCTGGACCTTCCGCAGGAAGAACTGGCGGCTTGCCGCGCGCTCTTGGCCTTAGATCCCGTGGATCCGGCCCAATTGCACTTCAGGGTGGCACAACTCTGGCATCGGATGGGGAATACCACGCAAGCTAAGCGACACGTGTTACAGGCATTGGAAGAAGCACCACGGTACGCGGCCGCTCAAAGACTGCTTTGGGAATTAGTCCAATCTCCGGCCACAAACGATAACTCATCATCGGATAACAAGAACCCCGAAACACACGGAGCAACACCTCCGCCATGAAACGGCCGTATTTAGCCCTGCTTGCTTTGATCCTAGCCACATGTCTCGTTTTGCCGGGACATGGGCAACGGGGGCGCCGCAATGTCACGTTCGATCGTAATGGCGTTGCCGAATGGCATATTGATCCGCCGTTTCTCGCCGACACTTTCACTTTCGTTCGGGTCAAATATACTTCCTCAACCGATGGATGGCGCTGGGGAAAATGGGCCACCGACTATCCAGATAGTGATCTCAATCTATCCTATCGGCTGCAACAGTTAACATCGCTTCAAGTAAATCCTCAACCCATAGTATTAGAGCTCACAGATCCGCGTATTCACGATTATCCGTTTCTCTATTTGATAGAGCCTGGCGATATGGAACTTACAGAGGAAGAAGTCGTTGGGTTGCGCAAGTATTTGTTGAGCGGCGGTTTTCTTCTGGTGGATGATTTTTGGGGTGAATATGAATGGTACACATTTTATCGCGAAATCAAGCGTGTATTTCCCGATAGGGAACCGGTAGATGTTCCATTAGAGCATGAAATTTTTCACTCTGTATATGACTTAAGAGAAAAGCCCCAAGTTCCCAATATCCATGTTGCTTTACGCGGCCGAGCCTATGGGATCACCTGGGAGCGTCCCGATGCACGCGAACCGCACTATCGCGCGATTTATGATGACCGTGGCCGCATGATGGTATTTATCTGTCACAACACGGATTTGGGTGACGGTTGGGAACGAGAGGGAGTTGACGAATGGTATTTCCATGAATTCTCTGAAAAGAAATCGTATCCTTTGGGAATTAATATCATAGTCTATGCGATGACTCATTGATAATGAGCCCATATCCATCGGAGTCAAACGTTTTTTTATGCCAGACCGATCGAGAAAGGAAACGTAGTTGAACGATTACAGCGATCAAAAATTAGTAGTGGAACAATTGCGGGAGGGTCGGCAGCGCATTGAGCAACAGTTGCGCAAAGTGATTGTTGGCCAGCAAGAAGCCGTTACCCATCTGCTGGTCTGTTTATTTGCCGGCGGACACTGCCTGCTGACCGGAGCGCCGGGACTGGCTAAAACCCTGCTCGTCCGATCGATTGCGCAGATTTTTCACCTTCATTTTCAGCGCATCCAATTCACGCCTGATCTGATGCCCGCCGACATTACGGGCACGGAGATCCTACAAGAGACTTCGACCGGTAACAGGCAAATGGTTTTTGTCCGCGGTCCAATTTTTGCCAATGTGATTTTGGCCGACGAAATCAATCGTACACCGCCGAAGACCCAAGCTGCGCTGTTGGAAGCTATGCAGGAGCATCAAGTTACGGCTGCCGGAGTGCGGTACCCACTGGAAGAACCGTTTTTTGTGTTGGCTACGCAAAACCCGATTGAGATGGAAGGTACCTATCCGCTGCCTGAAGCACAATTGGATCGGTTCATGTTTAACGTCCTGATGGACTATCTTCCGGAGGCGGAAGAGATTCACGTGGTACAAAAAACCACCAGCCAGAATAACGAAGCGATCGAACCGCTGTTTACAGGTCAAGACGTATTGCGTTTCCAGGCGGTAGTACGGCAAGTCCCGGTTGCCGATGACCTGATTCGATATGCGGTGCGATTGGTGGCCGCCAGTCGGCCTCACCGACCCGAAGCACCCGACTTTATCAATCAATGGGTGAGCTGGGGAGCTGGATTGCGGGCTGCCCAATGTTTGATCCTGGGTGCCAAAGCACTCGCCCTGCTGGAAGGTCGAGCGCATGTATCACCGTCGGATATCCGGCGACTTGCTCCTGCTACACTGCGACATCGGATTTTACTTGGGTATCGTGCAGAAGCAGAAGGCGTTACGGTCGAGGAGGTAGTTGCAAAACTGCTCGAGTATGTCAAACCTCCGGTGAACGGCAAGCCAACATGAGCTGCCGACCGCTGCTGGGTGGTTGCGGTAATTCAGCTTCCGCACCGTGGTCAACCACAGGTTACACCGGTTAGGACAGGTCAGATGATGAGTCGCGGCAGATTACACCGTCGGGCGCCCGATTCGGGAAAGGCTCTCTACTCGGGCACTGCGCTCGATCCGCAGGCTCTCATGAAGATCAAGGGCTTGGAATTGAGAGCGCGCACAGTGGTAGAGGGCTTCCTGTCCGGCTTGCATCGTAGTCCTTACCACGGGTTTTCGGTCGAGTTTACGGAGTATCGCCAGTACTCACCGGGAGACGACGTGCGCTACCTGGACTGGAAACTGTACGCCCGGAGCGACCGGTATTTTTTGAAGCGATTCGAAGATGAGACAAACCTTAAGTGTTATTTGATGCTCGACGTGAGCGAATCCATGCGCTTCGGCTCGCTTTCGTACTGCAAGGTGGATTACGCGAAAACGGCGGTGGCCACACTAGCCTATTTCCTTTATCTGCAGCGCGATGCCGTGGGAGTCATGACGTTCGACGATCGGGTAGAGACGTATATCCCACCGCGATTTCGACCAGGACATCTACAGCACTTGCTTGCAGCCTTGGAACGGCCTTCGCGCGGAGCACCGACTGACCTCCAGGGTCCCATCGACCAGTTGTCAAGGTTGGCCAATAAGCGCGGTTTGGTGGTACTGGTCTCGGACCTGTTGGTCTCAGCCGAATCGATTCGAAAATCCTTGCCCTATTTGCGCACCCGAGGTCATGACGTGATTGTCTTCCGGATCGTCGATCCGGCGGAGCCTCAGTTGTCATTTTCGAGCGCCGCGGTTTTCGTCGACATGGAGACCGGGCGCCAGTTGTATGTGGATCCGGAGCTTGCTAGGGCTGAGTATTGCCGCCGTTTTGAGGCCCATCGCCATGCTCTGACTCAAAGTGCAGCACAACTAGGGATCGATTTTTGGGAAATGCGAACCGACGAGCCCTTGGAATGGACCTTGTTCCATTTTCTTCAGGCGCGTTTACGGCGCGGTCGCACCGTACGGCGTCATGTGGTTAGGAAAGGGCAGCAGTAATGGGATTCCTCGCGCCATGGTTCGCCGTTGCGCTAAGTGCCTTAGCTGTCCCGGTGCTGTTGCACCTTGTACGCCGCATGCCCCGCAGTCGCGTTCATTTCAGTACCTTGATGTTTCTCACTCCCTCGCCTCCCCGACTCGTGCGTCGCAGTCGCCTAGAACATTGGTGGCTATTGCTGCTGCGCTTAACGGCCTTGACGCTCATCGCCATGGCTTTCATGCGACCCTTTTGGCGCCAGCGTTCTGAAATCCCTGGGCCTTTGGAAAAACGGGCTCGCACCGTTCTCTTACTCGATGTTAGTGCCTCCATGCGCCGCACCGGCCTATGGGCTAACGCGACCCATATTGTCCAGCAAGTGATCGACAACCTCTCAGCCAAGGAACAACTGGCCCTCTGGACATTCGACGAAGAACTCCATCCGGTGGCAGATTTTTACTTTGGCTCGCAGCGGGAACTATTACTCCATGAACTACAGCGATTATCCCCGTCGTGGTCTGCTTCGGATGTGGGTCGCGCTTTAGTAACCGCGATTGAGCGGTTGCAACAGGATGAAACAGGGGATCGCACGACACGTATTGTTCTGATAACGGATCTGCAAGAAGGGTCTCGGTTAGACGCCTTGCGCACCGTGCACTGGCCCCGTGACGTACAGCTTCTAGTGCGCCAAGTAGTTCCCGATTCGGGACAAGCATCGCTGCAACTACTGCCCCCAACACCCGATTTTCCTCACACCCGTTTTCGGGTACGCAATGATCGCAGTGCTCAGCAGGAGCTACTCACGGTACGCTGGTTTCGCGAGCAAAACGGCCAACGTGTTCCCGTGGGTCCACCACAATCGATCTACGTACCACCAGGCCAAAGCCGGTTGGTGACACTGCCAGTGCCGCCTGCAAAGGCCGATGGGGTCGAACTTTTCGGTGATAAGGATCCCTTCGCCAATTGGGTCTATATTGCTCCCATAGTGGAACAAACGGTGCGTGTCTTGTTCTGGGGAAATGACTCGGCCGACGACCCACAAGGCTTGCTCTTCTACCTGGCTAAAGGTCTGATAGAAACGCCGGGAAGACGCATTCAGCTGGAACAGCGCCGCGCCGGTGATCCGCTCCCAGAATCCATGGATGCGTATCGATTGGCGATCGTGGCTGACTCGTTGCCGTTCGAGCAATGGCAATACCTGGCAACGTGGGTCGAAAATGGTCGTTTTCTGTTGCTCGTGTGCCGCGAAGCCGAACAGGTTCGTACCTTTGCGAACGCTTTCTCACTCGAGTTACAGGCGGAAGAAGGTACGGTAACCGATTATCTCTTGTGGAGCGAGATCGACTTTGCGCATCGGCTTTTTGTCGCGCTGGACGATCCACGGTACCGTGATTTCACGAAAATCCATTTTTGGAAGTATCGCCGTATCCAGCCTCCCCCAAAGCTCCGCACCGTGGTACGGTTCGACAACGATGATCCTGCTTTGTTGGAATACCCCGTTGGATCCGGTTCGGTACTGCTGCTATCCAGTGGCTGGCAGCCTTCCGATAGCCAATGGGCAGTTTCCACGAAATGGGTGCCTTTCTTAGAAGGTTGCTTGTCGTGGGCAGGATGCGCTCTACCGGTTCCTTTAGTGGCAACGGTGGGAAAACCGCTACCGTGGATAGAAGACCTTTCTGCGGACGCCTCGGTGTGGATCCAGGAACCGGAGGGAATCGAACGCGGGTATTCGGCTGAGCAATTCAGAAAGTTTACACCGCAAACCCCTGGCCTTTTCCGAGTGCGGCATGGCCAGCAGCAATATTGGGTGGGCGTAAACCTGGATGCAACGGAATTGCGCACCGATCCGATGGATCCGAGTGTTTTCGATCAATTGGGAGTTCGCGCTGGGCACGCTCCGGACCAAGCGCGTTTGGAGGTAGAAGCGCGCCAGGCCCGTGACCAAGAGCTTGAGCGACAACAGCGATTGTGGCGCTGGCTATTGGCCGGGGCCTTCGGTTTACTTGTGTTGGAAACGTGGTTGGCAGCACGCTGTATACCGCGAGCAGCTTCCTCACATCACGGGCCGAGCGGGTCGCTACCAGACTTGCATGCGACCGCATCCGGGTAACCTGGCGAGGCGATGCTTGAAACGGTAGCCACCCTCCAAAAACGTTTTCAAGAAAACGTCCCCATACAAGCCCAGAGTGCATTGACTTTATTTAGGACGGTTTGATGAAGACTTCCGCCAACGATTGCGGATACAATGTAACGACGCCGGTCGGATGCTGCATCGATTGGAGCTTCGACATGTGGAGTGGTGAAGAACCATTCCTAGGAGTTGTGGCCAATTAGCTAAAGGGAACCGCTTGTGGTTGAACACCGCCTAGAAGCTCGCCTGCACCCGGTACTACGTCGCGTGCGCTCCTGGTATACGGCACTCAGTGTGGCTGGCTGCTGGGGGGCAGTCGCCTTGACTGCCGGAGTGGTCTGGTGGTCGCATCGCTCGCTAGGCTTGGATGGACCGACATGGGCGGTCAGCTTGGCCACCATAGCCGCACTGGGAACGCTTGTTGCGTGGCAATGGGCCCGCAGTATGGCCGGTACCCTCACTACCATAGCGCGGCGTTTAGAGGCATGTTTCCCCGACTTGGATGCCCGCCTGCTCACGGCCGTGGAGTTTCGGACGCAGGGGACTCGTTTGACTTATTTGCAGGAACAAGTATTGAGACAAGTTCTATCGCACGAATTTCGTAACCGATGGACGAAGCTGGTCCCTGGCCGTCGGTTGGTAATCGCCTATGCTGCCGTGCTCGGTGCTGGAGTCGCTTTGGTAGGAACATTGGTTTTAGTGGGAAGCTTATCGCCTCCCGTAGAAGGATCCGGCGATGCCCAATTGCGACTCGTGCTCGATGAACCAACGACCGGGCCTGTTTCCGTAGAACCCGGTAATGCCTCGATCGAAAAAGACTCACCCGTACTGGTCACGGCTCGCTTCGCGAACAATGCCCCGTTGAAAGCAGAGTTAGTCATAGAGGATTCGCAAACTGGAACGACCGTTCGTCACGCGATGGTACGCAGTTTGGACGACCCGTTATTCGGCAGTCGCATCGATGCCGTGCGGGGACCGATGCGTTACCGGATTGAATATCCGGGCGGTGCCTCGGACTGGTATGCACTCAGCGTATTCGAGTTCCCGCGCGTGTTGCGTTTCGACCTACGACTGGAATATCCCTCCTACACGAATTTGCCGGAGAAGGTGTTGGCGGATGTGCGACGAGCCAGCGCGGTAGTCGGTACGAAGATCCACGTAACCGGTTATGTGAATAAACCTGTGGAGTATCTCAAGTTGGTCGACCGCCAAGGCAACGCGATTGTCTTACGACCTGATTCCGAGGACTCGTGCCGCTACATGGGCTATTGGACGTTGACGGAATCGAATCGATGGCGAGCCGAGCTTCGGGATCACGAAGGCCGACGTGATAAACCGCCTGTGGCAGAACTTTCTATCCAAGCGATTCCAAACCGACCACCAGAAATCAAATGGATCGCGCCCGGGCGCGATGTGCGCGTTACGCCGCTCGAAGAGTTATCGTTGGCAGGCCAAGCGGTCGATGATTTTGGGCTCATGCGTTACGGGATTGCCGTCCAATTCGGCGGACATGATCCCGTGGAGGTGGTGCTGGGCGAAAGGACACCGGGCGGCACGCGCCAAATGCTGCAGTACGTTCTCGATTTTGAGTCACAACAGGCGCGGCCCGATCAACTGGCATCCTTCTACTGGTGGGCCGAGGATTATAACGATCAGGGACAGTTGCGACGCGTCGAAAGCGACATGTACTTCGCGGAGGTACGGCCGTTCGAGGAGATTTTCCGCGAAGGCCAGAATTCCGGTGAGCAAGCAGAGCAAGAAAGTCGTTCTAGCTCCAACAGCCCGAATGCATCCGCAGCCGAGCAGTTGGCCGACCTCCAAAAAGAAATCATCAACGGGACATGGAAGCTGAAACGCTCCGATAAAATTGCGTCACGTCCGGATGAGTACCGCTCGGATGCTCGCCTACTGGCCGAGTCCCAGCAGTCGGCTATCGAACAGTTGCAGCAATTAGGACAGGAATTGCAAGATCTCCAGTCACTGGGTCACATGGCCGACGCGTTGCGCTGGATGCAATCGGCAAGCCAACTGCTGGAAAAAGCGGCTGAGACGCTCAGTCCGCAAAGCTTGTTGGAGGCTTTGACTCCGGAGAAGTCAGCTTACGAGGCACTGCTTAAGCTGCGAGCACGCGAGCATCAAGTAGTACGCAGCCGACAGCGTTCCCGCTCGAGCTCTTCCGGATCAGGAAACAACAGCCCACTCCAAGAGCAACTCGATCAGTTGGAATTGCGACACGATCCGAACCGTTATGAAACCGAACGGCAAGCCACATCTGACGAAGATCCACGCCAGCGCGAACTGCGTCGCAATCTCAGTCGATTGCGAGAATTAGCTCGCCGCCAACAAGATCTCAATGAACAGGTGCGTCAATTGGAAGCAGCCTTGCGCCAAGCATCCACTGAGGAAGAACGGCGGGCTTTGGAGCGGCAGTTGAAACGTTTGCGCGATGAGCAAGAGGAAATCCTGCGCGACACGGAAGAGCTCCAACAGAGAATGGAACAACAATCCCAGGAAGGAGCGCTGCGTGAAGAACAACAACAATTGGAGCAAACGCGGGAGAACGTCCGGCGAGCCTCCGAGGCTCTCGAACAGGGACGCCTTTCACAAGCCCTGACTGAGGGTACGCGAGCGGAAAAGAATTTCCGCCAGCTTCAAGACCAGCTCCGGCAACGGGCCGCTTCCCAATACGCCGATGCCGTGCGCCAGTTGCGGCAGGAAGCACGCTCCTTGCAAGAGCGGCAGGAACAAATCGCCCAGCGAATGCAGCAAACAGCTAACGCCTCAACGAATTCCCTGCGGGATGATCAGGATCAATCAGCACTGCCGGACCAGTTGCGAAGTCAAGCCACCCAACTTCGCTCGCTCTTCGAAACCATCGAAAAGCTCGTGCAACAAGCCGAAGAGGATGAACCGCTCCTATCGCGCCGCCTGTATGAAGCGTATCGCCAAGCGCAGATGGCACAACCCGAACAACGTCTGGAACAAGCGGCCGAATGGATGCAACGAGGATTTCCAGACCAGTCAACCCAACCTGAACAACAGGCTCGAGAAGCGATTCAGCAACTGACTCGGGACATCGAAGAGGCAGCCGAGAGCGTGTTGGGTAGCGAATTGGAAACCCTGCGCCGCGCCCAGCGAGAGCTCGAGCGTGCCTTAGAGGATTTGCGTGGGACGCGCCGCGAAGCTAGTGATGCTCCAGCCGATCAACCATCAGAAACGGCAAACGCCGAACACGCGGATTCGACCACGCCACCCGACGAGCAGGTTCGCCCTGCTCCAGGTCAGCGCGCTGATTCCTTTAGAGAATTCCATCGAGACGATCGTAGGAACCCGGACGAAGCATCGGCTACCCAACGACCAACCGGCGACACGCCCGAGCCATCCCCCGATCAACAGCGATCCGATGTAACCGGTGAGCGATCGAGCCGCAACGCAACCGACGACAATGCATCAGCAAATGCTGCATCGCCGAATTCCCCATCGGAAAACGGCGGGGAAAATCCCCCGGCTACCAATTCCCGACAGAACGCGCCGTCACGTCGTCCCCAGGAGCGAGAAAATCGATCCGAGAATGGTGGCAGGGAAAATCCCTCGCCGCGGAACTCAATGAGGCAGATTGGTCCAGAAGCAGTAACAGATGGCTCGAGATCGGGAGGGCCTGAGCAATGGGGAGGCTTTCGATGGCCGACCGGCGGCGTGATTTGGGGTGAACGATTTCAAGAGTGGGCCGACCGCTTGCGTGATGTCGAGGAGTTACTCGACGAGCCTCGTATGCGCGCCGAATTATCGCGCATTCGAGATCGAGCGCGCAACCTGCGTGCAGAGTTTAAGCGTCACTCGCAACTACCGACTTGGGATCTCGTACGCGAACAAATCGAGCGCCCCTTGTCGGACTTGCGTGATCAAATCGACCAACAGATCCGCCGGTTGGATCGTTCGGACCGTTTGGCGCCGATCGACCATGATCCTGTACCGCCGCAATATGACGAGCAGGTGCGTCGGTATTACGAGCGGTTGGGGAGCCGTGGGCAATGATCGGCTCGCTGGTCTGGGGTGCCCCGCACTGGGCTTGGTTTTTAGCTCTTTTAGCTGGCATAGCCGTCGTGCTGGTCGTGCTGGCATATTTCCAGGCTCCAGCGTCGCGCTCGGTACGTTGGCTTGCGGCAGCCCTAAAAACCATCGCACTCGTTACGCTATTGGTGGTACTGGCCGAACCTCTTTGGCACGGAAGTCGTCCACGTCCGGGTGCCAACCTGTTTTTGGTGTTGGCCGACAATAGCCGCAGCATGCAAGCATCCGATGAGCCAGGCGGATCGAAGCGCAGCGACCAACTGCTGGCACGTCTTCAGGATGATGTGCCTTGGCTCGTGCGACTCGGTCAAGACTTCGAGGTGCGGCGTTACGTGTTCGACCACGAAGTAAGGTACGTCGAAACGTTCCGTGAACTTGACTTCTCGGGACTCGGTTCTGCTTTAGGGCAAAGTCTCCAAGAATTGGTACGCCGATATACCGGCCGACCCGTAGCCGGCATTCTTGTTCTGACCGACGGCATCGCTACCGACGCGGTCGAGCCATCCGAATCGTGGCCACCCATTTACCCGGTGCTCGTCGGTAGTGATCGCGTCGGATGCGACGTCCGCATCGAGGATGTGGCGGCAGTAGAGAGCCACTTTCGCTCGGCCCCTCTTTCGGTCACCGTAACGATTGCCGCCCAACGCGTCGGTGGTCAAAAAGTAGTGATTCAGATTGTCAATGAGCATGGAAAAGTCGAGCAAACCGAATGGTGGCAGCCTGCCACGGATGGCAAACGTCAATTGGTTTTCCGATTCCGACCCATAGAGGAATCGGACTTTTTCCGTGTGCGAGCCTATCTAGCTGAGGAGCTCTCGGATCCGTCGAGTCCCGAACGGCCGGCCCGCACCCGCGAAGTGACTTTAGAAAACAACGAACGGTGGTTCCGCCCCGATGTGGCACATGGTCCTTATCGTGTGCTCTATGTGGCCGGTAGGCCCAATTGGGAATTCAAATTTTTGCGCCGAGCTATCGAACAGGATCAAGAAGTGCGGCTGGCAGCCTTGATTCGCATCGCCCGGCGCCAGCCGAAGTTTGTCTTCCGAGAGCAGTTCCAGGAAATCAATCCGCTTTTCCGTGGATTCGATGTGGCCGACAAAGAGGAACTGGAACGGCACGATCAACCGGTATTGCTGCGATTAGGCATCGAATCGCCAGAAGAACTGCGCGAAGGCTTTCCGCTTCGTGAGGAGGACCTGTTTCGGTATGATGCGATCATTCTGGACGATATCGAATCGGCTTTTTTCAGTGCCAATCAACTCATGCTTCTACATCGGTACGTCAGTCAGCGCGGGGGCGGATTACTTCTATTGGGGGGAAGCGAGTCGTTCGTAGAAGGACAGTTCGCACGCACCGTGCTCGAGGACCTGGCCCCAGTGTACATTCCCACTTCTCGGCCGGAGGACGCCTACCGAAGTGCCGATAGCGGCTACCGCCTCGAAATGACACGCGACGGGCAACTCCAACCCTGGCTACGCCTGCGGAACACCTGGAACGAAGAACAAGAGCGGCTGGAAGGCCTTCCGCCTTTCCTGGTTCGCAATGCCGTAGGGCAACCCAAACCGGGGGCTTCTGTATTGCTCACAGTGCGTGACACCGAGGGTCGCATTCATCCGGCGCTGGTAACACAACGGTTCGGCCGCGGGCGCACAGCAGCCTTGTTAGTGGGGGATCTTTGGCGCTGGTACCTCAAGCAACTGGATACCCGACAAGCCGAAGATTTTCAGTTTCACTGGATGCAACTCATACGCTGGCTGGTAACAGGAGGCCTACGGCGGGCCGAAGTGTCCATTGAAAAGCCCACAGCTCAACGCCTGGTCCACGTCGTGGCGCGACTGCGCGATCCGAAGTTCGAGCCTTTGGATAATGCCCAAGTGCGCCTGACTGTTACCGTTCCAACCGGACAGCAGTGGAGCCTGACAGCCGAACAAGACGATATGCAGCCGGGCGTGTATCGAGCTGACTTCGTCTGTCGCCAAGAAGGAAACTACCGCGTAGTGCTCGAGGCCACTGGCCCAGATGGAGAGACCTTCGAACCGGTCCAAAGCGGGTGGGTGCATCAACCGATGGCGGAAGAACTGCGATCGCTTTCCGCGGACCGTCACTCGATGGAACGTCTGGCCAAAGCCACAGGTGGACAAGTGTTAGATCTCGACCGCTTGGAACGGTTCGTCCAGGTCCTGCCATCACGAAAAGTGCCGATAACTGACCCTTGGATTTATCCCTTGTGGCATCGCTGGGCAGTACTGGCCGTTGTCTTTGTGGCCCTACTGGCTGAATGGGCAGTGCGCCGCCTGAAGGGCTTGCCATGAACGACTCAGTGACTGTTGTCTATCACAAAATATTGATATCGCGTCGATCAGAACGTGCCCATTGCACTATTTGGTTATCCAGTGCGGAAAGTAAATGCTGGATATGGCTGATGGTGTTTTCTTTACTCGGCGTTACTTTGGCCGGTATGAGGCCGGGCGATACGTCGGCCCGTCAGTCTGTGGCGGAGGAGTCTGAACAGTTGCTGCTGGTGCTGGGTGCCGAAGGAGAGCCGATTTACGGCGAACAGTTTCTGCAGTGGGCCGAGCTGTGGAAAGAATCAGCACAAAGCAGCGGTCGGACTGTTCACCTCATTGGGCACCCGGCTGCTCCCCCCTTAGCGGGTGATGATCGCGACGCGCTGCGCGAAGAATTGTTGCATTTAGCGTCGTTGCCTTCGAAAGCCCCTCTGTGGGTCGTGTTCATTGGTCACGGCACGTACAACGGCCGCATCGCCAAATTTAATTTGCGCGGTCCTGATGTATCTCCCCTGGAGTTAGCCGAATGGTGCAAGGCAGCACGGCGGCCACTGGTCATCGCTCTTTGCTTTTCCTGCAGCGGCGCTTTTCTCAAAGACCTTTCGGCGCCGAATCGCATCGTTATTAGCTCCACACGGAGTGGCACGGAAATTTACTTCAGCCGTTTTGGAAAATACTTCGCTGAAGCAATAGCAGATCCACAAGCCGATCTTGATAAGGATGAGCAGATTTCTGTTTTTGAATCATTCCTATTGGCATCGCGGCGGACCGAAGAGTTCTACCGAAATGAGGCGCGATTGGCGACCGAACACGCGTTACTGGACGACAATGGGGATGGCATAGGGACAGAAGCCGCCGACTTCCGTGGTTACCGGCCCAAGAAGAATCCGCGCAACAAAAATCCTGATGGTACGGCAGCACGCAACCGGTATTGGTTATCTTCGGAAACCCAAACGCTATCCTCCGCGGAGTTAGAAGAATTACAGAAATGGGAGGCGGCTATCGAAGAGTTGCGTGAACGGAAAGCATCGATGCAAGAAGATGAGTATTATGAAATCTTAGAGAAACTGTTATTGGAATGGATCAAGAAACATCCTCCGACAAAAAGTTCGCAATCAGGAGAAAACATTTTCTCGCCACGCTCGTGAACGGAGCAAGGGAATTTCGAGAAACTGTCCGTGGACTTGTCGTCAAGGTTACGTAAGGGCACGTGGCAAGTGGATGCGCCGTGATTGTAGGCAACGTTTCGATGAACTGCCGAAACACAAAATCGCCAAGGCGCAAGGAGCGGCTTCCTATCAATATGCTGTTCTGATTGCGCGATAACGTTAAGAAGCCTCTGCATGAGTCAGCGTTTTTGCACGGGAACCTCTTGAACAGTCGGCAGGTATCAAGCACAGACTCTAGAATCCTTTGGCTAAGCTCAGCGTTCTTCTCGCGGCCGGTTGTGCGCACGCTAGGTTTTGCACCATCGAGACACAGCGGACACGGAGGAACAGAAAACGGCGCGGCAAATATATTGCCAGCAGACAACGGCGCCGTCACGCGAACATTTCGCACGGCAGTCGGTTGATCAGAGCTTCCTTAAGTGATTCTACCTGCTTCCTTGCGGTCCTGGCTCAATACGAGAAGGAACCAACCCGGGCGATAACCCGCTGCGTTGGAGATGTACCCCACCGCGATCAAGACGCACACGGAAGCACGTTGCAATTCTAAGCTCGCAGGTAAGACTCGTTTTCGAGTCGCCATTTCACGGAAGTTATCGCTCCGTACCCACCCTCATCCAGCGAATGGGACCGGAGGCAGTCCGCGGATGCCAGTCTCAACAGCAAACAGACTTCCGGCAAGCGGTTGTTGTTCCAGTGCAGCCGGAACAAGACCGGTGCGGGCCGTGGTAATAAACAGGGTTGCGTAGTCGGGGCCGCCAAAACAACACGACGACGTACGCTCGACCGGCACCTCTACCTTACCCAACAATTGCCCAGTTTGTGGATTCCATCGTCCTACAGCCCAACCTCCCCATAACGCTACCCACAACATACCTTCCACGTCGATTGTCATTCCATCAGGTTTTCCCAGCGACTCGTCAATGGTAACCACAGTTCGACGATTGCAAATCGAACCTGTATGGGGATCAAAGTCGAAAGCGTCGACGCGACGTGTGGGAGTGTCAATGTAATACATGGTGTGACCGTCCAAACTCCATGCCAACCCATTCGATGTGGTCACATCGGCAAGCATTCGGTGCACAGAGAGGTCTGGATCCAGGCGGTACAAAGCAGCAGCGTGCGGGGTTCGCTGATAGGACAGCGTTCCCGCCCAAAAACGGCCTTGCGGGTCGCACTTTCCATCGTTGAACCGATTTCCCGGTCGATCATTTTCGGGATCGACCAGGGTAGTAATTGCGCCCGTGTTCGGATCCAGCCGCATAAAGCCGTCGCGCGTAGCCGTAAGAAAGTCACCGCGACGTGTCGGAACTGCTACTCCTACGTGACAGGGCATTTTCCAAACCTGCTCGTTTTTGCCATACGGATCCAGACAGTGAACCTCAGACGATTCAATATCGACCCACAACAGAGCTTGTCGCTCGGGTAGCCAACACGGCCCTTCAGCTAAAAGGGCATTAGCTTGCCAAATGCAATCGGATTTCCAATGGGCCACCCTACTCATCTGCCCACACCTCCTTAAATGAACGGGCAACCATGGCACCAACAGCGGCTCGGATCCCTGTAGCCCCAGTTGCCGACAGCTTTCATGTGCTGGCCGAACCTACCAGCCGTTTGGCCGAACTATCGTTAAGTTAGCCGGGACACGTTCAGCCTTCTAGGGCAGCATACCTATTAAGACCGAAAACTACGTCGGCCGTTTGCCGCAATGAATGAAGAATTGAGCCGGCCTCTTTATGACGCAGCGCCTTGCGAAGTCTCTCGGTCGCTTAGGCCGAGCTGCTTTGTGCAAAAACACGTTTTTCGCCAAACCCTGACCGAGTCTTGCCCTCTGTCTCGTCCCGCGCCTCTCCGGCTTTGCGCCTCTGTGTTATATCGCTTTTAATCCTGAATCGGGCCGTATGGCAAAAGTCGAGCCATATTGAATTTCGTCCTGTGCGAACTGGCTCCGCAGACCTAAAATAGACCAGGGCGGCGGCTGGATGAGTCACTAATTGGCCGAGGAAAGCCATGGCGCGTGTGTTGTTAGCGATGTCCGGGGGCGTCGACAGTAGTGTGGCGGCTGTGCTGTTGCAGCGAGCCGGCCACGAAGTGATCGGCGTCTTTATGCGCCATGGTGAACAAGCGGTTACAAGCTGTGCGGTGGAAGACCATTCACCGTTGCTACCCTTGCTTGAAGAGCGGCCTGGCCACCGGCAGGGATGTTGTTCAGCACAGGACGCAGCTGATGCACGCCGCGTTGCGGATCAGCTAGATATTCCATTTTACGTTCTCAATCTGGAAACCGAATTCCGGCAAATCGTCGACCACTTCGTCGAGGAATACCTACAAGCCCGTACTCCCAATCCCTGTATCGTCTGCAACAACTTAGTAAAATTCGGCAAGCTCTTCGCTTATGCAGACAGTCTATCGGCTGACTACGTGGCTACGGGACACTATGCGCGTCTGGTTAACACGCCAGACGGTTGGGCGTTATTGCGGGGTCTGGATCGGACCAAGGATCAGTCCTATGTACTATTTGGAGTGGCAAGTCGCTGGTTTAGGCGGATGCTTTTGCCCGTAGGAGAATATCAAAAGACGGCGATTCGCGCGTTGGCGGACGAGTTGGGGTTACCGGTGGCTGACAAGCCGGATAGTCAAGAAATCTGCTTTGTTCCCGATGGCGATCATGGTCGTTTTGTCCGCCAGTTGCGCCGCGAGTGTGACACTGCTGGCGAGTTGGTGACCGTAGACGGGCGTGTGGTAGGAAGGCACGAGGGGATCGAACGCTTTACAGTAGGCCAAAGGCGAGGTATCGGTGTAGCGCTCGGGGAACCGTACTACGTTGTGAAAATCGAAAAAGAAAGTCACCGCGTGGTACTTGGCCGGCGAGAAGATCTGGCGCGTCGCGAGCTTTGGGCCTCCCACACCAACTGGCTCGTATCCCCACCCGTGACGCCCCGCCGGTGTCAGGTACAAATCCGGTACCGGTCACGCCCGATCAGCGCCTCGGTGCGGGCAGTAGAAGGCGGGAGATTGCATGTGGTTTTTGACGAACCCTGTTTTGGAGTGGCTCCCGGACAAGCCGTCGTCTGCTACGACGAAGACCGCGTGTTAGGAGGCGGTTGGATCGACTAGCCAACCTCGAGAGTTGTAGCGGGCTTCAACACCACCGATTGAACCGACCTTCAGAAACGTGATCCGAACTCTCGGTTAAATCATCCAAGCGGCACCCCAACCGAGCCGCGACCGATAGGGAGCGGCCAATGTGGTAACAAACCCAAAGACTCCGAGGCGCAACGAGACAATGGACTTGTCCAGTCTGTTTCCCTTGCGTCTCTGCGTTAAATTTCCTTCCGCCTCTGTGCCTTTGCGTTTACACTCTTTACCTACACATGTGATGCACGCACTTCACGAAAGGCTTTGACTTTCCCGCCGAGGATTCCATCGGTTGGGGGAGGATGTTATCATAGGCGCGGAGCTTAAAAGTAGACGCGAAGCGATGGCGGTTTATCGTAGGTGCTCGTACAACTGGAGAGATCGCCATGTTTATTGATGGGGTCTGGCTAATCGCTCAGAGTTCGAACAATTTCTGGGTGTACCTCGCGTTTGGCGCGATCCTGATTTTCGTCTTGTTTCTGCTGATGCTGTTTGTATTCGTGTTAAAATACGGTGCTCTGTGGTTTCGAGCGTTTATGACGGGGGCTGATGTCAGTTTCTTGAGTTTAATCGGAATGTATTTCCGTCAGGTGAATCCTCGGGTGATTGTCGAGGCCAAGATCATGGCTGCAGGAGCCGGCCTTGACATTAATCGCCGTACGGGTATTAGCACGCAGCGCATTGAAGCGCTCTATTTAGCAGGTGGTAACGTACCCAATGTCATAAGTGCGCTCATAGCAGCTAAGAGAGCCAATATCGATTTGGATTTTGATCGCGCGGTAGCTATAGACCTTGCCGGTCGCGATGTTTTGGACGCGGTGCGTACCAGTGTGCATCCTAAAGTGATCGATTGTCCGGACCCGCGGCGCAGCGGTAAAACTACGTTAAGCGCGATTGCCAAGAACGGCGTAGAGCTCAGGGTTCGGGCCCGGGTGACGGTCCGCACCAATCTGGAACAACTCATTGGCGGAGCCACCGAAGAAACGGTTATCGCTCGCGTAGGCGAGGGGATCATCACGGCGATTGGTTCGGCAGATACGCATCTTGAGGTTTTGGAGAATCCTGACCGCATCTCGAAGCAAGTTTTAGCGCGAGGCTTGGATGCTCACACAGCTTTTGAAATTGTCTCGATTGATATTGCCGACGTGGATGTGGGGGAAAACATCGGGGCTCGTCTCCAAGCTGATCAAGCCGAAGCGGACACGCGAGTAGCCCGTGCGCGGGCTGAACAACGCCGTGCGGAAGCCATTGCAACCGAACAGGAAATGCGTGCCAAGGTAGCAGAGAATCGGGCTCGGCTAGTATTGGCCGAAGCTGAAGTACCGCTAGCTATGGCCGAAGCCTTCCGAGCAGGCCGATTGACTCTCTCGGCAGCTCATGACTAACGTGCCGGGTCGGTACCACGCTTCGGCTTGCACAGGTCCCCAGGCCGGCTGTGGGTGAAGTTTCCCTCCAGTTTTTTAACTCCCCATGGATGTTTAGGTAGGTTATTGCACTAAAACAGAGACGTTTGATCTATGCGCCCAACGCGGCTTCTGATCGGCAGGATTCTCTTAAGCTGTGGCCTGGTACTGTTGCTGTGTCGTTTTTCTTTTAGCGATATGCCCCCAGCCTTCGACGGGCCGCTCAAGTTGTTCTTAGGTGAACCAAAATTCGAGATGCAACCGATTTTTTCGGACGAGCGTTTTCCGAATGTGGTGGTCGCTCGCGACGGTACCGTACTGGCTACTTGGGGAAGCACTCGCTTGCGCGTGCGCCGCAGTGAGGATGGTGGATCTACCTGGGGATCAGAAGTCTTCGTGGGACGCGGCATCCACGGTGGCGGTGCTTTGGTAAACGAACAAAACGGCGATGTGTTGCTCTTTGTGCATCCGGAACATCCACCGGTGGATGGCACTTCCGCTCCCAGGACCGTTTATCGTAGCAAAGACCACGGGCGCACTTGGGAGGTCATGGAGCCAGTCTTCCACACGGATAGCCACGGTTTTTTGCCGTCTTTGCATATGATGGAACACGGTACGACGCTCCTGCGCGGGCCACAGGCTGGAAGGCTCATTCGACCGGCCCGCGTCTATCGAGTAGATCACCAGCGGTACGCGACCGTTATCTACAGTGACGATGGTGGTTCCACTTGGCAGGTTGGCGGACCGTTGCCGCGCGGCACAGGTGAGGCAGCTATTGTGGAATTGTCCACCGGCCGTTTACTGTGCACGATGCGCAAGAGCTACTTCAGGCCGGATGAACCCATGCGGCATGACCGGTTGATCGCTTTTAGCGACGACGGAGGCCTGTCATGGACCGATATCTTCCACTGCCGTGTTTTGCCGGATGGGCCGCGATATCGCGGCTCCGAACGGCGCGGGGCCAATTACAACGGTCACTTCGGTATGTTCGCCGGCTTGGTACGTTTGCCTGTCGCCGGACGTGATATCCTCCTTTACAGTAACGCCGACCATGATGGTCACGAGCGGATTCGATTAACGGTCTGGGCCAGCTTCGACGGCGGTCGCACCTGGCCCATCAAACGCTTGGTATATCCTGACCTCAGCGCCTATTCATCGCTAGCGGCTGGAAGACCAGAAACTCCCAGTGCAGGATGGATTTTCCTACAGTTCGAATTTGGACAGGATGGCCGTCAATATGCTGGATGCCAGATGGCACGCTTTAATCTGGCATGGGTGCTACAAGGCGAGCTCACCGGCGACGGGCAGGTTCCCATGTGGTTGGCCGAGAAAGCCTCACCCACCGCTCAATGAACTCTGTGTACGTTTTGATTGTAGGTGGAATGGATCCTTTAATTGCCGTCCGCGCCTGGCGTAGGTCTGCCTTCTGCCGCTCCACCGCATGCGACCCGATGCGGGTGGTACTTGGCAAAGGCGTTGCTCAACAGAGCCGCAACCGTAAGAAAGCGGCCAATTCCATTCAACGCAAGGAGACTCAGCGGCAAAGGCGCAAGGAGATTGAACGCAGAAACCCAAGGAACAACGGATCGGACAAATCCGTTGTTTCCTTAAGCTCCGGTGTCTCTGGAAGTCGTACTCGATTGAAGTGCCGCCCCCTTATGATCGCGGCTCTGATGGGTTGCCGCCCCCTCACGGTCGCGGCTCTGTAAAGCTAGCCATATTCGAGTGCGATGGGCCAAACCCGGGTGATAGCCCACTGCCTCCAACCTAAAATCGAGAAGCACATACCATGGTCGGTCAGCTTCGCGTCTTTGCTCAGCGCTTGTTACGCAGGTATCGCCAGGGCGGGGCCTCCGATGCACTGGCAACGAATCGGTTATTGACTCGCTCGTCCCATCCATTCGATGCACGAAGGCATTGCCGTAACGTTCCTTTACAGCGATAACCGTACATCGGGACGAGTACGAGGTGTCTCGTTGATGCAGCTCCAAAGATCATGTGCAATCTTGCATAACGTGCGTCCGTCCACCGGGTGTTGTAGGTACGGCGCTACTTCGGCTGCCGGCACAGCCACAAACCATCGCTCCACCAATTCTGGAGCGGGTATCAATCGATGCCCAATGATGTGCACCTGGTTGCCGAAGAGCACCGGGTCGATATCAATGGTCCTTGGGGCATTTTTGTTACCCGGGTCTCGAACGCGTCCCAATTGCGTTTCCACATGCGGCAGAATTTCTTGACACCACTTCTCTATGGACCAGTCTGTTTGCAAAGCAACCACAGCATTCAAATAGTCGGGTTGTGGTTCAGATCCAACCGCACGACTTTGCCAGACGCTCGAACATCGAACGGAACCGGCAATTTGGACCAGTTCTTGAACAGCTCGAGGAAGATAGTACTCCGGTTCGATATTCGATCCCAAGCAGAAAAGTGCCAAGAATCGATTCGGCCCGCCCGTAGCCCTAGCCATCACTGGCGTCCCCGTTCGATTTGCACGCCAACGGACCTGGCGAACCGCACCGCCCCAGGCTTATCTACTTGGACACGTACGCGAACCACGCGAGGATCCGCCAAAACGACGCGCGCAATCTCTTCAGCTAGTTTTTCGACCAAATAGAACTGGGATTGTTCAGCGAGTGTGAGGATTTGTTTTGCAATATCACGATAATTGACTGTGTCTTCCAAATTGTCGGTGAGCCCCGCCTTCCGCGTATCCGTAAATAATGTGAGATTGATCAAAACATCTTGGCGCTCGATACGTTCCTCGGGGTTTGTACCGATGATCGCCCGCACGACCAAGTCGCGAATATAGATTTCATCCACGGGTGTTCAAGCTCCTTATAGCCAAAGTGCTATGGGCCAAGCCCGGCATATACGTGGCAGTTGGTAGGTCTACCTGTCGCATGGCAACGACCACTCACAGTTCTTGCCCACCGGTTACAGGCAGGACACAACCCGTTACGAACTCCGATCGCAGCAGGAACAGGAGTGCTTCTGTAACATCGGAAACGTTTCCCGTTCGTGCAAGCGGTATTTGCGATTTTAGCTGGTCCAAATAGCTCGCATCCGCCCCAGGAGGCGGGAGAATCGCCCCGGGAGCGATGGCGTTGACACGTACCTGCGGTGCCAGTTCCTGAGCCAGCAAGCGAGTCATCGCCCAGAGAGCTGCCTTGGTTAGCGTGTAGGTGAAGTGCCCTGGAACCGGCCGCAGAGCCCGCCAGTCGACGATATTGACGATGTGTCCTTGTTGGTCTCTACTCAGCCGACGCACAAAGGCCTGAGACAGCAGCCACGGCGCTCGCAGATTGACCGCGATATGATGATCGAACTGCTGGGTCGTTGCGCTCTGAAGCGTGGCAGGCTCGAAGACCGACGCGCTGTTGACCAGTACGTCGACTCGCCCCCAAGCGGCAAAACTCATCTCGACGAGCTGCTCAAGGTTGGCATTCGGTTGCGCAAAGTCACACTGAACAGCAATTGCCTCTGATCCGAGTAGTCTAATTTCTCGACAGATGCTTTCGGCATCCGTTGCGGAATGACAGTAGTGAACGCAGACCTTCAAGCCGGCCCGAGCTAACTCCAGCGCCATGGCACGGCCCAATCTTTTGGCAGCACCCGTAACAATTGCCACTCGCCCAACAAGTTCCATAACATCCTCTTCTGTCGATGTGCCCTGATTCAAACGTGGTTTAAGGAACCTCTGCATAATTCGCCCGTATTGTACGGAACCTTTTAACAAGT
>CAYRMD010000049.1:0-40770 GCA_964425225.1 uncultured Pirellulaceae bacterium | reverse complement strand
CGACTTGTTAAAAGGTTCCGTACAATACGGGCGAATTATGCAGAGGTTCCTAAATACTCAAACTGCGAGTTTTTCGTTCACAATTGGGCTTGGCGCATGAAAAGCGACTTCGCGAAAGCTGCATTCGTCAAACAAATTCAGTATTCTCCGCGAGGTCCATCATGAATGTGCCTTTTTATCCCGAGTTTTCGCAAATGTTTTTGGCTTCCGCGGTGGCCTTGGGGTGTGCGTCTTAATTGTAAGTGGGATTTTGCTGTAAACGGCTGGCCATGGCGGAGGTTTGCCTCTTTTCCGCGGCAGGAACAAAAACGAGGTATCTCTGTTGATGGTCGATGAAAGCATCGGTCCGTTGCCGGGCCTGGAGTGGGTATGCCTTTTTCGGCCCGCCCCAATGTAAGGCGGTGCGAGTGCTTCTTGGCAATGGCGCTGCGTCCAGCGAGGGCTCAACAGAGCCGCTCGCTAACCGAATTGGCTCTCGAAAGCTAACCGTCTTCAGAAGCGATAGGGCGTACCCCGCGTGACAGCCAGCTCGGTTACAGTCACGCCGTACCTGCACATGAGACGCACACACAGTGCTCCGTTTGAGTAAGCAAGAGAGTATAGGGTGGGTGTTGCGAGCTATTTTGACGTAGTTGGGCAAACTTCGCTTGGCCACCACGCATTGCCGCGAAACGCTTGAACATCAATCGCGGGGTTATGCCGGATATCGGTTTGGTGCCGGAAGTTCTTGTTTTGACGGCCGACGGGTTGGTGCAGCTCGTGCCTGTCGAAGTGATCGTGCCACGGCTCGGCCGCGCTACAAGTTGCTATCCAACAGAAATCCAACATGCTTATTGTGGAAGTTAAACCCTGCGCGAAATGGGGAATGTTTCTACTGATCCTGAAAAACCATCCCCTCACCACGAATTGGCCGCTCTCTAGACCGAAATACGCACGATGTGAAGTATTGGCTGTCGATGCCAAGCAACGAGTGGACAGGAGGTCCAAACCCGGTGAACGGACGCCGCACGAGGAGGGCCCGAGGCAAGCACGGTTTATCAATACTATGCGCACCGCGCTGGCCGGGATGGCACACAAGTATTAAGGAGACATCAGGATGTTCATGGGAACGCGGCACGGGATGCTATGGCTCTTGGCCACCTGCTATGTAGCGTGCGAGGCACTCGCCCAATATGCCGGTCCACAGTCAGCACCGAGCTATGGTCAAGGCGCTGTAGTGGACTATCAAATTCCTTCGGTTCCGCCGACATTACTACCCGCGGGACAAGATTACCCACTGCCTGTGACACCAGGTATCACGGCGCCAGCTTGGCAGAATCCGGCAGCAGCTAATTATGGGGTGGGGATGCGGACAGCGGTACCTTCCGGCCAAACAGCACCAGTTTACTCGACGGCTTCCCTATATGGCCCTCCCCCGATCGTTGCTCCAGAATCAAGTGAACCTGGCTCCGCGCCCGCTGCCAAAGGAACTGATCAGGGATGGGGATATTATGCCGACGGACTGTGCAGCGATTGGTTCGGTGGCGTGTATGGATTGGTAATGACGCGGGACAACGAGAATGATGTTTGGCTCAGTTACGATTCCGCTTTTCCCGATTACAAACTGTTGGCCAGCCGCCATGCCGATATGGACTGGGCCGGCGGTTTTGAAACACGGGTCGGTCGATACTTCCACTGCCGACAGTATGCTTGGGAATTGGTCTATTGGGGGCTATTTCCCGATGTGCGTGAGGCAAACGCCTGCGACTGCGGACTGCGTGGTAATCTACGAACCTGGATCCGTTTTGACAACCTGGTCTATGACCCACGGACCGGTAACGAACCCGTAGATGATTTCTTCAACAATGTTGAGCGTCACCGGCTATTGCGAAGTTTTCAGTTTCAGAACGTCGAGCTCAATTTCTTAAACTTCGTGTGGCCAATCGAAGATTCCTGCTGGCGCTATTCTACGGCGCTGGGTGTTCGCTATTTCCGTTTCGATGAGGGCTTCCAGTTTGCCTCCGATCGAGTTGATGAAGAGTTCACCGGAGATCCTGAGGAGATAGCTTACACGATCGATGTTGTTAACTCACTGGTCGGTGCCCAAATCGGCGGACGCGTAACGTATCAACCAACCAGTTGGTTCAATTTATTCGCCGATGCGAAAATCGGGTTATACGGAAATCACATTCGTCACCGATCGTCGATTGGTGGTACCAACGGATTCGCCGTAGTGGACAACCCAGGTGGGGCCTTTGATGGAGAAGTAATTGACGTTCGTAGCAGCAAGAATGACGTAGCGTTCCTGAGCGAAGTGGTTTTGGGTGGCAACTATCAACTGACGCGTACCATCAGCCTCACGGGCGGCTATCGAGCTGTCGCCCTTACCGGAGTAGCCCTGTCGACGAACCAAATTCCTTTAGACAATATCTGGACCGTGGACAGCGTTCGCGAAATTGATTCAAACGGAAGCTTGATATTGCATGGAGCTTTTGCGGGTGTGACGTTTAACTACTGAAAGTGATGCGACAGGTCGTCCAGACCAGATAACGAGCCCGGTGGAAGTGACGTTAGGCCGGTGAGCGGGGCTCCATACGAACCGCGTGTCGAGCCCCGCGTTCTTTTCTTATGCAATCGTGTTGCGATTCGATCGTGTCGCACCTAGCGTATATCGCCCCGATCGCTGGCCGACAGGGCTAGGAAGTCGTTCCAGGTGACAAAGAGTCCCAAGGTCATCAGTTGGACGACGATTATTCCGGGTGCCAGGCCCATGTCGGTCAACCAAGCATGCAGGGCTTCGGTCGATGCGCTGCCGCGAAACTCGACGTAGTACAGCGCTCGCTCGCGCTCATAAAACATGCCGTCGATCTGGCTCGCCCGGGACTCGCTCGCCGCTATTGCCGGCGGGCTGCACCACCAAAAAGAACCATCCGGCTCAAGCGCTCCATGGGGTAAAGTCGCCCAGCGTGCCGCCAGTTCCTGGAAGGACACCGGAAACGTAAGAGAAAAATTCTCGCGCGGGTATCGTACCGGACGAACCTCGACGTGACTTACGATCTGCGGTGGCTCGAATTGCCACGGGCCGGACCGCGGATGAAGCGAGGCGTGAAACACGTGCCATGCCATCGTAGGCGGCCTCTGGGCCAAAAGGATTCGAGTAGGATCCTATCCATCCGTTTCGGCTGCCACCCAATCGCGATACCCTTGGCTTGCCTCACTAATGGGCAGAACGATGACTTGAGGTTCCTGATAGGAGTGCTCCTTCTTAAGCAAAGCAGCGACGCGTGGAAACAGTCGGCGTTGAGTTTTGATCCAGCAACGATACTCGGTTGCCCGCTCGATCGCCCCCTGCCAACGATAAAGGCTCACCATCGGTCCGGATATTTGGATACATGCCGCCAACCGCTCGTCGAGCAAGCGTCTGGCAAGACGCTCCGCTTCTTCCTGCGTTGCAGTGGTTGTGATCACGGCGATCAATTCCATCGTGGTACCCTGTTTCGCGCCATTCGCAAGTAGTTTTCCAATGCGAACTACTCTGGACGAACCGACGTTCGGCCGATCGAGTAGTAGGCAAAACCTAATTCTCGCATCACGCGCGGGTCGTACAAGTTGCGACCATCAAAAATAACCGGCGCTTTCATCCGCCGCCGCATTTCCCGGAAGTTTGGATGCCGAAATTCACTCCATTCGGTGTTGATTGCCAGGGCATCAGCGCCATTTAATGCATCCATCGAGGTGTCACAATAGATCACACGGTCCTCGTAACGGCGCCGCAGATTCCGCAAGGCCTCCGGATCGTGAACCACCACGCTCGCCCGCTGTTCTAACAGCCAATCGATCAACACTAAAGCGGGCGCTTCGCGAATATCATCGGTGCGCGGTTTGAATGACACGCCCCAAATGGCAAAACGTTTTCCCGCAAGGTTGTCGCCGAAATGTTTCTGAATCTTTTGAATGAGGACTTTCTTCTGACGGTTGTTGGTTTCATCGACTGCCTGGAGCATGAGAGGTTCCAAACCGACCCGGCGGGCAGTGGCGGCTAAAGCACGCACATCTTTCGGAAAACAACTACCGCCATAGCCAACACCAGGGAACAAGAATGCGAATCCGATACGTTTGTCGTGACCAATGCCACGCCGCACATCGTTGATATCGGCCCCCAGGCGCTCGCACAAATTGGCCATCTCGTTGATGAAACTGATCTTCGTGGAAAGCATGGCATTGGCCACATATTTTGTTAATTCAGCGCTCGAGGGCGACATGACCAGGAATGGATGATCGGTGCGCAAGAACGGTTCGTACAGCCGCCGGAGGACCTCCGCGGTTTCGGGTTTGTGCACGCCCACCACCACACGATCCGGAACGGTAAAGTCCTGGATGGCTGCACCTTCCTTGAGGAATTCCGGATTACTTGCCACCTCGACCTCGCGCCCCGTAAGTTCCATGAGCCGTACATGTGCCTCGGCATTCGTCCCCACAGGCACAGTACTTTTAATCACGACGATTGCGTTGGGGGCTAGATGCGGCGCAATTTGCTCGATAGCGCTCCAAAAATAGCGCATATCCGCAGAACCATCGTCCGCCTGAGGGGTGCCGACCGCAATAAACACCACTTCCGCTGTACGAATGGCTTCGGCTATATCGGTGGTGAAACGTAATCGCCCTGCCTTGACATTTCGATGAATCATTTCTGTCAAGCCCGGTTCATAGATGGGAACCTCCCCACGATTCAGCGCGGCGATCTTTGCCGAGTCGATATCGACACACGTCACATCGTTGCCCGTATCCGCAAAACAAGTACCCGTAACTAAACCGACATAACCGGTTCCGATCATCGCGATATTCATCGAGCGTACTCCCGTTGGGAAGACCGGGCTTTCCCTGACATTTCCTCGATATGAAAACGTACAACCTATGCCACGATGGGCTAAGTTATTGGACCTCGAACCTCTCTTTCATCTTACGCCATGGTTTTTCACGAGGCATCGAACCGGCATGCTCCAACGGACCCGATCTATTACATTCGGTTATTCCGGCACGATCGCACCAACCGTTCGACATCGGAAAGTACCATCAGTTCGACTAATTGGTTGAAGCTTACGTGGGGTTTCCAGCCTAGGTGCAACTGTGCCCGCGAGGCATCGCCACACAGGTACCGCGAGTCGTCTCGGCGGACAAGTTCGGGGGCGCTGACAACATAGAGCTGATAATCCATTCCCAAACATCCAAAGGCGACTTGACAAAACTCGCGCACCGAATGTTGTTGGCCCGTCGCGATCACAAAGTCCTGAGGCGCCGCAACCAGTAGCATGCGGTGCATTGCGCGAACGTAATCTCCAGCGAACCCCCAATCCCGACGTGCATCAAGGTTCCCCAGCACCAGTTTTTGCTGGAGCCCCAAGTGTATGCGTGCTACTCCCAGCGATATCTTCCGGGTGACGAACCGCTCGTCACGCCTTGGCGATTCGTGATTGTACAGAATGGCACAACAGGCAAACAAACCAAACCGCTCGCGGTAGAACCGAACCATTCCGTGGGCAAACACTTTACTCACTCCGTAGGGATTACGTGGACGAAAGGGGGTACATTCTGTCTGAGGAGTTTCTTCCGGTGATCCGAAAACATCACTACTACCTGCCACGAGGACGCGCGTGTTGGGCCGCGAACGTCGCACCGCTTCCAATAAGCGCACGACCGGCATGGCCAACTGTTCGGCCGATGCTACCGGATCCTCGAACGAATCCGGAATAAAAGACGGCCCGGCTAGGTGATAAATCTCATGGGGTTCCGCTGCCTGAAGTATCGCTAGCCAAGTATCGGTACTACTTGGGTCATAGCGGACCCAGCGCACACGCCGGTACCAGTCCCCCAGACGTGCTAAGCGGTGCTCGGTCGGATCGCGAGTCGCCCCCCAAACCTGATAACCGCAGGCCAGAAGCCGATGCGCAAGATACACCCCATCCTGTCCGGTAGCGCCTGTAATGAGTGCTCGGCGCGCCATGAGCCTCGTAACCCGACTTAGCCTAGGGTATCCGACTCCTGCTCCTCTCGCGGTACGCGGACAAGCGCGGCCAAGTTATCACCTTCGTCCAGTTTCATGATGCGCACTCCTTGCGTGTTGCGGCCAATGATGCTCACGTCAGCCGCCCGAATGCGTTGCAATTTTCCCAGCGACGTGATCATAATGACCTCATCGTCATCGCGTACCAGCACCGCACCGATTACTTTACCATTGCGACGCGTCGTTTTAATATCACGTATTCCTTTGCCTCCCCGGCGTTGACTTCGATAACGGCTGGCAGACGACGATTCGTCTTCGGGTTCTTCGGATCCGGGAGGGCCGAACGGCGTGCGCTTTCCATAGCCGTTTTCGCAGACGGTTAGCAACGTGGCATTCGGGTCAACGACTACCATGGAAACGACTCGATCCGGTTCGCGCAAGCGGATGCCGCGCACTCCTGAGGCATTGCGTCCCATGGGCCGCACGTCGGACTCCGGGAATCGAATCGCCATCCCATTAGCAGTCACCAGCATGAGTTCTTGGCCAGCGGCCACAACCGCCACATCCACAAGCTCGTCGCCTTCGCGCAATTTCAGCGCGATAATGCCCCCGCGCTTGGGACGACTGTAGGCTCGTAGCGCTGTTTTTTTCACAAGCCCTCGACGTGTTGCCATCACCAAATAATGATCGGCTTGTTGAAAATCCCGAACCGCCCGACAGTCGGCAATTCGTTCGCCCTCTTCCAGTGCCAACAAATTCACAACGGCCCGTCCGCGACTGTCGCGTCCCAGTTGAGGAATGTCGTAGACTTTCAGCCAATGCACTTTGCCGAAATTAGTAAAAAACAACAAATAGTCATGTGTGCTCGCAATATAGATTTGGGCTACCGGATCCTCTTCATCCGCTTTAGCACCTGTCAACCCTTTCCCACCACGTCGTTGTGCGCGGTAGATACTGGCAGGCGTTCGCTTGATGTAACCTTGGTGAGTCAGCGTCACCACCATCGTTTCTTCCGGGATTAGATCCTCTACGTCGACCGGCCCGACTTCCTGATCGCTGATCTCCGTACGGCGTTCATCCCCAAAGCGGCGACGAATATCTAATAGATCCGACTTGATAATCTCAAGAACATTCCTCTGGTCTGACAGGATCCGCAAATACTCGCGAATTTCCTCCAACAACTGCCGATGCTCTTCGGCCAAACGTTCCTGTTCCAGGTTGACTAATTGGCCAAGGGTCATCCGTATGATGGCCTCGGCCTGCACGGCCGTTAAGTGATATGCCTCGGCAACTCCACGCTCCTGCTGGAAGGTGGCGAACCCCGCGTCACCCAAGGCGCGCCGCAATAATGCCGCCGGGCAGGAAACAGCCATCAAGGCAGCCTTGGCTTCCGCGGCTGTTTGCGACCGGCGAATCAGAGCAATGATCTCGTCCAGATTGGCTAGCGCCAGTAGCTGGCCCTCAATGGTGTGTTTACGTTTTCGTGCGCGCTGCAAAAGAAATTGCGTGCGCCTGCGGATCACCGTAATCCGGTGCCGAATAAACTCCTGAAGCAACTCCTTGAAATTCAACTCTCGGGGTTTCCCGTCAACCAGCGCTAAAAAGATCAAGGAAAAGGATTGCTGCAGCGGTGAGAACTCGTAAAGCTGGTTCAACACTACATCCGGGTCAGCATCGCGCTTCAGCTCAATGACCAGCCGAACCGGTTCATCCAAATCGCTCTCATCACGAATGTCGCTTATGCCTTGAATGCGCCCTTCATTGACCAGTTCGGCGATTCTCTCCAGCACCCGGTCACGAAACTGCTGGTACGGGATCTCCGAAACGATGATCCGCGATCGCCCCCGTTCATTGGTCTCGACCCGAGCTCGAGCTCGCACGACGATCGTGCCGCGGCCCGTGCGGTACCCGCGCAAAATACCGCTCCGACCACAAATAATCCCACCCGTTGGAAAGTCCGGTCCGGGAACGATCTCCAACAACTCATCCACCGTGACTTCGGGATCTTCAATCACGCGTATCAACGCGTCACATATCTCGCACAAGTTGTGCGGTGGTATGGAAGTAGCCATACCCACCGCGATGCCCATCGCCCCATTGACCAGAAGGTTCGGGAATTTACACGGCAGAACCGTTGGCTCCAAATTCCGCTCGTCATAGGTCGGTACGAAATCCACCGTGTCTAGATCCAGATCCTCGAGCATCATCGCCGCAATGGGGCTCAGACGAGCTTCCGTATATCGCATGGCGGCCGGCGGTAAGCCCGCAATCGACCCAAAATTCCCCTGCTTATCTATGAGCACATACCGCATGTTCCACTCTTGCGCCATCCGCACCAAAGTCGGATAGATCACCGGTTCACCATGCGGATGATAATTGCCACTGGTGTCGCCCGAGATCTTGGCACACTTCACACGGGGAGCGTTCGGGCCAAGATTCAGGTCATTCATCGCCACAAGAATACGCCGCTGCGAGGGTTTTAGCCCGTCACGTACATCGGGCAACGCACGGCTGACAATCACGCTCATCGCATACGTTAAATAGCTCTCCTTGAGCTCTTCCTCGATCGGTTGCGTGATCAATTGGCCGCCGTGCGGATCTCCTCCGTTTGGGTGATCTCCAATAACACCAGAAGATTCGTTCGGCGTTTGGCTATCCGTCGACAACGACTTATCCCTTTCCGATTCCAATAGATCCGTCTTCTCAATGTACTAGCTTGGCACCGTTGCTTTATGCGGCCAAGTACAAGCCCAGCGTAGTATACAGAAAAGCTCATGGTCCCACAACGGGAGACGGTCAAAGATAATATTCACAACTTGCCTAGTGACAATAACTTAAGATGATAAAGTTACCCGAAGTCATAGCTCTTACGCACCCAAAAGGTTGCGTAGCTAGCGCAGCAGGAGTCCCTGGTTCTTTTCACCGGCTGATGCTGTTCCAGCACCGCCGATTCCTGAACAGCTCAGCGCGGCAAGCACTTCATCGGTACGGATGATTCCGTGGAAGCTTCCAAAACCAGCAATCCCAACGCGCCCGGTGAACATCCACGTTACGACCTTGGTTGCTGCGTAAGCCGCTAGTCCGAAACTGTAATCAACCGGCCATTCGGCTAGGATACACACAGCCCCCGCCAAGAAAACTACAACACCGTAGCGGATCCAACTGACTGGACATCGTTCAAGCGCGATGGCAATTTCGGGATTCCAATAACCTAAGGCGTGTTCGCTCGATAACTGCGACCGAGCAATCACCAGAAGCAACACAATTTGACTGAAAACGAGGACAACAACCAACAACTAAGGACTTGCTTCGACGATCCGCAAACACGACCCGGCATACGCCGCGATGCCTCCCAGAATCCACGCCAGCACGTACCAGAAGACAATCGTCACCGTGTTGAAAATGACGGTAGTTAGATGGGTCAAGTCGGCTCTGAACCTACGATCATTTGCGTTGGCAGCGACTTCGACGACACGAAGCCAACACGCGCCCAAAACGGCCATTGCGGCCCATGGCTACGCAAGAAACGCCACAGAGGTTATCGCGAGTATAACCCGCCTAACAAAGTCATTGTCCTCAGTCAACAAGCCCACGATTGCTGCGATCATGGCGAAGAATACTCTGGCACCGATCGTGCACATCCAAACGCGTGGGTCGGCTAGGACCCAAAAGCGACGAACGACAAACGCTTGGCGGAGAAACTGCTCCTGCCGGCGGTACCCGGCCAGGCCATCTGCTACATTGTCCATTGAGTGCGGGTCGGCCGGCACCCGCCGCCCTAAGGCCCCCGACAGCTTAGGTGTAGTATCCGATACGGAGCGGCAACGGTCCACGCGCTGCGTCGTCATGGCAAGTACAGCAGCGCACTGCGGGCGGGCTACGTCCGAGCTCTGCTTTGACGAGTTGACTACCGGTCCGCCTGGAGAAGGCTGCGGCAGGCGGCGTTCACTAGCCTACTTCTCCGCAGGCGGTGCATTTGCAGGTCGGGTGGCACCGGTTGGTTCATCTAGCGACGGGAGCACGTCCGCTTTGTTTGAAGCTTCGTCTATCCCGGAAAGTCGTTTCTGCGGAGGCTTACGCGGATGAGGAATCTTGAACCGTGTGTGACAGTCGGGACATTCCATCATCTGGCCGGCCTGGTGTGGCCAGACTAAGACTCGTGTATCGCACAGCGGACACGCTACTCGGTAAGCCTCACGATACCGGTCCGCACGCTGATCAGAAGGTGCCCCCCGATCGCGATCGTGTTCCGCGGCGACATTTCCTCGGGGCAAGTCCTGCCGTATGTCAGGCGGCGCCGAATCGGCATGCATCGGATTTTCCGCCGGCGGACGTGCCACCACCGGTTCGGCAAAAAGCTCGTCTTCGTCTACTTCAAAAAGCGGGGGCAGCAAGGGCCGAGAGACCACCGGTTCATCCAAGCGATATTCGTCGACTTCCGAAGCATTCGAGATGGATTTTGAGGACTCATAAGGAAGTACCGCGTGTCGAGCCCGTTTTTCAGAAGATACGGGCGATGAAGGTACTGTGATCTGCGAACCGCAATCGGGGCATATCACCTCCGGTGGGGGCCGGTCGGCATCATCGACCAGCCGCGTGTCGCACACAGGACATGAAAAGGAAAACCACTTCCTGCGACGCGGTCTATCGGCTGTGAGCTGTTGATCGCGTTCTTGCAGCTCGCCTGCTTTTTTAGCGTTGGCTGCTTGTCCGCTCGAAGCCCGCTGTCCTGGGGGACTCACGGAAGATAACCCCTGCGTCGACGAGCCCGGTCTTGTCGAAGAATGATCGTGCGTTGCCTCAGCCTTACTCGATCTACGCTGATCGCTGGTGTTCGGTGGTGACAATTGCTGATCGCCGGAAAATCGAAATTCAAAACGCGTATGGCAACGCGGACATGCAAACGAATTGCCGCTTGCCGTCGCCCATACTTTGATCGAACGTTGGCAGTGCGGGCACGTAATCCGGATACTAGTCATCGAATGGCTACCCGATCAGCCGGCCTATATCCACCAAAGCGTATTATAGTGGAACGCGTGCCCCATTTGCCACCCAAGGCCAAACTCGTCGCTCTTAGGGCCCTCGTTGACACCTCCTGCTTACTCTTGCTAGCGGCTATCGGCTCACCCCGACCAAACAACACTACGCGTCAGCGACAAAACTGTGCCATATCCCGCGTCAGCAGGTGCACGGCGCCATTGGCTACGGAGCGAACGACCGGTGCCCTTGCTTCTTCGTTCAAATCAACGGCCAGTCCAGTGCATTTCACATACGCGACACTTACGCAAGGTGGCTCTCGCGACGGCCGTTGCTATTCAGAAAACTGTATCCTTAATCTTGTGGGATGCGGGGATCGGCTGCACGGATCGACTCTTGCAAGTACCCTGGACACGATTCGATAGGATGTTCATGATAAGCTTTGGTGAGGCTTGGCGTGAGAGAAGCGGCCCGTAGTACACGTGCGGTCTCAGCAATTTGGAAGCAGAGGGAAAATAACATGGCAGATAACAAAAGCGAAACCATTGCGATGTTGGAAAAAGCTTATTGCATGGAATTGGAAACCGTAATGAATTATTTGGCCAATAGTGTCAATCTCGATGGCGTCCGGGCCGAGGAGATAAAAAAGTCGCTGGCAGCCGACATTACCGAGGAGCTCGGCCACGCCCAGCAACTGGCGATGCGTATCAAACAATTAGGGGGGCGGGTACCCGGTTCAGCCGGCGTGTCCTTGGGCCGCCAAAAACAACCTCCTTCGGATACCACCGATGTGGTGTATGTGATCCGAGCGGTAATCGAAGCCGAAGAAGAAGCGTGTGCTCACTACCAACAGATCATCAAGAAGACCGACGGGGTCGACTATGTAACGCAAGATTTGTGCATTCGCCTGTTGGCGGCCGAAGAGGAACACCTGGTGCAGTTTCGGGGCTATTTGAAGGAATATACAAAGGAATAGTGCCCGAGACGCAGTGCGGATGAAAAATTCCCTACCTAACGAAGCACAGCAGAGATCCGGTAAGCCCGCTTCGGCGTTCGATTCAAAAATTGGTTGAAGCCGGGATCGTACCGTCAAGTACTTTGTGGCGCTTTGGCAGAGTCCGCCGCATAATGGCTTCCCGCTATCGTTGAGCGTTTCAAATACCTTGCGGCAGATACGAATGTACACGACATATATTTTTCCCAGAAATACCTCTGATACTCTCGTCGATTGCCTCATCCCTGCGGATCGCGGAAAAAAAGCTTAATTTGTGCCGCTAATCGGTAGGTCATCGAATACGTTCGTCGAGCGGCCCGACCGGATCAACTAATTCCAAGCCTTTCGATTGCAATGCTCGATAGCAATCGGGCAGATCAAAATGGACTAACACGTTTGGTACGAAGCACGATAGAGGCCAAGAATAGCGGCGCGCTTGTGCCAAGTCCTGGTAGGAAGTCAGCGGGTATTTGAGCGTCGCGCGGCGCACGGCACCATGCAGGAGGGCTGCAAAAGTGGTCGGCAACGTACCCCGTCCCCGTGCTACCAGGTGAAGACTCGAGTGACCAAAAGTCATCAACCAGTCGATGACTCTAAACAAGTCATACGTTTTTTGGCCGACGTACGGCCGGTCCAACATCAAGCTGTGAATGGAATAAAAGTAATCCGAACCGTAGGGCCGAAAGAACGACCCCTCGCCACATGTATCCGGTTGGGATTCTCCCGTACCCCGAACGTCGCACGTATAAAACGCATTGTCCGGATGGGCTTGGCGTAGCTGAGAGATGAGCGGTTCAGTGCGTAGCTCTTCGTCGCTGGATACGTCAGCTACGTACAGAATCGCGGGGCGCGAGTCCTGTGGCGGACGGGAATACCACGGTTCGTCGGTTAATCGATACACGATGGCGGCAATACCGGGTTCGGTCCATACCGAGTAGGCGATACCGCTTCGCGAGGGATAACCCCGCGAACCGAGGTAGCGCCAGATCGAGTATTCCGGAGGCGAATCGGGGATCCGTTCCAAGCGTAAAAGTCGGCGGACACGGGCTGCCAATTCGGCCGGCTCTACCGGACCGCGCTCGGCTGCTAATTGTTCGGCCTTTTGCGCCGTGAACTGGTAAATCGGTTGCTCATCCGCGAGTCCAGCGACTTGGCCGTGCTCCGTGCAACGAAGTACTTCGGGGGGCTCGACCATCAAAGCAGGCTCGCGATCGGGAACCACCCACCCGATGGCCTTATGGAAGAAACGGTACATGGCTTCGCGGTTTTCTTGGGAATACCCATGCGTCGTAGGTCCCACGAAAAGCTCGACGTTCGCTTCGGCACCCAGGGCGCGGTAAATGCGCTGCAAACGTCGAAAAGCCTCCTCGGTACCCCGCACATCGAAGTAGTCCCTTTCTTTGCCGAGTATGATGATCGGTTTCGGAGCCTGAACCGCCAGGAAGTGAAAATGGTCCAATCCCAGGGCCACGGCGCGTGGAGGACACTGCTCGGTGTCAGCCGGTAGTTCGTTTTCTAAATTGCGCCGAAAAGTAGTCACAAAACAGGACGGTGCCGCCATGCTCCACCGTGGCTCGAGGCCACACAACCATGTGGTCATCGTTCCGCCACCTGAGTTCCCGGTGACTCCTACTCGACCAGGGTCGACCTCCGGACGTGACAACAGGTAGTCCAGCGCGCGGATTCCGTCCCAGGCTCTCCACATGCCCAAAAATTCCCCAACCAAGAATTGCTGGTTGCCCGCCAACAAATGCTCGTTAACGCCGGCTCCCACCTCGGAGGTTCCATCGTCCCGAACATACTGGAAGCGTTCGCCCTGCCCGATCGGGTCATAGATCAGGCAGGCAAAGCCAAAACGAGCTAAAGCCTGGGCGAAACTCTGATAAGCAGGTTCGGCCTTGCCAAGCACGCTATGGCCACAGGTACCCACGACGGCCGGTAGCGGCCCGGAGCGGTTCTTGGGCAGATACAAGTTGGCGGTAACAGGAAACCGAGGGCGACTGTAAAAGATGACTTTCTCGATCGTATAGGCATCACGTTCGATTCTTCCGGTGATTTGCGGTTGCAGTGGAGTTCGAGCAGGCGAGGGACCGAAGCACTGTCGGATCCGCTTCCGGATATCCTCCAAGTATTGCTTGGCATCGTCGGCGGTTCGCACCTCTTCCCATGCGGCCAGCAGGCGGGCCTCGGCACTCCGCAACTGCGCGACGAACCATTCGTGTACCATTCGCGGAAAGCGATTCAGCGGCGGATAGGCTTGCGACGACTGCGCAACGACCCGCACCGGGCTAAGCGTAACGGCACCAGCGCCGCGCAGCCAACAGCGGCGCGTGCAGCGTCCAAGGCGATTACTTCCGGAGCAATGCGCGTTTCCACAGCGTCTCATGCGACATGCCGCCTTAGCAATAATCACGTTACTCCCGCAGAGGTAAACGCATCTTGCCGATCTTGAAGCATCGGCTTGCGACGTATTCAACCGGTAGAAGCCACCGGTTTACGGCGAGCCGTCTGTCGGGCTTTCAACACCGGGTCGCCCCTTAACGGTAGCTTCACGGAGCGTTGGGTTTCGGCAGCCTTATAAATCGCCAAAATGATTTCCACACTACGACGACCTTCGTGTCCATCGACCAATGGCCGGGTTCCCGTCTTCACGGCGTGGAGGAACTGTTTGAAAAGGGCCAGGTGTCCATGATGACCGATGGCTGCCGGGTCAGCGGCACCTCCCCCGGTCTGCGTACGCTGGGCCATCTCGCGACGAATTTGCTCGTCGCGCCGCGTTGACCGAACAAACTGCCAATACTTGATGTCTTCTTCTTCCATCACGGCGGACCCTTCCGAACCATGGATTTCAATACGTTTCAGAAAGCCGGGGTAGACGGCGGTCGAAGCTTCGATCGTGCCCAATGCACCGTTAGCAAAACGCAAGGTGGCCACGGCCACATCTTCCACCTCGATTCGTTCATGAGCCAACGTAGCGGTGGCAGCGGAGATTTCCACTGCTGGCCCCATGAACCAGGTCAATAAATCGACACTGTGAATGCCTTGATTCATCAGGGCACCTCCACCATCCAACTTCCACGTACCGCGCCAGGCTCCGCCGTCGTAATACTGCTGGGTGCGGAACCACTTGACATAAGCATCGCCCAGTACCAATCGGCCGAAGCGCCCTGAATCAATGGCTTGCTTGATAAGTTGAGCCGAGGCGTGGAACCTTGAGGGAAAAACGGTTGCCAACTGAACACCGGCTTTCTCACAAGCCTGAATAATGCGATCGCAGCGGGCCAGAGTGACTTCCAAGGGCTTCTCGACAATAACATGTTTGCCGGCTTCGGCTGCTTGCACAGCCGGTTCCATATGCGCACCGGACGGAGTGCAAATCGTCACGATTTGAATTTCGGGATTCGACAACATTGCGTCCAAGTCGTCGTATGCGCGGCAACCATATTTTTCCGCGAAACGCCGAGCCGCTTCTGGTACGGCGTCATATCCGCCTACAAGACGCGCGGCACGCAACTCAGCGATAGCCCGCGCATGAAACCCCGCAATCATGCCACAGCCAACGATCCCAAATCCTACCGCCATACCAGGCTCCTCAGATTATCCGTTTGACCACCCCAGGCTCCGAACAATGACTTCATTATGGAAGCAGCAAACACAGCACCGCCTGTTTAACCGCACCTTCATTTTGCACCCGGACCTGCTAACATCAAGAGTAGAAAACTGTAGCCGTTGATCAGCGTGTGAAGCACAATCGACGGCAGCAATCGGCGCGTGCGTTGATAGAGCCATCCGAGTGCCAGTGCAAGGAAAAACAGTGGCAACCATGCCGGTCCATGGTTGGCATGAGCGGCGGCAAATAGAGCCGAACTGGTTAGGATCGGTCCGCAACGAGACAGCCACCGAGGGGAGACTGATGGCGCTGCCATGGTCGTTGTGCTTGCGCCGGTACGCTGATCCCAAGAGTCGCCGCCAGCCATCGTGCCAAGTTGACCGCGTGCGTCGAGCGCCGTTTCTAAACCGAACCTCTGGGGGCTCGGGGCATCGCCTGTGTCGTTTGCTGTGTCCCCAAATCGGCCCAAGCATTTTTCGAGCCAACCTTGTAAGAGCGCGCGAAAGGCAATTTCCTCGCTTATCGGCGCCACCACGACAACCGACCATGCCACCAACATCCAAATCACAGGATCGTCGGTTTGCTGTAATAGATCCATGAGGGGATGTTGCTTGGGCCACCACCGCACCAGAACCAGTTGGAGACCGTAGAGAAACGGTGCTATGAGCGCAAAGCTAGCGGCTCCGAGAGCAAGGTCTTTGCGCCATGTAGAAAGATCCAACCCGAAATCGCTGGCCTCTGCCCTGCGCAATACCACTAACAGCAGCAGGATCGTTGCCAACCAACTCAATCTGACAAGGGACTCGCACAACAAAAAGCGCCGCCATAAGCCGACTTCTTGAACTGTTGGGGACGGTCCGAGCCATAGGTAAACAAGCATCAGCAGAAGCAAGAAAAACGCCAGATCCAACAGGCGCCAAGGTACAGGGCGAACGGCTTGGCGCGGTAGAAACTGACGGCGTGCTGCGATCATGGCGAGGTACCACCAGGTGATGGCACTAGCCATGAGCAAGCCCACAATGGCTCCCCATGCGAGCAGTTGGCGGATCATGGCGAGCAACGTCTAGGCCTTGGATAATCGCAGCAACTGAATCGCTGCGCGAGTGTAATCGTAGCCCGAGTGAATGGTGGCGACCACCGCTACGAGGAGCGCTGTGGTTAGGGCATATGACCAAGCAGCGGGTGGCTGCTTTTCCCAAACCGCCAGATTGCCCAAGGCCATCGCCGCAGCCACACATTGAAAGGCCATTTTCCACTTGCCGGACCAGCGCGCCGAAAAATCGGCACCCCGCCCTTCTACCTCACCGCGAAGCGCTGTCACCAGTAGCTCTCGTGCCGTAATGATGACCGCAACCCATGCCGGAATTGCCGCATCGGGAATAGCTGCCAAATAAACAAACACGCCACACACCAAGAACTTGTCAACAAACGGATCGAGGATCCTGCCGAGGCGTGTGACTTGGCCAAATCGGCGCGCCCAATACCCGTCGACCCAATCGGTTCCCGCGGCCAGCAGAAACAAAACGGTAGCCGCTAAAAACCACTCTAATTCGAGCATAACAAATATAGCGAGCGATAGTGCCAATCGCCCTAAAGTAATCTGATTCGGAATATTCCAAACCGATCTAGCACCGGAATCCGTTGGACCGCTCATGCAAATACTGTCCTGATGCTGATGCGCGATTCTGATTTTTGAGGTTAAGAACCTCTGGACTTTTTGACGTCGTCGACGACGCGAATACTCTAAGCGGCGCAAGAACGCTCATGGAAGCACAGGCGTCGAGCTTGCGCGGGGATAACAATAAATCCTCACTTTTTTACACAATGGCTTCGTTCACCGCGGCGCAACGAATTCTGTTCGTTGCACCGATCGTACCGTGCATTCATACGAAAAAACTCCCCTTCCCTAGCCTGAAGCCAAATCGCGATAAAAAAACGCAACCGCTCCCACAGGTGCACACGCTCGGCGGCTGTTGGGTTATCTCGGTGGGGCGACAGCAACGGCGATCAAATCATACTCTCGGTGCCCGACAATTTCACACCGCACCAGTTGCCCCACGCGTAAGCGATGGCGCTGACCGGTAACGTACGCGACCGCATCGACGTCCGGCGCATCCCACGGAGTGCGGCCGACGAACACGTTCCGCTCAGACTCGACGGCCCGATCAAGCAGGACATCGACCCGCCTACCCAAAAGGCTCTTATTCCACTGAAAAGCGATATTTTGTTGCACAGCCATCAATCGAGCCCGCCTTTGCTCTTTGACCTCCTCGGGTAGATGGTCTGGAAGTGCAGCGGCGGGCGTATCCGGCTCCAGCGAGTAAGTGAACACCCCAACCCGCTCGAATTTTTTATCCTCCACAAACCGCACTAATTCTTCGAACTGCTCATCCGTCTCGCCTGGGAAGCCGGTGATGAACGTCGTACGCAAGGCTAGCCCGGGAATTCTCTGGCGCAGCATGTCGAGCAAGGCTTCCGTTTCACGTCGCGTTACCCGCCGTGCCATGCGGCGAAGGATCGTGTCATCAATATGTTGTAAGGGAATATCCAAGTAAGGAACAATTTTTTCCGAGGACGCAATAGTAGTGACCAATACCTCGTCGATATGCATCGGATACAAATACATCAAGCGGATCCAGTCGACCGTCGGAAGAGTTTCCAATTGTTCGAGCAATTCTCGCAGGGAGGGCTTTCCATACAGATCGATTCCGTAGTAGGTGGTGTCCTGTGCTACAAGAATCAACTCACGAACGCCGTCGGCCGCAAGCTGTCGCGCTTCTTCGACAACCTGCTCGATCGGCTTGGAAACGTGCTTTCCTCGCATGCGAGGAATAGCACAAAACGTACACAGCCGGTCGCAACCCTCTGAGATTTTTAGATAAGCAAAATGCCGGGGTGTGATCCGCAGACGTCCTTCGTCCGAAAGAGCTCGGATGGGAGCCGGCCGAAAAACCGCTCGCTGTTCGGCAAGATGCCCCAATATGCGATCGGCGACACGTGTTACTTCATCACGAGCAAACACGCCCACCAGCCCGTCGATGTCGGGGCGTTGAGCAAGAAGGAGCTCTTTTTGCCGTTCGGCCAAGCACCCACAAACGATTACCCCCCGAGTGCGCCCCTCGCGTTTCCAGCGTAACGCCTCATCAATCGCCGTGAACGACTCCTGTCGAGCCTGCTCGATAAAGCCGCAGGTGTTGACAATCACTAAGTCGGCTCCGTCGGCAGCATCCACCAACTGGTAGCCTTCCAGTTGCAGCCGCCCCAACATGCGCTCGGTATCTACCAAATTCTTCGGGCAGCCCAAGCTGACAAAAGCATAAGTTCCCTTGTAGGCTGCCGTGTGCTGTATCGTCGCCATCCGAATTCCGCCTGCGCTCGTGTGTCAATTCCTTAGCCAATCGCCCAACCGACTAACGACCCTGGCTACAAAATCCCAATTATAGGTTAGGGCCAACCCACTACGTAAGGCGTCCAAAAAAGCCCCCTGGGCCTGGTGTGTGCGTCTTGACTGCAATTGAGATTTTGGTGTAAAAGGCGGACCGGCCCGGAACCTTGCTTATTTTCGGCGGCAGAAATGGAAACGAGCTATCCGTCTTATTCGTAGATGAAATCATCCAGTTATTTGCGGGCCTGGCGTAGGTATGCCTTTTTTGGCCCGACCCAACGTAAGCCAATGCAGGTGCTTCTTGGCAAAGGGGCTGCGTCGAGTGACGGCTCAACAGAGCCGCGACCGTAAGCGAGCGGCCAAGCCAATACAACGCAAAGGCGAAGAGGCGCGAAGGAATTGTTGGCAGCTCTGATCAACCGACTGCCCTGCAAAATGTTCGCTCGATGGCGTCTCTTGTTGGCGATACGTTTGAGACGGCGGTTCCCGTTCCTCCGTGCCGTTTGATGGCTCGGTGGTGCAAAACTCCACCGTACACACCACCGGCAACGAGAAGAACGCTACGCCTAGCGAAACCATTTCAAAGTCTATGCTTGATACCCGCCGACTTTTGAAAAGGTTCCCGTGCAATAACGCTGATGTATGCAGAGGTCCCTTAACGCGAAGGCCCTGAGGCGTACGTAGGCAATTGACTGGTATCTCTTGTCTTCGTGGCGCCTCGGCGTTGAAGGATTCTGCCGCTCCCTACCGGTGGCGGCTCCGTTGGGTCACCGCTGGCTAATGGCCGCGGCTCTGGAAAGCTATCGATCGTCGGAAGCGACAGGGCGAATCCCCGGATGATGGCGAGCTCGGTTACAGCTCGTCATACCTTCAAACGAGCGGCACACACGCATCGCACTATTTTTTTGTTATCGGGACGCAACGTACAGCCGGTTGTGGGTGATCAACCACCTTTTTGAGCAGGACGCGCACGGTTCGTGGTCGACCACACTCGATGCACTCTTCGGGACAAGCCCCAAGAAGAACCCAACCACAACGTGGCAAGCACACCGTTTTGGTTTGCGAACGGTACAGCGTGTCACGTTGGTTCTTCGCCGTCTTCTGGGGTACACAGATCGTGCAGGACGATTGGTGTTCGCAGCAATCCGAATGGAGTTCTTTTTCGGACGTCGCTGGGCGAACCGAGTTGAGCGAGGTAAGGTCCGGGCCTTCGATGGAAAGGGTAACGGGCCAATGCTGCAGCGGCTGCGGCTCGGACGGCAACACAAGCTGCGGCGGTTCAGAAGCCTCAAGCCGAGACGACGTAACAGTTGGCATCTGGCTGTACGACCCCATGCTTACGAAAAACACTAACGTTGCATGCCGGACCGTTTTGATGTCCATTCGTCTTTCTCCTAAGAGCCATCCGCCGTACTACGGTCGGATCGAGCAGACTGATTGGCCACCGGACATCGACACCGGTTATGACCTCGCTTTGAGCCGCTCATTGTTTGGGGCCCCCAGCGCGTCCGACCATATTAAAACTGAAGCGCTGTGCGCATTCCGGCACCGTAAACGAATCCGTTGCTTTCGATTCCCGGAATTTCGCGCTTGTTAATGGTGACGTTCCACTGGAACTTCAAGTTCGGGTTCAAATACCAATTCAGCCCAAGGGTCGTGTCATGGACACGTCCCCCGAAAACGCCCGAATCATTGAAATCGATCTGCGAGTACCGAACGCCGATTTGCCAAGCACCGCGACCTGCCAACAGTCCGTTGTCACCCCGGACCAAGAAAAACGGTTCCAACGGTACCGGCCGATCCAAAAAATGCATGCGCCGATTATACGGTCGATGCTCACCGGTCAAAAAGTACATGACGTCGACATGAAACCCTTGAAAAAACAACGTATTGGTCGGGAACGTGATCGTCCCCAAGCCAAAGCCAAGGTCCGCACGATTTACATTGTTGGTCCACACAGCGGCGTACTCGGCCACGACACTCAAGGGTCCTGCAATCAGTACCACTTCCGGAATGACCATGTCGATGCTGTCCCCGAACACGGTCAGATCCGCCAACGTAGTTTGTAGCGCAGCCGGACCGTTTCGAACGGTCGTGCGACCACGGAACCGATACCGGTCGTCATCTAAATCTTTCCGGTTGTAGCTAGCTCCCACGTGCAACAAACACCGGCCTTCAAAAGCGTCCACCAATAAGCCCGACACACGTATCACCCAACTGAATTCCCCTTCGCCCTGATTAAAACCAAAAAGACTCTGATTGTTCTTCGTAATAGTGTTGGCGATCCGCAAGCGATCGCCGAAGTATGTGTTGTAGATATCGAATCCTGGTTGGAAACCGTTGTCTAAACCTCCAACAAAAGCATCAAAAAGTAGCGAACGCTCCATGAAATCTAAGTCGTTAGAACTCGTAAGGTGCTCCACTAAATACTCGGGCTTCAAACTGCCCACCCGGACGGTTCCCACAAGAGGGATTTGCGTTACTTCGACCCAATTGTCGATCGGAACGACGACCGTTATGGTTTGCTGGGAACCGTTCGGTGCCAAGGTATTGACGGAATTCAGCAAGTCAGGTTGAAAGTGAAAATTACAAACTTCCCAGAACTGGCCTTCGACCCCTACACGGAAACGGCGGAACGCCACACCATCCAGGGCGTCGCCCAAACCGTTAGCCCCGAACTCAACATTATCCTGCCCGTCGATCCATACCATATCGAACTGTAAACGACCCGTCGGGTGAATGCGAAACGCTCCGTCGCGCGTCACCATGTGCAGGCCGTGGCGCCATTGACCCGTCATCGATGGATCGCTACCTACCTGTAGGTAGTCGTCCTCCATGGGTGTTGCCGACATTGGCCCGCCGGGTTCCCGGAGCCGGCTCAACTCTTCCTGAAGTTGCTGGATTTGAAGGGCTTGCTGACCCAACAGCCCGCGCAGCTCCTCAATTCCTTCTTGTGCCTGTACAACCGCGGCTAGCATCCAGAAAGCGTAAATCGATGGAAGCGTCCTTACGATCCAATGCCAGCCGTGCCACATTGGAAAAGTCGTACATTCCCGCATCAGGTAACTCTCTATGGAAACCGAACTGTCACGACCCCGCGTACCAAAATTCTCCACGCGTACCCAAACATTTAGATAAACGTTCCTGGAATGTTGCAACTCCCGACTTGTGGCACCGCGCTGCCGCGGTTAATTGGCTCTTGGGCTCCTTCGAACAGCCGAACGATCTGAATTGGTAAGCGCTACATGGTGCTGATTGCTTGGTTGAAGACTGCCGAAGCCGAAAGTTTCCCACCGCGATTTTCACATAACCGTAACAAATTACCTTAGCGTTACGACAAGAGTTATCGGTCAAGTCGTTCTTGTTCCGAAAAGTCTGACTATCGCTCAGAAAAGTCCGACGGGGTTGCTTAAGTTTTCTAGGTTGTGCCAATTGCCGCGCAACGTGTGTGCGTCGAATCTGTAAGTGACCTCGTTACTTGTTGGCGGGGCGAGGGCAGGTCTACCTGTTACGGCTCAATCGGATGTGACCACACACATGGTCATTACGCGAGTGCTGGTAAAGCTAGCGTGTCAAGCTAGCGGAAAAAAACCAACGCCAAGGCGCAAAGGTGCAACGACGACTACCTCCAGCTTCAGGCGCCTGAGTGCGTCTTAGCGCCTTTGAGCAACTCACGTTTGTCACAAACTTACCGGCGATAAAGAAGCTAGCACCCAAACGTTGAACCGGCATTACGACAGAGCACCCTCAACGGCCAACTCACCTACAATCAAGATACACGCATCCTAGCCGACCTAAGCAACCAAAAATCTGTCGATGTGTCGCCGTCGCCGGTTCACCCGGTCGCCGGTCGGATTGACGAAACGGGTCGGCAAGAGTAAACATGGTTCTACGGAGGCGACATTCTATTGTGGATACGAGCGAGACGTGTGGTACCCTAATGTGTTTTGGAGTCCAAAAGCAGATAAGGAATCCAAGCCAAGTGATTCCGGCAACTGAGGATTGGATAGTTGGCCTCGACCTATACTCGACCGAAAAACGGTGAACAAATATGGCTATTGAACGACAGCGAGAGTTACGTAGGCGGCGTACACGGCGGCGAAAGTATAAGATTTATGCGCGAAAGGCGGCTAAAGCGTCGACGGCCGAAAAGGCTATCTTGGCCGAAAAGATCCGTAAACTTTCGCCTGGATGTGAGGAAATAATCCGGCGACTCAAATTGGAGGAAACATAAGCAGCCGGGTCATCGCCAAGGTCAATGTGCATGCCTACCCGAAGCGTGAGGTTCCTAGTCACCATCCAAAGTTGCATTAACGCGCTTAGGATTCTGGACACCATTCGAAATCATTCTGTAGCCGCAAAACGAAGATTGTTGCTTTGATAGCAGTCCCCACACCCACGCGATCGGCGATGCGCTACTTCGGACTCATCTGATCAAGCTGATTCTGTGATTGAACGGTGAAGGGCCAAGGGTTCGTGCGGGACGGTTAGCGCACAAGTTCCCACGTGAACTAGGTTTGGCCCGAACCAATAGCCCGTCAAAAACCCGTTGCCGCAATGAATTCCTCGGGCCAGTTTGTTGACAGCCACTTTAGAGCTCATTACAAGTAGATCGACCGTTGTTGGGAAACGACTAAGTTTGACCGACGACTTACTGCGTATTGGTTAATAGATATTACACAATATGAGTCGGTAAAATAGTGGGCCGGGGAGGAATAATTCAAGGGATGATAGGCGGCTCAGATTTGGTGGCGCGTGTAGCTCGGCTAATGAGCTGCGGTGGATAGAAAGGGTCGGATTACGCGACGGCGGGGTGACTATGGCGAAGAAAGGTAGCTCAAGAGCAATGCACTCCGGCAGCGCCGAACAATTGTTTCAGGAGTGTCGTCGGTTGGACCAGCAGCTTTTGCGACTGCTAGCTGAGCGAGCTCGCGTTTATGAGCGCCTCGGTAAACAACGTATGGCTCAGGGCGAGTCGGCTTGGGACCCACACATCGAGGTGGCATGGCAACAACAGTTGTTGGCCACTGGCGCGGCTCCGTTAAGTTCTGCCTCGTTGCGTGCGATTCTTTCCGAAGTGCAATCCAGCTGCCGTGCGTTGATTAAGCCATTGCGAGTAGCGTATTTAGGCCCCGAGTACAGTTACAGCTATTTAGCGGCCACTTCGCGTTTTGGCCGGAGTGTGGAGCTTGTGCCGGTAGCTACCATCGCCGCAGTTTTCGAAGAGGTTCATTATGGTCAGGCGGCCATGGGGGTCGTGCCTTTGGAGAATTCGACGGACGGACGGGTGGTGGACACGCTCGATATGTTTGTACGGCTACCGGTACGGATTTGTGGCGAAATCCAGTTGCGGGTCCACCACTACTTAGCAGCCAAATGTCCGCGTGACAAAATCACCGAAGTATACAGCAAACCGCAGGCGCTGTCGCAGTGTCGAGGGTGGTTAGCTAGGCACTTGCCGGGCGTGCGCACAATCGAGATGACCAGCACGGCACGGGCAGCCCAGATTGCGGCTGAAAAAGAGGGGGCGGCAGCCATTGCAAGCCGCGAAGCAGCGCAGCATTACGGATTGGACCTCGTCGCAGCTCAAATCGAGGACAATCCCAATAACCTCACGCGTTTTGCCGTCTTAGGTGAGATGCCGTCGCGGCGTACGGGGAAGGACAAAACGGCCTTGATGTTCCAAGTGCCTCACCGTCCCGGAGCGTTGGCTGACGCGATGATGGTTTTTAAGCGAGCTCAACTGAATTTGACGTGGATCGAATCCTTTCCGGTGCAGGGGGTACCGCACGAGTATCTGTTTTTCGCAGAGTTTGAGGGACACGAATCCGAAGGGCGCGTCAAGCGTGCGTTGACGGCACTGGAGAAAAAGGCTTTGCGATTGATCGTCTTGGGCTCGTATGCCGTGGCGCCGGAAGTTGAGTAACCAAATGCTGTACGAGCTCGGGGACGAAGGCCACGGCGACTCGACGAATCAACCGGGCAGTTCCTATATTCTTTGGATGCAACTGTCGGTGAGCGGCCCGGGGCGTACGTGGCTCGCCAAGGGTCGATCGTGGGTACTAGTTCGCTAGGGGAACCCCAATCGTGATCATCGTGTTAAAGCCGGGAGTCACCGAAGAACAGATTCGGCATATTGTCGAGCGCATTGAGCAATTGGGTCTGCGTGCTCATCTGAGTCGCGGAACGTATCGGACGGTAATTGGCGTCATCGGGGATGAAGCCAAGGCGATGGTTGAGCCGTTACGCGCCATTGCCGGTGTGGCGGACGTCATGCCCGTGTTGCCGCCGTACAAGCTGGCGAGCATCGAGGCCCATCCGGAGCCGAGCGTCGTGGATGTTCGCGGCGTTAAGATTGGAGGGGGACATTTGGCCCTTATCGCCGGACCGTGTGCCGTCGAGAATGCCCCGCGCATGTTTCGTATTGCCGAACGCGTGCGACGTGCCGGAGCGAACCTGTTACGTGGCGGTGCGTACAAACCGCGTACCAGTCCATATGCCTTCCAGGGGCTTGGCGAAGAAGGTCTGAAGATCCTAGCTGATGCCGGCCGCCACGTCGGCATGCCGGTTGTCACAGAAGTAACCGACCCGCGCAATGTCGACTTGGTGGCACAGTATGCCGACATGCTCCAGGTCGGAGCACGCAACATGCAAAATTTCGTGCTGCTCACGGAAGTAGGCCGATGTGGCAAGCCGGTACTGCTCAAACGCGGCCCTAGTGCCACGGTGACCGACTTGCTGATGAGCGCTGAGTACATCCTATCGCAAGGCAATTCACAACTGGTGTTGTGCGAACGAGGCGTCCGGGGTTTTGATACGTTGACGCGCAACTTACTGGACCTGGCAGCCGTTGCGGTAGTAAAACGTCTGAGTCATCTGCCGATCATCGTCGATCCCAGCCACGCGACAGGTCGCCCAGACATCATCCCCGACTGCGCTTTGGCTGGAGTGGCCGTTGGAGCCGACGGCGTCCATGTCGAAGTACACGATTGTCCCGAAGAAGCGAAATCAGATGGACAACAGGCTTTGTTACCGGATCAATTCGACCAGCTCGCCGATCAGATCCGCCGTTTAGCTGCTTTGTTTGGTAAGCAAGTGGCAAGCGTACCAGGAGCATCCCCGTGCGACGCGCCCTCCTTGTTGGAAACTGGAAAATGCATTTGACCAAAGACCAGGCGTTGCGGCTGGTCGAGGCTCTGATCGAACCGGTTTCACAGCGACCCGATGTCGACGTGGCCGTATGCCCTCCCTTTGTTTATCTGGACGCCGTCGCCAATCGAGTTTATGGGCACCGACTGGCAGTCGGAGCCCAAAACGTCTGCGATCATCCCGAGGGAGCCTACACGGGTGAAATATCCGCAGGCATGTTAGTTGATGTCGGTTGCCACTTTGTAATTGTGGGCCACAGTGAGCGGCGACAATGGTTCGGTGAAACAGACGCCTGGGTTTTGCGAAAAGCCCAAGCGGCGCTGGCCGCCGGCTTGGTACCCATCATCTGCCTGGGCGAAACGCTAGCCGAGCGGCAGGCCGGAAAGACCCGCCAGGTAATTGACAAGCAGTTTGCTGGATCAATAGCCGAACTATCGGACGAATGGGCTACAAGGGCCGTCGTGGCCTACGAACCGGTATGGGCAATTGGAACCGGGGTGGTCGCTACGGCAGAACAGGCCGAAGAGGTTCACGTTCATCTTCGCAAGTTGCTGGCTGAAAGGTACAATGCCTCGGTGGCTGAGTCCGTAAGGATTCTGTACGGAGGAAGTGTCAAGCCGGAGAATGCTGAGTCACTTTTAGCGCAGCCGAATATCGATGGGGCATTGGTGGGGGGAGCATCGCTTCAGGCATCCAGCTTCTTAGGGATCCTTGCCGCTGTGCCCCGCCGCTAAGACGATAGGCGATAGACGGCCGATAGACCAATACATCGAGGAGTTCGGTGTGATGAGCTTAGGGATTTTTAGCAGCATTTGGGGCTATCTTTTAGGTCCCCTGCTGGCAATACTGTCGGTTTTCCTCATTTTGCTTATACTCGTTCAACGTGGCCGCGGCGGTGGCTTAGCGGGTGCATTGGGTGGACCGGGCGGACAGAGCGCTTTTGGCACACGGGCTGGCGATGTCTTTACTCGCATCACCGTGGTAACGTTTTGCATTTGGCTGCTGTTGTGTCTGGCAGCGATCAGCCTGTTGAATAATCGTCAGAGTTTTCGGGTTCGGGGCAGTACCCGCGGCAACCCCGCTCGTGAACTCCAACCTCCGGCGCAAGAATCCGTGCCCTCTGGCAACCGTTCGCAACCGGCATCCGGAGGTGTTACCCCAAGCCCGTCGACGGAGACAACCAACTCTGCTGGAGCCACCACCGACAGTTCGAACAGCACCACACAAAGCGATCGGTCGCCTTAAGATATCAAGTGACGTGAGACCTGTTTCCGTAACAGGACCCACCGTTGGTTGCATTGGCCATGCCCAGCGGGTCCAAGACTGCCACACCAGCGAGCGCCGTAGCTCGTTGTGATCCAAGCGGATCGTACAGCGATTCGTCCCACACGGAAATGGCAACGTGAAGCCCCCGGACACATCTATGCTCATGAGCATGACCGGCCACGGACAGGCACACTCCCATGAAGGACCCTACGGCGTAACCACGGAAATCCGTACGGTCAATAGCCGGTACAGGAAGCTTGTACTTCGCGTTCCTGAGGGTTATGCATCGTTAGAGCCGCGTGTTGAGCCTATCATTCGGGAGTATTTTCGGCGGGGCACAGTCTACGTCACCGTGTTTATCGAGCGGCAAGCCGTAGAGACCGATTATCAGTTGAACTTGGTGGCTTTAAGTAGCTACCGCCGGCAATTGGCGCAGTGGCTATCGTGCGATGAAAGTCAGGTGCCGTGGCAGCCTCTGGTGACCTTGCCAGGGGCAGTTGAATTGGCGCCCAGCGTCTGGCTCGACGAGCCGCGCCTGTGGCCCTTAGTCGAACGCACCCTGCATGGAGCGTGTCGGCAGGTACAACGGATGCGGCATGCCGAAGGGCAAACGATGGCTCAGCATTTGCTTGAAAGTTGCCGAGCCATTAGCACGGAGCTTCAGGCCGTACGCGCTCGTGCGCCGGAAGTGCTCCAAAACTATCGACAACGCCTGCTCGATCGGATCAATAAATACCTATCGGAATATCAAGTTGAATTGGTGGCCGCCGATTTGGTCCGCGAAGTGGGGTTGTTTGCCGAGAAAGTTGATATCTCCGAAGAGATCGCGCGGCTGGAAAGCCACCTGCAACGTTTCGAAAGTTTATTGAGTACCGAACAGGAGAGTCCCGGCCGCAAGTTAGAATTTGTTATCCAAGAAATGCTGAGGGAAGCCAATACCATGGGAGCCAAAGCCAACGACGCACAAATGGCACACCACGTCGTAGAAATCAAAACGCATATCGAGCGGTTACGCGAGATGGTACAAAACGTAGAATGATAGTGTCGACCTTTCTCTTGGTCGGTTCGCGTGTGAGACGACCGGTTGTCGATCCAATGACACTGCCGAACAATGGCCAACAGCGTTTGGTGATTATTTCCGGCCCGTCAGGTGCCGGCAAATCCACTGTGGTGCGCCGACTGTTGGAAGAGTGTCCCGTGCCGTTATATTTGAGTGTTTCGGCAACCACACGCGCACCACGCCCAGGAGAAGTGGATGGAAAAGATTATTATTTTTTGTCGCCCGAGGAATTCCAGCGTCGCCGTCAAGCGGGCGAATTCCTCGAATGCAAGGAGGTCTTTGGCCGCGGTGACTGGTACGGCACATTGCGCAGTGAGGTGGAACGCGGTATCCAGCAAGGCAAATGGGTCGTGCTCGAAATCGACGTCGAAGGAGCCATGTCCGTACTGGAAACCTATCCGGACGCGGTGACGATTTTCTTGCATCCCGGTTCTTTGGCGGAACTGGAGCGACGTTTGCGTACCCGCGGTACCGAAAACGAAGCCACGATCGAGCGCCGTCTGGAGGTAGCACGCCGCGAGATGGAGTTTCTGACGCGTTATCGATACCAGGTTATCAACCACACTGTGGAACAGGCTGTCCAAGAAATCTGTCACTTACTGCAAAGTATTGGAGGGATCGACCATGCTCGAAGAACTTAAAGATGAAGCCATTGTCAAGAAAGTTGGGGGGCGCTTTAAGCTCTCGACCCTCATCCAAAAACGACTCATTCAGCTCCACCAAGGCAGCCGCGCTTTGGTGGATCTGGATACCCAAGATAAGATGGCTATCGTCATCCAGGAGATCCTTCAGGACAAAATCTATCTGGATATGTCAGGCAATGTACGAATGACCGGAGATATTTCACGCGACGAGGTAGCAGACCTGAATCCGCACGATCTATGAGTCAGCCAAGCGTGGTGTTGGGTATCAGCGGAGGCGTGGCGGCCTATAAAGCAGCCTTCCTGGCAAGTCGACTTGTCCAGGATGGTTGCCAGGTCCAAGCGGTGCTTACGGCGGCAGCCCAACGCTTCGTGGGTAGAACGACCTTAGCGGCGCTAACCGGACGGCCGGTTGCCAGCCGGCTTTTTGACGCACGCTTTCCGTTGGGAGCCCATGTTGAACTGGCAGCCGCAGACCTTTTGTGTGTCGCACCGGCAACGGCTGACTTCCTGGCAAAAGCCGCGCTGGGCTTGGCCGATGATTTATTGAGCACCTTGTATCTGACATTCGCCGGTCCGGTGGTCATGGCTCCGGCGATGAACCCCCAAATGTGGAAACAACCGGCTGTTCAACGAAATATCGCACGCCTTACTGCCGACGGAGTAACCCTCGTTGGTCCCGAGGAAGGATGGGTCAGTTGTCGGCAGGAAGGCATCGGCAGAATGGCCGATCCGGAACAGATTCTTCAAGTGATTTACCAGAAACTAGGGGTTACCTGCCACGTCGCCCCCCGCAGCAACGAATGACTCACGTACTCATAACTTCCGGGCCCACGCGCCAGTATCTTGACCCGGTCCGTTATCTAACCAATGCATCCAGCGGACGGATGGGGCGGGCCTTAGCTGAAGCGGCCCTGGCCCTTGGTTACCGAGTCACGATTGTCTCCGGGCCCGTGGCGATTGATTATCCCCGGCAGGCTGAACTAGTCGCCGTCGAATCGACCGAACAGATGCTCGACGCCTGTCAGGCGCTTTTCCCCCGCTGCGATGGGTTAATCGCTGCCGCTGCCCCCTGTGACTATCGTCCGTTGTGGGTGTCGACTCACAAACTGGCTAAGACTGGTCAACCGCTACTTCTGCAACTAGAAGAAACCCCAGATATCGTGGCGACATTGGCCGCCGGAAAACGCCCCGGACAATGGATTGTAGGCTTCGCGCTGGAAACGCATGACGCGCACCTTAATGCCTTGGCCAAACTGGAACGCAAAAGTTGCGACCTCATCGTGATCAACGGCCCACAAGCCATGAATGCTCCAACAAATCACGTGGAGATCCTCAATCGATCCGGAGAGTTCGTCGACCGGGTAAGTGGTAGCAAAGAAGTTGTTGCTCATGCCATACTTGCCCTAGTGGACCGGATCCTCGTGCGACATGAGCCGGCTAGCCAATAGCAACCTTTCTGACCGGCCGATCGCTGAGCCGAATTCGCTCTGCCCCAACGCTGCAGAAACGCGTTTTTCAACGGCAACTCAAACACGAGAATCGGCCGGCGCGTTAGATCACCTTGCCCGTCGGTCCCGAATTAGCCTCTACGCCGACCAACCCCCCGATACGGTCTAGGCCTCCACCAGGCAGGCGGCGGATTGCGATCCCTGACCCCTTGCCGGTGCTCGAGTTTCACTAGTTCCCCGCGCAGCCACCGACGAAACTCACGTACTGCCTCGGTCGATCCGAGCGAGGCTTCGTCGACGGCTATGGTCTGCTCGGGCATCGTTACAGACCGATCGGTATCCGGATCGGGGAGCCCGTTCGTCTGTGGCATGGTCGACTCCCAAAAAAGCGAAAAACCGCTATTCGCCGTTGTGACTCGCGATGAATCGGTTCGACCAAAAGCGACCACCTATTTTTCAGAGCAAACGTCGTGCCAAAATCACTTTTAGGCCCGTCAATGGCCTCGTTGTGGGAAGATTGTCCGCCACCTATTCGGGAGCTGATGGTTGTGACGCGTTCTTATGCCACGCTTTGGCCAGTGTTGAAGAGCAGAATGCGCACTCTCTGATCAATCTCGCCCAACAATGTAGCAATTTGGCTACCGTGTAGACTTATTGCGACACGATCTGAGTCTTCTTCCCAAAAAGCGCATACAACGTAAGTGCTCGGACCGTGGTTGTTTTAGGCAAGCCGACAAATTCAGGGAACTTTTGCAAGAACTATTCTGCCGCGGCGAATACCTTCGGGATCAGCGAAGAGTTGTCGGTTGTACCGATCGACAATCGTGCGACCGTACCAGGTCGAGACGAAGCAATCGGGCGAGCATATTCGAGACGGGGAGGCACAGGCCATGTTAAAACGCGTTATGTTCGGCTTGTCAGTAGGCGTGTTGGTGTTGCTATTCCTTTTTGGGCGCGACACATACAGCTATGTGAAGACTTCATTGGGGTGGGTCAAAGATGGAGTTCGAGCGCATGTTCCGATTGCTTTTGAGCTTCAGCGGGCTCGCCGCATGATACAGGACTTAGAGCCACAAATCCGACACAATATGACGCTCGTGGCTCGCGAGGAAATAGGTATCAACAAGCTGGAAGCAGAGTTGCAACGAGCCGAGGCGGAATTGGCTCAAGCTAAACAGGAGATGCTCAAGCTCAAAGCTGACTTAGAAACCGGAAGCCCAACGTTTATCTACGCAGGGCGTGTTTATAGTCGCTCGCAGGTGGAAGCCGACCTCGGCCGGCGGTTTGACCGCTACAAGACGAAGGAGGAAGCAACCGGGCATTTGCGTCAGGTTCTGGAAGCACGCCGTACGACTTTAGAGGCGGCGCGCCAGAAGCTCGAGGCGATGATGGCAGCTAAGAAGCAACTGGAAGTGGATGTGGAAGCCCTGGAAGCGCGTCTGAAAATGGTGGAAGTCGCTTCGGCCCGTGGAAATCTCCAATTTGACGAAGGCCACCTGTCACGCACCAAAGAGCTCCTGGCTGACATCAAGGCCCGGATCGATGTAGCTGCCAAACTGGTTCAGGCTGACGAACATTATCATGAGAGCATCCCGGTGAACGGGTCGGCAACGGAAACCGACGTGCTCGAACAGGTCACCGAGTACTTCGCCAAAGATGGGGACGTTCCCATCACATCGCATTAAACTGCTGCGGCAGCGGGTTCTAAAGGCAAGCCAACGCCTCGCCAGACGGATTCTGGCCTCACCATGCCGATCAGTGGCCGAGTGACCATTGGGATATTGGGATCGTACGATGGGCGTCATGGCTAGTCGCTGGGGGGCAGGCCCCGCCGTCGCCTGGATGGAAAGAGAATGCGTTATATTAAAATTTTGGAAGCGCTGGGCGAGCAACATCGGGCACGTGTATCGTGCCGCATATAGGCCGAGCCCAGCTCAACAGCGGAGAAAGCCATTTGCCGTTCGGTTAGTCGATCCATTGCATAGGGCATTTCATGGCCCGTCCTGACGAGAATGTCAAACCTCAGAGTGTGGGACTGGTGCACGAGGCGCCGCGACAGATGGCGGACGATGCTTCACTGGGCGCGCAGTTGGATCTGGATCGGCCCGGAGGGGTATCATCTCATGCGCCATACATGTATGGACCAGGGTCACGGCCCCTGGACGGGTACACCATCCAGCGGGGCATCGGTGTCGGTGGTTTTGGCGAGGTCTACTATGCCAAGAGCGACGCAGGTAAGGATGTAGCCCTCAAGTGTGTGCAATTCTACCGCGACGTCGAACTGCGTGGTTCATCGCAATGTCTTAATCTGAAAAATCCTCATCTTGTCACGATTTACGATATTCGCTTCGATCAGGAAGGTCGAGCATGGCTGGTAATGGAATATCTGGCTGGCCGAAGCTTGAAGGAAGTGCTGGCTGATCATCCGCAGGGTTTGCCACTCCCGGAAGTAGTGCGATGGTTCGAAGCGATCTGCGCGGCGGTCGGTTATTTGCATGACCAACAGATTGTGCACCGGGACTTGAAACCGGCCAATATCTTCGATGATCAAGGGACGGTGAAAGTCGGTGATTACGGTTTGGCTAAGTCGATGGTCGGCGATTGGCAAGCAGGCCACACCACCAGCATCGGCACATGTCAATACACGGCTCCGGAAATACGCAGGGGTGTTTACGGCAAACAAGTCGATATTTACTCGTTGGGCGTCCTGCTGTATGAACTGCTTACCGGACGAGTCCCGTTCGATGGTCAGTCCGCACAGGAAGTTCTCATGAAGCACCTGGTGGACGCCCCGGATTTGCGACCGGTTCCAGAAGCGTTTCGCCCAGTGGTGCGACGTGCGTTGGCTAAGGATCCGGCGCGGCGCTTTGGGACGGCAAAGGAGCTATACAAGGCCTTTCAGCAAGCTGTTCGCAACTGTTCGCTTCCCGAGTTCTCTCACGGTCAAGACGCGATCCACCAAAAGGCTGGATCGCCCCCACCTGGTAGTCGCCGCATGGGTGATGTCCTGATTATTGATGACCCGGATGTACCGGAAGCCGTTTGCCACGCCAGGCAGACGCTCGATTCCGAGGCGGCCGCGCGGACCGTGGACACGCCTCCAAGCGACCACTGTCAGTCGGCTGTTTTTCCACCACCGCTACCTTGGTCTAGATCGCATCCGGCGGGGCGCTCTACTGCGCTATATTCTCACGGATTGCAGGCTATCCTAATTGTCGCAGGCTTACTCGTCTTGACAGGCTTCGTACCGTTCGTTTTAGGTCTGGCGGTAATCGTTTTAGGCGCGTATGCTCTAGCTTGTATTGCTCATCCTTCGTGGGTCGAATGGCGCGGGTGGGAGGCGGCCAGGCGTGAGGTGGAATTGGCACGACGGCGGCGCCAAGCCTTAGAGTGGTGTCGCTCCAAGCCGTGGACGCTTAAGCTCGAAGAACTATTCGCTAGCTGGCTTGTTTCTGCCATCTGGTGCCTAGGGCTGGTCGCAGGATTACTGCTACTGGCTGTGGGGTCCGGAGTTGTGTCGGACTGGCTACAACTGGCCAGCCACGCGTCGTGGCTGTTACCTGGCTCGATCGCGCTTAGTTGGGTCGTTTTGCTCTGCGCCAAGTATTGGGAAGGCCGGACCGATGGTGGTGAGCGCCGACTCCTCATGTTTCTCTGCGGGGCTGCTCTGGGAGCGGCGGGATTCGCCTGGTCGAAAGTCTTCCAGACGTCTCTTGTCGATACGTGGCCCGTAGAACCCATCGTCCGGCTGGCGTTACCTATGGGGTTGACTATGGCGGCGTATTTCGGTTGTCTGCTTGTCTTCCCGGCATGGTGGTATTTGGCCGACCCGATGCGGGCCAAACGCTTCTCGTGGTGGAAAACGATGTTGGCTGGAGGGTGGGCCTTGGCTCTGCATTTGATCTTCGATTTCGCCTATCCTCTCGGTGCCCTAACCGCGACGGTTAGTTCCATTGCCATTCAATTGGGTTCATCGTGGATGGACTGGCGACATACGGAATATCGAATACCGACAGTCACGGCAGAAGATGTCGTGCAGGTAAAGCCATAATTGCCGCAAGTTATACTTAATATGAACAAATCTCTATGGATAAAGCGATGCGCAGTGTTGCCGTGGAGCATATCTCTAATCGGCGTGGGGATGCTCGCGGGTTGGCCACCTCCGGCCGCTGCGCTCGACAAGGCAAAAGACAGTTCCAACGAAAAGGCGAAAGCCCCTTATCCACTATCCGTACCGCCCTTGGAGAGCCCATTGATCTTTCGCCCGGCTGAGGGTCAAGGAGCTCGTCCTTACTGGCTCGAACAAAGCGCCCCTGTGCAAGAAGGTACCTATCATGTGGTATGTTCGGACGTGCATAGTTCGATACACGAATGCCGTCGCAGTTTGGAAGCGACCGTTGAGAAACTATTTTTTGACCAGATGTCGAAACGGCTTGGGGGAAGCGCTGCGCGACACATGTTGGGTTTAAGGCGTGAAGAGATTTGGCGTCGCTGTGTGGGAAACGATGTCTACCACGAAGTGGCTGACACGCCGCTCGGGCCGCTGCATCGCATGTATGCTCGCGTAACGTTCGATCGCCAGCTAATCGACAAACTGCGCGCTCGATGGCACCAATGGAAACATATCGAGCGCCTCCCAATAGTGGCGCTGAGCCTAGGCGGGTTACTGGCAGTTGTGGCGATTTCCTGGGGCGGCTTGCGCTGGTACAACCGCAGGTATAAATCGTGGCGACAGTAGGGCAAGTGACTTAGCTACGGCGTGTGGCAAACGGCAGCCTCTTTAGCCCCTTCCGGAATTCGGTGTATGATACAGCGTTGTTGGCCGAATCACGTAGTGGGCACAGTTGGAGGCCATAATGTCCCGCACGCCGGACCAAGAACTTATTGCTCGAATCCGCCAGGGCGACCAACGGGCTTGGCGTGAACTGGTGGATCGGTACGAGGGTAGACTCTTTGCGTTTGTTCGGCTACGGGTTAAAGACCTGCAAGCAGCAGAAGATCTGGTTCAAGACACGTTTTTAGGCTTTTTGAACAGTTTGCCTCACTATGACGGGCGTCCCTTAGAGAACTATCTGTTTACCATTTGCGCTCATAAAACTACCGACTTTCTACGTCGACATTCCCGAGGTCCTGCTGCCGTTCGGCTTGATGGCACTTCCGATGCCGAAGCTGCGCCGCTTGTCGCGATCGAATGCTCACCGAGTACTATGGCTCGCCGCGATGAACAACAAGGTCTCGAAGAGAATGCTCTCGCTGAAGTTTTGGGGGAGCTTATTCGACGGTGGCAACAACGAGGTGACTGGCTGAAACTGCAATGTATCGAGTTACTCGTAGTACGAGGTTGGCCCAATAAGCGAGTCGCTGAACAGCTCAACCTAAGCGAGCAACAAGTTGCCAATTTTAAATTCGATTTTATCCGGACCATGCGCGCTCAGTTGCGACGTCGAGACTTGCCGCAAGACGTGTTCCCGGAACTGTATGAACAGAGTTACCACTCGCAACCCAAATGACAATACATTGTGCTCATGCGATCGACGGAGAGCTCGATAATGGTCCAACGGATTCGTCCGTTGTACGATTAAAGCAATGCCCATCAGGACGGCCAACAGTGAGCAAACGGAGGCTGCAAGTATATTTTCGGGACCCGTGTTTTCTACCATCCGAAGTTATGTTACGGGCCCGTTATTCCTACCTCAGGAGCATGAGAAAGCGGCCGATTAGTGAGATGAAGCGTGCTCGAACATGGAAAACACTGGATTAAATTGCGCATGAGTCAAACCGCCGGCGACTTTGAATTGTAATCGGACGAGCCTCCGAGGTATGACAGCCCGAGTCGCTTTTACCCATTTCCGTAGAATAGTAGTTCGACTCAGTAGAACTTTCTCGGGTTGAATTACAGTATAAGTAAAATAGGCATGCCATTTTCAAACCCTATGTTGCCCAGTGATACTCAATTGGAAGCCTACTTAGACGATGTGCTTCCAGAAGACGAACTGCGCCAGGTAGAAGATGCAATTCGTAGCTCGTTCGAATTACAGCAACGTTTGCGCGAGATTATTCAACGGCGGGACAAAGGAATCCATTCGCTAGGAGCCATATGGAGACGCCGACGGCTGAGTTGTCCTAGCCGCGAACAACTCGCTTTACTACTCGCCGGCCTATTGCCCGATCCCTTACGAACCTATATCGCCTTTCACGTTTCTATCGTGGGCTGCTTCTATTGTCAGGCAAATCTCAAGGATTTGCAAGAAACGGCCGCTCGCCATCAGCAGTCGTCGCGGCAAAGGCTTGATCGCTTATATGCAAGCGGCGTACAAATCCTGGAAAGCCATCATCGGTCCGGCCAATAGCCCTGTGTATTGGCTGACGTGCCAATAGCCTACCTCCCTAGCTCAGTAACTTAACAAATAAAGGAACCTCCGAGCAATTGATCAGATTGCAACACAATTGGCTTCACGGAAGCGTGATTTCCTTCGAGCCCGTGTTTTCTGGTCCTCCGTGTCCTCCATGTCTGTGTGGTGCGAACTCCAACGTACCCTACACCGGGCGCAAGACGAAGGCTGAGCTCGCCGATAAAAATTTCTCAGTAATCAAGCCGCGGCCCCCACAGCTTCCAATCCGGTTCGGTGGCCAAATAAACTCATCGATTGGTTACCTCTGCAACGTTTGGGTATAGAAACACGGGTTTTGCGGGACGACGAAGGATTACATACCAAAGTGCGGCGACGACTAGAAGTGTCAGTAAGGCAAACCACTGCGAAATGGTCAATGCTGTACCCCACTGCCCTGGTTCGTCATCCCGGATAATTTCCAGCAGGAACCGGCTTATCGGATAAAGGGTAAAAAGCAGGGCGAAAACCTCGCCGTCCCGCTTGCGTAATGGGTAGTGAGTCCATACCAACCAGGCGAGTAGCGCCGCGTTAAGGGAGGCAAAAAGTTGGGTCGGATAAACCGGGCGACTGGTATGCGGCAAGTCCCGAACAGTCCAAACGACGAGTTTTCCGTCGTTGGTTTGAGCTCGAGCCACCTCGCTATCCAGCCGATTCTCAAGCTGTGCTCGCCACACTTCCGCCCACGGACGCATTTGATAGGAACGCAACCGTTGTCCAACTTGAAGGCCGTGTTGCTCGGCGGCGGTCTTGGAAGCGACTGCGGCAATCCGCCAGGTGTCATCCGACTCCTTCACTAGATGCATTCCCCACAGGGTACCGTGCTCTAATTGATGGACATACGCAGGAGATCCAAACGGAAAGGTAACTGCGAAATAGCTGGGTGGGCAAATACCGCCGAAACAACATCCGGTCAAAAAACAGCCAATGCGTCCGATGGACAAGCCTATGGCTAAACTAGGAGCGATTAGGTCGGCCATGGCTAATGTAGGAAGGCGGTGACGAGTTACGAAGAAGGCCCCCGCAGCCAGGCCACCGATAATGGCTCCGTAGACCACCAGGCCACCTTCGGTAAACTTGACGATTGCAACAATTGTCTCCCACAACGTGTCGCGCTGAAAATCTCGCCAATACTCGATGACATACAATGCGCGGGCACCGGCAATCCCTCCCAAGACCAACCAAACAGCCAAAGACAAAATCAATTCACTGTCCAGGCCCACTTGTCTTGCCCGGTACGCGGCAGCGCCCACAGAAGCGATCATCGCCAGTAGGAGCATGACGCCGTAACCGCGAATAGCGAGTCCGATCGGTTGGCCTTCCGAGTTTGTTTCTTCCAGGGCCGGTACCACCCAAACCAGCAAGACGGCTACCAATAAAGCAAAGGGTAACTGTGCCACCACGTGCCCCAGTTTACCGCCTCGCCAAAGGACCGCCATCCAACTGAGGCACACAAAAGCCAGCCACACGACAAGCATCCAGCCGATCCCAAAAACCGGTAAAGGGCCGATTTCATGAGGTATACGAAACAAGGTTGGGTACAACCTTACTGCTCCTTGTCAGTACAACCGGAGCGCTGTTCGGTCTGTCCGAATTTCCGTTGTCGGCCCGGCCATAGCGGACGCGTAAAGCTCCGACGGGAAGCGTTCCGCAATAAAACTTCCGAACGTAGGCGATTCCGCTCCGTTCAACCCGATACCAAAACGTTATCGATCAATCGTGTCTTGCCGACGCGTACGGCCACCAACAGTACCGCGGGTGGTTGGGCTGCGATCAGCGGTTCGAGGGAATCCGGATCGGCCAAGGCAATATAATCAATCTGTTCGATCCCAGCTCCTGTCAACGTCTCGCGTACTGCCTGACAGACAGTGAGCGAATTGGTCTCACCTTGCCGGATTCGAGCGGCTCCCACTTGCAAAGCCTGATACACAGCCACAGCGCGCCGCCGTTCTTCGGGCGCAAGATACACATTGCGCGAGCTCATGGCTAAACCGTCCACTTCCCGCACGGTAGGGCAAACCCGTATATCGATGGGCACATTGAGGTCTTCGACCATTCGCTGCACGACGCGCGTCTGTTGATAGTCTTTCTGACCAAAAAATGCTATATCAGCCGGGATAATGTGAAAGAGCTTCAATACCACGGTGGCTACTCCCCGAAAATGGCCCGGCCGACATTCGCCCTCCCAGCGGCGAGCAACGGCGGGCGGCTCGACATAGGTCGAAAAACCGCTTGGATACATCACCTGGTCACTTGGGGTGAAGACCAACCCTACTTCCAACGCACGGAGCAGTTCCAAGTCACGCTCCAGCGTCCGGGGATATCGGTCAAAATCCTCATGCGGCCCGAATTGCGTCGGGTTTACATAGATCGTCACAGCCGTCTGATCGCACTCGGCGCGACTAGCACGCACCAACGACAAATGGCCCTCGTGCAAAGCGCCCATCGTTGGGACCAATCCGACACGCTTGCCTTGGCCCCTTTGCTCCTGGGTCCACCGCCGTGCCACGCCGGAATCTTCGACTACTAACATACCAGTGCCCTTACCCATATGTGGATCACCTCCGATGCCCGCATGAATGCCGCCAACGCAGACACCAAGCCTTTTATCCCATCACAAGATGCTAGGGACGCAAGTACCCTCACAGCCGAACTCCCCATGAGGGAATAGCGCAATCGTTCGCGTTGTTCGATGACGGCACGGTAAGCGTACTCCAGATCCACGCCAACGCGACTTGGTCGTTCTGGAGCAAACGGGGCCAACTCCTGCGTGTGCACGAAATCCTGGGAAGCCACCAAGGCCAAGCCATTGCACGTTGTTCGCCAACCCCGTGAGCCATACGCCGGACTCGGACAACGAGCGTTCGCAACCCGGAATGGCAACCTACGCGCTCCCTCGATCCTGTAGTCCAACGAAGTTTTGCCAACCAGATCCACCAACGGGGCTACGTCCGGATTGCCCCTAGCTTTAGCGCGACGGGACTTATTGAGGTGCATCACCCGCCGCAAGCAGAGAAAGGGGCAATACCAAGCAGTTTCCAGCATGGCCCTTCTTTTCCGAAATTACGCACGAATCTTGTACGTCAAAACGAACAAGCTACTTTTCATAGCGTATCGACTAACTTATCCTTGGGACAGTCCGAAGCATTGTGAGTAGTTGTACCGGAGCACGTCTGGTTTAATGCTCTCACTCGGCCATAGGGTAAACTGAAAATGTCAAGCGCGCGGTGCCCGCGGTTTTCTGCGGAGGCCCAGCGGTTCGCACGTTACCGTAGTGAGAGCTACTTCGAATGGACACGCGAACCGGGCACAATGGAACGCAAGTTGTTCGATACAAGTAGTCGGCTAACGGGACATCGATACTGAGGCAAGTAAGGCGACCAGGGAGCCGTAACAGCAATGGTAATCGGGCCCCGACATTGGTTCTGGCGCGTGTGTGGTTTTGTTCTTAACGGTGCGCTGGTTTTGGGACAGGCGTCGGCGCAGAATGCCGAGCAACTTCCACCCGAGCTGGCTCAAAAACTGGTGTTATGGGTTTCAGCCGATAGTGAGGCCGCACGGCGCGGTCTGGAAAAAGCTCATACGGACGCGCTCCCGTTAGAAGTATGGCACGATCAATCCGCTCGAAGGCACCACTTGGCCCAAGCCAACTCTCAGCATCAGCCAAAACTCGTTCGGCTTGATGCAGCGGAGAAATCGCATTGGCTAGTACGGTTTGACGGTCAGGACGATTATTTGCGGTGTGAACAATTCGGCAGCCCGTTTACTCAATTCTCGATTTTTGTGGTGGCTGCCGTGCACTCGAATATCGGGAAGGAACCTCTGCATAATTCGCCCGTATTGTACGGAACCTTTTAACAAGTCGTGA
>CAYRMD010000048.1:0-41152 GCA_964425225.1 uncultured Pirellulaceae bacterium | reverse complement strand
TGTTAAAAGGTTCCGTACAATACGGGCGAATTATGCAGAGGTTCCTTAAGTGCTACGAGCGGACAAGTGCATGTCGGCCGAAATTGTGTTGAGCAACGTTTCATTGACTTTTGGTACGCAGCAGGTGCTCGCCCCACTCGATCTGCGGATTGAACCTGGGGAGTTCGTATCGTTGGTTGGGCCGAGTGGTTGTGGTAAGACAAGTCTATTGCGTTTGGTAGCGGGCCTGACATTGCCCTCGTCAGGCGAGGTGCGAATGAAACTTGCGTGCGAGTCTCCATACCCCGGTGCCAAAGCGCGTCTAGCGTATGTTTTCCAGGAACCACGATTACTTGCGTGGCGAGACGTGTTAGAAAACATTGCTTTGCCTTTGGAACTGGAGGGTAGGCCGTATGCCGAGGCACGGCGAGCCGCGCACGATGCCATGAAGCGCGTCGGGCTCGAAGAGCAAGATCGGCACAAGCTTCCATCGGCGCTTTCCGGAGGGATGCGTATGCGTGTGTCGGTGGCTCGAGCCATCGTTACGTCCCCAGATGCTTTGTTGCTAGACGAGCCATTTGCAGCTTTAGATGACTTATCGCGCCAGCGGTTGAACGAGCACCTCCTCCAGCTTTGGCAACAGGATCGATGGACCGCCCTGTTTGTAACCCACCATGTAGCCGAGGCGGTATATTTGAGCCAGCGCGTTTTTGTCATACACGGCAAACCGGGTAAGATCATCGAAGAGGTTCGCATACCGTTCGACTTCCCGCGGTCGTGGGCCCTGCGGGCGACGGCCGATTTTGCTGCGTTGTGCGGACACATTACCGGGCGAATCCGTCAGGAAAAGGTTGACGATGCGTAAGCAACTTGTGCGTATCGGACAGCAGATGTTTCCGCCAGCAGTGTTCGCGGTTCTACTGGTGATTGGCTGGCAGCTACTGGTTGGGATCGGAGGGATCAAACCGTATCTTTTACCGGCGCCGCAAGCCGTTGCTGCCGCGTTGTGGCGCGACAAGGTGCCGTTGCTAACAGCGGCACTATCGACCGCGCAGGCGGCACTGGTTGGTTTTGCCATTTGTTTGTTTGTCGGTACTGCCTGCGGGCTGGTGTTCGCCCACGAACCTTTTCTCCGGCGTGGACTCTATCCGTACGCAGTGTTCTTGCAGACGGTTCCCATCATCGCCGTGGCTCCGCTAATCATCAATTGGTTCGGCCCTGGGTTCGCCAGTGTCGTTACTGTCGTGGTTATCGTGGGGCTGTTTCCGGTAATGGCGGCGGTCGTCGAAGGTGTGATGGCCATCGACGAGAGCTTGCGAGAGTTGTTTGCAGTGTATCGGGCTAGCCGCTGGCAGGTATTGTGGAAATTAGAATTACCGGCTGTTGTGCCGTATCTCTTGGCCGCTGCACGCACCAGCGGAGGACTGTGCATCATCGGAGCCATCGTAGGTGAATTCTTCGCAGGACATGCCACACGCAGTCATGGGTTGGGATATCTTATACCGCAACGCATCCAGTGGCTGAAAACCGATGAGGCTTTTGCTGCCGTATTGGTAGCCACGGCGCTTGGACTGCTGATGTTTTTGGGAGTGTCGGTAGTCCGCAACGTGTGGCTGCGGCGCTATTGCCGCTTATAAGGTGAGAATAGGCCATTCGAGAAGATACAACAAACCGCATAACAATGCGCTCGGGATTCCTGTCAAAGTCCTTGCTACTCCTGACGATGACCGTGTCGGTGTACGGGTGTGTGGCGGCTGTCGGTTGCCGACCTCGTACTACGTCCTTGCCGGCGAACGCTGCGGGAGCGGCTCGCGCATCGGGACACCAAATGGTTCACCTGCGCCTGCAACTTAACTGGTATCCCGAAGTGGAACACGGCGGCTATTACACAGCGTGGCTGGAAGGATATTTTGCTGAAGAGGGGCTCGATGTCGAAATCCTTCCTGGAAGTGCGAACACACCGGTTGCTCAACTAGTCGACACCGGTCGCGTGGAGCTTGGTGTAACAAACGCCGACCAAATTCTCTTGGCACAAGATGCTGGAGCTGAATTGGTTGCTATCTTCGCCGCCCTCCAGATCAGCCCGCGGTGTATTCTCGTCCATGAAGAATCGGGTATTCGGCATTGGGACGAACTGGCAGATGTAACGCTGGCCGTAAGCAGTGGAGCAACCTTTTTTCGGTATCTGACGCGTCACCTGCCGTTGCGTAACGTCCAAATCGTCGCCTATTCGGGAAATGTGGCTGCTTTTGTTGCAAACCCTCGTTACGCGCAGCAAGGCTATGTTTTTAGTGAGCCGTATCTGGCCGAAAAGTTGGGTGCTCGCCCGCATGTCCTGATGGTTAGCGACCTGGGCTATAACCCCTACACGAGCATACTGGTAGCCCGCAAGGCTTGGGTTCTTGATCGGCCGCAGTTGGCCAGCCGCCTGTTGCGCGCCTGCCGACGCGGTTGGCAAAAGTACTTGAACGATCCAGAACCTACTAACCAATATATTGTATCACAGAATTCTGAACTGCCCCTTGATGTGGCGCGGTACGGCGCGACAGCGATTCGGCCATTGTGCCTACCGAGTAGCATGAGCCCAGATGCGTTGGGTACCATGTCGCATCAACGATGGGAGGAGCTGACGCAACAATTGCGTGACGCGGGGCTTATCCAGGGCGCTGATGTCGAATCGCTGGTCTTTTCCGAAGCACTACAACCGCGGGCTAAGCCCTAGCACTTTCTGGCATAGGTCCAGCACGCACCTGGCTACGCGTCCTGTATCGTTTAATGGACGGACGCGTCTCGTAGCGTAAAACGTACTTTCCCAATGACCCCAAAATCCTGGCATTTTAGGCAAACGGTAATCGCGCGCATCGCCACTTGAACAAAACTTTTCACATTCTCTCAGTGATTCTTGCGACAGGGCGTACCAGCTGCCCTCTTGAGGAAATGCACTACTAAAAATGATTCGGCTCTCGTTTCTATCGCTCAGCTCCACATGGTCTTGCTTTTCTCGCTACCGACTGAACTCGCCCAATCGCGTTCATTTGGTAGCCATCTTTGCTTAACGACGCGACCTTAAAGCGACAACAACCGAGCAAAACTCTCCGTTCGATAAAACTGCAAGCGATCTGTAGGGACACAGACGCGTGCACCCGAGCCATGACTTCGTCTTATCGTTCGTTCTTGCGTTGCAGCATTCTTACGTGACACATTCGACTATGTCCTATCGGAGCGCTCGGCGCGTGCGGCGCGATTCCCAAAGCCATGAGTAATCCACCGAACGTCGCCCGAGTGGTGGATCCGTTTGGCTAAACAACTGATCGACTGTTTGAACGTAGTTCCCGTAGTCGGTATCCGTACGTGTTGCAATTGTTTTACGATAGGCATCGTCAACAGTCGCTACGCTAGTCAAACGAGCTTCCTCTTTGCTTCGATCGACAGGCGAAGCCGATCGGGCTATATCCATGACAGCCCCAGTTGCACTCCGTGTAACTCGAGGAGGTGCTTCACCCTCGGCGGGTGTACCCGTAGGTGAGGTATCTTCTCGGAATGGAAAACTGTTTTGGATATTGGACAATCGCAACAGGACAGAATCGCCGTGACGGCCCAAAAGCTGGAGGAAACGGCTCGACCGATTCGGCAGCTCGGCGCTCAATGAAGGACGGTCCGCATAAGAAAGAACTACGTTCCAGCGGTTGTCCGACAACTGTGCTTGCACGCTTTGAGGTACTGGTAGGCCTCGAGCTTGCAACACGGTGGCTTGGCTGTTTTGGAGGTTGACCAGCAACAGGAGCGAATTGCGTCGCCGCGACGCGAACCGCTCATGGATGGAAACAAACTGGGGCAAGCGACCGCGTTCGCCAAAGTTGTTTCCTGTGCCAATGACATTTTGATCCAGGGTGATGTGGAAACGGTCGTTTTCTGCGATCCCACCCTGAGAACCGATCGTGTCATGGCCATCGGCGAAGAACGGCGGCTGCTCTTCACTAACCGTGTAGGTCCCGGGAGTCAAATTGAGGAATTGGTATACTCCGTCGGCGCTGGTAATCGTACTGAGCGAGACGGAGGAACCATTAACGTCGCTCCCAGTTAGAAATACTCGCACTCCACCCAGGGGTAGTTCGCCCGGCTCGAAAATGCCATTATTGTTGGCGTCTACGTAGACAATGCCCGATAGGGAACTAGGTAAGAAGTCGAGCACTTCGACTTCCACGGTGGCCGTTGCCGTAAGTCCCCCCGAATCGACAACCGTGTAGGTAAACGTTTCTATTCCAGAAAAACCGCGAGCAGGGGAGTACAACACGTTATGCAGTTCGGGCCCCACGCGAATAGTTCCTCCGGCGGACCCGGCTGTAACGGATTGCACAGAAAGTACTTCGTCCATGTCCGGCTCGAATGTGTCGTTGCGTAGAACATCGAGAACGTTATCCACGGAGTTTTTTGTCACACGGAAACGTCCCTCCCCGATGTCGCTCACGGCTCGAGGCGGATCGTTCACCGGTGTCACCGTAAAACGCACCTGGGCTATTGCTGTGCCGCCGCGACCATCGCCGATGGTATACCTGAACGTGTCATTTCCGAAAAAGTCAGGCGGCGGTTGATATTCAATAGCGCGTCCTTCCTCGACGATTCGTATGGTTCCACGCGAGGTTGGAAGTCGGTCCACGGATAGGATTGTCAGGGTTTCCACAGAATCGGGTCCGCTATGGTCATTGGACAGAGGATCGAAACGGACAAAGGAGCTGTCTTCCGGCAGCGTGAAAATATCATTGACAGCGACAGGTGGATCGTTGACTTCCGTGACCTGTACAGTAACCGTAGCCGTCGCAGTAGCGCCGTTGCCGTCGTCAATCGTGTAGGTGAAGGTCTCGACACCGAAGAAATCTGGTGCCGGTCGATAGAGAAGATGGGTACCTGCCGGAGCAATGCGCGCGGTCCCTCCACCAGTCGCGGGTCCGACGGCGATGATGCGCAGAGTTTCGTCTCGGTCTGGTTCGGGACTGTCATTTGCCAACACATCGACCCCAACATCCGCCGAATCTTCGAGAACCGTCAACGCATCGTCACGAGCCGTAGGCGGATCGTTTATCGGATGAACCTGCACGGTCACCGTAGCCGTGGTCGTTCCCGTAACATCGTCGGTCGCTTCATAGGTAAAAGTTTCGATACCGAAAAAGTTCGGCGCCGGCGTATAACGTAGTTGTCCCGTTTCGGTGAGCAGAACAGTACCCCCGTTGCTCGGAGTACCGATGGCACTAACGCGTAAAGGGCCTGTAACCGTGCCGACGAAGAAATCGTTGGCCAGCACGTCCAGCGTGTTCGTTGAGTCTTCGTCGACATTGAATAAGTCGTTCTGTGCGATAAACGGGAAAAAGATTTGCACGGTTGCTGGTGAGAATATGACCAACTCTGAAGGCACTACGTCCTCCCGGCTTACCAATTGGATTCCATGTTCGATTAAGTCGGCTAGCTCGGGACTCAAAACCACCGTGCCTGCCCGCGTGGCTCGAAAAGGCACGGAAAAAAGAAGTAGCTCGGATTCGGTTTGCAATTCCGCGTCGACACTTCCCCCGATTTCGTCGAGCAAACCGGTCGCGGTCGTAAACGTGCCCGACCTGAGAAATGCCGGTCCAAATGCGATGTCCCCCGCCAGATTTATTTTGTCCGGCGGAAACAATAGGTCGATAAAAGCCTGGACGATTCCTGCGGGTTCCGGGCGAATGTCCCGCACGAAGACGTGAGCAACGAAGGTTTCGCCGACTTCGAGTGTAGAAGCGGGTACACCGCTGGGCCGAGTGGTTTCCACTCGCACTTCGAGTAACTCGTCGCCTTGTACCGTAACGGTGAAATTCTGATCCGCCGAATTGCCCGCTATATCCGTAGCCCGAACCACGACGGAATGTTCACCTCGTTGCCCAGGTTGGGGAGTCCAGCCAATAAGTCCTGTCATCGGGTCAATCGACATGCCTTCCGGGCTTGTGACTAGTTCATATAGAACATCGCCCGTTGGTTCTTCTGCGGATTGAACATCGTATTGGTAAAGACGGGCGACGCGCGCCAAAGTTTCGGGCGTGGAGCTAAACGATGGAGGGGTTCGATCGATATGGAGGACGAACGGCGGTGTCGCCTCGCTGCGAAAACCGTTGATCTCATGTACCGCCGTTAACACATGCGTCCCCTCGGTTGCCGTCAACGATTCGTCTGCCGCGAACATGAACACCATGCGATTGCTCGTGCTCCGCCCACGCGAGGCGAGGCGATCTCCATCGAAAAGCAACACGTCGGTGTTGGCTAACACGTCGGAAACTTCCACACGAATCGTCTGGGCATTCGTGATCCCATCCGTGGAACTTGCACCTGTGTCCGTTTGTGGTTGCAAGAAGATACGCGTGGGGGACGGCGGCAATACCCGTATCGTCACGAGCTGCGTGTCGAATTGATCGACCGTATCTGCCAGCGTAGCCCCACGCACGCCGACTAACATTTGCAGCGTGCCGACAAATCCCAGAGGAGGCGTAACCGTCACCAGACCCGTGTTGGGGGCGATCTCCAGTTGGAAATCCGTTTCTCCCTGTTTCACGGCGTCGAAAAACGGCGGATCCTGCTCGACGTCCTGTGCACGCAACTGAAGTTGCAGCTGTTGATTCATGAGCGTTTGTTGTTGGGGAATGTCTTCGAGGAATGGCGCACTGTTAAACGTGTCAGGAACGACCGTCACGCGAAATGTTTGTGAAAAGCGATTCCCCGCCGCGTCAGTCACCGTCACCGTTACGTTGGCTGTACCGGTGGCACCATGTGGTGCCTTCAATTGCACGATCCCGTTTTCGCTATCTTGAAATCCGGCGATACTCTGAAGCGTAACGTCGCGAATCGGACGATCTTGATCGTCCGTTGCCGTACGATTGATTGCCGCCCGCACGCTGTCTCCTTCCACGAGTTGCCCGAAAACCGAGTGGTTAAAATCTAGGTGTCGTTGTGGGCCGGCTGTGATAAAGAACTGTGAATCGTTTGTGTCGTCCCCAGCCTTCGCATAGGAAAGCACTCCAGCTTGATTGTGCTGAAGGTCCACATGGAATTGATCATCGAAGCGGCCTAAAGGTGAACCCCCTGCGCCGGTACCCGTTGGGTCACCGGCTTGGATAACGAAGTCGGGAATAACGCGGTGGAATTTAATGGGCGGACTATTGTTGGCAGCGTCGTAGAATCCCATTTCCACCAGTTGCAAGAAACGATCGACAACGCGGGGCACCTTGTCGCGAAACAACTGAAAAACCATGTCGCCGAAACCGTCGACCGACATCCGAATACTCGGATTGGCTTGCGAAACAGTAACCTGGACCAACGATGGATTATCGCTTTCGGCCGTAATGGTTAACGGACCGCCGTTTGGGTCGTAAGCGTCAATAGCAAGCTGCAATGGTGAACCAGCAAAGAGGGTAATGTCGGGAATCGGACCGAACGAGGGGGATTCGCCAGTAGGGATCAACACTCCCGAACGCTGGCTGATCTCATTTAACGACAGCAGTCCCGTTGCCCGGCTTCCGTCAGGAAACTCCCACGTCGGAAATGTACTGATCCCGTTGGCGATGCCTACTTCATTGAGCGTGCGATCCGGGTTTGTAACTTCGATGAATGGAAGAAACCGTGCGCCGTCTTCGAACAGTGCTTTCTGCTGGTTGCAGATTGGACACCAATCGGCTCCGAAGAACTTTACACCCGCTGCGGACAAGGCTTTGGCAAACGCCACCAGGTCCGCTGCCGGCTCTGCTTCTGCTTGGTGTCCCGCAAGGGAAACCGCTTCTCCTTCGGCGCGTTCTCGATCGATCCATGCTAATTCCCTAGCACCGGCCAATTCGAAGTCTCCGGCCAACAGTTGGCGCGGTTCTAACGTTTCCAGACGCAAGCGGAATGGACTTCGACGAGACGTGCGCCGGTTGTTAAACCGCTTCCACCGGTGTTCTCGCTCTCTATTCGTTAGGCCCATAGGTGCACCTCGTCCATCGGCCCGGAGGAAAAAGGATCGATTTTTGCGATGTTTGTCCCAACCGAGCCGAACAAGCTCGCTTCGATTTCTTTAGGATAATCAACGACCACGCCGGGCAGCTCCTCCGGTGGCCGGTTTGTGCCGAAACTTTGACGTTAAGGCTGATACAATTGTTCCATCCGGCACCGGCCGCCTTGTAGCGATCGCTGCCCTCGGGAATTGTCTTTTTGTCGGGGCGCAGAACCCGGCTAGGCGGACAACGGGTCTGAACTGCTGGCTTCGCCTAACGAGTACCGGAATTTGGGCGACGGACCGGTCCGTATGGTGGATCACTCAAAGGACGGACAATTGGGCGGCCGGGACGAAAACTCTGGAAACGGACCATCCGCTGTGCTTCCTCGGGGTGACTAAGGCTACAGGCTGATCGTCTTGGTCCTTGCCGGAGGCAGGCTGGAGCGGCATGGCGCAGTAGCTCGGTCAGTCTTCGATCCGTTGAGCTAGCCGCGTATGTGCGAGCATCTGTTCGGCGGTAACCACGTAACCGACATAAAACGGCCCGAAAAGAGCATACCGCGCGCTGGCCTCATCAAAGCGCATGCGATAGACGATTTCGCGCAGATACTGCGGATTCTTCGCCCACAAAGTTACCCCCCACTCCCAATCATCGAGGCCGATGCCGACGGTGATCAACTGCATTACTTTCCCGGCGAAGTCCATGCCGGACCGGGCGTGTTCAGCCATCATTCGATTCCGCTCAGCGAACGGCAACGTGAACCAGTTTTCGCCGGTTTCGCGTTTCTTACTCATCGGATAGAAACAGGTGGAGGGCCAGTTTGGAAAGTCGGGAGTCAGACGCTGCTGGCGCATCATAGGTTCGCGTGCGGCATAAGCTCGTACCTTGGCTTGAAAAGTGGGACTCGATTCGTCTTCTCCCTCGGCTTTCAGGCGCGCTGCGTATTGTTCTACCGTGGGAACATATTCAGACACCTCGGTCATGGACACAAACGAGTACGTGGGTACAAGACACGGCCCCAGTTCGCTGGCTAAGAGGCGCTGATTGACGGCTTCTACTTTCAGGGGGTTGGCGTCCATGAGCATCAAGCCAAAGTCGGCTTTGTGCCCACTGACGACGCTTACCTGCATCCGTGCCGGAGATTCCGGGTGATTTGGATCCAGGATCGACAGCACCTGTCGGCGTCCGGCATTGATTGCTTCGATGTCCAGCTGTGCCAAAATCGCGCGATCAATCCGATAAAAAATGTGGGTACAATGCCACCCTTCCAGCGGTTCGAGCGAAACGTCGGTTGTTTCTCGCGACGGCATCGCGGCGATATTCATGTATGGCATCTCCCTAACTTCGACAGGTGGACGTGTCATTCGAGCGATGGCGGCATGCCCGTCGGCAACATGCAAACGCCCCCACCGCAATTGGATATCGTACTTTCTGGAGCACTGGTTCATTATGAGGTGTGGACACCAGGCTCGCCAACTGGTGGCCGCCCTCCGACAGGGACATCGACTCCTCCTGGGTGGACGTCACGAGCGTTACGTGGTGGGAAGCTCGAATGTTGCCACGCAGAGAGCGACCGGAAAAAAATGAATCAACACAAGGGTGCCAAAGCGCAGCAAAGGGCAGACGAATAAACTGGCAAGATTCGCTACCGGTTTGGGGTGAGAAGCATTTTGGGCAACACGGTGACCCCTTCGGTAAATCAAGCTCGATGACTGTGCTGCTCTTGGTGCTTTGCTCCGGTGTACCAGAGGGCCGACGTCGCGTGGCATCAACTGTTCTCGACGTAATGCACCAGATCTTCCAAAAGCCGCACTAAGATCTCACGCGTCAAATGCATGGTTATGCGCGCCCGTGTCTGGCCCGCAGCGGCCTCGTAGCGCACTAGCTCCATCCGGTCCCTGCCGACGAGTAACTCATAATACGTACGAGTGCCACTGGACGAACGACTCGGTGGATCCGATCTTAATTGGGCCGTTGTTGCGGCGATGTCCACTTCGATTACACGGAGCGGCTCTACCAGATAGTGCAACTTCTGGCTCAACTGATTAGCGAGCTTGCTGACCGTTGTTGCATCGATCGGTTGATAGCAGAGGACGATGTTGCGCACCGCACAACCGATCCGATCCACGCTTTCAAGATCACATTGGCCGTTGCCTTTGTCAAACGAGAATACCAACTGACCGCCATGAATAGCTTGATGCGCCAAGGTATCCAACTGTTGATGAATTAACAAACTATCCAACATTGACCACTACCTTCTGCTGTAAGTAGCAACGTCTGAGATTCACTCCTTGACGCTGGCCATGCCCTACCTTAGGAACCGGCACGCGCGGCCTGGGGTACGGCTTTCCCTTTTTCTTCGCGAAACTGCTGTCCGTCAAAGCTGAGTACGGCAACGTGCTGATCGAGAACCGTCTCGATGTGTACGGGTCTACCCCAAAGCGTGTATACATTCCGCAGCGTGTCGGCGGCGTATTTCTTGTCTAGTTCGACGCCCGAATAGCGGTGTTCCAGATAAAGCTCGCCTCGGTTTCGGTAATTGCCGTCCGTTACATGAATTATCGGACGCCCAAGGTTGGTAAGGTTAAACAACAGTTTTTGCTTGATATCCTGGAACTCCCGACTTTCAATTTCATACATGCCACTTTGGGAATTGTAACCGAAAGCAAAAAGTTTATGCCGTTGGCAAAATTCGAGGGTCAAAAATTCATCGATGAAGGTTACGTCGTTATGAATGCGGCGCACTTCAAAGATCTTTTGTCGTCCTAAACCGGCGCCGGTATCCCACTCGGTCTTCGCCCGTGCATCGTCGCATCGCTCATATTCCTCACCAAAACAACCGCGGTTCCATCGATCTTCGATGTCGCGGAATAGTTCAACCCCCAATTTGTACGGATTGAGTCGCGTGGGAGACGACGCCAGAGTACCCGCACAGTGGTCGGCGTAGCAGACCACGTCGCGGGGTTCTAAGCCGTGGCGCGTCATGATAGTCGAATGCCAATAGGTCGCCCAGCCTTCATTCATGATCTTCGTTTGCGCTTGCGGAGCGAAATAATAGGCTTCATCTCGTACAATTGCTAGAATGTCGGCTTGCCACAGTTTGAGCGGGGCATGTTCCAAGATAAATCCCATAATATCCCGCAAGGGTTCGGGTGGGAACTTCTGCCGCATCTCTAATTTTTTTTGGAGTGCTTCCTGCTCAGCTTTTAAAGCCTCGGGTGGATTGATAAACGGATCCATATAGGCTTTGGCACGAAACCGCGTCGGCATCGGCGGTTCTTCTTCCACTTCCGTTGGTTCGGGAAACTCATACTTCTGTACTTTCGTCTCCGTACGACGAATAAAAGGAGCGTATATGTCGATCAGATCTTCGATGCTGAGGCACGCATCGATAAACGCTTCCACTTTTTCGACGCCGAATCGATCCATGTACCGCCGGATACGATTACCATGGTTTGCCATTTCGTCGATCATGTGCCGGTTGGTCTGGCTGAACCAAAAATTATTCTTGAAGAAGTCACAATGACCGTAAACATGAGCCATGACCAGCTTATGATCGGTCAACGAGTTGCTTTCCAATAGGTAGGCATAACACGGGTCATTGTTGATAACCAACTCATAGATTTTGTGAAGGCCGTATGAGTAGCCTTTCGCCAAACGCTCGTATTCCATTCCAAAACGCCAGTGGGGATAGCGTGTCGGGAAGCCGCCGTAAGCAGCAATGGCATGGAGTTGTTTGGCGCTTACCAGCTCAAAGACGGTGGTGAAAAAGTCCAGGCCGTAGAATCGAGCCCAATGCTCGATCTGCTCTTGGACACGGCGTAGCGCGTCCGGTAAAGGGCGAAAATGGGGAGCGAGATCAGCCGGCAGTTGGGACATCAAAGTTTCTCCACCTGGAATCGCTCGTCGGGTGCCTTGTGGATGAGGTCCCAGAGACGGGGCCACTCGCGACTCAATTTCTGACGTGCGGCGCGCCGAGCTTCTTGTTCGTCGGCTGCTTCGACCAGTACGCGAAGATGTCCGAGCCGTACACGGAACAGTTGTCGTGTGGGAGCAAATTCACGGCGGATCATCATGGGTTACCTAATCCTCGCAAGGTCGGTTAGCGTCCAGTGCCGAGGAACAAACGGATTGCATCCGAGATCGCTTCCCGATCATGGATTTCTGCCAAAACCAGTTTTTCTTGCCAATCGCCGACCGCCACACCACGCAGCACTCGCAAAAACTCGCCGCTGCCGTACGGACTGTGTACTTGGCCATAACAGAACAAATTGGCTTTCGGCAGTAGCGACTCTTTCAGAAGCTGGACGGCTTGTCGGCTATCGTCACCCCAGTTATCGCCGTCGGAAAACTGAAAGAAGTAAATGTTCCAACCTTCAACTGGAAAATGCTGCTGGATTAAGTCATGTGCGGTCCGGTACGCCGAACTAATACGTGTCCCGCCACTTTCACGGGTGTGATAGAACGTATGCTCATCCACGACCTTAGCTGCCGCATCATGGATAATATAGCGCCGTTCCAGCCCGCGATATTGGCTGCGTAGCCAGGTGTCGATCCAAAATGCGCACGTGCGAACGATCTGTTTTTGATCATCACCCATCGAGCCGGAAACGTCCATTATATAAATAATCACGGCATTGGCTTGAGGTTCATCGACGGGTCGCCAGGCTCGATAACGCCGGTCTTCACGAAGCGGTACCACACACGGTCGAAGTGGATCGTAACTACCCTCGGCCAACTGACGTCGGAGGGCCGTGATATAGGTGCGCTTAAAGTGACGAAGCGATTCGGGACCGGCTCGCCGAATACTCGAATACCGTAGCTTGTCGCGATGCAACTGCGCGTGACCTTTGGGTTCCACACGCGGCAAGGCCAACGCTTCCCCCAAAAGAGCCGCCAGTTCGTCGATCGTTATATCCACTTCTAGAATGTGTTCGGCCGGGTCCGAACCTGCTGGACCTCCCGCTGGATCGGTACTGCCTGGAGCGATCGGCTGGCCGACCTGACCATCGCCTTGCCCAACACCCCCCGTACCGTTTTTGCGGTATCGAAAATGGGGGATGTCGAGGTAGGGTACCGGAATGCTGACCAGTTCCTTACCTTTGCGTCCGATCAGTTCGCTATGACTGATGTACTGTTTGAGGTTCTGTCGGATACGCCCCCGCACGATTTCGCGGAAACGACCCTGATCGCGGTCAATTCGATCTACCATGGTCAGCCCCTGCAGCTAGACGGGGCTAAGTTGCTTACTTTTTGACATCACCCCGTGCGAAGATGCTCGCCACAAAATTCAGCACATCCGTGGCACTTTCCTCATCATAGCCGTAATCGCGTATGAGTCGCCCTTTGACGACGTCGATCTTGGCCTGCGTCTCTTGATCGATCACGTTGGACACGAGGCTGGTGAGTTTGATCGAATCTTTTTGGTCTTCGAACAATTTCAATTGCAGGGCCTTATAAAGGCGTTCGTTGGAGCGGTAATCGAACACCTTACCGTCGATCGACAGGGCGCCGATGTAGTTCATGATCTCGCGGCGGAAATCATCCTTACGACTTTCGGGAATGTCGATCTTTTCCTCGATCGAGCGCATCAGCCGCTCGTCCGGCTCTTCATACTGCCCTGTAAACTTGTTCTTCACCTTTTCGCGCTGCGTGTATGCCTTGACATTGTCGATGTAATTGGCACAGAGCCGCTTCAACGCGTCCTCGTCTGCCGCAATTGCTCGCTGCACTTCGTTCTTCACGATGTTTTCATACTCCTCTTTTACGACCTGTAACAATTCTCGATATCGCTCTCGCTGCTCTTCACTGGTAATCAGCGCATGATGTTTCAACCCAGCTTCCAGTTCGTTCAACACCATAAACGGGTTGATCGAACGAGCATCATGATGCGCTACCAAGGCATTGGAAATCTTGTCTTGGACGTAACGAGGTGAGATACCCATCATGCCTTCGTTTTTCGCCTCGGCTCGCAATTCTTTTACATTCTCTTCGGTGAAACCGGGCAGAGTTTTGCCATCATAGAGCTTAAGTTTTTGCAAGAGCGTCAACCCAGCATGCTTTGGTTCTTCGAGCCGTGTCAGGACCGCCCACATTGCGGCCATCTCGATCGTATGCGGCGCAATGTGTTTGCCCTTAACTTTACGCGGATTGTAATCCTTTTCGTAGATTTTGATTTCGTCGCGCAAGCGGGTTACGTACGGAATATCGATCTTCACCGTGCGGTCGCGAAGCGCCTCCATGAATTCGTTATTCTGAAGCCGCCGGTACTCCGGCTCGTTCGTGTGACCGATAATCACCAAGTCGATGTCGGTTTGCGCAAACTTTTTCGGTTTAATCTTGTGCTCCTGACTAGCTCCCAAAAGGTCATAGAGAAATGCCACGTCCAGCTTTAGCATTTCGATGAATTCGATCAGGCCTCGATTGGCGATGTTGAACTCACCGTCGAAATTAAACGCGCGCGGATCGCTGTCACTGCCCAGTTCAGCGATCTTGCGATAATTGATGTCGCCGGTTAATTCCGTCGAATCCTGATTCTTCTCGTCTTTGGGTTGGAACGTACCGATGCCGATACGGTCTTTTTCTGACAAGATCACGCGTTTGACACGCACTTCTTCGATTACTTTGGTCCAGTCGCCCCCGTATTTTTTCAGCCGTTGTTCGTACATGAAGCGGCAGTAGGGGTCCAGGTCGCCGACGATTTTTACATGGTAATCGTCGGGGCCGCGACCTTCATTGACACGTGCTTCGATATCAACTCGGAAGGCTTGCGGGATCAGATGCAAGGGCTCCTCATTCATCGGACACCAGAGGACGTTGCCACCTTCCTCGACCCACCCGAGCGTGTAGAGAGCTCCTTCATCGGTAGCGCTGTAATGTTCCAGACCGCGTTTCAGCAAGCGAACGATGGTGCTTTTGCTACTGCCGACCGGCCCGTGTAACAACAACACGCGCCGCTCGATTCCATAACCACGTGCGGCACTTTTCAATGCGTTGACCAGTTGTTCCAGCGGTTCGTCCAAGCCATAAATGGCATCGCGCCCGTCGTACAACGGATCGTCGAAGAAATGATAGTGAACCCGTTTTTCGCCCCGATGCGGTTCGTAAACCTCCACGCCATGGCTAATAATCATGTCGTAGAGCCGTTCGAACGCATTGCGGGTGACCCGTGGGTTTTCACAGACAATGTCCAAATAATCGGCAAACGTCCCCACCCAGTTTTCTCGATGGAACCGCGATAAATCCTGACGCTGTCCAATGAACTCAATAACATCTCGACCTCGCATTACCCATGCCTCCACGCCTCTTCTCCGTCGATTACCCCTTGATCGCTTGTGTTGTGTCGCGCTTCCGTCCAACCCGACGCTGCCCGGTATGCCAACAACGCTTCCGCCTCCCCTTCCTGATAGGGACATCCCCGGCCAGTTCCCGCCGCCTGCGCAGCATCCACCACCAGCGTATCGAGGCTACGACACGCAGTGCTGGCAGCTAATGCGCAAAGATCATCGCCCGCTGGAGATCGTGTGTTGGAAGACAACGAAACTGGAATGGAAGTGACCAGTCGTTGTGACAATAGCCCCACCCCAAACGGGCCACGGCGAGAACTTGCAAAAGATCATCAGTCGGAGGTCTAAGGGAACGGTTCGTCGTCCACCCTGCTACGCGGGTTTCCCGCGCTCGACACCTCCTTGCGGACGCCCCAAACGCAACCTTTCCCAATTTCTAGCCTAGTTGGATGGCTTCGGTTAGGCAATAGCAGTTTCCGTAACGGATGCGTACCCTCGTCCCTTCCGATACTCCACGAGCCGCCAAATTGCCGAGGATTTGCGGGCAAATGCCCACTAAGCCCTGTCGCATATTTGCACCGCCATCTACTGGACGGTTGGACTATCCAAGCAAAAAACTATCCATGCCCGAGCGTCGTCAGCCACTCGACAACTTGTTAAGGGGAAGGCTTATTTCCCAAGATGCGATCAACACTGTCGACCAACCGGTCCATGGCGAAGGGTTTGCGAATGTAGTCGTCGACTCCCAGCTTTTCAGCATAGGCTTTATGGCGTGCGCCTTCGTTGGCCGTAATCATAATGACGCGTACGGGAAACGAAGGACTACGCCGCAGTTTTTCCAGAACTAAGAACCCACTTCGCTTGGGCATCATCATGTCCAAGATAATCAAATCGGGGTTCTCGCGTTCGGCTAAGGCTAGCCCTTGGTTCCCGTCGCGTGCCACAAGGACCTGGTACCCTCGATTGCTCAGCGCAACGCGTACCGCTTCGGCAATGTCCGGATCGTCGTCTACAATCAATATCCGCTTTGCCGACGTGGCGGGTTCTTGAGCAGCTACGGCTTGATGAGCCTCGTCACTATGCACCATTGCTTTACCCTCGCCTAAATATATGCAAACCTAGTTCAGGCCGCAGCTAACCCACCTGGCATCGCGGCTGAACCGTTTTGCGGTTGGATTCTCTGTATCAGCCGGTTCAGGAAAAAAGGCGCCTCGGTATCGGCCTTGCTACACGGGCAATGTGTTGCCAGACCTCCGTCTGCGACACTAAACTTCTTGTAGCCTAACTCAGCGCCGGCTTTCTGGCAAGCGACAGCGTCTCGGCGCCAGCACGCCTAGCGCACCGGTATACCGGCCGTTTGCTCCAACGGCAATGGCACGTCCAAAAGGTCTCCCGATGCGCGAAAACCGTTACCATCCACATCCACAAATATCGGGTTGCTAACGGCAATCGGCATCTGGGAGCCCCACTGGGGGCCCATCACTTCACCGACCGTCAAACCTTCGCCTGCTGCCACGACGATCAAGTGCGTATCACGGGCAAGCTGCAAGGGAATGGTTTGGTTGAATTTTACCACGCCGTTGCCGAAGCGATCCGAGTGTTCCCGACGCGTGAAGTTCCCGTCAGCCAGCGGTCGCCCATTGGCGAGGATTTGAATGCGGTTTACGTCCAGCCAATTGGGACACTGCGCCTTGATGTGCAACTCGACTTGACCGCTAGACGCGGCTAAATCGTCGCCCGGTCCGGCTGTCTGATCACCCGATCGAGCCGTTACTTCCAGAAATGGTCCATTGCTCATGACCAAGTGCCCACCCGCGGCGGCACGAACAACGTCCAAGGCATCGATGCGTGAGGGATCATCGGTCGTGCTGCGAATATAGTTTCGCACTCCTCCGGACCCGTGAAAACTGTAATGGGCGTCGGTATTTACGACACCAGGAATGCGAAAACCGAGATTGAGCATCTGCAGCCAATGGAAAACCGTATTGCGCTTGACGGCTTGAAATGCTTCCGTACCCGGTTGCAGCAGAATCGGCTGCAAAGGATGAACTTCGATGACGTCCATGTATTGCACCATATCGAAAAAGCCTCCATCGGCCTGCCCATCTAGGTCACGATCACCCAAAATTTGCACTAAATCCGGATGGTTGCACTGCACTAACTTTTCACTTTGGTCGTCCCACATGGCCAACCGAGCGATTTGGGCAACGGGGTTGTCGTCCGTCAGCGGAGCGCCGTTATCCTGGATACGAGCGCGCATACGCAACGGAAAAGCGTTTTGATGATTGACCGTACCAAGAGCCCCGGTCAACTCGATTCCGCTACAGGTTGCCATGCGATGTTCGGCTTGCAAGGCCCTCAGATGAGGTACATACGAATCGATCCGGTTATGCTCCGTACACGGAGCGAACTCGATGTGTTCGCACAACAGATTCAACACCCGCGCACGCTGACTACACGTGTTATCACCCGAAGGACTCGAGTGACTGTGAAAATCGGCGCTGATCCAACCTTTCGTGTCCACACAGCGTTCCAGCATAACGTCCAGTCGCGTCTCTTGTCCGGCTCGGAGTTCCACTGTCTGAAAGTGTGCATGGTATTCCGGGCCATAACTGACTATGACTCGATACTTCCCAGGAGCTAATTCCTGGCGAAAGCGCCCTGATGCACTGTACTTGAGATTGCGAACCGTGACGGCCGTATCGGGCCCGAAATCGGGCGTCGGTGTGCCCTCCAAACCTTGGAATTGCACTTTACACGGAATCGGATTCCCTTCGGCGTCCGTGACACGTGCTACGAGGATACCGGCCGGGTCCATCGTGATCGTGCTGAGCGTGTCTTCGGACACTTGCAGCACATGCGACACGCTGGAACGGCCTACAGCGCTTACCACCGCGCGGTATTCTCCTGTCGGCACAGCAAATACGAGTTGTCCCTGCTGGTCGCCGCGGGCCGTACCCAGAAGAACATCTCCGCGATAAAGCTCCAGGCGAGGATTCGCGACGGTCCCGCGCGGGTCGCTTACACGCAGCTCGACTCGATGCATGCTACGGCCCTGCATCATCTGGCTGATTGCCAGCGCTTGAAGTTTGTTGGCTGCCGGGTAAAGACGGCGACGTAGTGTCCACCGACTGCCCGGTGCAATGCGCAGCTTGTTCTCCTGGTCGAGCATGTACTGCACAACCACACCTCGACCACCGGAATGTTTTAGGACGTGTTCGGAACAAAAAATCCCGTACGTCTGCCGGAAGAACTCGTCGTCCGCCCAAAAAAGGTGGCTACCCAAATCGGTGCCGAACTGAAACGTACGGTCCGCTCGAACGGTGTCGCTCAATTCGATTTCCACGGGCGTGTCCAGCATGTTGGAAAAAACGGTCTCCACCGTTAGATAGGGATCACCGTCCGCAAGCGAATAACGTACAAGCACAGACAGACCTTCTACGGGATCAGCAGGACAGACGACCGAGACGCGCGGGCGCCGCAAAACAAAATCCCCCGCATCCAACGGGTGTGCCCCTTGATCATCTTCCCAACGAATCGCTTCGGGTCGCGTGAAGGAGTAGCGCAACGACCCCGGATAAAACGCGGAAAGCTGATCATTCGGCGACACGCGCTGCGTCAAATCAATCACACACCACCCCACGTTGCGAACCGTCATATTGGCATTGCGCCCAGCTACGGGTTGCGCAATGACCGCGACGATTCGGTCATTGCGGAGAACCAAATCCCCTAAAATACAGTCCCGTTCTTTGCCGGCCGGAACGAATTCGCTCCAGGCCGAGGGTGTTAATCGAGCCAATTCCGTGGAGTGCCCGAGCCGACTGGTCGGATCCCCTGCCCACAGCCACACGAAGCCCAACGCCCCCAACAGCCAATTGGTGCACCGGAGTTCTGCCACGCGCATCGTCGTTTTCTCCTAAGCCCGATGGAACCGTCGGCCATTTGTGGTGTCACCCGAAACCGCCAAGGAATCGAACAAACACCGAGCCAAGGCTGGTTGACAAACTCGCGCACCAGTATGCCCAGCGATGCGGTGCTGAGCAACTACCGAGGACCGGTACGAGCGACTCGCTCGGTGTTTGAACCCACCGGCACGCGGCTCTGCATATTGCCCAATCGTTGCTGACGCACAATCGGAGCGACAGAGCTGATTGCACCGAGGGCATCCTTCTCTGCCCCAAAAAACGCTGGCGCCTGGTTCCAGCCAGTTCGCCAGCCATCCAGGGGAAGGTCGTATTGCTAAACGCAGTGGCGCAAAGGCGCAGACTCGCAAGAACGGAAATGAGACCAAAACCCGTACCATCTGCATTTCTTCAAACAGGAAACAGCTGTGGTTAGTCTCAAGCCAATCCCTGCCTTTCACCTTGCCCGGTGCTAGTCAAAAAGCAGGTGCTGTGTCAAGCTGGTGAGCGGTTAGCGATGTGCTGGGGACAAGTGGCACGTGTGGTTCGCTGTTAGTTGGAGTTGTTACGAAGGACACGCTTAAGCATTACTATGCGGAAAAAAAGCCCGACAGACGATTCATCGATCTTGATCAACATGACGGACGCCGACAAGGGTATCGAACGTTTTTTTCAGATCGAGTATCAACCGCGGTGGCCGAAACAGTTTCGCCCGCCTACGGCATTGATTGGTTGCGGAGCCATTACGCGCCACCATCTGGAGGCGTATCGAGCCGCCGAGTTACCCGTAGTAGCCCTTTGCGACGTGGATAAAAGTCGAGCCGATGAGCGACGTCGCCAGTTTTACCCGGATGCGAATGTGTACGAAGATTATCGAGACGTGCTGCGGTGCGATGACATTCAAGTTGTCGATATCGCTACGCATCCAAGCCAACGGGTACCTATCATTCAGGCAGCCTTGCGCGCCCGGAAACATGTGCTCAGCCAAAAACCGTTTGTGCGGGACTTGGGAGTGGGGCGGCGGCTGATTCGGCTAGCAGAGCGCTATCGAGTATGGCTTGCGGTGAACCAAAACGGACGTTGGGCTCCCCATTGGTCTTACGCGCGGCAGGCAGTCCAGCAAGAACTTCTCGGCACGATCAATTCCCTTGCCCTGTCCGTTCATTGGAACCACGGCTGGGTGACAGGGACACCGTTTGAACGCGTCAAACATCTTATCTTGTTCGATTACGCCATTCACTGGTTCGATATTGTTCGGTGTTTTATTCCCGATGAGACTCCCAAGCAGGTGTATGCTGTTTTGCGGCGCAGTCGAACGCAAACGGTTACTCCTGCGCTACTGGCCCAGGTATCGATCATGTATGCGGATCGACTGTGCAGTTTGGTTTTCCATGCCGACACTCGCTTCGGCAGCCAGGACCGAACGGTAATTGCCGGCAGCGCGGCGACTCTGATCAGTATCGGACCCAATGAAAAGATGCAAACGGTCACGGTCCATCTGCCGTCGGGTTCCGTAACGCCGCGTCTGACCGGATGTTGGTTTCCGGATGGTTTTCGTGGGACGATGGGAGAGCTGCTGCTGGCAATCGAAGAGCAGCGCGCTCCGTCGATCAGTGCCGAAGACAATCTGAAAAGTTTAGAGCTCTGTTTTGCAGCCGTGGCCTCGGCGGAAACTGGGGAGCCAGTGCGTCCTGGAACCGTACGGCGAATCGATAGCTAAGCTTCCGATGGGCCATCGATCGAGGCGCGAAAAATGAAGTCAACCTAAAGCGCCACGGCACCAGGGCGCCCCTACTTACACAATTCGTCGCGATTTTGCATTGGGATTCTGCGTTACAAACGTCGCGCGCAGCGTCGATTGCCTGGCTACTCGCGCTTCAAAGCAAACGCCACATAATGAAACCCCGTCTCGTCACTGACTAAGACACCACCGGCAGGAGCCAAGTACTGTGCGATCACGGAAAACGGGGGCAACGGATGCTCTTGTAGTGCCGAATCGATCGCGCGGAAAAAGGCGCTGTCCTGTGCTGCACGACTCAAACGATTCCGGCTCGATTCCGCGGTAGCCAGTTCGTAAAGTAACCGCATCGATTCCTCCGGCCGGGCAAATGTGATCATCGCAGGAGTACGCCCTCCGACGTGTCGCGAGATGCGACTTGCCACGAGCTTGTACTCTAAGTCGTCCGCTAAGCTTTGCCCAGGATTTTGCTGCGCTGCCAAGCACTGCTGAAGAGCCTTAACGCTATCGCTAATCAATACGTAGTCACCCACCACGACCAAGGCCGGCTCGGGAACGCGCAGTGTCTGCGGATCAACGTCGGGCGGCTGGCGGTTAGGTACGCGAATGCGATACACGGTTGTCGTTCCGCGTGGTTGCTTTTCGAATGCCTCGGGGAAACGACCCACAAGCTTGCCCAACAGTGCTTCGGCTTTCGACACGTCTTTAACCTTGATGCCGACGACCGTTACTTGGCTATTCAGGCGCACGGGGCGTTCGATCATCGCGGCGAATGTCACCCGACCCTCCAGGAGGGAAACAAGTTCTTTTTCAACATCGATTCCGATACGGGCAGAAACCCGCTCCTGCAACAGGCTCGAAAAGGCTCCCTCTTGTAGTTGAATAAGATCGTAGATGGAACGCAGTTCATTGAGCGTCGTCTGGAAGTCCCAATGTAATGTGGCATAACTGACCACATCCTTGGGAACCCAAGGCTCGGGTTCGTTGTCACCAGCTACGAAGGCAATCATTTTCGGAATGGCACGTCGTGGGCTTCGCACCAGTAGGTGTGTATGACTGATACTATCGAATTGCTCGGTGGCCATGATCCAACTACCACCGATTCCTTCCACGCCATCGAGCCCCAACGGTGTAAGTAATGTTAAACCAAGCTGAAGCGAGACGTTGCCGCGGGCTACATTGCGGAAAATCCCAATCGGATCCACAAACCAACTGACCTGCGGCTTTTCGTCTTGCGTGCCTACCGACTGCTTCATAACGGCAGCAAATGCCGGATTATCCGCCAAGGTGCGGACATCTTGCCCGCCCGGCCACAGATCGAGCATTTGCTTAGCAAGATCCAAGTTCGAGGTAAGAACAATAGTGCCATCACGATCCAGTACACAGAGAGGTGCATTTCCGAGGAGATTGGGGAAATAGGTGATCTTTGTGCCGGAATGCTCCTCAATTTGCATTAGCGCGCCGCGGCCGCCTAGTTCCTCGAACAAACGGCCCAAAAGTTTTTCGGCGAAAGGCATCTTTTCTCCCGCATCGAACAACAGGACTACAACCGGTGGCCCCTGAGGATTTTCGACGAGCGCCACGCAAGCTTCGCCTTGCGCCAATTGCAGTAATTCGTCCAAGCTTAATCCCACACGATCTTTGATCTGATCGAAAGCTTCGGAGGCCGATTGGTAGAGCCGGTTGACCAAGGGGCGCACTTGTTCATCCTGCAAGATTCTCCCTAGACTGGTCTTGCGAAATGCTTCGATCGTTTCGGGAAAACTGGCCACGCGAACATAGGCCAACGTCTTTTCGGGCAATAGGTAAGGGGCCGTCGGCCGCTCGGCATCCACCGTTGGTCCCACTACGACCGCCAAGAGGCTAACGGAAATTGAGCAGAAAATATGTTTCAAAAGTTGTCGCGAAACCATATTCGGCCCTTCCGGTTTAAATGTCTGGGAGAAGCTGCGAGAAAACTCAACATAACCGCAGCCTGTGCATGCGTTTGTTTCAATTTACCCGACGAACTGGCCCAATGTTTCACTACGATTCGCGGTGCGGTTTTCCCCAGAAATATTTTCCGGCACTGGTTTCACTTCTCGACGGAAGAATACCTACCCTGGCGCGTTGCCTACCCAGGGGCAAAGCCGATACACATTCCTACATGCATTCGAGAATGTATTCGAGGCCGCCCGGAGAATGTTGCAGCAAACTATCGCTTAGACGCCAACGTAGGCAGACGGTCCCAAAGAGTTGGCCGATAGTCCATGCCCGATCAATAGGTGGACCGGAATGTAATCGGCTGCGGTTTGGCATCGATCGTGCTGTGTGCACCATGGGAACGATACGTTGTGTTTTCGAATCGAGTTTGCCGTTTGTAATGGTCAAAAAGGAGTTTCCAGCGAGCTGTTACTTTTGGCCGCCTGTAGCGGTATAATGAGAACTTTGAGCGAGCCGCTTAGGGGGGTTTGTTCCAGCGCCGATCTTTGTGGTGAAGTGGTCGATAACCGGTTCACCGCAGGTGCGTTTGGATGAGAGGACGTATGGCGGGAGGAACGATCCTGCGTGTACTAAACAAGCGTTTCGAGTGTCGCTCGAGGAGCCCGACTATGGCCCGTATGGCGCGTCATCCAATGGACATCGCTTTAGCCGTCTTGGTACTCTATTTGGGCTGTTTTGATGGCTTACTCTTTGCGCAGATCAACTTTAGCAACCGTTCGGTAGGTGGAGGGGTTGCCGGGAGTGCCGCAGCGCGAAGCGGTCAAAGTGCCGGTATGGGGTTGAGTACTGCCGGCCTGCAACAGACCGGTCAGATTCAAGCGCGAGGGGCCATTCAGCGAACGGACACCGGTTTTGTAGGAGCGACCAGTCAGTCGATGGTCGATCTTTCGGCGCTGCGTGGGGGCGGTGGCGGGAGCACCAACCTGCCGACCTCGGGGCTTGGCAATCTGGGAGCCTTAGGACGTGGCGGACTCGGCGCGCAACTGACGTTGGGATTAGGACGAGCTGGGCTCGGGCAGTTCGGCGGGCTCGGGCAAATTGGGCAATTGAATCAGATGAATCTTGCGGGGCAACAAGGCCGTACCCAACAACAGCAGATGCGTGTTGCGGTCCGCATTGGGTTCGAGCCAGTGAGAACGGCGCCGACAACGGCAGCCAACCGATTTGTATCGCGGCTGGCGCGGATTCCCGCACTCCAAGGTTTGAACGATATTCAGGTAAGTGTCGAAGGCCGCTCGGTGGTCCTACGAGGTACCGTTCCTACGGAGCATGACCGAGAACTGCTGGCTCGCTTGGCTTTGTTGGAACCGGGAATTGATGCGGTACAGAACGAACTCCGGGTCCAAACGCCGACTCCCTAGGTGCTCGATCTAACCAATACGGAAATCGGCTTCCGGGGCCAGACGGTGTTACTTGAGGAACGGCAGAAGGGGGAGCAAGTGCGTTGGTACCCGGCGAAGCAACTTGTTCGCTGGGGCTTGTTGGCATGGGCTCCGACGGAAGGGGACTCGAGTTGGGGTTCTCTTGAATGGCATAACCCAACGCCGGAGTTAGCGGGATCGTGCTGGTTCGCAAAGTGCGTTTCGGTTTCGGCTCAAAGGACGCTGTAGGGATTTCCGTAGGATTCTGTAGTGACCATGTGCCGCTCGGTCCGTTGGGGGCCACTTGTTTGCGTTGATCAAAAATCCGGCGCCATTCGGCGCGCCGAATGACCGTTTCTTCGGTTCTGCCGCGCAAGACGTTGATGGTCTGTTCCCCAACTACACGGTGCCCGGAAACGGCCGTAAATACAGGTAGTAGGCTAATCGTTTTTTGGCGGTTGTCGTTCGAATCCCACGGGATCCAGACGCTGTAGGAAGCTCCCAGTTCGGTCGGACTAAAATGCTTGGTGAACTGCTCTGGGGTAAAAACAAATCGCTTGTGAGGTACCGTGCTGGCCACCTCCGGATCGGAATCGTCAAACCCATAGACAATTAATTGGCCATCGACGGGAATAGCCTGTCCCTGGTTGTTGTAAAAGTAAATTCGTCCGCCGAAACCGCGCGTCGGCGGCCTCCCGGGCAGCGTCAACGTATCCGGAGTCCACACGACGACCATTCGGGTAGGTACCTGGTATTGCGACGTAACAACGGACGGTCGGCTCCAAGGCCACGTCCATTTTGGAACGTGAAAGCTCTCAGCGGTACACCCGACAGTAAGTGCGAGCAACAGAGGAATCGTTACCGGAGCTGGTTTGGTTGGACGGCTCATATGCCTCATGTCAGTGGCAGCGACAGGTTTGCTACCGAGATACGACTTGTTGGTATTCGCGTCATTGGTCATCGCGATAGCAAGTGTGGATTAGGGCCGGGGCATGTAGCCCGCTGGTACGGTTGGTTCCGGCGGTGAGGCCGTGCGTTGGGCTGAGGCATCGGCCGATCGGCTGCCGGTTTCCGAAGGTTGGCGAGGGTCTTGGGGGGGAGTAACCCTGGGTCCGGAGTGCGGACCGCCAGCCGGTGCATGGCTGGGCTGCTCTGCGCCCGGTAGCAGCGGTGGCAGATTGGGCATAGGACGCGGTCCCAACCAGGTCTTGACGCTCGTCAACGTGACGCCTCGCCGTGACGACTGCTTCGCTTGGGGATCGGTTGGGGGAGTAGGCGGTGGTTCGGGCGGCATCGCATCGTTGGTTCCCGGCTGCGGTGCAAGCATGGGACCGGAGCCCGGCGGAACCGGTTCCGGTGTGGGGCTTTGACCGGTGGGATCCAAGTCCGGAAAGATTAACGGAATCGTAGCTGGACCCCACAGGCCGTGGCCTCCACTGAGTCCCACATCACCGTGCATCTCGATAACGTCTGCCAAGCACCAGCTCATCCGTTGCGATTCGACGTGCTTCAGCCAGTCGTAGTCGCGATCTTCACGAATCACGTAGGGTGTGAGGAAAATGAGCAATTCGGTTCGTATTTCGGATTCCGAATCGAACCGGAAAAGCCTTCCGACCAGAGGGAGATCGGACAGAAATGGTACGCGGCGCGAAGCGATACTGCGATTCTTGGTGATCAACCCTGCAAATACTACGGTTTGACCGCTATAGGCGCTGATCGTTGCTTGAGCTGTAGTGGTATTGATTTGTGGTGAAAGAATTGGATTGCCTTGCTGGTCGACGGCGATAGGAATCCCTTGTTCTCTCGGGCCCACCTCGGATTTTTCCGTGTCAATGATCATGACAATCAGACCGTCTTGGTTCACACGGGGTTGGATACGCAAGAGGATACCGACATCTGTATCTTGAGTTTGGTTCTGCACGATTCCTTGCGTGATCGTTGTACCGGTGATGCGTGGCACGCGAGCTCCAACTTGTACAAAGGCCGGTTGGGCGTCCAAGGTCATCACTGTCGGGCGACTCAAGACTTGCAGACGCCCTGCGTCTTGAAGCGCTCGGATTAGCACGTTGATCGACTCGTTGGCAGCCGACAACACCAAGCCGCCGTAGCCGAGCGAGGCACTGGTACGGCCAAGGCCAAATCCCGTTAAGGCTTGCCCGGCGAATGTCTCTTGACGAGCGCGGATGTCGAATGGATTGGAGTTCGGCACAACCGAGGTACCGGCTGCCACACCCCGATCGAAAACCAGTGAATCCTGTAATCCCATTTCCACGCCGAACTCGAATGCGTCACGCAATTGCACCTCACAGATCATCACTTGCACCATGACCATGGGAGGTCGGAAGTCAAGCGCCTTAATGACTTCCATGATCTGATCGCGATAGCGAGGTGTGACGCTGACAATCAGACTGTTGGTTACCGCTTCGGGGACGACGATGATCTCCCGTTCCAGTTGTTCGATTTGGCTGACGGTTTGACTGAACAAGAGGTTTTGTTGATAGATGGTGCGCTGTTGTGTCAGAAAGTTCGAGATGGCGGTAGCCACTTCGTTGGCTGGAGCATTTAAAAGTCGATAGACAAACATTTGGCGGGCGTCCACATCCGCGGCATCCAAACGCAGCAAGATTGTTTCGACGACCGCTAGATCGCTAGCCGTCCCGGACGCAATGATACTATTGGTTCGTACATCGACGGCAAAGCGCAGCGGCACCAAGGCACTTTCACCAGCTGCGGCGGCCGATACGGCAAAGGCTGCTCCCGGAGCTTGCAGGGCCCCGGCCAAACCGCCTAGCCCTCCAGCGGTGACGGGCAGTCCAAACAGCGTTTGCAACATTTGCGCTAAACTGCTGGCATCTCCGTTAGCAATTTCAAAGACCTTCACCACCGCCTCGGCAATCGGTGGTTGATCCAACTGTTTGATCAGCTCTTCAATCAATCCCATGCTGCGGCTCGGAGCCCGTACGATGAGGGCATTGATGCTCACGTCGGCCGAGACCGACACATCGGTCAGCACGCCCGAATCGATGATACGGTTCCCTGCGGCGTCGATACCAACGATGGCCAGGCGCGTCGAGGGAGCCGTTACTTGGGGCGCTCCGGGTTGCCCAGGCGCCGTGGGAGCGACTTGTGCCGCAACTTGTTGCCCAGCTATTTGAACGGGGCGTCCGGTAATGGCACCTTGGAGAACGGGAGCCAAGTCTTGAGCTCGTGCGTTGCGTAGACGAAACACGCGTACCTCATGGGTAGCGTCGGGTGCCTCTCGATCAATGCTTTGGATAAAATAAGCCACTTCTGCTAGGTCGCGAGGCGAAGCTTGCACGATCAGTGAGTTGGTGCGGTACTCGGCTAGTACCCGAGCGCGGGTTCCTAAGGCGGGACGCGGTTCTTGGGCCGCTCCGGCTTGCACCGGCCCGGCCGGACGATCGACAAAAAAGCCGCGTACCAAGGCTTCGGCATCGACCGCCGAGATATGTTTCAAACGAAAAACCCTGATTTGCGTCTGCGGCGGCACGGGTTGATCCAGCCGTTCGATCAGCCGCAGAACAACCTCCATCGTCTCGGGGCGACCAATCAACAACAGTGCATTCGGCTTATCCAACGAAGTGATACTTAGTGGGCCTTGTCGCGGTGCGAATACCCGATCATACAGCTCGACCAGCAAGGTGGCCGCCGCCTGGCTGTTCAGATGCCGTAAAGGCACAATTTCAAACGTCGGCTGGATTGTCTGGCTGATTTGTTCGATCTCGGCAATGATCCGCCGCACTCGTTCCACGGCGCGCCGTGGACCGATCACCACCACCACGCCTAATTCGGGAATAAACTCGATCCGTACGTTTTGCAAAAGCGCTTCGGCTTCCTCTTCACCCGGGGTGACGGGCTGTTGCTCTGGCTGGCCGGGCATCTCCATCGGCTGGGCGGGTGTTTGGGGCACTTGTGGCTGTTCTTGCCCGGCTGGAACCTGTTCGGAAAGATCGTTGACTCGAATTGCTGTAAACGAATCGGTTTTTTCAAGGTCTTTCAGTCGCGTCACCGCTTGCCGTACACGATCAGACTCGGCGTGTTGTACGACAACCAGTCCGGCTGCCTGCCTTTGCCTAGCGACCTCGTCGAGCAATAGAAACATGTGCCGCCAAGCAGGTAATTGATGCTGCGGGCCAAAAACATGAACGGTTTGGCCCGTACGATCGACTTGCACGGTGTTGGTGGTCGTCCCATGTTTAATTCGAAGCGTGGTGAACTGCCCGCCGGGCGTTTCTTCGGCCTTGAGGTTCTCTCCCCACGTTTGCCTCAAATACGCTTCCAGCTCCTGCCACGCTAGATGCTGCAACGCAACGGTTACTCGTCCTTCTTTAGGTGCCGTCGATGAACCCATTGCCGAATTGGGCTGGGCGGGCATCAACTGGGGTGTCGGGACGTTCGACGGTACAGCTCGCGATCTATCCATCGCCTGACCAGAAAGAAATGTCGTTATTTGCCGATGGATTTCGGCTGGCGCAACAACGACGATTTGGCTTGTCCGTTCGTCGACGCTGATACGCACCTGTGGATTGGCCGCGAACTGGCGACGCAACTGGTCCGCAATCCGTTGCAATTCGTTCGCCTCGGCCGTGTAACCTCGGACCGTCGTTGTTGTCGCAGATTCGGCAGGCTGGTCAAGCGTCTGGAGCAATCGTTGGGCTAATCGTTGTGATTCGGGAGAGCCGCTTATGGTAAGCCGATTGTTAGCTGCGTCCGGCTGCACGCGCACCGAGGGATCTACGTTTTGCAATACCGCTTTGAGCGTTGCGCCCAATTGCGTTGCCTGGACATGCTTGAGTTCGTAAACCTCCACTCGGTGCGTTTCGGATTCCTGCCCCGACAGCCGCCACGTCCCGATTGCCGCGAGCAACGTACCGAAGGTGATCACCGTCGCTCGTAGCGCTACGCTTGGATACCACTTTTTCATGGGGTTCGCTTGCCCTTTGTCAGTAGAGTCCTGGGTACTCTCAATAGACCATAGGTACCGTGTGCCGGCGTGGCCATACGTTGGGCCAGCCGGGTAGCGTTCGTCCCCCATGTGATGAATCGGAAGAGTTTTCGGAGTCGCTACAAATGAAATACGGCAAAAATCTATTACGACCGTTACAACCCGTTAAACTGGTAAAAGTGTACGGGTTTACTAGTTGAGAAAAGTCCGGGGCCAAGGAGTGTCCCATGTGGGTAAAGTCGCTTGTAACGATAGCAGGCCAAGAGCTTCCGGTGGGGCGCTTTTTGCTGCTCGAAGGGGCTGCCGGATCCGGCAAAACTACGTGGCTTGAAAGCCTGCTGGAAGAGTTTCTCCCAGATTTCCGACGGCCGGAGCGTGGGCCTTCGCCGTTTCGCGAGGTACGGTTACACTCGCCAATCCCGCCGCAGCAACTACTGTCCGGGTTGTTGGCTAGCCAGAACGCAGATGGGGAACTTACGGTAAGTGGATGGGATGTTACGGCTCGCCGGGGATACTCATGGAGTGGCCGGCAAGAAACGTTAAATTCGGCACGTCGTCCGGTATTGAACGCACGTGGGATTCGGGATAGCGAACTAGGAGGATTGCTACGTTTACGCGTGGGATGGCTCGACTTGCGCCGCCCCGAAGAGCTCCTTTTGCCGGTGCCCGCCGTAGGGCCTTGGGAACCGCCCGAGGCGATCCTTCAGTTGTTGGCCTACATCGAGCCGGCTGAGTGGGAAACCCTTGCGGCCCATATTTATCAAGTAACAGGCCTTCGGCTGTTCTGGGATGAGAGTCAAGTAACGCATTGGAGCTTACGGATAGGCGAGCTTCCGGTTGAGCCGGATCGGCGAGATCGTGCTCGACGGATCGCGCAACTTCCCGGCGTACAGCAGTTGTCCCGTGGCCAACAGATGGCCATTGCGGTGACTCTGTGCGCTTTTCTATTGCCCGATCGGCTCTTATTGTGGGACAACGCCGCCGACGGCTTGAATGACAACTTAGCCGAAGCGTTAGGTCACCTATTGGCGACGCTGTCGAACCAGCGGGATACGCAGTGGGTCGTGGCCTCAGCGCATCGGGCCATGATACGCGGATTGTTGCGAGCCGGTGCTGAGGTTACAGTCCTTCGTCTTGAATCGGCGACGGACTGCCAGGTGCGGCAGGTGCCGAGCGAACCTTTGCGGAGGTTTTACTTTTCGGCGCGCGCAGTAGCTCAGCATGCTCAATCCGCCGCGCTAGCTGAGGCGGTAGTGCTCGTGGAAAACGAGGTCGATCGAGCCATCTACGGGGCTCTACTGCGACAGTGGGGCAAAGAAGCTGCCGATTGGTCGGTGCTCCATTGTTTCGGCCTGGCTCATGCGCCACGTATGTATCAGCTTCTGACCGAGTGTCGCGTGCCGGTGGCCGTTGTGCTCACACCGAACGTGCTCCAGGATGCCGGACTGTTCGCCACCTGGTGTGAATTGTTGGCAGATGGTCAAACGCGGCACCACTGGTTACTATTGCGACAACGGATTGCTGAGGCGGTCGAAGGAGGTCTGGATCCGCAAGTTTTGGCGGCGAATCGTCGCGAGGTAGAGCAATACTTAGCCCAGTTAAAATCTGGGGATACGAAAGCTGTGCGGCCTTTAACCGATGAAGCGGCTCAGGTGCGCCAGCGATGGCGCGCGTTGCGAACCAGTGGCTTCCAGGCGATTCCACCCGTGGCTCGAGCCTGGTGTGATGAACTGGCCGATGAATGGAAACGATTCGGTATATTTTTCTCCCCCGTTGGAGTCGTGTCCAACTGGTTTACGGGTCCCGGTACAGCGTCAGTGGATTGGTTTGACGAGGCAATGCGCAAGATCCAGGAAGATGCCTGCCCATCAGCGTTGCAAGCGTTCTTTCAGGAGATCATCCTGTGGCTTGATTCGCGTACGCGTATAGCTTCCCTCCATCCTCACCCCGCGGAGTCACGATAGAAATGATGAGGTTTGGTGAATAACCCATGTACTCCTACGGAATTGCCTTGGCCGCTCCGCCGTTACCGTTGCTGATAACCGGCGTGGCCGGAGTGGCAGGTTACAACGCCTTTTACTATTTTCGCCACCGATACGGCGACCAGGTGGTCGGGTTGCGCCGTGCGCAGAACTGGCCGTTGAGCGATAGAGGAATTGTGGGCTGTAACGTCGACGATCGAATGGGGTTGGAAAAACTGTTCGCCCGATACCGCTTTGGCAGCATTCTGCACTGCAAGGGCACCTGCAAGTTGCGATCGTGCGAATTGGATCCGTTTTTGGCTTGGCGAGTCAACGTGTTGGGAACGATGAATCTTGTAGAGCTGGCCCGGCAATATGAGGCGCGTCTGGTGCATCTTTCCATCGATTTAGTGTTTTCCGGAAAGGGCCAAGGTAATTACCGGGAGGACGACCCCACCGACCCGGTAACCATTTACGGCAAAACGATGGCGCAGACCGAGCGGATTGTTTTGGCTGAAAAATCGGATAGTGCCGTGTTGCGAATTTCGTTGCCCATGGGCATGAGCTTCAATGGGCATGCTGGGGCGATTGATTGGATTCAATCCCGGTTCCGCAAGGGTAAACCGGCTACGTTGTATTTTGACGAAATCCGGTGTCCCACCTACACGGATTGTTTGAATCGCGTGTTCCATGCCGTTTTGGTCCGTCCTTTACGCGGGCTATATCATGCGGGCGGTCCGCGGGCGCTGAGCCTGTACCAAATCGCTCAGATTATCAATCGCGTTGGAGGATATCCGCCGGAATTGTTACACGGTTGCTTACGACATCAAGCTGGACCGATACCGCCCAGGGCCGGCAATGTCAGTATGAATTCGCGCCGGCTGGCTGAGGCGTTGGGTTTCGAGCCCTTTAGTCCGTGGCCTTGGAGTGACGAGTGGGTACCTGACGGTCCGAGATGGCACTATGCGCATCCCAAGTCGCGCGGCTCGCCCGAATTACTCCAAAGGATCCTGTATCGCAATCCCCTTCTTGACCGATTATCGTTGGAAAAAGAACCCATCGGTGTGCCACGTATGTTTGTAGCGCCCCGATTCGTCGGCACTTAGATGTGTTTGCGAGGAGAGGTGACCGCATGAATGCGGCCACTACAAACGAAGTCACTACAAACCAGCTTGAAGCTCTGGCCGAAACATGTATCCCCGACAGGACTCGAACCTGTAACCTTCGGCTCCGGAGGCCGACGCTCTATCCGATTGAGCTACGGGGACCAACCCACTAGAACCGGACCCCGTCTGTTCCTCGACTTGGTCCTATGATACCTATTTACCCTTTCGGTAAGTCACTCACGCCTCGATTTTCCTCAAAAATTTATAGCTTACCCCGGATCGACTCTCAATAGGTGCAAAGAGGCGCTACCCCCGATTTGCACATCTCTGTCTGACTCTAAGCTGGACGGTTGCCTTCCGGACGCTTTCATGTACGCTCGCACGTCGGTCAATCCGAAATCCCATACGCTCTAGAGTTTTCTTGAGTTTTCTTGGTACGCCCGACAGCACGTCGTGCGAAACGGCTTTGCACCCACAAAGGGACCGCTCGAGGCGGGTAATTCCTCGCTCGAGGCACGTTCGCTTTTTTGTCAGCAATTGCACTAGCGTGCCCGTCCTCGTAGGAACAGTCTATGGTCTCAGACGATTCCCCGCGCCGTACGTGCACAGAACGGCCTCGCCATTGCCAACCCATACTATAGACACGAAATACTATAGACACGAAAAGGATCAGACCACGCAAAGAGTCAAGTACCGAAATCTGGGGCTTCTTTGAGGCTCGGCGCCTTTGCGTGGAAAGGCTCCAGCCGTTACGGATAGATTGTTTTTCTTGAGACGGTGCGATCATTGTCCAACGATCAACCGCAATTATGGCTTTCTATTGCACTGTTAAGGGATAATCCAACGAGCATTGTGGCCGGCGTTAGTATTTGCATCCCAAATCGCGACCGCTCGGAGTTGCTCCCCACAGGAGCCCGGTGGTTACCTCATGGGGAACAGCTCTTATGGGTCTCACTGTCGTTATAATTGGGAATGCTTAAAATCTATTTACTGATGCGAGTCTTTGAGTTTCGTGCCCCCGCTTACCGAGGACTTCCTGCGATGCTGGAACCTATCATTCCCCTTGGCCAATATCCGACGACTCGACTACGACGGCCACGACGGTTTGCGTGGTCGCGACGCTTAGCTGCAGAGAATCGACTCTCGGTCGATGACCTTATATGGCCGGTGTTTGTACACGACGGTCCTGAACCGGAAATCGCAGTAGCATCGATGCCGGGTGTGTTTCGCTACAGCATTGCGCGACTCGTAGAACAGGCCGCGAGAGCTCGTGAGTTGGGAATTCCCGCGATTGCTCTTTTTCCGGCCACGGAGCCTTCGAAGAAAACGCCAGACGGCCGCGACGCGCTCAATCCAGACAATCTCGTCTGCCGAGCCATCCGCGCTCTGAAAAAAGAGGTGTCTGATTTGGGAATCATTTGCGATGTAGCGCTGGATCCTTATACCAGCCACGGACATGACGGTCTGTTGGAAAACGGCTACGTCGTTAATGACAAGACCGTGGATGTTCTTTGCCGCCAAGCCGTAATCCAAGCCCAGGCTGGCTGTGACGTGATCGCTCCTTCCGATATGATGGACGGCCGTATTGGTGCAATTCGTAAAGCGCTGGACCAGGCCGGATTTGAGCATGTGATTGTCTTAGCCTATTCGGCCAAGTATGCATCCGCCTTTTACGGCCCGTTCCGGGATGCGGTTGGATCGGCCGGCAATTTAGGAGGTGCCAGCAAACAGACCTATCAGATGGATCCGGCCAACGCCGATGAAGCGTTGCGCGAGGTAGCACTGGATATCGCTGAGGGAGCTGATTGGGTGATGGTCAAACCGGGAATGCCGTATCTGGACATCGTGCGGCGCGTGAAAAGTTCGTTCGGCGTTCCCACATTTGTGTATCAGGTCAGCGGTGAATATGCCATGTTGCGTGCCGCTGGTGAGCGAGGCTGGCTCGATCTAACCGCGACAATGCTCGAAAGCCTACTTAGCTTCAAGCGCGCCGGCGCAGACGGCATATTAAGCTACTTCGCGTTGGAAGCGGCGCGAATGCTTCAGCGTGGCTGACGATGTTCCATTCGCACGCGCACCGAACCTCCAAAACGGCGAATTTCGGCACTGAAGGCACAGGGCATCGAAATAATAGTTAAACGCACAGGCGCTAAGGCATAACGGCGCAACGAAAACGGCACATACACTTGACATACACTTGGGCTCGATGCGTGAGTGGTCGAGCTATTGGGGCTAGCAAGTAACAACCTTCTTACACCGTTTCTCGAATGCACGTAAGCGCGATGGGCGCCTGGCCAAGGAAAAACGTTTAAGTTGAATTCTTCCCCAACCAAGGTAGACCGAATTTATAAGAGCGGGCCGCATCACTGGCGGGCGATGCACCAACCTGTTGTCAGTTTCTGCCCGAGAGCGGGCGGTTTTAGAACGCTTTCGTAGCTCACCACCGCCAAAGGCACCGGATCTGTCCGTTGGCCTACGTCAATCAAACCATAGCTGGACGGTGATGTTTCCCGAATCACACGGCCCTTTTGTAAGGACCATCTTTCCTGCCTTCCGAAACGGATCGCTAATCTCGCTTCACCACCAGAAAAAATAAGAGAAGGCTTTTCCGGTAGAAGCCTTCTCTTGAATACGGAAACGGCTAAAGACGGGTTGAACTCTTAATTGCTTGTCGCGGCTATTGGAGGTTGGCGTAGGCTTCGAGAGCTTGACGCGCTCGCTCAACGTCACCGATCGAGCGTACAAATTTCTTTGCTTCCACCAAGCTTTCATACGCTACGGCCACGCGCCGCGTTGTTGGACGCCCCGCCGCACTTGCAGCAGCCTTGGGACGCCGTGGCTTTTTGCGTCGCGATAAGCCAAACTTGGTTCGGATCGAGCTAATGTATTGGGTCGTTACGTCGATACCTTGGGCTTTGAGTGCCTCGGCGATCTCACGAGGCTTAGCCTTAGGATTCTTCGTACAATACTCCTTGATTGCTAATGTCTTGTTTACCTTCGCCACAGCTCATCTCTCCTTTCCTAAAAACGTAACCTCCAACGACTCTCACGCTTGGCGCCCCTTATTGTGGGTTTATATTTGCTTTCCACTTTGCTGAAATTAGAAGTTTCTTACTTTTTCTAGAAGCATCCTCCCTACGATTACCCCTAAGCGACTATGCTTACTAACCCGTTTCTTGCAGACCATTCATTGGTAATTATACACTATTCTAAGAGAATACAATGCGTGGTGGGAATTTTTAGGAAGCCTCCATGTTCTTTGTTGATAATCTTTCACTCCTACCATATTGGGGGAATTAGCACTAATTTGAGTGCTATCTCGTGAAATGCCATATTAGGTCCACTTCGGGCCTCGCTCATCAAGACAATTGTCAGTAGGGATGGGAACCAAGTGATTATGTAAGCCACGTAGGTTGATTTGTTTTCGTTCGACATCTCGATGCGGTTTTGTAGTAACAGAGCTGCTTCGCAGAATGATTCACCGCAAGGGCGCTCTAGCGCAATGAGCACGGAACCCACCATTTGATTGCGCTCTAGTGTTTTTGGGCTTGTGTGGAAAGCATTTTTGACTGTCAGTTCTTGTTTGCAGAATCCTGAGCAAAAGTCCATAATCGGCCAGGCAGCCTGATTGATACACGCATCGTGCCATACGTGTCCGGTACGCGGCGGTACAGTGTACCGGGTGACCGATCGCCCTTGGGTGAAACAAGCCAGGAGGGGCTAACGGCTCAACAAAAAAGGTAGGAAGTTGCCTGGAGGCAAACGGAACTCGTCGAGCAGGTTGAGGGGCCGACGCAAACACGAGCTTTGGAGCGCAAGTCCGAACCGTCCGTGTTCGGAAAACGAGGGACGGTGGAATGTGTATGTTGGACCCAGAAAAAGAGTTTTCGCGGCTGACCTATGCGCCTATCCCCATTACCGTTGTCGGTGATGCAAGGCAATCGCCGGGGTTACTACAACTTTAGTTTAAATAGTAATTTATCTTTCGTCTCGCCCGGTCCAGTCGATTGCTTTGTCTTAACAATAGCATTCCTAGGGCCTGCCTAACCAAGACGCTTTAAAATCGGCCCTCGTCCAGGCCTGTTCACAATTGGTATATACCAACGACGCATTCCATGTTGTTGTAAAATTGTTGAAATCTTCTTTTATCCAAAGAAGCGAATCCCATTTCGACGGTCAAACCGCCGGCTGGAAAAGCCTTCCGGCAATTACCGGAACTTTAGCTTCGTTGGTCTCGATGGCAAAGTCCATGCGCCACCTTATACCAAGAGCGCGCACTGTGGTCAGCAAGTGTTTGTTGGTGTCGGATAGGAAATTTACCTTGGTTCGCGTTCTTCGGGGCGATCTGGTCGAGTGTCACGACGCTCGGGAGCCTCTCCACGTTGGAGCCTTTCGCGTACGGTTTGACGCAACTGGTCCAATTCGCGGCGTAGCTGTTGAATTTCTTCGCGCAAGCCCTGCACCAGGCGGGGCAGTTCCCCTGGTGGCCCTCCGGGAACGGGGACACGTCTGAACAGCGGCCTGGGTTCTGCCGGCGGGCCAAACCCTTCGATGCGTCGTTGGAGTTCTTGTCTTACTTGCTCGGCCAAGTCATGCAACCCAGCGGCATGCAAGTGTTGCATTGCCTGGTGGAGATGTTCCCGTTGTTCCCGTTGCACGTCCCGTTCGGGGGCAACAGGTATTTCGGCCTCCAGTTGCGCAATTTCGCGGGCGACCTGTTCGGCCTGGCGCTCTAAATCGGCCACTTGTTCCGATTGTCCAGCCTGTCGCGCACGCTCGATGGCTCCTCGGATCTCGTGCATGCGGTTTTCGAGTCGCCTACGCAATTGTTCCCGCGCGTTACCGGCACGAAAGCGCAGCTGCTCGAATGCTTCTCGCAGCCGATTCCGCGTTTCTTCGATCGCGCCTCGTAAATCCTCGCCGGTTTCCCCGCGTTCCCTTGCTTCACGCCATTGCTGTTCCAGTTGACGCCAACGTTGTTGCAACTCCTGAATTGTGCGAGAAGCTCCCTCACGAGGTTCCGTTCGTCTTTCCGCCGGCTCCTCTGCACGGCGCTCCTCTTGGGCCACCGCCTCGGGACGTCGCTCCCTGTTTGCTTGCTCTTCCTGGCTTATCACCTGACGGGATAAAGATAAACTCCAACTGCAGACAGCCAACATTAGTAACCGTCCGACCCATGATGTGCGTTGCATCGCATTTTCTCCTGATCATTATCGGATCGGCCCACTCCCGGCTCTGGCTCGCGCCGCGTAACACGGACCGTATTTCTCGCCATCGTCGTTGTAATGTACCACACTCATCGTGTGGTTAGAAGATATACAATTTGGATCTTGACCAGATTTCGCGAACAAAATCGCTTTTTGTAAAGTGGTATTGCTGTTCGCGCGGACGTTGCGACAATACTCGCCGAGAAACACAGTTGGTCGACTTTTGATGAACTAACAAGCGGCCAGGGCGAGCTCTAGCGAACGTTACGCTGGAGCGATGCATCGCGGGTAATGGGAGTTTCGGATCGGATGATACGAGTGCGGCAATTGATTGTTTATCCCATCAAGGCGCTCGACGGTGTAGCCGTGCAACAGGCGCGTGTGTTACCCGGCGGGGCACTCGAGGAAGATCGCCGTTTCGCTCTATTCGATTCGCACGGCCGGTTCATCAATGGGAAACGCGTCCCGCACATCGTGCGCCTTCGTGCAACGTATTCGGATGATCTGTGTTTGGTTCACCTGCACAGTGAACTGGATGGCATCAGCGGTTCGTTCGACCTTGTTCAAGATGCATTAGAATTGACTCAGTTTCTGCGTAACTTCCTTGGCCAAGAAGTCCACCTGGTAGAACGAAAAGAAGGAGGATTCCCGGACGATACGGAGGCATCTGGGCCGACGATAGTAAGTTATGCATCGTTAGAAAGAGTGGCCGAGTGGTTCGCGCCATTGACAGCAGAACAAGTCTGCCAGCGGGTGCGACCGAATGTGATATTGGATAACTGTGTGCCATTTTGGGAGGATAGTTTAGCACAGACAGCCGGCACTCGTTTTCAGATCGGCTCAGTCTCATTCGAAGCCATGCGTATTTGTCGACGTTGCATCGTTCCCAGTTTGCAACCGGGCACTGCGGAACGTTGGCCGGGATTCGAGCGGCGTTTTATGGAACAACGCTGGACCGAGCGCCCTCAATGGTCACCCCTTACGGGACTACAGGATAGCTACCGGTTCGCGATCAATACTCGCGGTCTTGCTACCGGTGTAATCCATGTGGGAGACCCCGTATGCATCGCTTCGGAAACGCACGCGGAGTGACGAGGCTCGTCGGTGTGGCGGCGCGCTTTGCGATTCGATTTCCATGGATGAAAGAAAGCTGCTGCCCACCGCCAGACGCGTCACCGCCGCTTATTCTTATTCGCTTGCGTGCACGTTGTACCGTGGAAATCGAATGAGGATCCGCCGTTTGCTCGACTTTTCTGTCCCGATATGGCCAGGGGCGGGGCCTGAAGCCAATCGGGGATATACTCATTCAACACAAGGGCGTGAAGGCACAATGTGATGCGCCGCCAGTCGGTCGCCTGGGTCCGTGGAGGATGCGCCAGCCGGCGCGGCTTACTCAATTACTTCCAAGAGCTCGTCTTCAGTAAGATCTCCACTGTGATCCAGATCCAACCGGCTAAAGACTCGCTCAAATGCTCGCGGTACCTCAGCGCGTTCAATTCTCTTGTCCTGGTTGCGATCAAACTGTTCGAATAGTTGCCGGACGCGATCCGTGGCTAACTGCCGGCGAGCCTGTGCCTGGTTGATCGGTAGCGCGATATCGAAATAACCAATCATCATTTCGTCCCATGTTTGATCGCCCCAAGTAACCCATCGATTGGGATCGGGGTTGTTCAAGTTCTTCGCGGAATTGTCATAGTGGGCGATGCAATGCATCCGAGTTCCTGCCGGTAAGAGTTTCGGCTCGTATAACCGATACGCTGTTTGCCAATTAAAATCATAGCGTGGTACATCCAGAAGCACTTCGCGACTCCCATCCGGAAAAATAGCCTCATACCGAAACGATTTTCCGCGCAGGTGCATATGGGGCATCAGGGCCAGTAGCAAAGCATCGAACGGTAGTGGAGCACGTGTTGCTTCTACGCGATAGTTTGACTCGTTGGGTGGGATATGCAATTGGCGCTGAACCGCACTGGTGGTGATTACTTCGTGGGTGACCTTAGCCGGGTCGGCAAAAATTAGTCCTAAGCGACTTTGATCTTGCTGCGGTGTACCGATGGGAGTGTAATGCACTTGGAAGACTAATTTGGATCCAGCAGGGATGCGTTTGGCCATGCCGGGTGGTAACGGTTCGACACGCAAGCCTGGTACATAACCGACCAAAAAGCCTCTTAAGCCTCCCTCGTCGGCATCCAGCGGACTGCGGCGCGCGAAAACCAGAATGTGGTGCACTACCGCGCGATTCCCCGGTTGAAGTTCGGCCGCCTCGATCCACTTGTCCTCGGTAAACCCCGGATCAACCACAAAGTATTGATAGCGAACTTCACCCGTGGCCGGTACCGTGAAAGGCTGACTTGTTATCGGAATGACCAAGTCCGGTTGGCGCGGCAGTTGCCATCCTGCGACCCACTGAATCAGATCTGGCAACTCGGCAGGGTTGCCGCGCGGAGCTCCTGCTTCGACCCACCGGCGAATGAGTTGTTTTTCTTCGTCGCTAAGACGGTTTTCGTTTCGAAAACGGCCGAATTCGCTCGAGGCATGCCACGGCGGCATTCGTCCCTGTTCCACGACTTCCCAAATCATTTCAGCCCAACCTGCAACTTCCTCGTATTCGGTCAATGCGAAGGGGCCGATTTCTCCGGGCCGGTGGCAGGAGACACAATGTTGTTGCAAGATGCGCGAGATTTGCCGACTATAGGTAACCTCGGACGACTCATCTGCCCTTCGGGCTCGGCCGATCAAGCACCCAACGGCTGGCTCGTGTGGGTGACTTACAGGCCGGCCAGCCAGTAGTGCATCGAGAGCCTGCTCCAAGAATCGTTTCTCTGGGGCCGGTCGCACAACGCCGATCCCATATTGATCGTCGATGCGTCCTCCATAGCGCACACGCCGCTCCTGGTCCAGCACGAAAACTTCCGGTGTGCGCTCGGCACCCAGTTGATCCGTTAACTGGTAATTTAGGTCTTTAAGCAAGGGGAACTCGATGCGGTGCCGCCGCGCAAAAGCCGCTATCTCGGTTAAGGAATCCTGAACATTGGCATTTACACCGATGAACGCCACGCTTTTTTCTCGATAGCGCTGCTCGAGCTCCCGTAACCGATCCATGTATAGATTGGCCAAGGGACACCGAACACCAAAAAACGCAACCACCATCAGCCGGTGGTCCTGGAATTCCTCGAGCCGATAGAGCCGTCCGCGAAAATCCTTCAATGCGAAATCGGCTAAACGAGGAGCTTCATTCGGCGGCATGGCAACGAGTTGTCCTCTGTGCGGCGCAAGAAGCCCAACACAGCTTAGGACTACGGCCAAAATTCTTGTTCTGTTGTTTAACAACTGCCATGCGTCGGGGACAACTCCGAAAACGCCATGAAACATGCTCGATCACTCCTCCGATGAATTGCGGTGTTGCGTTTTGGTGTTGTAATTCGTGTGTAATCTTTGACAGCTCTAATTAATTGGGCGTTCCCTGGCACCTCGCAGAATACTAATCAACACAGCCTCTACACCCCGGCCCATCCGGTTGGTGCTCGATGTGGACAGGACACTCGAGCACGCGACGCCGGCACGGCCCGGATAACGTCCTATAATCTTGCGTTACATGCCTAATACAGAATGCTTCATTGATTAAGGAACGTCTGATCAACTGGCGGTAAACGAGCGTATTGGCTCGATGGATAG
>CAYRMD010000047.1:0-41741 GCA_964425225.1 uncultured Pirellulaceae bacterium | reverse complement strand
TTAAACTATGCCTCGATCACTTCTCTGTGCCGCACCGTTGCAAGAACGGCGTACACCACTGGTAGTCCTCGGTTGGACCTGCCATGTTTGCCCGAATCAAGCTGCCAAAAAAGGACGACCTCAATGTCTGCTTTCGTATGCAATACACGCGCATGCTCCCTCCATAGGAAGTATCGAAGATCTACGGTCGCCCCGCTCGTCGGCCGGCGGTTTCCAATATTCGTATGCTGGCTCATAAAAAAGCAGTCCATATCCCAACACCGGCCGTAGGCCGAAGTTGATCGTGAGACTAAAATGACACTGAGCATCGTTTGTGTGCAGGATGTTTTTTCATTTGGTGAGGTCATTACCACGTCGGCTGGTGAGGACAGGAAAGAGTAGAGCATGGGATTTCTTCGATCGCTGTGTCTTGTGGTGCTCGTCGGTGTATGTGAAGCTCTGGTACTGGGCGAGCAGGCGGCGGGGCAGGTGGACAACCAAAAGCCAAAAGCGGCTATTGCGCCGGCGCCTGTGCCGCTTGAAGTCGACACTTCCGGAATGATTCGTCTATCGCCCAAGGAGCCCATTTGGATTGACCGGCAGAAAAAGTGGGTGGTAGTCGATGGCGAAGTATGTTTGCGAAGCGGGACATTGGAAATGTTTGCGTGCCCGAAAAACACCAAGGAGCATGAATCAATTGTGGCGGTACCCGTGCGGCCATTTCTGGTGCACGCCGGGTTGCTGGCTGTTGGTGCCAAGCCCGGAAAGCCAGCTCGTTTTGTGCCCAAGTATGAGCCGGCATCCGGTACACGGATCGCCGTGTGGGTATTGTGGAAAGACAACCACGGTCAGCCCCGTCGCACAACGGCCCAGCAATGGATTCGTGAAGTTCGCACCAAACAGCCTATGAGCTATCCGTGGGTTTTTGCGGGAAGCTCCGTGCGGCAGAATCCAGAAACAGGCCAATCCTACTATCTGGCCGACGGCGGTGATTTCATTTGTGTCTCGAATTTTCCTACGGCCACGTTAGATATTCCGGTTGAAAGTTCGCAAGCTGAGGGTGAATGGCTCTTTGAAGCGTTCACTGAGAATATTCCGGAGGTTGGCACGCCGGTACGCTTAGTTCTGGTGCCGCTACCAGACGAGTAGTGGTAGAGAGGGACAGTCGCCCCGCGGTTGCCAAACGGATGTGAGGGATGTCTTTTAGCGAGAACCGTTGTGTAAATGGAACCGAGTCGCCCAGTAGCCATTGTAACTGGTGCTTCCCGAGGTATCGGACGGGCCATCGCCAAACGACTGGCTACCGACGGGTTTCACCTGGTGGTCAATTACTTCCGCCAAAGAGATGCGGCTCAAGAGCTTTGTGAGCAAATTCAAGCTGCCGGAGGACAAGCCGTAGCCATTCCAGGCGACGTCGGTGATAGTCAAGACCGGGCGCGGCTGCTGCAGAAGGCACTGGACCGTTTCGGGAGAATCGATCTACTGGTCAACAATGCGGGGATTACTTCGCCGGGCCGGATGGACCTGTTAGACGTAACCGAAGAGAACTTTCAGTTAGTGATGCGTACCAATTTGTACGGGCCGTTTTTCTTGTCCCAATTGGTCGCTCGTTGGATGGTTCAAGCTATTTCGGAGAATCGGATTCGGCGAGGGGTCATTGTCAATGTTAGCTCTTTGTCAGCCTACACTGTTTCGACGAACCGCGCCGACTACTGTATGGCGAAAGCTGCCCTGCATATGATGACTCAACTTTTTGCTGCTCGCTTGGCACCGAATGGGATTCGCGTCTTTGAAGTATGTCCGGGAATTATTGCCAGCGACATGACCGCACCGGTACGTGAAAAGTACGACCGGCTTATTGCCGAGGGCCTGACGCCCATCCCCCGTTGGGGCCAGCCGGAAGATGTGGCTGGCGTGGTAGCGGCCGTTGCACGCGAAGACTTCGATTTCTCAACGGGCACCTGTATTCATGTGGATGGTGGATTCCATATCCGTCGGTTGTGAGAGTTTTTGCGTAAGTGCTATCCGGCACGAGTTCACGGCTTTCGCAGCACGTGCAGCCCGTACCGTAGCTAGAAACCTTGCACTTGGTCGGCACGTAATCAGCGGTTGCGGCGCGGCTTCCGTGCGGCTCACCCGCTGGATTGACTCATGTTAGACTATCAGCTTGCCGTTCCAGAAGGCTGCAGGTGCAAGTGTTGCCGAATCGTTGTGTTTGGTTGCTAGAGAAAACTAACAGTTAAAAGCGTCGCATGAAGTACGTGATACTCGGGGCTGACCGTTTTCTACTGGAGTTGGTCAGGTTCATCAGCAAGGGCGGAAGCATCGACTGGATGGGAGCGTTCGATGTGCCGTCCGAATACCGCCCATGGATCCAGAGGTACTGTGGGCAAATCGAATTCTCCGATGCATGGGAGAGATTGTTGGCCGAGACCCAACAGGTTACGGTGTTGGCTTCCACTTGGCCGCACGAACGCGAGGCTCAGGATCGACGACGCGAGCAACTGCTACGCCTGGCCACGACTCATTTCCCGTTAATTGCCGTTCATCCGCCTTGTGATCCGATTTTGGGGTATCAAGTAGCGGCAGAATGGCACGACCGGCCTCGATGGCGCGTTTTCCATGAAGCATTGCTGGACGAGAACTATCGACGATTCGAAAGAATTGCGCGAAAGCTGTTTGCACTTTATCCGGAGGCAACCGTGCATTTGATCGTGGATCGGCAGATGACTTGCGATTCAACCCATGAAGTACGAACGATTCTATTGCGAGATTTACTGCTTGTTGAGCGGCTCGCCGGCCGCGTGCGGCGCGTGGGTGGTTGGGGCGGAGCGTTGGCTGGTGGCCCCTTCCAACTGGCGTTGCAGATGGAAACGGATCGCGGTGCTTTGGTTCGTTGGAATCTTGGCCAAGCACCATCCTCACTGACACGATGGACTGCACAGGTTGGGGCCAATGCCTTCCAAGCGGAAGAGGGTCTACCGGCACTCGGTTGGAGGCTTATTGGCGAAAATTGGTCTCTGTGGGCTAACGAGGCAACCGACGTTGCTCGCCGTGAATCCTTGGGCCAACAATCTCAAGAACTGTGTTGTTGGGATGCAGCAATCCATGCAGAAGAGGTCTTGGAGAGCATTGAATCAGCCGTTACTCGTGGTCGCAACGTAGAAGTGTTTCGGAACTCATCGAGCCCCGATGCAGCCTTTAAAAGTCGCATGGCGGTGGGCAGTTGCCTTTTGTTGTTGTTCTTCATGACGCTGCTGTTGGTTGGAGCCGTAATCGAAGGTTTCCGCTGTCCATTTCGGACATTACGCCACCGATCCGGATACGATTCTCTAGAACGCGGCCAAGCTCATGATACTCCCGACTCCCAGCCACCCATGTTGTGGCGGTTATGGCCCGCGTATCCACTCTTACTTTTCCTCCTGTTTCCAATTCTCCGCTGGGCGATGGGTGCCGGATCGCGCACGGCAAGTAAGCAACCTCCTACAACGGCCAAGGGATAAATTCTCACGTTACCCAGCGACAAGAACCACCAGCGGCAAGGCGCGCAGACGCCAGCGACGATAAAACATGCACTCACGTGTGCACCTTGGTTGTAGGTGGGACGTAGCTGGAACGCACCTAGCTATCCACCCGGGTTTGCCCTGTCGCTATCTAAAAATGGAATGGTACGTGATCAACATTTCGATTCCCATTTTACCGAGCCGCGACCGTAGGGGAGCGGCACCTCCACCTGGCATAAAACGTCAAGGCGCCAGGGCGCAAGCAGACAATGGACTTGCCTAATCTGTTCTCCTTGCGTCTCTGCGTTACTTAGCGCCGTCGTGATAAAGCAGCCGTTTTAACTCATCGGAAGATGACTAACCGATTGCTGCTTGTCAGACCAGTCAGGCCGCATTGCCCACGGAGTGAAAACCGGCTGTGGCAAAAGACCAGCTGCCAACTCATGTACCGTGAACCGTGTGTTTACGAGGAAAATCACCACCGTTGCAACGGCCATGGGAAACACAACCTTGAACCAATCGGCACCAAGCCTTGATCTCCACGTCTCGGAGACCACCCAAACCCAACTGAACCACATCCAAAATGGCTCCGAGGTGCGCCAATCGAGTAGTTCGTCTATCAATGCGGGCAATATGGCGCCGAGGCTTCCGAGGATCCCCGTTATGGCGAATCCGATTACGGCCCCTGTCGGGCGGAAGCGATTTATCAGCAACACAATCAAGCGCGCTGCTCCCAAATAGGCGGCGACACTAACCCAAACCGCTATTCCTACCGGAACGCACTCTCCCCACACTTGGGTGTCCGTCCAGTGACAGACGAGTGCGAGAAAAGCCATAACTCCCGCCAAATTGATGAGCGTAAAAAAGTACCCGGTGCCACTGCCCGGCTGCAACCAAGTCAAAAACACGCGGCCCAGCGCGGTTCGCGGTAGGGTTCTTCGAGCGCGAGGTGAAAGAAGGGCCAACTCTCCTGCCATAAAAGAGCCCATGAAGGCCCAATACAATCCGAAAAACGGGTACATATTATAAACTGCTAGCTCGTTCCCTGCCTGTTTCCCCCAGTAAGCCAACCAAAACACAAATAACGTTTGTTGTACCAGCAGGACCGATCGCAAGAACGTACTTTGGTTATCTCCTGCAAAACTAAGTTGTGCTCCGGCCGCATATAAGAACAACACCACGAAGGAAATGGCAATAGTTGTGATACACAAATGAATCGAAGCAATATCAACAGGTATCTCCGCGTTCTGGAATGCAATCCAACTCATGATCGTGCTCACGAGACCAAAAAAGGCCAAGACAAGCAGGACCAAGAGAGCGGCCGACATCGTCACACTAACATACGCGTTCCGGAACACGGTAGCTAGGAGAATAGCAAGACTGGTGAGCACCGCGCTTGCCAGGCAAATGTAGTACAACGTCAACAGAATACTGATAATATCGATCCCGCGCAACAAATAAGTGAATGCTACGCACGGTGCTAAGGCGGATAGGTAAGAAATCAGTTGCATTACCGCCGCCCAGAACTTGCCTAAAACGATCTGTCTTCCGGTGAGCGACGTGATCCACACTAATTCCAGCGTGGCATTCTGTCGTTCCGCGCCAACCCCTTGATAAGCCACATAGGGCACGAAAATGATAGCGGGAACACTCAAAATCGTGACGAATCCACTGAATACCCACGATACGGCCGACTCGCCGCTAGCGGACAAGATTCTAGCTGCCGAATAGTAACTCCAGCCCAAGGCGGCGATGAGCATCAACGCGAACGGCCAAAGAAACGATCGACTCTTGACCGCCTGACGCATCTCTTTCACGAGGATTGGGTTCACTAGATCGCTCAGCCGCTCGATGAAGCTGAGCCTCGCGTCCAAGGTCGCAACTGAATTGTTACGATGATCGCTTATCGTTATAGATGTGTCAGTCATGGTAAATCATTGCGTTGCGTCACTTTTAGGAATACGTCTTCCAAGGAGGTGGTTCGCGGTCCGAACTCCACGATTGGGAAACCTGCCATGATGAGCTGACGCAATAACGCCGCCTGGTCGTCAGCTGTGCCGGGGCAAAGCACGGTAACGGTATGCTCGTTGCTCGAAACCAGCCGATAGCCCTCTTGTTGCAGAAACCACTGCTTCAGTGCATCAGTCCGACTGGTCACTCGGATACGCAAGGCCGTAAGGGGCGTTTGACCGTCGGGTACAAAATTGTTTTGGATTTCCGCGACGGTCCCCTGAGCAACAAGGCGTCCCTGCATCAAGATCGCGACACGATCGCACATTTCGGCCAATTCGGTGAGGATATGCGAGCTAACCAGAATTGCCTTTCCTTCAGCCGCCATATGACGAATCATGTCGCGTAGTTCAATGCGGGCGCCCGGATCCAGTCCGGCAGCCGGCTCGTCCAGCACCAGTACGTCTGGATCATGGACCAAGGCGCGCCCAAGGCATAGTCGCTGTTTCATTCCTTTCGAAAGGGCGGTCATTGGTTTGTCAGCCAAGGGCCGAAGTCGGGTAAAATCCAAGACGCGATCGACGGCGCGGCGACGCTCCATTCCGACCAAGCCGTACGCTCGAGCAAAAAAGTCCAAATACTCGATACATGTCACATGGGGATATGTGCCGTACGCATCGGGCATGTAGCCCAGTCGCCGACGCACTTGATCTGGGTCGTTGACCACCGAAAAGCCCGCAACATATGCATCTCCGAACGTCGGCAGATCGAGCGTCGCCAAAATCCGCATGCTCGTTGTCTTGCCCGCCCCATTCGGTCCAATGTAGCCGCATACCGTCCCACGCGGCACTTCGAACGATACGTCGTCGACGGCGCGCACTGCCCCAAAATAGCGGTGCAATCGACGAAGCGCAATCATGGTTTGGTTGGACATGGCTAGCGACGTGTCCTATCTACCGGATCGATCGACATGTTCTCCTGCCCGGCTGAGCTCGATCTCCAACTGCCAAGGACGACGCGTAATGAATCAGTTTCCTGAACCGGTCGAGTTCCCAAGGGATACCAAGCCGCATCCTCAAGAAGAGCGATAAATGGGCGAGCCGGTAGTGGTTGTAGCTCAGCTACTTCTTTGAACAGAATTGTGAAAAGATCCCCCGACGTGCGGAGGGGTCGAGCATACATTGCTCGGGCTCGAACCGGAAGCAGGTAGATCTTCTCCAACCTTGCGGCGAATTTGCTCCGAAGTGAGTTCTTGACCGCTTCTGGCTCCACCGGTTGCAAATTTGCCTCCTGGCCGGAGGCGACATTGGTGGCCTGCCACCACTTCCCATCCTCATCTTGCATATACACGACAAGTGCTGTTCCACCCAAGCGGTTGCGGATCCGATGCCCGTCGTATTCGACGCTGATCGGATAGCGATCCACCTCGACCACGTTTACGGGTAATAATTCGCGCGATTGAAAATAGGCGCCTCGCCATACTTGCCCACTTCGCCACAGCACATCTTTCGTCCCACGAAAATAGTCTGGAGCAATAACCGGCATTACCCAAGCCGATTCCGAAAAGCGGAGCCCCCTCGACCCGGCCATACTCGCATAATACGATTGGTGCGACCAGGTCACGGCAATGCCGTCCGGAGAAATGATACTGATGGATCGCACGCGGGCGTGAACCCCTAGCCCATCCGCAATTATCGCGTAACCGATAATGGCCAGCGTGACCAACGCAGCCCCTGCGGGAATGGTAAGAAGAAGTAAATACAGTTTGCGCAATCGCCACAACATCACGTAATTGATCGGTCCGATGACCGCAACGAACAAGGTAATCAGTACTAGGAAGGAAACGACCGGAGGCTTGCCGACTCCTGGTATACCTGCATCCCAGGTGAAAACTCCTGTGCTCACCTCCCCAGCGATACGATAGCCGAACGCAACCGTATGGCGTGGTGCTGCGTTAAGGGCGCCCCAAAACTCAGGCGCGTCTTGGCACGGATCCTCCGAGCCGATGGCTGCAACGACACCAATACCGAACCGCGCTAGCCACACCCCTGTCGTAGTACGCTGACTAGTTGTGGGCGGAGAAGTTTGCTGTTGTGTCACACCTACCTGGGCAGGATCTGGAGGCAGAAGTATTGTACTGCGCAGCCGAAACCGCTCTGCCAACTCCGGCAGTAGATCACTTCTCAGAGTCGTTAATCGTTCCCACCGGCCTTCGCTATCCAAAGCGCCCTCTTCCAACGTCCCGCCCATCATACGGGCCAACCAAGCCCGCCTTTCCGGATCCTCGAGCCCACCTACGACAAGCAACCTTCCGGACATCACCCAGCGACGCAGCGCTTCAAACTTAACAGGATATTGAGCCACCAACTGATTTAACTCGTCCCACGACGTAATTGCGACATCCGCGCAGGTCAAGTCGATCCAACGATCAGGCAAGTCGGCAGGTGACAACAACATCGTGCCTGGATCATCCTTTACCGTCGTCAAGACCACGTGATCTCCAGGGTGATCCCCAGATGGCTTGCCAAAAAAAGCCGTACCCTCCTGCACCTTCAGCCGTGCCCGACCGGCTCGGTTAAGCGGCTCGGTCCACGTAGCGACGTTAAACAACTGACGAGAGTTTGGCGCATTTAATGCACTGGAGCGGCTCATATCTTGGTCGATCACCAATGCACATGGCAAATCAGCTCCCGAACTATAGGGGAAGCCCGGTTGCTGACTATTTAAGAAACCCGTAAGCGAACCCTGGAGCTCACGAAGTTCCCGGTTTCCTTCCCAAACACCGACGCTCATTTTTGTCCATTGGGCGTAGTGGGGCACACTAATGATTTGTTCAACGGAAGCAGCGCCGGCCGGCAAGACCACCTCCTGTCGGACACGCAAGAGTTGCTCACGACCGCCCCATCCCACAAAATGCTCCTCGGTAACCCCCAATTCGACCACCAACCTTCTCTCGACAGAACTGGGCGCGTTGTCGAAAGTACTGAACCGGACGCGCACAGGGCGCATCCCATAGCCGGTAACCCAGCGGGCATCGACCGAGAGTGTCAATCCACTTACGGCCGGGAGCCCGCCTCGCGGCAAATAGATCATGTCACCGTCATAAGCGATCAGGCGTCCGTGGGCGCAAACCAGAATCAACAGTAGCCCAAAGGTAACCCCTAGACTGTTTCTCTTGCCCCATAGCATAGCGTGGCATTCCTATCGGTACACGAAACAACCACCTATCCGGGCCTCAAGATCGTAACAGCACGAGCGTCGAAGTCGTTTCTCGATCTTTGTACGATATTTTTCCTTCAAGGCACGTGTCTTGACCGCGCCCCAGTTATGCTTTTTCAACCCATTTTGACCGGCGGCAAAATCTGAGGAGCCGGCCGATCGGTAGCAAACGGACTAGCGGGTCGCTGGCGACGTTGCGCTCTTGCCAAGGCAATCTCTACAAATCCCCACGCACAGATAAACGCAACCGCATACAGAACAAAAAGCACCACCAGGGAACCGAGCGCAGCTAAAACCGCCACAGCCCAGTCATGGCCGCGAAGCGCAAAACTTCCAGCAATTCCAACCAGCGCCATGAGAAGAGTCGCAACAAAATAAGCACGTAAACTGAATCGCGGAATCAACATAGCCGAAAAGCTCTCTCCAGCTACTTTGGCACCTCTACGAGTTGTCTAGACGTGGGGAAAAACCTCCCCCAAACCACGATATAGTTTCGTCACCCGCAACCTGAATTACAATAGGGCGACGACTTCCGATGAACCGTTCCGAATCGTTGGCCGTCGGGTGGTACAATTAGCGTTTCGGTCAACGGGCGCGTATACCGTCGTGCCCGGCTCGGCGCGTGGGCTCGAACCGAATTGGGGACCGGCCCAACAGGGAGCTGGGGCCCGACAGCCACGAGAAAGCGAGCTTAAGTTTGATCGGAGACGATCCTATACCGGTTACCAATCAGTGAAGCGCCGCACCGCCGGCACACTCACCAAGCTGGAGACTGGCCTATGACTGAATCGCATTGCGTCATTCTTTCCGTTTGGCCAAGGCAAACCCTGAGAAGCCTCACCATGATCGGCACAGGGATTGCATGGTTCAGCAGCCTCGTGGTGTTGGCGCTCTCCATGCCCGCCAGCGCCGACGACGAACAACAGCCCGTGGACTCCATGGGTTATGCGATCGACCTACTCGATTCGGAACTTTCACGTTGGGTGGTCACCGGTGCCGAGGCCGGTTGCGACGGCGAGCTACTAGAAATCGTCGATGGAAACGGATTGGTCCACTCGGTTCATCGATACCGAGATTTTGTGCTCGAGCTCGAATATCGCCCCGTGCGCTCCGAGGGATACGACTCGGGGTTGTTCTTCCGCTGTGATTTACCGGCCCAAGGACAGCCCTGGCCGAATCGGTATCAGATCAACTTGCGGGACGGGGTGGAAGGAAACCTGGTGAACGTCCCGCAGGCTCGTGGTAGCCATCTGGTGCGGCGAGGGAATTGGAATCATCTACGATTGACTGTCGTCGGACACCACGCTCGCTGTGAAATCAACGGCCAATTTGCTTGGCAAACTGAGCAGATCGAACCCTTGGAGGGTTACATAGCCCTGCAAGCTGAAGTTCCTCAAGGCGGCCCATTTCAATTCCGTAAGATACGTATTATCGAGCTCGGATGTCGCTCGCTTTTCGATGGGCAGTCGTTAAACGCTTGGCAAACTACGAGCGACGAAGCGGATGTTTGGCAGGCAAGCGAGGGCTTGCTGCGCTGTACGGGTAAGAAGGGCAACTGGCTGCGCAGTGTAGAAGAGTTTTCCGACTTCAATCTGCGTTTAGAATACTTGTTAGAGTCTGGAGGAAATTCGGGCGTATACGTTCGCGTGCCGAGCGACGGTAATCATCACGGTCCCAATGCGGGTATCGAAGTGCAGATATTGGACGATCAGTCTGAAAAATACGCCGCACTCAAACCGTACCAGTATTCGGCAAGTCTCTATGGCATAGTAGCGGCGGAGCCACGTGTGGCTCGGCCGGCAGGTAAATGGAATACCTTGGAGATCGATTGTCGTGGCACGTCTTACCGCGTCTATCATAACGGGCAATTGGTAATTCGGGCGGAAGGTACAACTGTCCCTGAATTGAAACAGCGCCGGTTATCCGGTTTCCTGGGACTTCAGAACCATAGCGAGCCCGTGAGTTTCCGCCATCTTCGGATAGGTCCGTCGTTGCAGCCGCTCGACGCAGCAATAGCCTTAACCGAACTGCTACAAGAGCCGTTATTGGATACGCGTACAACGCTGCGAGAGGTTCAGGAGTTTTGCCGCTTGCGTGTGGCCAGGTTACCGGCGGTTGAATCCGCCGATGCGTGGAGTGCCTATGCCGAGGCGCTTCGGCGCACGGTGCGCGAACGTGTCGTCTATCGAGGCGAGGCAGCAAAGTGGCGAGAAACACCCTTGCGCTTCGAATGGGATGCCGTCGACGAATCTCCATCGGACTATCGGCTGCGAAAGCTTCGGCTGGAAGTCCTACCGGGCATGTGGGTCCCAGCGATCCTCTATGAACCGAAGCAGCTTCCCGAAAAAACTCCGGTTTTTCTCAACGTCAACGGACACGACGGCGCGGGGAAAGCTGCAGCTTATAAGCAGATTCGCTGTATCAATTTGGCCAAGCGAGGCATTCTGGCGCTTAACATGGAATGGTTCGGCATGGGGCAACTGCGCTCCGAAGGTTTCACCCATTACCGGATGAACCAGTTGGACTTGTGCGGAACAAGCGGACTAGCTCCGTTTGTACTGGCCATGGAGCGAGCCATCGACTTTTTGCTCAGTCACCCGCATGCGGATCCGCAGCGTGTAGGTGTGGCTGGGCTTTCGGGCGGTGGATGGCAGACAATTACGATTGCGGCTTTGGATCCGCGTGTTACGTTCGCGAATCCCGTCGCCGGCTATTCGAGTTTTCTAACACGCATCGATCATTTTTCTGATCTGGGTGACTCGGAGCAAACGCCCACGGATCTGGCGGCGCATGCCGACTATATTCATTACACGGCGTTACTTGCCCCACGCCATGCGCTGCTGACGTATAACTCGAAGGACGAGTGCTGTTTTGCTTCGAGCCATGCCCTGCCGCCCCTGTTGGAAAACGTCAGGCCGATCTATCGGCTTATGAACGCCGAATCGCGACTTATGCACCATGTCAATGACAATCCGGGAACTCATAACTTCGAGCGCGATAATCGAGAGGCACTCTACCGCGCGGTTGCCGCTGCCTTTTATCCTGGAGACGCCCAGTTTCCGGTGACGGAAATCGAATGTGACGAAGAGATAAAAACGGCTGCTCAATTGGATGTGCCCTTGCCGGAAAACAACCTGGATTTCCATCGACTCGCCATGCAATTGGCTGCTGATCTACCAAGCGATCCGCAGCAACCGGCGGAAAACACACCGCCCACCTGGTATACGCAGCGCCGCACCTTGCTCGGACAATTGGTGCGGTATCACGGCGAGTATACAGTCGAACCCACCTTGGTTAAGGAACAAACTTGGCGCGGGTGCCGCATACGCTACTGGCGTTTAGCCGTCGGCGGCGATTGGACGGTTCCCGCTGTCGAGATCATACCGCACGATGCCCGCACGTTTGCCCTTCTGGTCACCGAAGGCCAAAGGTCTCAACTGGATGGTATCGCCCAGCGGCTGGTGGACGCCGGCACTGCCGTGGTAGTATGTGACCTTTTTTATTGGGGAGAATGCAACATTGCTGAGAGGGACTTTTTGTTTGCTTTACTGGTAAGCTCCGTTGGGGAACGTCCTTTAGGAATCCAAGCGAGCCAACTGGCAGCTATCGGTAAGTGGCTACGCCAAAAAGAGCCACAATTCCCCGTACAACTTGTAACCTCTGGCCCTCGCTCGGCACTGGCTGGGCTGGTCGCTTCGGCACTGAACGAGAAACTCTTTCAGGAAATTTCGCTTCACGGAAGTCTTGCATCGCTAAAACAAATCATTGAACGCAACTGGAGCGTAAACCAGTATCCAGAACTGTTTTGCTTTGCCTTACTGAAACATTTTGATATCGAGGGCCTTAAACTGCTTGCCGGAAAAGACAAAGTAAGACTGCTTCCAGATCTGGCACCTTAGAAAGCACTATTATGGCGCGCATCTAATATTACAGCGAGGGAAAAAGCTGTTCATTGCGCTAGTAGGCGATGGCCAGATGATCATGAGCACATAGCAACGTGGCTCTACAGTTTTCCCTCGGCGGCTATCCTTTGCGCGTCTGCGGTGTGGGTGGCAATCCCAGTTCATGGTGGCCGTTGCAACGCTTTCATGAATGGAACCACAAGGCGGTGCACCTGCCCGAAATGCGGCGTTCCTTGCTTCGGTTGATTCGAACCGGTTTGTGGTCCGAATCAGAACTGGGGACCCACTACATGATAAAGCCTATTGTGGCACTCGCATAGGTAGATCGCCTGTTGACCCGGAGGTTAGCAGCCGGTAGTGTTGGCGAGAAGCAATCTTTTGGTTCCAAAAGGGATATAGATGATGCGGCAATCAGAACCAACTTACGGATTGGCTCTGAATCGCATGAGCGAGCGACGACGGCAGCATAACTCGGTGGCGGATTGGCGGCAGGTGAGTTTTTAGAACTTGAATCCCACCACAGGCTGCATGTTATGGAACTGATTTAACGCGCCGGATGAATTGTGCACGACGCCGGCGGCTGCTAGAGCTTCGTCGACCGGCGTTGCTTAAAGATAGCCATCGGCACACCCGCAAGTCCAATGGATCGAGGAAGAGACAGCCGCAAGTAGCCACGAACGAACCGTTATCAAAACGCAATGGCGCTAAAGAATGTGAAATACGTGGCTTCTCCGTCGCGCCTTTGCGTTGAATTATTCTGCGCGCTACCCGTTCTTATCGCGCGAACAAGGAGCTACCCTAGAACGCGGTGCTGCTAGTCATTCAAGTTTTGGATCTGGCCATATCCTTAGTATGGTAGCTACGTACGGCAAGACGTGTCCCATGATGTGGAAGCTACCAGTCCACCATTGGGCGGTCGCAGTGCGGACCTAGCCCGCAGTGCTATGCGGTTGGTATCCTTTTTTGACCGAAAACGTTTCCATTAGAATACAACTCACGGCATGTTGTCGGTGAAGCCGCAAATACCCGCAACTTCGTTCGTCGAAGGAGGCAACTAGAGTGACGATAAACGACCGTGTACTTTTTCGTTTGGGGTTAGAGGGCACAAGGGATCGTTTTGCAGAAGGCCGGCCGGCTATCGGCTGGAAGCTCGAGCACTTGGCTATCTGCTCGGGAATGTTTCTGTCGCTGCTGGTAGGAGAAGCACTTTTTTCTTCCCTGCACGCGGCCGATTTTTACCAGTTTCGAGGGCCGAATGGTGATGGCCACGTGGATGCTGCCAACCTGCCTGTCCAATGGTCGGCAACACAAAACGTACAGTGGTATGTCAAAATACCGGGTCTTGGTTGGTCATCTCCGGTTGTGTCCGGCGAACGCGTATTTTTGACAACCGCTGTGCCACTGGGACAAGGTACTCGTCCCGATTATTCGCTGCGAGCCCTCTGTCTGCGCGCGTCGGATGGTCGAGTCCTCTGGGATGTGGAAGTTTTTCGACAACCGGGTGCCACTAGTCCGTCGATTCATAGCAAGAATAGCCATGCAAGTCCCACCCCAATCGCGCACCAAGGTCGACTCTACGTGCATTTTGGCCACATGGGGACAGCATGTCTCACCTGGGATGGAACCATTCTCTGGCGGAACGACACCTTGCGCTATCCAACCGTGCACGGCAACGGGGGAAGTCCCATCTTATGGAAGGACCGACTGATCTTTAGCTGTGATGGCGCGGTCGATCCGTTTGTTGTGGCGCTCAGCACCGAATCGGGGAGCATCTTGTGGCGGACCGAGCGACAGACCGATGCTCTTAAAAAATTCTCCTTCAGCACCCCGACGCTTATCCAAGTAGCCGGCAAACCCCAAGTGCTCAGCCCCGGAAGTAATGCCCTATGTGCGTACGATCCGGAAAACGGGCGTGAAATTTGGCGGGTGCGGTACGATGGCTATTCGGTGGTACCCAAGCCGATCTATGGACACGGCCTGGTATACTTCTCGACCGGATACGACTCACCGGCGGTCATGGCCGTGCGTCCCGACGGCACCGGCGACGTTACGAACAGCCACGTGGTCTGGATTCAGACACGAGGTGCCCCAAATACGCCTTCGTTATTGCTGGTGGACGAGTACCTGTATATGGTGAGCGATCGGGGCGTATGGAGTTGCTTGGATTGCCGCACCGGGAAAGTCCTCTGGCAACAGCGGTTGAATGGAAGCTTTTCGGCTTCTCCGTTGTATGGCGACGGAAAAATTTACTTGCAGAGCGAAGAAGGAATCGGGTACGTGATCGCGCCGGGCCCGCGCTACCGATTATTATCACGCAATGAATTATCCGAGCGCACGCTGGCCTCGTACGCCGTAGACGGTAACAGTTTGCTGATTCGCACGGCTAATGGCCTGTATCGTATAGGTTCCAAGCCACCATAGAATGTCCTTTAACCTTTTGGTACCGCTGCTGGGTTCGTCCCGTTACGCGGAGCGACGCTGGTGGGACATACGAGGCGCACGCAGTGCTGTCGAGCGGTCGAAAAGGTTCGGGCTATGCGAGCCGTCCGTTTTTCCGTTACTCAGAGCTCTTTACGGCGATGGTTCGTTGTGCGTTACGCCATAGCCGAGCAAGGTCCATCCCCGGTGGATTCTAACAGATGACCTTGCCGTTCCTCCTTCCGACACCAGCCTAATCAAGCTCCGGTTCAAATGGTCCGCGTTTCGAAATTAACGTGACGCTTCTAGGAACGCCAGGAGGTCCGCTAGTTCCTGATCGGTGAGTTGTTTTTCAAGCCCTGCCGGCATGATGGAGATTCGGCTCGGCACGATCGACTCGACGGACTGGCGCGGGAGCGTTACAAACTTATCGGCCGCCAAGACCAGGGTGAGTTCCGCGGCACTTTCATTACGAATAATGCCATTGTAGATGAGCCCATCGGTGGTCGTCACGATTACCGGCTCGTAACTGCGAACGAAGCTGGCGCTGGGAAAGACAATGGACTCGAAAAGATCTCTCCTGGAGCGGATCTGGCCGATTCGCGTAAGATCCGGGCCGATGTTCCCGCCCAAATAACCGATGGCATGACACGACGAGCACGCCGCTCGGCTTCCATAGAAGATAGCTTGACCGCGGCGAATATCCCCTGTTGGTAGGGATTCGAGCCACGGATCGAGCTTGGCTAGTTGCGCCGCGGTTTCTGCATCGAGCTTCTTATAAAGCGACTCGGCGGATCGTGTGACGTGGTCATCGTATTTCTCGAATATCGTCCGGAGGGTAGCCACCGGAATCCCGCGCGCCGAGGGAGCTTGCTCTAATCGTTCCACTAAGGCCTGCCCGAGAGCCGGATCGTTGCATCGGCCAAAGGCGGGCAACAGGCGAGCTAGCTCGATGGGGCCAAGAGATTCAAGCCGGCCGAGCAATCGACGTAGTTGATCGGCATCAAGCGGCGCGGTAGCCAACACGTCCGCCGCGGCGAGGCGCTGTTCCAAAGGCAATTCTTCGTTGAGTTGCTCGGCAACGAACGCGACCAGCCCACTCGAGAGTGCAGGTAACTCGTCACATGCTGCCAGGGCCTTGACCCGCCACTGCGCAGCAAGATCCTCCCGATGGGCCACATCCACAAGAGCCGAGCGTAGAGCACCGGTGGCCACCTGCCGGCGTTTCCAGGCTAAGATCGTCTCGACGACCGCAGCCACCAGCTCCGGGTCACCTTTGCGCAAGAGTCCCTGAAACGCAGAGATCCAGGGTTGGGGAATCGCCTTGATTTGAGCCGCTGCCATCGCCGTCAACCAGTAGCGACGTACGTTGGCCGGCAGATCCGATTGGCCCACATGCTCAGCAACCAACCCATGCAAAGCGGGTTGAGCAGCATACCGCACCAGCAAACGTTGCCAGGCAACGGCCTCCGGGGCATCGGGATTCAGCTTGTCGAGCTGCTGGACCAAGCGCGCAGCCAACTGGCCGGCCCACTCCGCATGGCGCTCTAACACCCATAAGGCACTATCCTGAATACTTGCATCTGGCTCCTGTAACCATTCCAAAATGCGGATCGGATCCAAACGATCAGGCTGTAATTGGTCGAGGATCACCAGCGCTGCACGGCGTCTTTGAACGTCGTGATGAATAAGGGATGCTTGGATATCTGGTGTCAGACCGATTTCTAAGCACGCGTAGATAAGCGAATGTTCCAGCACACGATCCGTACACGATTCGACAGCTTGCAATAAATAGGGTACAGCTCGAGGGTCGTGCAATCGGCCAAGCGCTTCGGCCGACGCGCGTCGGACGGCGAACGAGTCGTCACTTAAACAGCGCACGAGCGCATCCAAAGCGTCGGCATCGCGCCACAAGCCCACTACATGGCACGCAGCTTGACGCACCAAGGGATCTGTATCGTGCAGGGCCAGGCGTGCCACCCAACGTGCTTCGTTCGCGGCTATTCCCGCAGAAGTCCAAACGGCATTGAGTTTCAGGCGAGGAACCTCGCTTTGCACGGCTCGCCGAAGGTTGGGACAAGCAGAAGCACCGTGTTTCCTCAATAGCAACTGAGCGCGACGAACAACCTGGGGCCGCCGATCGGCGAGCCGTGCAACAAGTTCCTCGATAGTCGGCTGAGCCCAATCGAGCTTTCGGCCCCATGGATCGTCAGGAACAGAAAGATTTGCTCGCCGCAATCGGTAAATCGCGCCCAACACATCCGGTTTATAAAGATGCGACGTCGGACAACAGATCTTGTACCATCCACCCGTGTCCACCACCAGCAAACTGCCGTCGGCATCTTCAATGACATCCGTAGGATGAAAATCCACATTGTCCGAAACAAACCAATCGCTGTCCTCGGTTATAAAGCTTGCCCCGGAAGGTATCAGTCGATGTGCGGTTACCTTGTGCAGATTAAACGAGCAAGCTAGCAGCGTTTGGCTTAACCCTGTCCAATCGGCATCCGGCAGCGCCAAACCGCATGGGGCCGCCGGGCCAAGATGAACAAGCACCGGCATCAAGTCACCCGTACGCCAGTGACCTTGCAACACATCGTGTGCCTTGCCATACACACCGCCGTATATGGCGTGGATCAGCCCATCGCGTTTGCCTCCCCCCGGATGCTGCAAAAACGTCGTCGTAAAGATCCGCTCGCCGCCCAAGGTAAAAACCACTTCGACCGGATTATCCATCCCACCGGTCATTACCGGCTCGATCTCCCCGTTTACCGGATGACGGCGAAAGATATGAGCAGCTCGTGTGCGAAAGGCTGGACGCCCCTCGCGAGGATAGACCTGCTCAGCAAATGCTCCCTTGCACCAATAGATCCAACCGTCGCGCCCTAGGTACGGACCGTGCAAGTCGTTGGCACATCCGGTTAAGGTCTTGCCCGCGAACCATTCCTCGCGCTGATCAGCAACTCCATCACCGTCCGTGTCAGTCAATTTCCAGATGCTGGGCGGAGCAGCAACATAGACCGAGCCGTCATGGTACAGCACTCCCTGCGGGAACATCATCTGATCAGCAAAGACGCGACTGGTCTCATAGTAACCGTCCTGATCGCGATCCTCCAAACAGAGAATCCGGTGGGGCTTCTTTTCCAATTGCACCTGTACCGGCTCGTTCGAGCCAGACGACTCGGCGACATATAACCGTCCCTCATAATCGAAATCCACACAAATCGGTCGAAGTACCTCCGGCGGCGCCGCAGCGACCTGACAGCCCCAACCATCCGAAAACTGAAATCGTTGACCATTCAGTACCGTTTCGGATGCCGACGCACTGAAAGCGGCTAACCAAAAGCCCCAAAGTACCAGCGATACAATTATGCCGTTGCGTACGGCGGGATTTCGTTCAACTAGCATGCTGTTTTCGCTCCAACTAACTTTGGTGCCTCAGCGGCATGCTGCCTGCCTTGCCTATTAGGCATGCGCTACGGCCGAAGATCAAGGGGTACGGCACGCGTTTTCCGTCTTTCTTCCGACGATCGGCAGTTTTAAGAGCACATCCTACTCGGGCGTGTGGCAATGCGCTACGAGGAAGTGCCCGTGTGCGTCTTTTCCTTCAGGGGTAGCTTCGTGGTTCACCCGGCAAAGTAGTATCTTTAGTGTATATGATACTACATAATTAGTAGCATATCCTAGCCTTTTTCTTGGGGTTGGAAGGTGTGACATACGTGTGTCACAGCCCTTTTTTTGCCGCTCCGGGACGCTAGACTTACGAAAGTTCGTGCGGCCACGTCTCTGGAGTACAGCAGGTACGGACGTGGGAACCCTGCGCATCTTTACCAAGCCCGTTACCGCTTGATAAGGAGGAAGGTGATGAGGCGTTGGGCGAGTAGTGGCCTTTTGTCTTTGGTGCTGGCTCTTCAACTGTCTGGTTCGGCGGCTCCAAGCGATTCGTTACGTATCGAGGCCTATGTGGTAGCTGATGGCAAATGGGTGCCGTGCCCGTCGGTCAACGGCGTATGGCAATTGTCACCCGAGCAGCGGTTTAAGATTTGCATTCGGGGCGCCGAGCCTCCATTCATGGTTACCTTCATCGATGCGATGGGACGAGCCGGACATATCGGTCCCGTTGCGCCTTCTAACCATGTGACGATTTACCCCGATCATATCATTAGCGTGATGCAATACTATGACGCCCTCCCACTGGCCGAAGGTCCGTGGTCAATGTTGATTTATTCGGCTACCGACCATCTGATTGCAGAGGTCTTGGGTGTAGTCCATGCTCATTGTGGTCCCCTTTTCGATCTTATGCAGGAAAACGCGCGTCAGGGGCGAGCCGAAGCTATCGAAGGTCTCTTTGAAAAGCAATTGTTATTGCGCCAGACCATATTGTCAGAATGGTCACATAGCCGCGCCAATACTCGTCATTTCCAAGCCATTATTATGCTCTCTACTATCAGTCAAGACCATAGTATAGTTACTCTGCTGCGACGGACAGTCTATTTGCAGAAACTTGCCGCGAGCAAGCCAAGCCCCGCGTTTGCGCCGCTCCATGCTGTGGTATTAGAGGATATGGTATGGGACAGCAAAAGGCTGTTTCCAAGCGATTTATATGATCCGCCGATGGGATCCTATAGTTATTTCCTACTAACAGCAGCGATCGCCTTTTACAACCTAAAGCTAGATAACTCGGCCTACCACTTATTAAACGAAGTTGTGACAACGTATCCAATGAATCAAAGGGCGGCGTCGTCGCCTGATGAAGCGGCAGAGGCATATATTACTCTTTTTATGCTCAGAGGTTGTTTGCGAAAGCTAGGCATGACCAATGCGTTACGAGAGGTGGAGCAGTCGCTCAGAAGCGCCATGGATAGAGTAGCTTATTTCGAGCCACCGGCGCTGGATATTAGAGACGGGCGTAATTTTCTTGAGCTGCTAGAGCTATCCGAGGCTGTAGCAGAGGGCCGAGTGAACCGCACGGAGGCTGCGCAGAGACTTGAGCGCACATATCGCGATTTGGTTGAGGACGCAACTTCACAAAGGAACTCAGGATCGCTCGTAGGGGCGTCTGCTGTCGGTGCTCGCCTTCTAGATCGTGTGGGGATGTATGATCGCAGCGCAGCGTTCTGGAGGACCGCCACAGCCGGTGTGTCGAAACTTGGATTGCGTTCGGCAGTTGTAAGGCAACTTCACGGGGAAGACCTTGCAGACGCCTTGCGGACTGCGTTACGTGCCGGCGTGTTGTCGGATGCGGCTGCCTACGCACGCGAGTTAGAACGCTTGTCGATGCGCACCGATGGCCCGCGATTAGCCCTGCCACTGAGTGCCATCTTTGACTTGGCACTTACTTACTATGTCTTAGGAGAAACGGAACGAGCGGCAGTGTGGGCTCAACGTTTGGAAAGTGAACTCAACAAGCTCTTCGAGAAACAAGTACCGCTCGATGTGCTGCCACTGCTAGCAAGTCGTCAGGCATTGCGGATGTTAGTTCATTCCGAACAAAAAGACGACTGGGACGGCGTGTTGGCTTTAGCTCGCCACAGGGCGGTCGATTTTTCGGCAACCATGGCTGTATTCGAGGTGCTGTTGGGTTTGGGAGAGATTTCCGCCGAGCGGGGAGAACCGATCGATGGTGTCAATATTGAACGGATTGCACAGCTCCTAGAAGGATGGTTGCGGAATCCGCGCGATGGCCAGAACGCTTGGACGTACCGAATCCAGCGTTCGTGGTCCGTCGCACAGTTACTCGTAGCGCGCGCTGCTTTGCAAAAGGGGCGCAAAGACCAAGCCGAACAGCTTCTGGCCGGCATCCTACAACGATGGGGTGACGAACCACTGGAACCGTTGCTTGCCCGGAGCGTCGCCCAACTTCAAAGAGAACTTGCGGTGCGTGACACGGCCGAAACATCGGTCCAAGCACGTCGCGAATACAGTGTTGCTTTGTTGGAATCGACCCTGCGCCAAATCCAATGGGGGAGTCTCGGCGTGCTCGACTCGTCGCTCAGCAAGCTGCGCACCGCCGAATCAGACTATTTAATTGCAGCTCTCGCTGCCGGGCGACCAGCGACGGAGGCCTATGCCACGATTACGGCCCGCCACCGCTTCGATTACCGAGCCACTTTGGCGGACATCCGTGAGCATCGCGAACGGGAGTCGCTACTGTATCGAATTGGACAGGACACGCCCAGCCAACCAACCGTCGCGGAACTCTCGAACGATATGCCAGCCGAAGGCCAAATGGCACCGTTTTGGTTCTCAGCCGAGATGGCGTCGGCTGACCCGCTTGGTGCCTACGGTCAGTTAACGCAACTGATGCGATTAGCCGAGGCAGACCCAGCAGTACAGCCTTTCCAGTCGGTTCAGCAGACGCACATTCGTCGCTGGCTTGAAGACCCGATATTCATTCCTTCCGGCACGGTGGTCGTGGAATATGTCCGGATCGAGCCGAGTGGTTCTGACCCCCGCTATCTGGGCTTTGTTTTAAAACCATCGACCATTCGTGAGAGCGAACCTGTGTGGGTCGACCTAGGAGCAGCCGGACCGGTAGATGAGCTTGTCAGGCAATGGCGTACGGCCATCGACCGTGGAGAACCAAATTCGATGGCCGCTCGGGCGCTGCGCAAACAACTTTGGGAGGTTTTGGAATCTCATTTTCCGACCGACATCCAACGTGTTTACATTGTGCCGGATGGACCTTTATGTCAGATACCGTGGTGCGCCCTGCCAGGTAACCGGCCGGGCACGGTGCTGCTAGAAGACTACGCGGTTGCCTTGCTACCATACGCTGCTTTTTGCTGCGACCACGGATACCATCGCGTTGCACCGCTTTCGGAGCGATCGCCCAAACGCGTTCTCCTTGTGGGAGGCGTCAATTACGACGATCGCGTATTATTGTCGGACGATATAGAGAAACCTGCGACTCGTCTAGGTACGTGGAAGGAACTCCCGGCAAGCTTGGAAGAAATCGATAGCCTTCGGCCCTATTTGGGCAATGTTGCCGTAATACGACTTACTGGAACACAGGCCACCGCGGAAAAAGTACTCAGCGAGCTGTCAGAAACGGATTGGGCTCATCTGGCCACTCATGGGTTCTTTGCTGATACCCCTAAAGATTTTGTGCAGGGCCTAGCAGCGTTGCCTCCTGAGAACGTCTTTCGGCGCCAACCGCTCATGCGCAGCGCTTTGGTCTTCGCCGGTGCCAACCTTGGTCCCGTACGCAGTTCACTGGGGTTGCCGCTTGATTTCGGTGGGTTGCTCACGGCAGAAACCATTGCGAACCAGCCCTTAACGAATTTAAAAATGGTGGTTTTGTCTGCGTGTCAGACAGGTGCGGGTGTGGCCGTGGGCGAAGGAACCGTCGGCTTTCAGCGTGCTTTTCATTTGGCCGGAGCAGTGAATGTAGTGGCCAGTCTCTGGAGTGTCGATGACCAAACATCGGCCACGCTGATGCGCCTTTTTTATACGTACGTGTTCCAAGAAAGAGACGCGCCGATCGATGCACTGCGCCGTGCACAGTTAGTGCTGCTGCATATGCCCCAAGAATTCGAAGCGTTGGCTCTACTACGCGGCCCCGACTTGACGCAAGCGGCACGCCTCCTACCCGGTCCAGCGAAGGTGGCCACCCCCACTCATCGAACCGCCGAGCGGTACTGGGCTGCTTATGTGTTGTCGGGGCCGGGTTACTAGGAGCATGTCCCAAATTGGTGTTTGGTGAAAGCGGAGCCTCGTTCGTATCGAGCGCGTTCGTAGCGACCGCATTCGTGCGGTCCGCTTGCCTCGCTCACGTCCTCTGGATCCGATGAATCGGGTCGCTACAAACTACACGTTCGTACCAACTACGTTCGCAGCCACCTCGTTCCTAGTGACCGCATGCATACAGTACATAGCACGCAGTTGGGTACGAGTGCCTCGACGGGAAATCAGCCTTACACTAGGCCAGTTGATCACCGCATAAGCAACAGGGCCAGCTCCTCCTCGATGGCAGTGGTACGCAAGCGTTTCTTGTCAAGGCCAAGATCCGTGTATACAGAATCGACAAGCTCGGGGTACCTGCCCTCACCCTCGCCGACAGTATAAGCGCCTCGTACTGCCAGCTCTCGAATCACCAACGTTACATCATGTGGCGCGACAACACCATCCCCGTTGACATCCGCGGCAATGCCCCCCTCCATCGGTCCAGTTACGCGGAATGCGCCTCCGCGTCGGGCAAGTAGGCGCATCACGTCCACAGCATCAACAGACGTCACATGGCGGTCGCGATTCACGTCAAAGGGTTTGTTGAGATTTGTGTTCACGTAACCGAACGGCTCCGGCCCCTGGTATTCAAGTGGTGGATCAAAGTTACCCACGATCGGCAACGCGTAGGGGGCACCCATGATGAAATGCAAGTCTGGCCCTAGCGGCGTGGGGGTAAAGTGGATGACATTTACGCCCAGCGTTGCATCGAACACGATGCGGTTTGTAACCGGAGCTCCCCTGGATACCAACCAGTACCATTCAGCTCCCGATGGATCCGTCAAGCCTTGTCGGTCCGGAACCCACAACCCAAAATCTGCGAACCCGTCTTGATCCATGTCGGCCACCACCGGGCGCTCGCGAGTGGTGATAAAGCCGAATCGGAACCGAAAGTCAACCACTCCGTCCCATGTCAGCGGTCCAGGTCCGGCAGCTAGATCCACGAAATACGTGTCGTCCTTCCATGTGGCCAAATCGTCTAAGCCGTCCCCGTTAAAATCGCCCACCACCGGAAAACCTCGCAAGGTAGTGGTTAAGACGAACGAACCACTAAAGTCGTTCACTTGAAAATCGTGATCCGTATCAAAGAAGAACCGCTGGCCGTCGAATATGGCCACTTCATCTCCATTGATGGAATTACCGTCGAAATTACCGGCGATCGGTAGTCCATTGGGCGCGGTGGGGTCTACGACAGTTACGTCCGGCGCTCCATCATTATCGGTATCGACTAACCACCGGAAGCTCGTTCCGACACGCCCGAACACCGCCAGCTTATCGAAGCCATCCGCCACACTAGCGGCAGTCGGTGAAAAGTTGCCAGCGAACACGTTATCCGTCACAAAACCAAACGCGTAGGCGATGTCCCGATTGACGAAGTCTGGGTTGTCGGGATCGAACTTTCCATTGCCGTTCGTGTCGATCCACATTGTGCCCGCAGCCCAGGTACCGATCTCTGGGCGGCTGTCGATCGTAAATCGAGCCACAAAGGGTCCTCCCGCCTGACCATCACCGCTGGGGAATTGAGGTACCTCTAAAGGCCCCACCGTATTGGTTTCCCCATCCAGAGCGTTACCGGCCGGATCGCGCACCAGGTCTGAGATCGTCAATGTAAAGCGATCATCAGGAAGTGGCTGAGCGAACGTGATACGAATCTCTCCCGTAGCTGGTGATCCGGCTACTACCGGCGCGGAGATGAATTGCACCTGGCTAATCGGCATGATCCCCGTCGCATCTCCCCGCACCGTGTACAAACCAGGATTCTGTGCCACTTGCTGTAACAGGGCGCTATACAGGAACGAGGGGCTCTGGTTGTTCCGATTTGGCCGATCCTGCACGAAGATCGACAACTGCGATACCAGCGGTGTGGGACCCTGGGACGGTTTCGGGTCGAAAAGATCGAAGGCCGGAGCCGGGGTGATCTGCACCGCTGTAACGACCGGTCCTTGCGTATCGATCAATATCGGCAGCCGCTGCACTGAGCTCACATTGCCCGCTACGTCCTCGGCCGTCACCAATACTTCGCGCACTCCATCAAAGTCGAAGAAGGTTGGATCGTTCAAGTCGCGGATAAATGACGTCGACCACTGCCCTTGCGGCAACGCGTCATCTCCGTCATAGGGCAAGGCTACCGTCAGAGCAAATTCTGACGGGTTGGCGATCAACCCATCGTTGTTGTTGATACCCTCGCGTCCATCCACATACAGACGCACGATGGCATTGGCCTCAGCACGTCCGACAAACGTGGCCAACATGTCCGACGTCAGGCGATCGACGAACGTTCCTGGGAAACCGTCTACACCCGTGTCGTTTCGCAAAATTCCCTGGATTGTCACCGGCGGGGCGACTGTATCGACAACGACCGTTAACAAGAAATCGTGGTTGATGTTCCCGGCCCGATCTTCCACTTCTAATTTCAGATTGTGCACGCCGTCGGCTAACGGGAGCGGTCCGGTGCTCACGAAATTAAGTGGCGTCAACCCGCCTAAGGCGACCAGCGAATCATAAATCAGTGTCTCAACTCCACCCTCAGTTCGGTCGAACAACCGATAGCGCAAGTTTTCCCCTCCGGGAAACAAAATGGTATGCAACGCAGCGAAAGGATCCTCGGTCGTTAAGGTAAACCGCGGATTGGTCACGTTCGTGATGTTATCGTCGTTGCTGCGTCCGCGATCGTCCGCCTCGACAAGATCAATAAAGGCCGTATTGGGCGGCGTCGTGTCAATTTCCACACGCAATGGCTCCGAAACCGGGCTGAGGTTACCCGCTTGATCCTCCACCAAGGCGAACAGGTCGTACACGCCGTCGTCCAACGGTGCCAGCGTCAACTGCCAGACGCCAAGCCCATCGACTGGATTAAAGTCGCTTTCGTCGGAGCCAATCGTCGCGGTGCCCACCAGTTGCACCGTGCCTGTCGAAACGTTAACTGCCCCAATTCGCACCGTTCCGTTGGCCTCACCCAAACCAAAGACCACTAGTTCGCGAATGCTTCGTGACGTTGTCGTTATCGAACAGACCTGTGTCACTATCCGCCACCAAATCGGGTGCCGTCGGAGCGGCTGGAGGTGTAAAGTCGATGGTGACCAACAATTCTTCGGACTGAGCGCTCCGGTTGCCTGCTAAGTCGAACGACTCGACGCTCAGCGGATGCGGACCCTCGGCGGGTATATTGAAGATGCCCTGATTTGCGACAAAGTCGATAGTCAACAAGCCGAAGCCATCAGCAACACCATCGAGTAGGTCAAAGGCTGCGTTGAAGGTAAAACTGGCAATTACTACTTCCCCATCCTTGACAAACACCTGACTACCAGGTTCGGCGGAGATTCGAAACGTAGCTTGCCCTGCCGCCGTCGTCGGGTTGCCGATTGTGACGTTATCTAAATCGCTGCGCCCCGTATCATGTGCGTCCAAAAGGTCGATCGTCGGCCGCTGTGGTGGCAGAGTATCGACTACCACGCCGGACACAACGGAAACATCTGGTCCACTAGTAGCCGTCACGTTGCCGGCAAGATCTTCAAAAACCGCAACGAAACTGTACGTGCCATCGGTCAGCGGTTCAACGGTTATTTCCCACAGGCCCAAGCCATCGTTGGCCAAGCCGCCGACAACTTTTCCACCGATAGTACGGCCCGCTACGGCTTCATCGGACCGATCCGATCCGACGACTCCTTCGCCGACCAACTCCAGCGCACCGCCGCTGCGCGAAGCATAGATCCGCACGCGCGTATTCGCTTCGCCAATACCCCAAAATGCTGGTTGTCGAATGTTGGTAACCAGATCGCCCACGATGCTCGAATCACTTGCACTTAGAAGTTCGATGCTAGCCAATGCCGGATCCGGCGGATTGGGGTCATAAGTGACAGCCAAGCGAGCCGTCGCGGTTGTGCGTCCCGTGGCTGGCGTCGGTCGGTTATCGAAGACTCGTACGGCAGCCGTGAACAGGTTCTGATACCCGAAAGCATTCGCGGCCACCGGGCCCACAGGTGAACCAGTCGCGATACCGCCTAGCAATTGAGCGGCGCTGACCGTGAAGCGGAATAGGTCCGGCAATCCACCCTCGGGATTGGCGAACCCTAGCGACACGCCGTTGCGGAATACCTCGACAGCCACGCCTGCCGTGTTACCGGCTGCCGCCTGGGCTGCCGTCAGCACCGGAATACCAAAGGCATCAAAATCCGATAGGTCGGCGTGGATCAATAAATCGACCGGGGCAAGCCGCGTCACATTATCTGTATTGGACCGCCCGGTGTCGAAATTGTCCTCTACGTCGATCGCTGTCGGTAGGGGTGCGGCAAAATCCTCGATCTCCAGGTCGTACGTCGTAGGACGGCTGTCGACGCTCGATACGCGGACAAAGTAGTTCTGCTGCGAAACCACCGGAATAATCAATTGCTCGTTGTCGGTTGCGGTGTTTGCCGCTGCCAACCCATTTCCGGCACCATCGAGAATATCCAGCTGCAAGTCGCCAGCGTCGTGGCTAAACAAGAGATTCACTATCAGGTAACCGGTCCGGTTAGCCGTATAACGATAAACGTCTACGTCTGTCGTCGTCGTTCCGCCTTCCGGACCCGTTGACCCATTGGTGCCGTGCAGCGTACCACCGGTGACCGTCACCGCCGGTAAGGAGCCTAAAACGCTTGCTGAGGCGATGGTGTCGTTGACTTCGTGACTGTCGGGCCGCACATACGGAGCGGTGTCGACAAATAACTGCTCTACGTTATCGAACGACAGTGGCCGGTTCACCCCGACATAAAACGTGCCTTCATCACTTTGGGGGCCGACGCCAAATGCTAGCGGATCGCCACCTGTGATCACATTCAGCACATCGGCACGCCCCGGAGCACTACCGGAAGGTGGCCCCGCATCAACAAAGAACCAAGCGTTGGGAACGGGCCGCACCTGCACAACATCATCGCCATCCAACGTCTGAACGTCGATGTGAGAAATCCCTGTTACACTTCGAACACGATACAACGTCGGCGGCAGCGAGTGCAACGGGTTACGATCGCCGACGGTGATCATTGGGTCGGCGTCCGTTCCGGCGCGTGTCAAGTCGATATCGAAAAACTCACGACCACTGGCTTGCGGCGTGCTCGACGCTGTACCGCGAAGCGTCAGAGCGTCTGTATCGCTTAACGATCCATCGTCATCCGTTACTACGATATCGAGGTTGGCAACATAAGAAATTGTCGTGATCGGCGTTCCGTTCGCCGCATTGGTAACCCGAACCTCACCATTCTCTGGCCCGCTTGGTTGAATGACAATGTTCTCCGAAACGGCACCGCCGAAGAGCGATGTTTGATAAATCAACAGGTCAACCACGTCACCGTCGGCGCCCTGTGGCGGGCCTTCATCAAAAAACACGTTCACACCCCAACCCTGCGGAGTGTTATCAGCATAGGGACGGATCTCAAGCGTGTCACTACCTTGGTGTCCAAGCACATTCAGATTGCTTAGGCGGTCAATCAGAATCGGGATGCCGCCGTTGATCTGAACTACCATCTCCTGATGTCCACCGTCCCCCGCAAATCCATCCACATCACGTCCCATCACAACAAAATGGTCCGGCTGCGCAACAACGTTGTTGTTGTCTCCCACAAGATTTACCGTACCACCAGGAAGGGACACGAAACTGTGCTCGATCGACGAGATTTCCACGGGCAACATGCCCGGAGCGCCGAAGGCTACGGCCGCAGGCGACGCCTTATTCGCCCAAATACTTACCTCGCCTGTCGGCGGTAGATACTTGAGGCGGTCACCGTCCGGCGGAACGATTTCCGTGGAAGCGGGATCCGGATCGCCCCCATTGATACGGAACCGATAGTTGGCAGAGGGAATTACGGCGATATCATCTGCCACATCGACGCCCGGCGTCGCCGCCGGGTTGCCCTCAAAGCCGCTGTTGATCACGATCGCAGGTAGATCCGAAGAGGGTTGAACAAAATCGGTATTGTTATAGGCAATCTCAAAACCGTTAACCGTTGTAGAAGTATCGGTGACGAAAAACTGGTCGAATGCATTACCCGAAGGTAAACCAGGCAACAGATTGCCCCATCCGAAACCGAACGGGTCAAAAAACGGGTCAAAAGTTGTCCCCGCGTGCAAAGGCATCTCACTTTGTCCATAGACGTAAAGGCGATTGTTCCCCATTGGATCGCTGATTGTTAAACTATCCAACGGCGACAAGCCCGCGAGGTAAAGATCCGGACGCCGACTGCCTCCAGCCACCCCAGGTAACCGACGAAAAAATTCTTCGGGAGGGCCATTAAATGGGCCTGACGCATCCGACGGCGTATTGTTGAAGACCAACACGGGTTGGTCAGGGTGAGACGTCACAGGTGCAACCGTCAGCAAGTCGTCCGCATTCGACCCAACCACCATGACGCGACCAGTTCCCGTGGTATCGCGATACGTGAGTGTTTCGGTGCGCTCCATAGTGATCGCGTTACCACCGACATCGAAAACCAGTTGGGTTCTGTCCGTTCCGCCGGTGTAACGAATCTGAGCCAACGTGTTGTCAGCGTTAGTAATAATTTGGATTTCGTCACGCCCACCCGGATCGTGCTCCTCACCATCAAATAATATCGGGGCTCCGATAACTCCTGTCGGCAAGGTTACGGTCATGAAATCCGTTCCGGGACCAGCGAACACTTTTAAGGGCCCTAAGATATTCTGAGCCGCATCCACCTCAACTAGGTCATTACCGTCACCCAATACAACATTCCAATTCGCTCCCGCTTGACCTGTGGTTTCAAATCGGATTGTGTCTCGGTCGCTGCCTCCAAGAATCTCATTTGTGGGTGTGTTATAGTCATCAGCCAGACCCAACACCTGCAAATTGTTGGTGCCATTTGCAAAAATGATAGTTAAAGAATCACGTGGCGTCGTAAAGTCAACGGACTCACTTTCCCCCGAATCGATGCGCGTCATGGTGGATGATACGTGCGTGAGTGTCGCATCGGACACCGCTCTGGTAAACGTAAATACGCGGTCATTCGCATTGACAGTGTCCGTTATCGGCTCTAGCCGGTATACCTTAGGTCGCCCGAACTTCCACCGCTTTCCACGCGGATGATACCAGAGTCCGGTGAATCGAACTGATGGACAACCCGAGTAACAGAACCGTTTACCAGTTCAATGCGATCTCCCGTAACAGTGTTACTGCCACCGTTGAACTGAATTCCAAAGTTAGGAAAAGGATTACCACCGCTAAAATCCAACGTTAACAAATCATCCCCACCCAACCCGTCCAGGACAATCTCCTGAACCAGGTCAAACGAAACAGAGCCCAGAGTATCTCCATTTAGTACGATTTCTAAGCCACTCAACGTCTGACGCAATAGGAATTGGTCGTCTGGGTTTGCAGAATCGCGATCACCAGCGATGTGCAGGGTGCCTTCCGTTATCTCCATGGCTGAAGCAAAGGCGTCAATCAGCCCAAACCCCGTTGTAAAATCGTAGCCCTCGGCAGGAGGGGCGAGGTCTCTAGCCCCGTTTTGCAGGGCTGTTTTCAGTTGAGTGGTGGTTAGCCCGGGTTGCAATTCGAGCAATAACGCCGCCACAGCCGCGGCATTGGCTGCTGCGGCCGAGGTACCAAAGAATGTCTGAAACCGTGGTACCGTCGTGTTCACGCCATCGATCGATGTGACGTCTGGCTTATTGCGCACCTCGGGGGTTGACAATCGGTTACCCGTCGAGTCGAAGACGCGCGTCACCGGACCGACTGACGAGTAAGGAGCGGGCGTCGAGGGAGTAGCTGCATTGGCCGCTGCTACACTCATGGCACCAGCCACGGCATTGTGCCCCGGATTGTGGGCAGTAAGGAAAGCACCCTCCGGTGCATCAGGACCAACTCCACCCACAATTTGTGTTGCCGCCGCATCGTTGTTGATTGCAATATACTTCCACCGAGTAGGTCGCGCCGTCGGAGTATTGTTGAGTACGGCGATATTTACAGAACCTGCGCTTTCTAAGTCAACCGTCACGATTTCACGAGCTACCTGTGTCGAAGTATTGTCGTCGGTCCCTGTGGCAACTACGCTACCACTTCCATCCAATATGTAGAAGTCGAGATCCGTATCAACGCTTCCCCAGAAATCATCGAATTGGAACACGAACGTCGTCCTGCCGGCCGGCAAATCGACTCGTTGCAGTGCATTCGGCCCACCTCCAAAATCATGCCACTCACCCGGAATGTCTGCCACCGCGGTCTCAAAAAACCGATACGGCGTCTCGTAGCCCCCTGCGCCACGGTTGCCGGCCGACGAAAAATAGTGGACACCCGAACTGACTGCATCGGCCACCGCCTGCGCCGCGACCCCGTCATAAAAATAAGGCTCAATCTGAAGGCCATTCAGATCATCTACGATGATATTGGCACCATTTCTCACCAACGTGTTGACCGCAGTCGCAAATTGTGCCTCGCCGCCTATGCCGGAAGCAAACCGTAGCACACTTCCCGGAGCAATGTCGTGGATCAGCTCCGTCATCGCGCGGCCCTCATCCAAAGAATCCGGAGGGCCGTCGATGTCCAAAAAAGTACCAACGTTTAGCTCTGGAAGATCTCCGGAATCGATAGAGCCACGCAAGCCCCGAGGCACTTGATTGGCGCTATCGGAGATGACTCCCACCGTAACTCCCGAGCCATTGATACCGAATAAATTGCGGATCAACTCCGCCTGAAGTATATCTTCGGCAACATTGGAAACTGCTCCTTGTGAATCGGTCGCAGCAATTCGATACACCGGTAGCACCGAGATCGTCTCAGTAAGTGTGGCCAAAGCAGGGATCGCCGTTAGCGAGACGAACCCCTCAGCCAGCAACGGCTGAGGCCAACTGGCGCGCACATCCAAGCCCGCATCACGTACAGCCGTGAGAAACGGTTCGTATTCACCGCGACCGCGAACTTCGACATACACACGATCCCCATCTACGTACCAGTGATCCGATTTGGTTGCTAAGAGCTGTTCCACCGCGATCGGTTCGGGGCTCGCTTGTTGAATTTGACCAACCAGCGCGCCAAGCTCGGCGCCTAAGTTATCCCAACCTTGCGGATTGGCCGCCAACAAGCGGCGATCTTCCAAGGGTTCGACCGCCCGAATGCGGGCCAACCGTTGCTTGCGACGCGCTAACAGTGTTCGAGCTCTTTCGGTGTGTCGATCAGTCCAGGAAAAACGAAAAGGCCGAAGTGCGCCAAAAGCCCGCATGGCCATCCTCCCTCAAAGTTGCCGAATCATGGTCGCCATGGAACAGCTTATGTACAGGCACCCAATCCGTGCCCGCAATCACACTAGATCCATTATTCTGGGCACCCAGTGCAATTTAAGGAAAATACAAATTCAAGGAATATTAGGAAAAATCTATTGATCCCGACAAATTGGGGCAACCTGGAAGTTAACGTTCTAAATGTGCACACTAAGTTACACCTTTCTGGTGGCATGGCACGTTTCCGGACTTACCCCGTTGAAGAACGGCGGCTTCCCAAAAACCATGGCGCCAAGTTACTCGCCGTGCCGAACGTTAGTCGGCTTTACTTGGCAGCGGGTTAACGTTGGCGCGAGTCAGTGAGCACGAGTGGCCTTCGAGTAGAAGCATTCTTCCACCTACATTCACGCGTTCAACCGTGCCAAATCGCGTTACCCAAAAACACGCGAAGACGCAAATTACCTGCATGTTCCTTTTCGTTCTTCTTGGTTTCATTTCGCCGTTGCGCCTTAGCGCCGTTGCGTTGGACCTTTTTACCCGGCGAAACAGATCGAGGCTGGACTTCCTGCGAAATCCAGCCTCGAGTACCGGTCACCGCTGGGGAGGTGTTTGGTGGCCAGCCGAGGTGGCGGCCTAGAAGCGTGACTCGATGCGTGCTACCAAACCGTCAAAGGTCAGAACATCACTCAAACCCACAAAGTTATTTGCTTGTACGGCGTCGATAAATTCGTCGGTCTTCACGACATTGAACCAGGCGCTATAGAGATAACCGGCCGAAAAACGCCAGTAGCCGTTGTGGCTGACCCAACCGACGCCGAACTCCAGGTCGACAATTGGTACCATCCGGCCCGCACGCCAGGCAGTGTCTACTACGGAATTATCGAACTGGTCACGTTGGTCGTATTTGGCTTGAAAGTCGCCAACCAGTAGGTTACCGACGGCTCGACCGTAGAACAGTAGGCCGCGGCGTGAGTAACGGGTGCTTTCTAATCCGAGTCGCAAACCACCCCCGTCAAAATCAATGTCCGTAGCTACTGACTGTGAGCCGTTGATATCGACGCTGGAGGTTAGTTGTTGTTCGAGGTTGGCATAGCGACCGCCTAACACGAAGTTCACTTCATAAAAACAGTCGTAGGCGATCAGCTCGCGATAGTCGATGTCGATGAGGTCGAAACTCATAAAGTAAAACGCCTCGGCACTGATCCCTCCTTGAGATGCTTGGGCGGTACCGGGATGAAAGAGCAGCCCTTGGATTTCAGCTCCGAAGATTCCCGACGTCAGGTCTGTCCGACTCCGGGTGTCGGCTTCAAACATTGTGTATTGGGCGGTAATAAGGCTGGCTTCGTCTAGTACGTAGTTAAACCCGGCTCTCCAATTGGGTTCGTAATCCATGTCGGCTACGCCTACGGGAGCCACCTGTACCGGAACATTCGGAGGCGGAACAGCGGTGTTGACTTCAACGGCGTAGGCTATTTCTGAGTCACGAGCACGGAGGTACAAGAAGTCCGCAAAGACGCTGAAGTGGTAGCACCACCCGCCGCCCGGGCAATAGTCTTTCCCGCATGCGCACTTTTGAGTCTTGTCGCCGCAATCCACACAGGCCGGACTATCCGCCGCTGCCGGGACAACTCCGTAGCCCACACCTGGAGCGACAGGCACATGGGGGCTCCAACCTGGCAGCCCGACAATCACTGGGACCGCGCCACCCGGCACCGCCTGGGGAATGACCGGGTATTGGCCGAAACCCGCAGTGGTTAGAAAACTCATGTAATAAGAAGCGATGGTCAACGCCGGCAATGCGAACAAGCTCCGTCTCATGACTGACACTCCGTTTTCGTGATGGCTCTTTCCGCTTATCTGCCAATCGGCGTGGGAACATGCGGCGCTAAAAACAACTTTACGGATCGGAATATTTTGCCAGAACAGCCCGTTTTTCCGTTACGAAGGTAACTGTTGTAAGCTTTTATGAACCCCAAAATACTCGCCCAGGTGCCTTTTGCTGCCGAACAGGGAGTTGCTTCCACTATCTTCGGTCGGTGGGTAGCTTCCGCTGCTAAGATTTCTTGTTAATATCGTCAACAATTTAGCGTGGAGGCCTCCGGAGCCGTTTTTCCCGGCTCTCGCGGGCCGAAGTGTGAGACTTCCCTAACGCCGACGACGGGGCAACGCCGTGACGATCGACCTATCGCAGTTCCATCAGCCACTTACCGACTTGTTCCCCAGGCCGGTAACCCGCTCCGAATGGGACCAATTTCGCTTATCCGGCGAACAATTGGCCTTTTATCACCAGAACGGTTACCTGCCAGGCATTCGCATCCTCGAGCCGCACCAAATCGAGGCACTCCGGGAAGAGTTATCCAGATTCTTTACGCCGGGTCACCCTGGCTATGAATATTGGTACGAGTATCATACAAACGAAAGCGGCGATCCGAACCAAGTACTGTTTCACGCGTTGGGGGCATGGCGCATCGGCAAAGCTTTCCACGACCTTTTGTGGCATCCGGCCTTCCTCGTGCCGGCTTGGCAACTGTTGGAGGGGCCGGTACGGTTTTGGCATGATCAGCTTTTCTGTAAGCCAGCCTATCATGGAGGCGTGGTAGCTTGGCACCAAGACTATTCGTATTGGACCCGAACGCAGCCGATGGCTCACCTTACGTGCTGGATCGGACTGGATGATAGTACGCGTGATAACGGCTGCGTGCACTATGTTCCGGGAAGCCATCGCTGGCCGTTGTTACCGATCACCGGCCTAGCCGGCAATATGGAAGCCATTCGCTCGGTCTTGAGCGACGAGCAGTGGGAACAGTTTTCACACCCGATTGCCGTCGAGCTTAAAGCCGGGGAAGCAACGTTGCATCACCCGCTGATGGTGCACGGATCGTTCGAAAACCGCACTGAACGCCCTCGCCGGGCGACGGTCATCAACGTGGTACGCGATGGTGTCTATTCGGTGATTGATACCCCGCTGTTGGAAGGTGTGCCCGTTATTCCGCCAGGGCAGCCCTTGGGTGGGCAGTTTTTCCCGCTGTTGTTTGACCCCAAATGGCTTGAGCGATGCGAGGATCGTGAACCAGGGTGGCCGTAGATTTCTGCGATACGCAAGCATCAAAGAGGTTTCAACGTAAAGACGCGAACCAGAAGAGGCACAAGATAGTTACGAGCCCAAGCACGTACTCGACGCGTCACGCATTCACCTTGGTCGGGTCCGCATAGCCACGAGTGCTAGAGTACCGGAACCGATACAAGATTGTATCCTGGGCTTTCGGCTCAATGCGCGATCATTTTGGCCGTTTTCCGTTATGAGGGAGGCCGACGTCGCCAACCAAACCGCACTGTAGTTCGGAGGCGTCCGACAGCCGAACCGCTTGCAAAAAACTTTTTGATGCATCGTCTTTGACAAAATTCTTCGATGACAAAACTCGAACGTCGTTTGTGCGTACGAGTTCTTCTTTACGCGGTCCTGATTGGGCAGGTTGTTCTAGAGCTCGATAGGAAAACCTGGTATTGTTGTCCGACCCGCTCACCAAGCACTTTTATACGCAAAATAGTAAGGCACCCGCTCACCTATAAAAATGCCTTGCAACGCGGCGACATGTATCCAAACTCGGGTGGCTGTTCTATTGCACCAACTGTCCATCAACGGTGTGGTCCTGTCCGCAGCCCTAGGCGAGCGAGGGGCAAAAGTGGCGAACAGCGAGCAATAAGTGCATACAGGACAATACGTTAGGGATATTGTCGGTTTATTTCTCCACGTGTCATATCGGGAGTCTCGTGCCGGCTACTGGTTAGCTTGAGCCGAGTGGGCGTATCATAGAAGGGTAGACTGCCCGCAATTGTACCGTGCGTTTGGGACGTAAATACACCGGGGAATCCTCTCCATGTTAGTGCTGTCTCGCAAACGCGATGAGCAAATCATCATCGGGGATTCGATCGTCATAACGGTCGTCGAGATCCGAGGGGACAAGGTGCGCCTCGGTATCGAAGCGCCGATGGATGTGCCGGTGCATCGTCGCGAAGTCTACGATGCCATTCGGCACACCACGGAACAACCTCAACAAAATGAATCCGAATAGTCACCCGAAGCGCCGCTCGCGCGAACGCTGTCGACTTGTCAAAGCGAAATGCGCTCCGGTATGTCGCCTTCGTCAACCATACGCACTCGGTGTACCTGCTCTCTTGTTGCTCGCGAGTTTGTCAGCGTAGCTGCTCCGTTCGGCGAACCAACTGTCGGCAGTACCGTCCAGGAGAGACGTTCTGCGCGGTCACAGCGCCTGCTTTGCTTCCCCAGTTCTTTATTCCTTAAGGACAAGCGCAGCGCCTTCGACAGAAAAACCTTGATGCGCGATGGCGACCCTTAGCATGGGGTAGCAACCGTTTGGTCAGTTACTTGCTTCCTAATCGACGACCTCTGGCCCACTTTTACGGATCGCCATGCGAGCCTCGTGGAATATCGCATCGAGCATCTCCTCGGTCAGCTTACCGGTGAACGTGTTTTGCTGACTGGGATGATAACTGGCGAGCAGCAAGCGGTCTTCCGGCAGCTCGATGCGCCGTCCGTGGCTGAATCGCGGCAAGCGACCGTCGAGCCATGCTTCGGCTTTGAGTAAGCGGCCTATTTGCTGCCAGGCAACAGCACCGAGGGCGACGATAACCCGTGGTTGCACCAGCAACAGCGTTTCTCGCAAGTACTCGCGACAATTATCGATCTCTTCCGGCACAAGTCGATTACCTGGCGGCGCACAATGGGCAACGGCTGTGATCACGGTATCGACCAGCTTTAACCCATCCTCGCGCGAAACACTTTCCGCCTGCGTAGCAAACCCCGCTCGATACAATGCGCGGTAAAGCCACTGGCCACTTCGGTCTCCGGTAAACATGCGGCCGGTACGATTGGCACCGTGAGCTGCCGGGGCTAGGCCGACAACCAGTAGAGAGGCCGGTGGGATACCGAAATTCGGCACCGGTTTACCCCAATAGGTCCAATCGCGATAGGCGGCCCGTTTCTGTTTGGCCACCGCTCGACAGTATTGCCGCAGCCGCTTGCAACGCTGGCAGGCGGTGATTGTTTGCTCGAGCTCAAGCCATGACTTCATGCGCGCTGACCGCAAACAGCAACTCGTGCACCTGCTACGGCGCCCGAGGAAGCCAACCGTGCTGCCGCATCCATGCCTGACAGAGCTGCGGCCACGCAGCCGCCGGACCGGCTCCGCGGGCAAGCCCCAAGCCATGTCGACCTTTTTCGAATACGTGCAACTCGCTCGGAATTCCCTTGGCTCGCAAAGCCAAATAAAAGTGAATACTGTTTTCCGGGGGTACGGCAACATCCTCAGTCGTGTGCCACAAAAACGTTGGCGGCGAATCGGGGCGAACATGCCGATGTGTGGCAAGAGCAGCAAGTTGATCGGCCGTCGCCTCCGCTCCTAACAGATTGCGCTCCGACCCGCGATGCGTAAAACTCTCTCCGAATCCGATCACCGGGTACGACAAGATGACGAAATCTGGGCGGCTCGAAACTCGCTCGACGGGATCTTCTGACTGCGGGCGCCCCGGATCAAAAAACACCGCAGTACAGGAGGCCAAATGGCCGCCGGCAGAAAAGCCAATCATTCCGATACGGTTCGGATCGATTCCCCATTGGCTTGCACCAGCCCGCACGATACGAATGGCCCTTTGTGCATCTTCCAACGGCGCGGGGTGGCCATAGCCTTTGTTGCGATGTCGATAATCCACAATGAATGCGGCACAGCCCATTTGATTGGCCCACTGCGCAATCTGATGGCCTTCGTGGTCCATGGCTAAATGCCCATAGCCACCTCCTGGCAGTATCACCAACGCCGTACCACAGGCATGCTCAGGTGAGGGTAAGTAATAAATGAGCTTCGGCTGATCTTTGGGCTCAGTTCCCAACGCCCCCGGTGCTCCACGTGGCCAGAGCAACATTTCCCGCGGCTCACCAGCCGTAACATGGACCAGGCGACCGAAGAGAGCGATGAACAGCCACGCGCTCCAAAGCCTAAATCTACCACTCGGCACACATCTGCATTGCATGCCGAGAGCTCTCCCATACCGAACACCGTCCCAGCAACACGCTACAATTGTTTCCTCCCTCGCACGCCATGCCTTGCAACGCGGCAGGTGAGCCAACCCAACGAATCGGCGACCGTTTGCTTCACGGTAAACGCTCATCGGGCCACCTTTCTCAACGCGTAACTGCAACCACAGTACCAAGCATTCTCGATACTATAGCCACCAGCCTTGGCGGCTAAAACCAATCGGCTCTCCTTTCTTGCAGGTGTCCCGATTGCAGGTAGGAACCATTCCTAACGTAGCCGGATATCGCCCAGATTTGGCTTTTCTGGGCTGGTAGATGCGTGATGCTGCGTCTGCAACGAGTGGATTGGTGAAACGAGGCTTAATCGCGCAGTACCGCAACAGAGCCGCGACCGTTAGAGAGCGGCACTTCAATCTCGTAACAACACCAAGGCATCGAGTCACATAGACGCAAAGGCCTTGCCTAATTTGTTTTCCCTGCGCCTCTGCGCCGTTACACGTCTGCGTTAAATCATTTCAGCCGCTCTCTTACGGTCGCGGCTCTGTTGCGCCCTTGCTCGATGCAGCGCGTTTGCTAACAAGCGCCCGCATTGGCTCGCATTCGGTTGGTCCATAAGAGGCATAACTACGCCAGGTTGGGCAAATGATCGAAGCATTTCATCGACCATTAAGACAGATATCTCGTTGCCATTCGTGGCGCGGAAAATAGGCAAACTTCCGCGATCGCCCGCCGTGTACACCAAAACTCCACTTACAACCAAGACGCACACACTGCCGGCCGCTCTTGCCAAAATTCGTATTTCTTTTTTTGCACCTTTGTGGTATTTCCCCAACCGGCGCAGTTCGTTTTCTTCACCCCCGAGAGCGTTGGCAGTGGGCGGACGATGAAAAGTCACGTACGGAAATTCTTAAGTTGGCTGCGAACTAGTTCACCGCAGCGGCGACTGGTGCTGCGTTTGATGGGTTTAGGCACGGCCATGGCGGCCGCGCTGATATTGATCGTTTGGGCGCAGCGCTCTCTTACCCGCGCCTCGCGTGAGGCTCCAGAGGCGTCCAGTTTGGTCGAGCCCCAGCAGCCTACGGCCAGTACTTCCAGGAACTCATCATCCGAAACGCCGGGCAACTTGCCTCTGTCCGCAGTGGTTCGCGCTCCACATCCGATCCCAGACCAGTCGCGATCCGATCTCTCGTCAAACGACGCTTCGAAGGCTTCAGGTTTTTCCGACAGTTCCGCTCGCAGCCCCGAAGCGTATGCAACCGAATCAACCGGGCAAGGTGGCCTCGTGGGGGTTCCGGATCACGCCGACGCTTCTCAACCGCCCGTACCCGAAAGAGCTCCAAGTCGGTTTACTCTAAGTCCTCCGGCTTCTGTGCCCCCATCGGCGCCGGTCGTGCCCGACGGGGTTCCTCCAGCGCCGTTAGCCGTGTCACGTCTTGGCGATGCAAATACGGGAATCGATGGCGCCCCGAATCCCACACCAAACGATGAGACGCCAGGCGGGGCAAGTAGGCCGTCCGAACCCGATCAGATTGCAACCACAAGTGAAGGCACCGGCGCAGAAGCAGCGGCTGTGTCGGCGACGCGATGGTCCACACTTACCGCGACGAGCACCGCACCTCAGCCGCCGTCGATTGCGGGACTAGCGCCGCAGCCGACCGAACCGAGTTTCGCGTCGACTGGCGATTCTGCGAGGTCGCCACAAACGACCGTACACAGCTCGGACACGTCTTCACCCGAAGATCATGCCGTTTCGCGGGTCCAGCAACCGGTTATTGCTTCGGTTGAGACTCAATCCAACACCAATTCTTCTTCTCGGTTTTTGGTAAATTCAGCACGTAGTGATTCGACGAGCCGCGTGGAGGCTGAGCGAGCCATTCGCGACGGGCACCTGCAACCGGCACGATACTCGCTCGATGGGGACACCGAGTCACCTCCGGCGACTACTGATTCTGCTTCGGCAGCGGAGGCGGTCGGCGAGCCACCACAGGACGCGTCGATAGCCGAGCCGAGCACCGTCGGCAGTATGCTGCGAAACCCAAATTTGCCGGGGTTCACCGAGCGCCATGACCAGACAAGTAGCCAAGGTAACGAAGAAAGACCACAACCCTCGGCAACTGGTTATGCTACGACTGGCGAGCGCTCCACAAGTTCATCCGATTCCCAAGTTCGTTCGGCCCGCATCGATGATCTATCGCAGCAACCAGCCATAGCGAACACGGCTGACGCCGGGGGGCCTTCAACGGATATTGCTCGGCTTGTGTCGGCACGTCCGGGCGCTGCTACTCTGGACGGTCCGCGTAGCCCCGCTTTGCTCATCGAAAAGACCGCTCCGCAACAGGTTCAGGTGGGACGCCCTGCGACATTCCATATTCTGGTCAACAACGTTGGTTCCGTGACGGCCGAAGAAGTAACCGTGACGGATGCGGTACCCCAGGGTACGAGGTTGGTGTCGACTGAGCCGCAGGCAGTGATTCAGAACGATCTCATGATCTGGAGCCTCGGGCGCCTGACGGCTGGCCAAACGGTTCGGCTCACGTATGTGCTCGTCCCAGAACAGGAAGGAGAATTGGGAAGTGTAGCGCACGTGCGTTTTTCTGCTCTGGCAGGTGCACGTACGATTGCTACGCAGCCGGTACTGAAACTTTCGGTTGCAGCTCCTCACAGCGTGCTGATCGGCCAAACAGTACCGCTGCGAATTCAGCTCGTCAACGAGGGCAGCGGGCCGGCCTACAATCTGCTCATTGAAGAAGATGTGCCCGATGGTTTTTCCCATCCGGCCGGACGCGCTCTACAAAATATGGTAGGTACGTTGCAACCGGGAGAAAGTCGCGTTCTTCAGCTACCGCTGGTAGCTCAGCAGGCCGGGCGAGCAGTCAATCGAGTACGCGTGCGCGACGACCAGAACGAATTGGCCCGGGCCGAAACACCCATCGATGTCCTCGCACCACAATTGGCCTTACGTTGGTCCGGACCGTCGTTGCGTTTTTTGGATCGCGATGCCGAGCATGAATTGACGTTGGCCAACGTCGGGACAGCCTCGGCGCACAACGTGCAACTGGTGGCTGCCCTTCCCAAGGGGTTGCGTTTCGTCGCTGCTGACAAACTCGGCAGGTACGTGCCCGAACAGCACGCCGTCTACTGGAATTTACTGGAGCTACCACCGGGCCAGGAAGGCGTCGTGCGATTGACCACGCGCGCCGTGGCCGAAGGGCAACAGATTCTTCGAGCCGAAGTGAGTGCTGAGTTGGGTGCTGCTGCCCAAGCAGACCACATGCTCCGCGTAGAAAGCGCAGCCGATTTACAATTCGCCGTGACCGACCTGTCCGATCCGGTGGAAGTGAATGGCGAAGCACTTTATCAAGTCGAATTGGCCAACGTGGGTACAAGCCCCGATACGAATCTACTGGTGACGATCAGCTCCTCGGGGGAGCTCGAGTTGCTTTCGGTCGACGGAGCCCAAATCAATTCCGTGTCGCCCCAGCGCATCGAGCTGCAACCCATCGCGCGCCTGCCGGCCGGCCAGCGATTGGTGTGGCGTGTGCGAGCTCGTGCACGATCGGCCGGCCAGGCCCTGCTACGGGTTCAAGTGCAAAGTGACCAAATGCCCCAGCCCATTACCAAAGAAGAAGGCACGCGCATCTACACCGGTTAACCGCAACCTAATGTCATTGCCTTGATGGGGAAGTGTTTAGCACAGTAGGTGAACATCAGGTCCAATGCGTGCTTCTTGATTGAAGATAGGAACGTCTGATCAACTGGCGGTAAACGAGCGTATTGGCTCGATGGATAGTG
>CAYRMD010000046.1:0-42312 GCA_964425225.1 uncultured Pirellulaceae bacterium | reverse complement strand
CCAATGCGGCTAGCCATGTCTAGTTTTTTGCAATAACAATTTCCCGTCACTCCGCACTTCCAAGAGCGTGTGGACCTATTTAGAAAGCTTGCCGAAGAATTGAATGACTGTTTGGGGAAGAAGGATTAATTCACAAAATCCCGATCAACTGGGCGCCTCGTGCAACGCATGAAAATGGCAAACGTTGAGCGCAGCGCCTGTGCGTTCAAATTCGCGCACGGATCGGCCCTAAGACGAGGCGCCTTACGCCAAGGGATTTACTCGGCCCCATCGGCGCGTGCAGATCCAGACCGCAGTTGATGGCTGTCGAGCACAATCGTAACGGGACCTTCGTTGACGAGCGCCACGTCCATCATAGCTCGAAATACGCCCGTGCTTACGAAGACTCCGTACTGTCGCACAGCGTGGACAAATGATTCATAAAGTTCCTCGGCGCGCTGTGGCGGAGCAGCTTCGACAAAACTGGGTCGGCGCCCCTTGCGGCAATCGGCAAATAAGGTGAATTGGCTTACGACCAGCATTTGTCCTTGGACATCGAGCAATGAGCGATTCATTTTTCCGTTAGCGTCATCGAAAATCCGAAGCTCCACGATCTTTCTCGCCAGAAACTGTGCGTCGTCCTGCGAATCATGAGCAGCGACACCCAGGAGAACCACTAATCCAGGTCCGATTTGTCCTACGACCTGACCACCGACGCTGACCGATGCTTCACGCACGCGCTGCAGTACCGCTCGCATAGCCAACAGCCCCAGTGTGTGCGACTCTCGGGAGTCTCCTCCAAGCAGTATCCTAACGCGTCTTGGTCTGTTCTTCGATGATCTGCCGAACCGTACGCTCGGCCGTATGCAACGTCTGGTGGTACTTTTCCAAGTAGGGCTCCCACGAATGCGCATCACCTACCGCAAGGAAAATCAAGAGCATCAATTTGGCATACGTAGAAAAGTTCGCCCATCGACTGCGGCTATACAATTTCAATGCCGTGCCGAACGAACGCTTCATACGGAGCCGAAACAGGGTTAACTCGAGCGCATGCCATTCATCCAGTACTAAATGGGACATGAAGCCCAACCACGCGCCGAAACTTTTGAACCAGCGAATGCTCTCCGTCTGATACCCGCACAGTAAATAAACGACCAGGGCGGCGATGCAAGCCGCTGGGATACTGTGCCACATACCGCGATGAACGGTGTACCATCGAAAGAGCGATCCCAGAACGAATCGCACGAAAAGATAAACGACGGCAGCACAGATGACAATTTGTTCTTGATCTAGCCCCCAGTTGCGTAATCGATCGATCAACAACAAGGGTGCTATGGCTGCGGCTAACCCGATGGTTTCGCGGTGGGGCACTCCCGAGTCGCTGTCAAGGTCCGGTAACATACCGGCCAACGCGCACAGCCCACCGGCCACTACGGCACTACTCAGCGGCATCCCCAGAACATGCCCTGTTCCACAATAAAGAGCCCCCAGCGTCGAGCTTACCGCAATATGCGTGCGAAAATCAGCCATAATCGAGAGCTTCCTGCCCTACCCGCCCGCGGCGAACACGGCCAGCGCTGGCGAACGAATTCATTCATCCCGGCGAACGATAACGAATCCAGCCAACTTCCGCTACGTCAATCGGGCAAAATCCAAGAGTTAGGTTGCGGCTCAACCGGCCCGATGCTTCGCTTGCACAGGCGATTTGACCTTTCATCCAGCAAATGGCCTTCACTATACTTCGTCAGAAAAAGCAGCGGCGCTCGTTAATAAAGAAGAGCGACAATCCATTCAACTGCGTCGGTCTTGGGATGGTGGCATTATGGAAAACTACGATGTTTTTATGTTGATCGTTCTGGGACTGGCTACCCTCTGGGGAGCTTACAAGGGCTTGGCATGGCAGTTGGCCTCAATCAGTGCGATCGTCGTCAGTTATTTAGCAGCCTATCGCTTTCGCTCGGATCTGGCTCCCTATATGCCGGCCGAAGCCCCGGTAAACTTATTGGTGGCGATGTTGGTGATCTTTCTGGCCTGTAATCTCGGTATCTGGATTCTGTTCCGTTCGGTCAAGAGCTTTATTGACCGCGTAAAGCTCCGCGAATTTGACCACCAAACCGGGGCCTTGCTCGGTTTCGCCAAGGGGGTACTGCTGTGCGTGCTTATAACGATGTTCGCCATGACGTTTGGCAAGGAGGAGCATCGGCGGCAAATCGTGCAGAGTCGCTCCGGCTACTATATCGCTCGACTGCTTGCCGCCAGTTACCCATGGATTCCGCGGGAAGCACGGGACTTGTTGTCCCCGTATGTCGAGCGGGTTCGCCAGCAGCTCGAGCAGCGATCGATCGACAGGATAGGGGACGTACCGGGGGAGGGCTCGTCGGAACGTTGGGGATGGCCCAATGGTGTTCGATCCGCCGAAGGTCGGTTTTAAGAGTTCCCATCACGTCGCGAACGTTGCGCGAAGGGTGCTAGCGTTTTTTGAAGCCGCGCCTGCTAATTGGCGTGCGTCAGGTTTGTCGTGAGGAAACTGCTTTAACGCAAAGTCGCAATGACACAGAGGCACAACCGGACGATGCGGGACAAGGGCCAGCGTCGAAACACGCGAAAAACCCGAGGAAAACCGCAGGTCTTACCGAACATAAGGGCCATTATCGGACGTTGGCCCTAGCCGCAAATCGGCCGCCACAAGGCTACGTCGAGGCCGCCGTATCTTTCCCATCCCCACCGCTGTGTCGATCAGCGTTCTGTTGGGCTCGTCGCGATAGAACCGGCCGAGCCACCGACGAAGTGATCCACCCCTTGACTTTCCAAATACACCCCCATGCGCCGAAATTTCTCATAGCGTTTCTTGAGCAACTCGTCGACCGGTTCGGCCAACAGCTCGCGCAGAGTCTTCAAGAGATAACGTTTTAAGCGGCCGGCCATTTGTTGTGGATCGCGGTGGGCTCCACCTAGCGGTTCCTCGATAACGTCGTCGACGACGCCGAACTGTTTCAGATCGCTGGAAGTAAAGCGCAGGGCTTCTGCGGCCCGCTCAGCATACTCACCACTTTTCCACAAAATACCGGCACATCCCTCCGGACTGATCACCGAATAGTAGGCATACTGGAGCATGGCGATGCGGTCGCCGACGCCGATTCCTAACGCTCCACCGCTACCACCTTCCCCAATCACCACGCAGATGATGGGCGTCGGTAAGCGGGACATTTCCAGCATGCTTTGTGCGATGACCCATGCTTGGCCTCGCTCTTCGGCTCCGATACCCGGATAGGCTCCTGGTGTGTCGATAAGTGTAATAATCGGGACCTGGAACTTGGCAGCAAGTCGCATCTTGGCCAATGCCTTGCGATAGCCTTCCGGGTGAGCGCAACCGAAGTAACAAGCAGCCCGTTCCTTAAGAGTGCGGCCTTTTTGATGCCCCACGATCAGGACTTTGTACTGGTCTAATTTGGCAAAGCCGGTGATGATGGCCCGATCGTCGCCAAAGTGGCGGTCCCCGTACAGCTCGACGAACTCGTCACAGATGCGGCCGATGTAATCGAGCGTTTGCGGCCGGTCTTTGCAGCGAGCCACCTTAACGATCTGCCAAGGGGTGAGATTACTATAAATGCGGCGAATCGTCTCGGTTAACTCCGCGCGTAATTGCTGCATTTGTTCGACAGCTTGCGGGTTGGAATCCGCCTCTTGCAGTCGTTTCTGGAGCTTGATTTGTAACTCGTAAATCGGCTGTTCGAAATCTAAACCGACCGGTTGTTCTAAGGGAGCATCCATTGGGTTTGCCTTTTTATGCATGCCCGCGACGAATTATCGCTTGGAGGGGCATTTTGCTCGAACGTACCTCAGAATTTATCGCCCTTCAGGCTCGGCAGCTGCGTCGGGTTCTTGAACCTCGCCGGGCGGCCGGGGGGCCCGACGAAATACTTTAATCGCCCGAAACTCTTTTAAGAATTCCCACATGTTCGGTGGACGATCCGCCGCTTTCTTGGCCATCATCCGTCGAATTAGGTCAGCGGCCTCCGTGGTGACGTTGTTATTGAGTGCCTGAACATTCGGTATCGATGCGTACAAGTGCTTTTCCAATAATTCATCGGGACTGTTTCCCGTAAACGGCGGCCGCCCTCCAAGTAACTCGAACATGACACATCCCAAGCTATAGATGTCCGCGCGGGCATCAAGCCGCTTGCCCCGGATTTGCTCGGGCGACATATAACTACGCGTGCCCCGAATAAATGTCTTGCCGAAACGAAACCACCCCAATCGCGCCGTACCCATTTTTTGGGAAATCGTAAAGTCAATCAATTTGACTTCGCCGTCACTGCTGACCAGAAAATTGTCCGGCTTTACGTCACAGTGAACCCACCCATGCTCGTGAACATGATAGAGCGCCTCGGCCCCCCGTTCGATGATTTTTTGAAAATAGTACCACCACGGTTCTATGCCGGTCCGCAGCGCTTGCTTTAGGTTATGTTCCGAATAAAGTTCCAACACCAAGTAAGGCGTTTCACCCTCCAGGTTGAACTCGTACATGCGAATGATATGCGGGTGGTGCAAACGGCTAGCGACTTCAAATTCGTGCTTCAAAAACGCCAATTCCGTTTTATCACCGCGCAAATCTTGGCGGAGTACCTTCAAGGCAAAGCGCGCGTTATCGACGTCGCGTACGGCTTCCCAAACGGCACATGAGTTGCCGACTCGAATCAGACGCGTCAAACGATACGGTCCAATGTAATCGCGAACTTTTACCATGCTCTTGACCGGTTACGCAAACTCGGAAATGGACATGGCACACACCCCATAAGCCCACTGCTAACGAATCGAGTTACTTACGACTCTTGTGCCAGTTTAGCCCAGGCTTGCCGGATGCAAAAGAGATTAGCATACCCCGGTGCCGTTCGGCTGGAGTCGGCGGGTTTAACGCAGAGGCGCAAAGGCACTGGGAATAAGGGAGTCGAGTCTTTCGCGTACACGACTTCTGATCGTGGGGACGGCCTTTCACGGCGGCCCTCGGCGCGTTTCGCCGAGCAGTTGTTCATACAAATGGCGGATGGCAGCGGTCATATTCTCGTGTCGGAATCTTACTTCACACAGCCGTCGTCCTTCCTGGCCCATGGTGTGTCGTCGGTCGGGATCGGCGAGCAATGCCAGCAAGGCCTTGATCAGTCCTCCGACGTCACGCGGTGCGACCAGGTAGCCGGTACGTCCGTCAAGTACGACTTCTCGGGCACCGTCGATGTCGTAGCTGACCACCGGTTTGCCGGCCAACAATGCTTGTGGTAGGGCACGTGCCAAGCCTTCGCGTAAGCTGCAGTGCACCAGAATGTCCATCGCCCCGATGAGTGGAGCGATCTGTTGTGGAGGGACTAAACTTGCAAAATGAAAGAAGGGTCGCAATCCTGCCTTGTCGATGCGTCGTGCCAAAGGTTGCCTCAAGATGCCGTCACCTACGAGTAGAAAGCGAGCTTGGGGATAGCGGCGGACAACAACTTTAGCTGCCTCAATAAGATCGTCGTGGCCTTTGAGTCGAAACAGGCGTGCGATCTTACCAATGACAAGTTTGCTTTCATCCCATCCGAGCGCTTGTCGCGTCGCGGCTCGTTGTTGATCCGCTTGCAGAAACGGCTCGACCTCCATACCGCTATAAATCGTGACGAATTTTTCACGAGGTGCCACGCCGGCATCCACGAGCAACGAGGTCATCGCATCGGCCACGGATATCATGCGATGGCAACGCCGCGCTGCATAGCGCTCACACCAGCGAAACAGCTCGCGCACCCACCAGGGTTGATACGCATGGAACGGTGCCCCGTGCACCGTATGGACAATAACCGGGATTTTCAGTTTCCAGGCGGCCAGCCGCCCCAAAAAACCTCCCTTGGCACTATGCGTGTGTACTACTTCGGGACGGAATTCCCGCAGTACCTTCAAAAGTTGGCGATATGCCAGCCAGTCGTACCACGGATAAATAGCCCGCCGCAAGTAACCGATTCTGTGCACCGGAACACCATGTTCGGGCATGGCTGCCAACAGATCGCCCTCTGGACCCAAAGCAGGCCCGGTAATTAGCAATACCTCATCTTCATAATGGCGCAGAAGGTCCTGGCAGCACAGGAGCGTATTTTCTTGCGCTCCGCCGACGATCATGCGAGTAATGATATGGGCAATTCGCATCGAGCTACCCGCGGGCAGTTGCACGATTACGGTCCGGAGCTGTTTCCATACCTCTGCGGAACGATCGGCGATTCGCGGAAGCGCACGGCCACTAGGTACAGTCCGTGAGCCGGGGCCGTCGGGCCGGCACGCCGCCGATCCCGGGCCTGGAGAATCGCAGGTATTTGCTCCGGATCCAGTTTACCTCGCCCGACCTCGACCAGCGTCCCGACGATATTGCGTACCATATTGTACAAAAAGCCATCCGCCTCGATTTCGATGCTAATGCGCTGGCCTGCCAACGCGGGTGACGATTCAATCTCTAGGCAGGTAAGCTCGCGGACCGTACTGCGACGTGGGGAACCACCGGATTGGAAGCTACGAAAATCGTGCCGCCCCAGCAAATACTGTGCTGCATGACGCATCCTGCTACAGTCTAACTGGTACCAACAGTGCCACACACGACCCGCGGCAAAAACATCGCGTAGTGAACCTGTTTGAATAAGGTATCGGTAACGTTTAGCAATCGAGTCGCGTATCGGGTGGAACCCCGGTGGCACCTCTTGGACGTCGAGCACGCAGACGTCCGGCGGAAGGCAGGCATTGATTGCCCGACACAGTTCGTCGCTGGATAAATGCGAGTGCGTGGTACAAGTGACAATTTGCCCCAAGGCGTGGACACCAGCATCGGTCCGGCCGGCAGCCACCGTCTTGACCCGTTCGCCGGTTACCTGTGCCAGGGCGTTCTCAAGAACGCTTTGGACCGTTAGCCGCTCCGGTTGTCGTTGCCATCCTGCATACGCGGTGCCGACGTAGGCGAGTTTCAATTTTAGGCATCGCATGGCAGGACGGTACAATCAATGCCCTCTAAACGGCTGCCTGACTCGCTACGAGTAATTCCGCGATCTGCACAGCATTCGTCGCCGCTCCCTTGCGCAAGTTATCACTAACACACCAGAAGGCCAAGCCACACTCGCTTGAGAAATCGCGCCGCACTCTTCCGACGAACACTTCATCTTTTCCACTGCAATCAATCGGCATCGGATAGAGCCTGTCCTCCAAAGCGTCTAGCAATACGATACCAGGGGCTTCAGCGAACAGTCGTCGAGCCTCTTCAACCGACAACGGCCGCTCTGTTTCCACGACGATGCTCTCACTATGCGCATTAGCTACCGGCACGCGCACACACGTAGCACAGATGCGGATCGAATCGTCACGCAGAATCTTGCGCGTTTCGTAGACCATTTTCATCTCTTCGGAAGTATATCCCTCCTCCCGCGGGGATCCGATGTGCGGGATGAGGTTGAAAGCAATTGGGTGGGCGAACGCCTGATTCGTATAGGCACGACCGTCGAGCGCCGCACGAGTTGCCTCGTACAATTCGCGTTGACCGGCTACTCCTACCCCGCTGGCTGCTTGATACGTAGTGACGATCACACGCCGCACCCTAGCTGCGTCGTGTAGCGGTTTGAGCGCGACAACCATTTGCGTCGTTGAACAATTGGGACTGGCAATAATCCCCTGGTGCTCATGAATCGCTTCGGGATTCACCTCGGGCACAACCAACGGGACGTGGGGTTTCATTCGCCAATGGCCGCTTTCGTCCACGACGACCGCCCCGCGCTCCACGGCCCACGGAACAAACTGAGCGGCCATATCATCGGGCGTACTGGAAATGACCAAGTCCACCTCGTCGAACGCTTCCGGCCGCAGCGCCTCAACCACATAGGGCCGGCCCGCAAATACTATGGTTTTCCCGGCGGAACGCTCCGATGCGAGGAACTTGATCGTACGATATGGAAATGCTCGCTGTTCTAACAGTTCGCACACCAACCGCCCTACGGCGCCGGTAGCTCCTACTACGGCAATATTCTCGAACACCTGCGCTTCCCCTATCTGTATTGCAATTTCGGCCTAGATCGCCTCGGCAACAAAATACCACGAAATAAACCCACCCGCGAAAACGGTTATTCTAAGACTCCATGAGGTTTTGGACAATTCCTCCGCGCCGCATCATGCCTTTAGCCTGGCCTGTCGACGCAATGAGAAACAGCGGGCTGCTCCCTCAACCCACGTCTCGGGAACGAACGCCAGGTTGGCGAAAATCATCGCCAGTCCAAACGTTGGCATTCCCAAGAAAAGCGCTATGCCACCGTGAACCATTACGGCCAGTGCTAACACGATAGGTCGAGTCAATCGTGGCCATACCAGGGCACAGTAAAAGGTTTCCCAGAGCACGATCAAATGACTGACAAACGACATGCACGCCGGGTAGCGCGCCAGCCACGTAACATCCCACGATTGGTACTCGTAGTTGGCAATCGAGTACCAAAAGGCATCGCCAATCCACCAAGTCTCGCCGCGGAGTTTACCAATTCCGCCGAACAAATAGATAATGCACAAGTGCAGTTGCAACAGGCGTATCGCGATATTCGTGCGAATGGACGCTGCGGCCACGTTCTTGCCCAAGCACCAATTCCACCATCGGTCAATGGAAAACGCGTCACCAGAACGCCCGATGGCCAAGCAAAATGCCATGGTCACGTTGATTTGATCCAAGCCAAACAAGGCTCCATTCAAGCGATGGCAATAGGCCACAGCTAACAGCCAGGCGGCAGGAGCTACCCATTGCGTGAAAATTCCCAATGTCAAGGCTGCCCAGATGACGAGCGCTGCAACATGCGCGGTCCAGAGCGCGACAGGCGATTGCAAATACCACAAATGACTCCACACCCATGTACCGGACGCCGCTTGTCGAGCCAGGTCCGAAGGGATCCATGCATGTTCGCCAAGAAAGCCATCTAAATCCAAACTCCAAACCAGGTGTGTATAAAACAACATGCTACCGGCCAGGATACGCACCAGCGCCAAAGTGTGGGGCGGTCGGGGGGTAAACCAAAAACGATTCCACCCCCTACCCCAATCCGTCAACCACTGGGTCGCGATGGCTAACCATTTCATCGTTCGACCTTTGGACTAATGGCCTCGTCACTTTCCGGTAATTCTTGGTACAAGCGCGGATCGGTTAGCGCCATACCTGCCAGACACTCCTCCGGAGAAAACGGACGATGTTCGACCCGCACCAGCTCGACCCGCGAAGCGCCGTGACGATGCCTCAAATGATCGATAAATGCTTTTCGCCGTACTTCGTACGCCGCTCGCTGTCGGCGCCAAGCTTCGCGATCCGGGAAGTCCTCCGGGGGCGCGGGAGGCACAAACAGCATGTGGAGCTGTTCGGCTAGCATAAAATGCCGATGGTAAAAAAGTCTTGGCACCTGCCGGTGCCGATCCGGAATCCACAACTCCTCGGGTGGTCTACCGTCATTCCAGTACAAACGACACTTCAACACATGGCTGGGACCAGGATTGGGAGCGAAGAAGAAATACCCGTGGTTCCAATAGGCGGCGTCAATATAGGGCCGGAAAAAATCCATTAACATCACGGCAAACGGTGAGGCAATACCAAAGCCCGAAGCGGCAAACGTAAAAGGAGCTGTAAAAACCGCCGCCAAGTGAAGAATAAGTAAGACCGACACCACCGGACGCCAATAGCGCCCGGCTCTCCAAGAAAAAGAAGCCTCGGAGGGCATAGCAGCGGGTATAAATCGATCGTTTGCTGAACGGCTCATATATCCCTCATCGGCTGTTGCGGGGCGATTGGGCTACCGCTGCGACGATTCGCCACGGTCAAGTTCCCACTACACTCTCCCATCTTTTTCACACAGCTCGCCGAGCAGTTGGGGCGCTGAAAAGCGCCCTGCCCTTTTTAAACATCCCAGGTGGTTTCCCACCAGGCGTTGTCCCGGTAACCGGAAAGGACGAAGCTGAGTCTACTGTCGAACGTGGCAATGAAAAAACCCGCCGAGTCTTCTCGACCCGACGGGTTTCCGCGTGCAAAGCTAGCGATCCCCCTAAACGAATAATCTCGCAGTACGCCTTGACGTTATCTAGACCGGCTAGCGAGTCGCCACCGCGTCCTCGAGGTCAAAGTCGAACCGCAACTCGCGTTGATCACCAGCCTTCAACGTGAGACGTTGTTCCTTGACCACAGTACGGCCATCCCGTTCAACACGAACTTCGACACGGTAATCGTACCAAGTTTGGCCGGCAGCCAGTTGCCGAGATCGGAAGACGCGAACTGGCCCCGTTGCCGATGTTTCATGGCCGGCTAACGTTACTCGAGCATCTTCCGGTACGATCAAAGTCAAGACAGTTTCCGGCCGGGGCGCTAAATCAAACTCGAGCCGAGCTGTTTCACCAGCGCGAACTTGAACCGTCTTTGTTTCTTCGAGCGTCTGGCCGTCAATAAGGGCTTCGACGCGAACATCATAGGTGTAGTTGAGACCGGGCCGTAAACCGCGGGAAATATAGCGACGTTCACTGCCCGTACTGACTGTCGGACGCCCATTGACATAGACACGGGCCGATTCAGGAACGCGCACCACCAACAGCGCGCTTCCCTCGGCTTCCCAAGACGCGGAGCTTCCCGGAGGTGGTAAGGTGCTGTCCGGCTTGGGTGGCTCACTGGGCGGCGTCATCGGCTGCTCGGCCGGCGGAGCCATCGGTTGCTCGGCTGGCGGAGCCATCGGTGCAACTGTCTTGGGCGGATGATAGTAATACGAACCACCCATGCAACCATGCGAACCCCAACTGCCATAGCTACCCCAAGAAACGGCTCCTCCAGTGGAACCACACGAGTAAAACCCGCCGTAGCTGGCGTAGTGGATATGACGGAACAAACCACGCAACGCGCTATGGATTGGTCCCCCATGGCTACCGTACGAGCCCCAACTGCCGTGCGCTACGTAGCCACCAGAGCTTCCGCATGAGGACCATGCAGGGCTCCAACCGGCACTACCGCCATAACTCCCATACGACCCCCATCCTGCCCAAACCACCGCAGCCGGACCAATTCCCAGTCCGGCAACCAACGTAGCAACCACAATTTGCAAAACCCGCTTCACCATAACCACTGGATCCTTTTAATGTTGCAACTCTCTCGGGCAAACTAGGTTGGACCTTCGATTGGCTAAGCCTTCTTCCAACATTGCCAGCATAGCACGAGCCAAGCGTAATTCAAGGAGACTGCACAATCTTTTCCGTTTAGGCAGGTTTTAACGACCCATCCAAGCCGCCCCGACTACGGAAACGGCAGCACAATCGGTCCAGAGTCGGTCAACGCGTAGCCTCTACCGACATAATACGAATGTCATCGACGTCCATTCGTCCTGTGGCACCAAAAAGACCAACCCGCAAAAGGGCTTCACGAGCTTGGCTAGGTACGCGGAAGGTGCCTTGGATCTTTTCCCAAGGTTGGGTACCGGTCAGTGGCCCCAAAGTCTGAACTCCCAAGTCGCGGCGGCCGCTGTCGTAGAAACTGATGGCGATGGTGGCGAATTCTTGTTGGTGGTAGTGCCGCACACCTTCTAATCGAATCCACGCTTCGACACGAAGCTCTTTAACACGCTGGCCATCGACCGCCAATCCTTGAAGCAGACTGGCCGGGCGGCCTGGAGTGACGTTTTCGAACCGGACGAACTGCTCTCCTTGCGGCGCTTGTCCACGGACCAACGTCGCCAAGCGCTGATAGTACCAACCGGGTACATAGTTTCCCGTCTGGGGCTGTTGCTCGAAATCACCATTGACCAATGTGGGTCGGGCCGGGTCCGGAATGGCCTGTCGCTCGGCTTCCGCGCGGCCGGTCATGGGTACAAACAACGTGGGTTGGAGAGCTTGCCGAACGAGCTGACCGTTTTGTTTTCGCAGCAGGTAAAGCGTTTGTTGATAGCGTTCCCCCACTGGAATGACCATCAAGCCTCCCTCGGCCAATTGGTCGACTAAGGGTTGCGGGACGTTTTCCGGCGAGCAGGTAACGATGATTTTGTCGAACGGTGCGTGTTCGGGCCAACCGAGAAAACCGTCACCCACTTTTACAAAAATGTTCTTATAGCCTAGCCGCTTCAGAGTGCGACTTGCCCGTTCAGCTAATTCTTCCACGATTTCGATCGTGTACACTTCCCTCACGAGAGGGCTTAAGACGGCTGCCTGATAACCGCTGCCGGTACCTATTTCCAAGACACGGTCGTTTGGTTGCGGATCGAGCGCTTCGGTCATATAGGCTACGATATAGGGCGAAGAAATGGTTTGCCCAGCGCCGATCGGTAAGGCCATATCGAAATAGGCTTGGGCCTGATACTGTCGCGGAACAAACTCGTGACGAGGCGTGTTTTCCATCGCTTGCAGGACGCCTCTATGCCGAATTCCGCTCGGAATCAGCACCTCTTGGACCATGCGCCGCCGGGCTGCTTCGAAGCTCCATGCGCTTTGGGCTCCCAGGGGTGTGGTCCCAAACCAAGTCGCCACGAGCCAGAACAAAACGCTGATCCGGCTCATTTTTCGAAGCCCTAGGTAAAGATGGCTCTTACCCATAGGTCTTTTCGCCATCGCACAACTGCCCCGTCTGAAATCTTTGGTAAGCTAGCGCGAACTGATTTTTTTACCGCACGAAAAAACACCAATTCATTTTAGCATCCCGAATTGTTGCGTCGTTATAAGGTGTCCCCAAGTACTCGAGCCAGCTCTTCTACCGATCGTGGCGGCTCACTGGGTAGAATGCGTGGACGGTTTCGCGGCATGGGGCGGCCGAAACGATGCCGGTCGACAAGGAGCAGCTCGAACATGAGAAGCAATCCCGTAAAAGATAAACTTCGTCGTGGTGAGCCCACGTTCGGGACATGGCTTTCGTTAGGCGACCTTTACGCAATCCGCGTATTAGCTCGCCTGGGGTTCGATTGGTTAACATTGGACATCGAACATTCGCCGATCGACTGGTCGCAAGCAGCGGCGATCTTCGCCGTGATTGCCGATGCTGGGTGTGTGCCGCTTGCACGCGTGCCGGAAGGCAGCCATCACTACATTAAACGCGTCCTGGACGCTGGGGCGTGGGGTATTGTGGTGCCCATGGTCGATACAGTCGAGCAGGCTCAAGCGGCTATCGCTGCCGCCAAATATCCTCCAGAAGGCAATCGCAGCGTCGGTGGTGGTATGCATGCGATGAATTTCGATGCATCGGCTGGCGAGTACTATCGTCAGGCCAATGAACAGATCCTGGTCGTCCTTCAGACCGAAAGCCCGCGGGGAATAGCCAATGCCGAAGCGATCTACCGTCTGCCGGGCGTGGACGCGATTTTCATCGGACCGAATGATTTGCGTTTTCAAATGCGGAAAGCGGATGGGACATTCCCCACCGATGAGGAACACGAGCAAATGGTGCAACGGGTCATCCAAATCGGTAAGCAGGTAGGTGTACCTACAGGCATCCACGCTATGGATGCTCCATCAGCTTTGGAACGTGCCCGCCAAGGCATGCAGTTCTTGGCGATCGGGAGTGACTTGCGCATGATGACGACTGCGGCCGTCCAGATCTTGCAACAGGTGCGTCCTGAACGAGTGGGGCGTGACGTGGCGCGGTATTGAAACGGGAACATGGCGTCGCGCCGTTCGTGTTCCGGTCGTGTCGTAGCTGAATCGCGTGTCTTTCGACGAAGGCGCGTCTTATGTTCGTGTACTTGCTAGCCACATTGGATACGAAAGGTTCCGAGGCTGCCTTCCTTAAGGCACGGCTTGAAAAGTTCGGCATTCCGGTGCGTTTGGTTGATACGGGGGGTTCTGGCGAACCCACGGTAATGCCCGATATATCACGCGAGGAAGTTTTCCGCGCGGCTGGTACCAGTTGGCAACAGATCGCCCAACAGGCCGACCGCGGTACGGCCGTGGCAGCAGCTGCCAAGGGCGCTCGCCAACTGGTCCTCGAAGCCTATCGCCAGGGTCGAGTCGGCGCTGTGCTGGCGCTCGGTGGGTCGGCCGGTACAACCATCGGGACGGCAGCCATGCACGCCTTGCCGATCGGCGTACCCAAGGTGATGGTTAGCACCCTGGCCTCCGGCCAAGTACGACCCTACGTACGGGACAAAGATATCGTGATGTTCAACTCGATCGTAGATTTGGCTGGAATCAATCGTATCAGCCGCCAGGTACTGAGCAACGCAGCAGCCGCCGTGGCCGGCATGTTCCAATACCGACCGGAGGCAACCGGTGAAGAGCGACCGTTAATCGTGGCCAGCATGTTTGGCGTAACCACACCATGCGTGCAGCATGCCCGGCGTCTGTTGGAACAAGCCGGGTACGAAGTGTTGGTGTTCCATGCCACAGGCAACGGTGGACAAGCCATGGAGACGCTTATCCGCGATGGACTCGTAGCGGGGGTTCTTGACATTACCACCACGGAATTAGCCGATGAACTCGTTGGTGGCATTCTCTCGGCGGGGCCTGATCGATTGACAGCGGCTGCGGAAACAGGTACACCCCAAGTCGTGTCCGTCGGAGCGCTCGACATGGTCAATTTCGGGCCACCGGAAACCGTCCCAGATCGATTCCGAGGTCGGCGATTCCATCAGCACAATCCGACGGTGACTCTCATGCGCACCACGGTTGAAGAAAACCAGCGGCTAGGGGAGGAGATCGGCCGCAAGATCGCCGCCTCGCGCGGCCCGGCCGCATTACTTTTGCCAGCCAAGGGAGTTTCAGACCTGGACCGCACAGGGCAACCGTTCGATGATCCGGTTGCCCGCCAATGCCTGTTTTCCGCTATGCAACAGCACTGCGGGTCAGTTCCTTGCCAGATCCTGGACATGCATATTAACGATCCGCCGTTCGCAGAAGCAGCCGCGAATACTCTCTTACAACTCATGCGGATTAGCCAGCGTTCCAGCGATATGACCTGCCCTTCAGAGACCCGATCGAGTTAAGCACCTCAATGCGCCGGAAGTGCCGTCACGACAATCTGCCGAGCTCGTTGGTGCTCACCCTGGGGCCACGGCGTGCGTGCGGTACCATTGTAACTAGGAATGTCATGTGGCCATCAAGGTACGTGAGCCGATCGGCAAAGCATCGTTCCCAGACGATCGCGGCTTTGCTGGGGTGGTGTTGGGATGCGGCTGAATAAGATGCCGCTGAATAAATTGTCGACAACAATTGCTGTCGACCAGGAATCCGGTGCCACCATCTGGGGCGGATACACTAGACGCGTATTAACATCCAAGAATCTGAGCCGCGTTCACCATGAGCAGGCCCCTTAAGCGGTTAGTCATGATTCGTTTTGAACTGATAGATATCCCATCACCGTGTCCCATACCCTTTTCCACGGCGGTTATCCCTGGCCCGTGCTTCGCATTGAAAAGTGTTCCGGTTACGAGCTGTTCCCATTTGTAGCCGGAAGTCGTCCCGTCTAGTGACCAAGGATGTAGAGCCTCTTCCAAAATACCGGCAGCGGAAGGTGGTTGACGCCGAGGCGACATGAAGGAAGGCAAGGTAGCTTTTTGCTTGTTTTCTTATAGTGACCCGATTCATCGGGTCCAAAACGGTAAGATAAGTAACATGAATGTGGTCACGACGAACGTGGCTCTGCTTTTACAAACATAAATCTTGGGCCAGGCTCGCAGGCACCGAGCGATTTTCTCTGCACGGGACTTGCGAAATTCTGGAATTGCAACTATCTTAATGGGCATGATGAACCTACGAAGCTACTTCTTTTATTTCTGGTTTGCTTTTGCCCTCGCGGGCCGAGGGGAAGGAGGAGCTACGTAGGTCGTCAGCGACAATGTGGCACCAAAAACCCCGCTGGCCCCGCTGGCCTGCGGGGTTTTTTGTTATACATGCGCAATACGTCGTAAAGTTATGCACCTCGTGGCAGCCGACCGGTCTGCCTCGTGGTCCTGTCCAGAGTTAAGGGGGAAAAGAGCGGATGATAGTCGTCATGGAACCAAATGCAACACCCGAGCAGATCGAACATGCGGCTCGCCAAGTCGAGGCCTTGGGGATGCGAGCACACATTATCCGTGGCACCGAGCGGACGGTGATTGCCGCGATCGGTGAAAAGCGAGAACAGGCGAAAGAGGCATTAGAAACCGCCCCCGGGGTTGCCGCTGTTATGCCCATCCTGGCTCCGTATAAGGTGGCAAGCCGGGAGGTGAAAGCTGAGCCGACTCAGGTAACCGCTGGCAGCTTGGTGGTGGGCGCGGGCGTCGTGGGAGTGATCGCGGGGCCATGCTCCGTCGAGTCCGAGGAACAGATCTTAGCCACCGCTCGCGCCGTAAAAGAGGCAGGTGCTACGGCGCTGCGCGGTGGTGCATTCAAACCGAGGACCAGTCCGTACAGCTTCCAGGGCCTCAAAGAATATGGCTTGCAACTTCTGGCCATGGCACGCGAAGAAACTCAGTTGGCCATCGTCACCGAGGTAGTGGCCACCGAAGACGTCGAATTGGTGGCGCGTTATGCCGACGTACTGCAAATCGGTGCCCGCAATATGCAAAACTACCGGCTATTGGAAGCCGTGGGTGCGGTCAATAAGCCGGTTTTGCTCAAGCGAGGGCCAAGCGCAACCATGGACGAGTTCCTCTTGGCTGCCGAATACGTCCTCAATGCCGGTAACACGCAAGTTATTCTATGCGAACGCGGCATTCGCACATTCGAAACGCACACCCGCTATACCTTGACGCTCGCCTCCGTCCCCTACCTGCATCGCAAGACCCATTTGCCCGTGATCGTCGATCCCAGTCACGGAACGGGGCACGCTTATTTGGTGGCGGACATGGCAGCGGCGGCTGTGGCAGCCGGAGCCGACGGCCTTATGGTGGAAGTACATCCCGATCCAGAACGCGCGTTGAGCGACGGCTATCAATCGCTGAATTTCGTCCAATTCCACGCCATGATGCAACGCTGCCGCCGCATTGCCGACGCCCTAGATTTGCAGTTCCCCGTGCTAACCGACTCGAAGCGTGCCAGTGCCAGTCGGACGTTGCAAGTGGCCAGTTAGCTCGACTTTTGCCGTTTACACGAGAAATGATTCAACGCAACGACGCAAAGAAGCAAAGGCGCAAAAGTAAGGAGGATAACGATTGGCTCTAGGTGTGCCGAACGCCTATCTCTGCCTTTATCCACGGTCGAATTAAAGACTTCGACTCATCACGATAGATGCCATTTCGACAAAGCCAGTGGTATGTCGACTGAAGTCGTGGGGTGGCGGCGTTGAACACGTTGTATGCATAGCTGGCTGCCGAAGCGGGTGGCTTTTAAGCCGGAACCGGTCAGGAAAGTGCGCGCGCCTCTTTTGTACGTAGGACGTGGCTGTATCCGAGTTGGCTATCACCCGGCTTCTCCCTAACGCTTCCGAAGATGGATAACGTTACACAGCCGCGACCGTCAGGGAACGGCACCTTGCGAATCAGGCCACGTTCTTTGATCAAGGCGGGTGGGATATCCGCTCCTACAGGTCGTGCGTTCCCCGGGAGGGGCACCAACTTCGTAGCGCTAACGCCGGGGGATGCAGCTTAACTTCTCTAGTAAGCCTTCCCAAAAACGCGCGAATTAGGGCACGTGCTGCTCGGATGATGCACGTACTTTGCAGTCACGCCCCCAAACAGCGTCAAAGGCTCGTGACGCGCTGGCCGCATCTTGTACTAGCACAACCCGCAAGAGAAGGTGTGCCGAACGACAGCGTCGAACAACGCCAAGGAGCCTTATAGCGCAACTGAAACCACCCGCGCACCAGTTCGATAACCTATCCGAACAATGGCGGTTTTGTTCACGTTACAAGGAAAATGCCTGGTTTTTTTCCAATATCACTTGTCTATCTATCATATCCAATCGGTCTTTTCTATCTGATATTTCTAGTTTTCTCTATTTTCCAAAGCAATGTGGCCGATGTGCCTGTCCCCGTGTCCAGGGTGCCTGTCCCCGGGGCTGGCAAGGCTGTCCCCCGGGCTCGGTACCACCCTCTTCCATTTATGACTATGATTATTCACATACTTATATATTGAACGCGGTCCTGGAACGGCTACGGTGGCTAAAAACACCTTGCGCCTTGAGGCGCGCGATGCCGATGTTGCTGGACAGGGGCAGATTGGAAAGCTCTTTACTATCGCCTGTGTATGCTGATTGTCCGTCGCAAGCAGCTTGAACGCATGCGGCTGTCAGTCCAGGTTGGCGGAAGTCGCGTCCGACGATGGCTAGCTTTACAGAGTCGCGACCGTAAGGCAGCGGTCCTTCGACGCGATAAAAAACACCAAGACCCAAGGAGACAATGGCTGCGCCTAATCAGTGTTCCTTCCGCCTCGGCGCCTCTGCGTTAAAATTTTTTTCACCTACCGACGTGAACGTCAGAAAAGCTTTGCGGAAACTGATCTTGAGCGGTTTCGATTCCCGGAACAAACCTACCTTGTGGCGTCGGCGTTCTGACCGGAGGTGGCACTAATCCAGGTCGGGCACGGGTACAGCGGGCTCTTCGCGCGCTACCGCCAGACGCTCCAATAACCCTGCGACTTGGGCGATACGGTATTGCGGAGCCACAATCATGAGCGTGCGGCTAACAGGATCCACCAAGAATCGGCCCCTAGCTACTGCGGGCGACTGTCCATGCCCTAGCGCTGAGCGCACGCGCTCAAGCACCGTGCGTCCCTCGTCGCTACCCCAAAGCGCCTCCAGCGGGAAAAAGGCCACTTCTTCCAACACCCAGGCTCTTTGCATCGTCGTCACTTGCAAGGTCCCCGAGTCAATGACCCGAAAACTCAGTTGCATTGGGCCTAGCAATTGTTGCAATGCCTCAGAAACCGACACCTCTTCGACATCTAATCGTGCCAGCGATTGGATGGTCCATCCGTCGGCTGCCAGTCCTTGCCAGTCTACCACAATAGCCAAGTCCGAAGCCTGGCCGATCTGATCCAGGATTTCCACTAAGGGCGTGCCCACTGCGCGGTGGATGGTCACCGACTGGGCAAGCCGTTCGAGTGCCAAACTCATGCGTGGGCGTAGCTGGATAACATAGTCGGGAACCGCCCCTTGAGGCCGACCTCCACGAGCCACCCGCAATCGCTCGCAAAACATGTGCACTTCATACTGAATGGCCCGCGTGGTCGTAACCCGGAGCCTACCTTCCGATATGTGCAATTGCCCCGGCCCGCCGTACTCTTTCCAGGCTACCGGCGCAATAAGGTCAACAATCCACGTACCCAACTGACGATTCTGTTCGGGATCATTCCCGACGAGGTCGAATACCTCGTACTCAACTGTCTCCATCCGATCCACGCCGGCTACACTGATTAACACTTGGTCATTCAACAGGTGGTACGTAAGCCCCAGGGGTTCAAGCGATCGGCGCAAAACCACACCGAACTCTTCGTCTGAAGCTTCCACATGGATCGGAACGTTTACTCCCAAACCGACTCGATGGAGCGCATCGACATCTATGGTAACAGGGACCAAGGTGACATCCTGGAACCAGCGGCACCAAGCGACGAGGGGTATATTACGAAATTGGAGCGAGGGGATTTTCACCGCTAGTCGGTTGGCTGCATTGATCCCTCGTCGAGCTGGCGGCTTTGGCAAGGCCAAACCAACATCAAACGTCCGGGCAGGAGAAGGTATCAAATCGTACGCCGAGGTACCGGACAACACGCGGCGTCCCAAGGGAGCGTCCGTGGTCAGTGCTTCCAAATCGCGCAAGGCTTGTTCAACAGTAAGCGGTTTTCGACCGAAAGAGTCCCCGCGCTCTCCACTGGCTGCATCCGGAGTCCCTTCAACCGGCTGCCCCACCTGTCGATCGGGCGTCGTCGATCCTCTGGCATCGGACTCCTCAGATTGGTTCGCTCCAAGAGGCTCAGAGCGTCCAGTTTCTCCAGAAGTTTCCGACGGCGGCGCCGTCCCGGCGGCTAGTGGAGGCGAGCTTTTCGCGGCTGTATCCGGCGGTGTAGAAGAAGCGTCGGAACCTTCATGTGCAAGTTCGGAAGCGGAATTTCCTTCCGGCGCCGGCTCATTCATCTGCGGTACCGACACGGTGTCCGGCGTAGAACCCGCAGGTTCGTTGGAGTTTGCAGCGCTTCGCCTTGCACTAGCCAGAGGTTCGGGACGGCCCATCCAGTAACCGACGGCCACGATAAGCGCAGCGGCCGCTCCGACACCGATCAGTCCAATCAGCACCCACCGGCGAAGCAGTTGTGTCTGTCGGGAAAACCACAGTTGCGGTTGTATCGGTGCAGAGACCGCCGTAACGACTTCGGTGTGCTGTCCTACACGCCTAGCGCCATTCGCGGCTACGGGCTCCTCTCTGGCATCGGATGCATACAGCGGATCGTCCACTGTATCGGCTTGTTGCACGTCAACCACTTCCAAAAGTTTAGCTACGTTGGTCGAGGCAGCAGGTACTGGGTCGGCAGGCAAACCAGACTGCCGTGCTGGAAGTAGCGACCCTTCAGGCGCTTCAACCAACACCATACTACCGCAAGCAGGACAAGGTAAAATCTTTCCCACGGCAGCTTGCTGTTTCACGATGAGCTTGCGACCACACGTGGTGCATCGAATAGCGAACGGCAGCATGTTTTTCTCCACCCACTGAAGCACAACCGCACACCTCCGGGGGGCTCTAGTTAAACTGCAACCTTACCAGTCGGTGGCCCGTGCTGTGAGCTGTTAGCAACTCGGCCCTTGGGATCGAACCCAAGCGAAAAAGCCTTGTATCCGGCCCGCTTTGCCGCGCCCCGGTTTACGATTTCATTGTGCTAACGCCCGTGCCTCAAAGTCAGACGTTCTATTTCAAGGCGCCTGAGTGAAGACGGTCGGAAGAACCAGCTTGCGTTCAGCAGCGCCCTGCCGTGTGGTAATGAACACAACCTTTTGCCCTGCCCTGCCCGGATCTTCACCGATACACCAAATCAGTTTTTGATTTGGCTCGTGCGGCGACTTGACCGTTGGATCCGGATTGCCGCGCATTACGAGTGCTGTCAGAATGTCAGCGACCGAAGCGTTGTCCATCTTAAAATCGCGTATCGACTGATTCTTGGTAATTCCATCTTTTTGCATGTCCATCCCCAGCAAGACGATCTCAAATTTAAATGGCAACTTCGGGAATGCGTCGTTCGCCGCTAGAGCCACGTCCCGCATGGCAAATTCCAATGACGTTTGATCGAAACGAACCGTGATTTTTTGTTGCAACAGCTCCTCGATGGTTTGAGGTCCCGATGGTTGTTGCTGCGGAACAGACCCGATATTCGTTATCGTTCCACCAGGAGTACTGGCCAGCAACATTTCTGCGCCAAATGCCAGATTGTGCAGCGCCGTAGGGGGAAGCACGGCATTGAGAACTATAAAATTATCATCGATTTGTACCCGAGTCTGGGATGCCAAGAACTTCAACATCATGGGAAATCTCAAAGCAAATCGAGCCCAGTACGGTGGTGGTTGCAACGCCGCCACATAAGATTCGGCCTGCTCACGCCACAACTGGATTCGCGACCGCAACTGTTCCACAGCCTTTATCCGATCCATGTCCACAACGGGAACCAACGTCAATTCCAGGTATGAGTGCGTATCCGTAGCGTGAGCACTTAGCCAGCCGACCTGAGCCACATCTCCGATAAACGCGTCGAGGAATTCGCGCAACTTACGTGACTCGCCGAAATAATAGACTTGTCCGTCGCGCAAAAACTTGGTTTGTAATTGATATGTCTCAAAAAAGAGTGAAACGGCTCGATCGGCATCTGATCGATTCAATAAGGCCTGCCAGCCAACCGATAGCGTTGGTGCCTTTCCCCGTTGTTTGGCCACCTGCTGTATCTGAGACTCGTTTCCCATGGCAAACCGCTCGACCGTCGCCGTTTCTGGCTCAACAAAATAACACCATGTCGCTCCTCGGTAGTACGGCGTGCCGTCGCTCTCCTGCGCTAGAGGGTTTCCCCACCGTGCAAGAAGTTCCTCGCGAGAAATCGGTTCGCGCAGATATGCCACCATAGCCATTTCGAATTGGCCGGAATCGTTTTCGTGCAGACTGACGAGCAACTGCCGAACGTCGCCCCACGCCAAGCCGCTTTCCTGTTGCGGCCATCGCGCTACAAGTTGTTCGATCTCCGGACCGAGAGCTTTTAACAACCGACGTCCTTCGGCCGAAGCCTCAATATCCGAGGGTCGAACGGCCAGTACGAGCAAAGGAGCGGGCGGCACTAATTCAAACAACCACGGACTGCCTGATGTGGGTGATGCCCAGAGGCTAACGCCATCGTCCTCAGATAACACAGGTGTGGAACCATCCGCCTTGGGTAACGCATTGGCCTCGGGCTGCCGGGTATCGGAGGTCACCGGTTCTCCGGGGGCGACCGACGCATTGCCTTCAGCTCGCTGTTCAAGCGACGTACTTTCAGCCGACTGTTCCGTTAAATACCGCTGGCCATAATAAGCAACGGCCACGGCGGCACCGACTACCAGTGCGACAGCTAACCAGCTTTTCCAAGCCTGCGAGCGGCGACGACGGCTCACCGGTAAAGGCCGCACCAGAGGTGGAACCTGTACCCCAACGGGACTGGGGCCCTGAGATGGAATGACCGGCTGACCGGCTGCTACCGGAAGGGCTGATGCCACCGGAATATTTCCTACAGGCTGCGCGTACGCTACCGGACTGGCTCCTGCGGGCACACCGGCAGGGGGAATCCTGACCGCCGCGACGGGAATGCTACTGACCACAGGACCGCGTCCGGTCTCCGTAGCTCCCGGTGCAATCTGCATGGCCACCGGCATAGCCGGCGCTACAGGCCCAGGGTTACCAGTCAAGGGCACCGCCATTTCGGGTACCTTAGCAGTCGGCGGCAACGCCAAAGGCAAGCCGCCCGGGACGCCCGTTTCTGGAAGCGACCCGGCGGGCAAACCGGACTGAGCTGTGGTGGGGTTCACGGGCGTGGGGCTCGCGCAGCGCACTGTTCGCCGAAACTCGTCATATCCCTGCTTTGGACCAACAGGCGGGCAACGCTCTGCCTCGCCCTCAGCGAACAACTCGAGTTGCCGCACCACATCGCCCAACTCGTGCACGCGGACTGCCGGATTTTTGGCCATCAGGAAGGTTACCAGTCGCTCCAGTTCGCGCGGCACACCCCACTGCGCCAGCGGCCGTATGGGTTCGGTGGCATGTCGCCGCAGTTTTTCCGCTGCCGTACCGCCCGGAAACGGCACCGTTCCCGTTAACATTTCGTACAGCACGCAACCCAAGCTATAGACGTCGCATAACGGTTGCGGTTGATAACCGGGCTGCAAAAACTCCGGTGCCTGATAATCAGCCCGCTGCTCCGGATTGATTTGAACAGTTTGCCAATGAGGAACAACGGCGTGCAGTAGCAAGATGGCTCGCCCACTGCTATCGATCCAAATCTGATCGGAACGCACCTGACCATGCACAATTCCGTGGCCATGCAACTGTGCAAGCCCCTCGGAGATCTGCTGGCCAATCCAGCAGGCCTGCTGGCGCGTTAACTTACCCTGAGCCAGCCGTTCGCGCAGGGAAATACCCGTCAACGGCTCCATGACCAAAAATCGATACGGAGGTTCGATTCGATACTCATACCACCGATGGACCGACGGGTGCTCCACCGAGCAAAGACGCGACAGCCAGCCCTCGACGTCGGCCAACTGGGAACGAGAACGGATCAAGTCACTGCCTAAAAACTGCACCCACACTCGATAACCCGATGGACGATGTTGCGCTTGGAACGCATAAGCGAAAGGCATCGCCTGGACTCGATCCAGCAACACATAGGGACCATAAACCAAACGAGCAGACTCACCGCGCAGAAGCAATTTGCCCTGGTAAGTGGTCAACCGATTGCGTCCCACAAGCCATGCAGCGATCGCGTGCGGATCATCCGCTTTGGGACCAACCGTTTCGCGACGATACTCCACCTGCCATTTGCGGCACTGGGCTTCATCCACCAAGCCGCTTTCGATTAGCAGATCCCAAATCGACTTGTTAGGTACAGACGAAATCGCCATGGAACGGGCTCAACCCTTGACCGTTGTTGTGCCGTGGATACACCCCTGCGTTTTTTCCAAAAGTAGTACATCAATCAACCATATTTCTACCATCCACTAGAGTTACTCCTGCTGTCGGGCCTATTTTCTTTTGTGGGCGCGACAGTGCTTGATCGGTCGAACTTCTATCATGGTAGCTTGTCGAGGTACGGGATGCAAAATGCGATCTGCGACGGTACCCGACCGGGCACCGTGCCCGTTGGGATTACTTCCACCACGCTTGTTCATCGAAGGCCTCAGCTACTCAGCCAGCACAGTAAACCTAAACCCCAATGCCCCCGGGGTCGTATGGGGATTACCAATGACTTTCCCGCAAGAATCCCCACGTTTTTGGGGATAACCTCTTCCTAAGGCCAGCCCCGCAGGGACCCTATTCAGGGTTACCAACGCTGTACATTAGGTACCGGAACCCGCTAAGTATCGCACGATTCTCGCCGCGGCTTCTACTTGTTCGAAGCTCACATCTAGGTGGGTAACGGCTCGCACGCGGCTTTTGCTGATGGCCAGGGTGCGCACCCCGAACTGTTCTAGTTGTGCGACGAAATCGCCCGCCGTCCCGCAATTGGGAGCAACTTCGAAAATCACGATATTGGTATCGACGTGGTCCGGCACCAAGCGCAGCGTTGCAGTGTGTCGGATTGCATCGGCCAGGATTTGCGCTTTTTGGTGGTCTTCGATCAAGCGATCCCGATGGTGTTCCAACGCGTACAGGGCACCGGCGGCAATGATACCGGCTTGGCGCATTGCCCCGCCGAACGCCTTGCGATGTCGCCGCGCTTCACGGATTAGTTCCTTAGGGCCGGCGAGTGCCGAGCCTACCGGCGCTCCTAAGCCTTTGCTGAAACAGATGCTGACTGTGTCGAAATGTTGGGCCCATTGGTCCGCTGGGATGCCCGTGGCAACAACGGCGTTGAAAAGCCGCGCACCATCCAAATGAGTCCGCAGGCCTTGCTGCCGAGCCCACTGCGTGATGCGGACAACTTCGTCGTAGGGCTGGATCCGCCCTGCCCCGCGATTATGCGTGTTCTCCAGACATACAAGTCGAGTGCGAACGTGATGGTCGTTTTCGGGCCGAACCAGATCGAGCACTTGCTCGAGTCGCAAGACACCGAATTGGCCTTCGACCGGCCGAGCGGCTATGCCACTCAGCTGGGCATAGGCTGCCTGTTCGTAATTGTAGATATGACATCCCGCTTCACAGATAAACTCATCACCTGGCTTACAATGAATCCGCACGGCGACCTGATTGGTCATCGTACCGGACGGCATATAAATGGCGGCCTCTTTGCCGAGAATTTCCGCTGTGCGCTGTTCGAGCTTTGCCACGGTGGGATCGACATCAATTACATCATCACCCACCTCGGCTTCCGCCATGGCTCGGCGCATCGCCGCCGTGGGGCGTGTGACCGTGTCGCTCCTTAGGTCCGCCGCCGGCACCAGCGGCGCTAACTTCCCGCTCAAGACTCTCTCCTTCCACCAGCCCGTCTAACCGCTGCCATGTTTGATATACCTACCTAGCCTCCAGACGGCAACATCTTCTAGGTTATCATAAGTCGAAGCGATCCGTCGTGCGATGCCCGGCAACGGGGCATGAAACCAGCCGCCGCCTGAAACCCGTCAAGTTCTCAGCGATGCGGCTGGGCAACGACCCGAACGCCGAGGTGGCCGCGCGACTTGGTACCACGGTGATAGTCCGCATTGGGGAAGGATGCATATTCGATGCAGCTAGCCATCCGACGCATTGATGCCCGAACCGAGCAGGGTTGGCAGGAACTTGAGCACCTGCGCGAGCAACTAAGCCTTCAAGGCGACGTTGTCAGCCCTCGCAGCGCCGAAAAAACCAAGGCCGTATTTGGCGAGCCTTTGACACCTCAACAGGTCGTCGAACGTATCTGCCAAGACGTGCGGCAACACGGTGCTGCGGCCGTCTGTCGGTATACTGCCTTGTTGGATGGCGTGGAACTCTCACCCGAAACATTACAGGTGCCACCTGCGGAACTGCAGCGAGCTCATCGTGAAGCGGATCCGCAGTGGCTGGAAACCGTCCGCCGCATTCGCAGCCATATCGAAGCATTCCAAACGGCAATACTGCATCGCGATGTCCACGTTACGCCGCGCCCTGGGGTGGTTTTAAGCCAACGGTACCGCCCCATCGAACGTGTAGGGATCTGTATACCGGGTGGGGCGGCGGCGTACCCTTCGACGGTCCTCATGACGGTTGTTCCCGCCCGGGTGGCTGGCGTTTCCCATATCGCCATCGTTTTGCCGCCGACGGCTTACGGCGCTTCGAATCCGGCCGTGTTAGCCGTGTGTGCCGAGTTGGAGGTCAACGCCGTATACCGCGTAGGAGGAGCCCAAGCTGTAGCGGCATTGGCTTACGGCGTGGCGGGAATTCCAAAAGTCGACAAGATCGTAGGTCCCGGGAATTTGTTTGTCGCCCTAGCCAAAAAGTGGGTTTATGGCCAGGTCGATATCGACGCGTTGGCCGGCCCAAGCGAAGTGGTAGTCCTGGCGGACGAACAAGCGCGACCTTCTTTTGTTGCCGCCGAGCTATTGGCCCAAGCCGAACATGCTCCGGGTGCTTCGCTGTTGGTTAGTCCTAGCGAATCGCTGCTTGGTGCTGTAGCCCAACAACTGCTTGAACAGCTTGTGCGACTCCCGCGTAGCTCTCTGATTGTCGATAGTCTAGAACCGTTCGGTGCCCTGGTAACGGTGCATGACGAGTCGCATGCCTGTCAGTTGGTCAACTGGCTGGCACCCGAACACGTCTATGTCGATACGAAAGATCCAGATGAGACAGCAGCCAGGATCCGTTCTGCAGGAGCTTTGTTTTTGGGACCCTTTAGTCCGGTGGCAGTTGGGGATTATGCGGCAGGTCCATCGCACGTCTTGCCGACGAGCGGTACGGCGCGGTGGGCCAGCGGTTTAAACGCCAATAGCTTTCTGCGTGCATCGAGTGTCGTCCGATACTCAAAAGATGCGCTGGCTGCCGATCGCCAGGCTATCGAAACGATCGCCGACATCGAAGGACTTACAGCCCACCGCCAAAGCGTTTGTCTGCGGTTCCAGGATCCATAGACGATGTCCAATCCATTGCTTTACTTTCGCCCAGAAGTGCTCCGCATGGCGGGTTACACGCCAGGCGAGCAGCCCCAAACAGGAAAATTCATCAAACTCAATACCAATGAGAATCCTTATCCTCCATCGCCTGCCGTGGCTCGTGCTATCCAACAAGTACTCGAACAAGGATTAGCGCGCTACCCCGACCCATTGGCTACAGCCTTTCGCCTGCAAGCAGCCGATCGTCTCGGAATCGACCCGGATTGGATTCTATGTGGCAATGGAAGCGACGATATTTTGACCATCGTCACTCGGGCGCTTGTCGGGCCGGGGGACACCTTGCGCTTCCCGCATCCGAGTTACCTTCTGTATGCGACGCTAGCCGAATTGCAAGGCGCACGGGCTGAAGAGGTCGACTACAGTGCCGAATGGGACCTACCAGATGCATTCGCCCAACCTGATCCCCGAGTCAAGTTGGCTGTGGTGGCCAATCCCAATAGTCCGACAGGGACCGTGGTCACAAAGGAACGGTTCTTGGAAGTGGCTGAGCGGCTGAGATGTCCAGTGTTGATCGACGAGGCGTATGTCGACTTTGCTGACCAGCATTGTTTGGATTTGGTGCGTGCCGACGAACGGATTATGGTATCGCGATCGCTGAGCAAGTCGTACGCTTTAGCCGGTTTGCGGTTCGGATTTCTTGTCGCGCAGCCTCAACTGATTGCCCAATTCCGTAAGGTAAAAGATTCCTACAACTGCGATGCGTTATCGATTGCAGGTGCTACTGCCGCGTTTGCTGACGAAGAGTGGTTTGTCGAGAACCGCCGGCGGATCCTTGCAACGCGCGATCGACTGACTGCCGAACTGCGCGAGCTGGGCTTTCACGTAATGGATTCACAAGCTAATTTCGTATGGGCCGAACATCCGGCACAACCAGCGCGAACCATTTACCAGAAGCTGCGTGAGCAGCGAGTTTTGGTGCGCTACATGAATTATCCTCGATGGAAAGACGGCTTGCGTATCTCGGTGGGAACCGATGCGCAGATCGACGTGCTGCTGAGCCTCCTGCGACAGATGGTAGAACCGGAATGACACGAACAGCAACCATCCAACGCACTACCCTTGAAACCACCGTAGCAGTCACGCTTCTGCTCGACGGTACCGGACAGGGACAAATCCAAACCGGCATTGGTTTTTTCGACCATATGCTCACATTGTTCACACGCCATGCCGCCATCGACCTCCGGATCGAAGCATCCGGAGACACTCATGTGGATTTCCATCACACGGTAGAAGATGTCGGTATTTGTCTGGGCCAGGCCCTGCGTACGGCGTTGGGTGACAAAGCCGGTATCCGTCGTTACGGCCATTTTACCGTCCCGATGGAGGAAACCCTCGCTACAGCCGCATGGGATTTGAGCGGCCGATATGCATTTGTCTTTCAAGCCGCATTTCCCAGTGCCAAGATCGGCGATTTTGATAGTGAACTGATCGAGGACTTCTGGCAGGCGGTGGCAGCCAATGCGTTGGCCAACCTGCACATGATCGTGCATTATGGCCGCAACAGTCATCACATAGCCGAGGCGTTGTTCAAGGCTGCGGCACGTGCATTACGCATGGCTGTCGAAACCGACCCGCAAATCCGGGATGTGCCCTCGACTAAAGGTGTTCTCTAAAGGGTTAGCGCCGGTTTACTCCGGGTTGCTGTCGGATGCGACCCGGTATGGAATACTTGCTCCAAGCAAGGTAGCAGCTGTGCTGCCAGACGGTTCACTCGTCCGGTCGGGGCGGAATCGTTTTCGGGGCTGGCGGCCTGATCGAGTGGCGGGGTATCGGTCTTGATTGTGGGTGGTTGCAGCTACACAGCCGCTACCGGTTACCCGGTTTCGGTCCATCCTCTCCGAAGAGGGGTAATGGCATGGCGCGTGGTCCACATGTCGATTCCTGCGAAGAGATGAGACCGGGCTTTGTTTCTTCAGAGCCGCACCTGCAAGGCAACGGCGCTCTGCGAATCAGGACACGTTCTTTGATCGGGGAGGGTTACGCACGCGCCCGTCAGAGCATGCTTTGCTCAGGCACGCCGAAGTCGCCGCAGGCACAATGGCACAACAACACAAAAGACGGCGGGTATCGGGTAGTTCGCGTTGACGAATCGCTCCGGGTGTGTTAGCTTTCCGCGCGGGGGCGTTAGCGCGAGAGGAGTGCGTAAAAAGGATTTACGCGTAAACTGGATTGGTCGCGACAAGGGCCTGACCGCTCATGGGTTGCTGACCTGTTGCCTCTCCAGTCAAACGCCATCCTGCAACGTCCGTCATCGAGTGGAAGAATGAAGCAGGTGCACAAAGTTCGCGATTCGGGGGCGTGATAGGTACTTTTACCATGGTTCATGAAGTAACTCTCATTACCGGGGATGGAACGGGGCCGGAATTGGCCGAAGCGGCGCGCCGGTGTATCGATGCTACGGGGGTCGACATTCGCTGGGACATTCAAGAAGCGGGTGTCGACGTCATGGAGCGACTCGGTACGCCGTTACCCGATAGCGTTATCGAAAGTATCCGGCGAACGCGTTGTGCGCTTAAAGCACCGATCACAACGCCTGTAGGTACCGGGTTTCGCAGTATCAATGTCTTTTTGCGACAAGAATTAGGGCTTTTTGCTTGCGTGCGCCCGTGTAAGTACTATCCCGGCGTACGAACGTTTTTTAGTAACACGCAGGTCGATCTGGTGATCGTGCGTGAAAATACCGAAGATCTCTATGCGGGCGTCGAATTTGCTGCCGGTCAACCGGAAACCAGTCGCTTGATCGAATTCATCAATAGTTTGCCGTCGGAGCGCAAAATCAAGACGGACGGGGCCCAAACGGGCGTTTCCATTAAGCCGATTAGCATTGTAGCCAGCGAACGCATTGTGCGGTTTGCTTTCGATTATGCTCGCCAACACAAGCGACGGAAAGTCACCGCTGTGCACAAAGCCAACATCATGAAGCATACCGATGGTTTGTTCCTGGAAACAGCACGCCGCGTCGCTGCGGATTATCCAGACATCGAGTTCGAAGATCGGATAGTCGATAACATGTGTATGCAATTGGTGCAAAAGCCCGAATTGTACGATGTGCTGGTATTACCCAACTTATACGGTGACATTATTAGCGACTTAGGCGCCGGGCTTATCGGAGGGCTTGGGGTGGCCCCGGGAGCCAATATCGGTCCCAATGGGGCCGTGTTCGAAGCCACGCATGGTAGCGCTCCTAAATACAAAGGCTTGAACAAGGTTAACCCAACGGCTCTGATACTTTCCGGCGTATTGATGCTCGAATACCTCGGGGAAACGGGCGCAGCCCGCAGGTTGGAGCAAGCTGTGGCGGATGTGATCGCCGAAGGCAAGTACGTGACGTACGATCTGAAGCCCCATCGCGATGATCCAACGGCTGTGGGTACACAAGAGATGGCTGACGCAATATGCCGTCGTGTGCAGGAGTTGAGCTGACACCGATTCGCAGGACGGCAGAAGCATATCTTCGTTGCCCGTTACGAACGCTTAAACCCGCCCCGCCCTAACGGGAGCTATACACGTCGGTGTGGGATCGAATCGCTCTTGATTACCTGATGGCCGATTCCAGCGGGCCATTTGGAGCTGTTTTACGTACAATGCTCCGAGTGGCGGCTGGAGTCTACGGTGGCGGCGTAGCGCTACGCAACTGGTTTTATGATTACTGGCCTAGGGCAAGTTACCGAGTACCGATTCCGGTGATCAGTGTCGGAAATCTTACCGTGGGCGGGACCGGGAAAACCCCGATGACTGCCCTGGCCGCAAGCCACCTCCAGCAACTCGGTAAGCGTGTAGCGATCGTTAGCCGCGGCTATCGCCGATGCGAATGCCAGTACAACGACGAAGCGCTTCAACTAAAGAGGCAATTGCCCGAAGTTCCCCACGTGCAACATCCGAACCGCTACCGGGCCGCGTGCCAAGCGATAGATCAGTTCGGGGCCGAACTGATTCTGTTGGATGACGGGTTCCAGCATCGCCGACTCGATCGTGACCTTGACCTTGTGCTCATCGATGCGCTTTGTCCGTTTGGTTATGGCTACCTGCTGCCGCGCGGGTTGTTGCGTGAACCCTTGAGCAGCTTACGGCGTGCCGACCTCGCGGTCGTCACGCGGGCGGATCTGGTATCGGCTGAAACGCGCGACGCGCTGTGGCACACTATTCATCAATGGCTGCCCGGAGTGCCGCGGATCGAGGTGGCGTTCCAACCAAAGGCATTGGTGGGTCATGGACGGCGCGAATCGTTATCGAGCGTACGTTCGGTGGCCGCCTTCTCGGCAATCGGCAACCCACAGGGCTTCTTGCAAATGCTTAAAGCAAACGGTTTTCATATCGTTAAATTCCGTTCGTTTCCCGACCACTATCGATTTAGCCCGAGCGATCTAGACCGGCTGGCACAATGGGCAAGTCAATTGCCTGGGGTGGAAGCCGTCCTGTGCACCGAGAAAGACTTGGTCAAGTGCCGTCAGGATATGTTGGGGACGCTCCCGCTGTTTGCGGTTGAGATTCAGCCAGAGTTTTTGTGCGGGCACGAAACCTGGACTGCCGCACTAGCCTACTTGGCCGACCTAGCGCCAACGCGAGTTCGGAATAATTCTTGACAAAGCCATTTGTACGCCGCTAGCTTGATTGGTTGGCGCGGGTGCACTTGCACAGCCATCGACGCGGTTAGCCGGGGTTGCTCGCTGGTGCGGCCCGCAAGAGGAAGTCAAGGATGGGTCATGGATCGGTCAGGATTTAAAGGCCAGTTTTCGGAAGGCCAACGACGTGCACAGGCAGCGTTAGCCAATAGTCCTATTTTTGTCCTGCGTGAGTTGGTTGTCGAAGAGGTCAATGGCCAGTTGATTCTTACCGGAAAGGTCGATTCTTTCTATCACAAGCAACTGGCTCAAGAGACCGTGCGTGCTGCTGTCAAGCATTTGCGGGTCGTCAATCAAGTACAAGTGGTGGATACCTGGTGCGAAACGACGCACCTGCCGCCGCTCCCCGAGCCGATCGTAGGGGAGAAAACGAGTATTTCGACAACCAGTAACCAATTGGATGGCCATTCGGCCCGCGAGCCTTCTCTGGGCCAACCGATGAAGAATCGCAACACAGAAACGATTCGATAGGGTTTTTGTGCGGACCGGAGATCTCCTCCTGGAAAAAAAGCTTTTTCGGAGCTTTCGGCACTTGCACCAGCACCGCTTGCTTTCTACCAAAGATTCCCTAAAACAACGCTGCTTCCCCTTCGTTCCTCGCGACGGGGCGGGTATTATGACAGTCAGAGGGTTGTCGGGCCGAGTGGCGGAATGGCAGACGCACAGGACTTAAAATCCTGTGGCCCGTTAGGGCCGTGCGGGTTCGAATCCCGCCTCGGCTACCTCTATCCCGCGCGCGGGCGCATGGGTTCTGGTATCGCGCCGTCAGCCAGGATATTCGCCGATCATGTGCAGTAAAATCCGTGGCGTGTTTCGGTACCAGAGCATATCGGGCAGCAGTGGTTATATGTTGGAATCAGACTCCATCGGGTATGGCATTCGAGAGGATCTATTGACGAAAGCGTTGGGAGCGGATGCAGCTCCAGTCTTGTCGGACTATTGCCTGGGGCGCGGAGTTCATCACGTGAAACGAGGTGATGACCCCACGACGCGGGGTAATATCTTTTTACGTTTTCATCGGCGCTGTGTGGCGCCGGGCGCGCTTGTTAACGTATTACAGTGCACGGTGATTCTCATTGCGCTAGCGCTTGCCAACAACGCCAAGAGTCAGTCGCTCGAGGCCAACAGTAAACAGAGTTCCGACCGCGCTTCGGGAGTATTGCTGCCGTTCGACCGTCCCGGAGCTGCTCCTCAGGTAGAAAAGCCGACAACCGCAAGAGAGTTGTGGAGCTTAAGCGGTCTGAAAGAAGAAGACTGGGCGAGCTTCGATGATCGGCAGGGATTGATTGAGCTCGAGCGGGAGCTGTTACTGCGACTGTTGGATCGGTTACGCCAATTCGAACGTGGTGAACTAGAGGCCTTTGCGGTAGAAGATGCTAAGGGCCTCTGGAACTCTCCGGAAAAGTTCCGTGGTCAGATTGTCCGCATTTCTGGAAAAGCTTCCTCGCTGAAACAGATTGACTTGACGGAAAGCGAAAAGAGTCGCTTTTCACTGGGCGAGTATTTCCAGGTGGAGATTCAGTGCGACGAGTTGGGTTCCGTCACGTTGTTCGTGCCCCAGGTTCCTCGATCGTGGCTTCCAGTGGCTCATCTCGATGAGCCGGTGCAGGCTGTGGCAGTGATACTCGAGGCCCGAAAGGATCCCGATAGGTGGCTAGCGGTCGCCTCACCTTGGTTGGAATGGTATCCCGTTGAGGCACGGCAAGAACTGGGACTGTTTCCGTCGCATGTACAGCTAGCTCAGCTGGGTTTCGATATTGCCTGGCTGGATATTCTTCGCCAAGCCAATGGACAACCGATGTCGCGAGTGGAAAAGGATCCGTTCTATGCTCTCTTAACAGCCACGCGACGAAATGTTTCGAACCAACCACACGCTGCTCGCCATCTTGATTTACCTGCGTTACTTCGCGCGCCAGGCAATAGCCATGGTGCGTTGTTTGCTTTTACGGCCAGCGTCCGGCGAGCCACCCGAATCGTGGTAGATGATCCAGTTGTCCAGGAGCGCTATGGAGTGTCGCATTACTACGAATTAGACGTCTTGATTCCTCTGGGGAACGTGACCATCCAACTGAAAGACTCGGATCCGCAAAAGCGTCTCATCTATGAGAATAACTATCCTGCTACAGTGTGCAGTCTTAGAGTACCAGACCAAATCGAGCGGGCGGCACGAAACGCGGCCGCCGGCATCACCGAATCACCATTGATCAATGAAACGCTTCAGGTAGAAGGCTATTTTTATAGGATCTGGGGTTATTCGTCCGAGTATGTTTCGTCGCGCGCTCCTGGTAGTGTACATCCAAGTCCGCTGTTTATTGCTACGGAAGTCAAACTGCGACCTGCAACAGTACCGCCTCGCGACTACTGGCTGTCGGCCACGGTCGCGGTTGTGTTTGCTGCCGGCATGCTTCTTATCCTCTACTTGGCATGGAAGTGGAAGTGACCTGGCCCAACACCATCTAGCTGCACGTCCCCTTTTCCCTTGAGACTTCAGTGCTGAAAGCCCTAAGCTGAAAAGTGAGCATTTCCTGCTGCCGTTTCTGTCAGAAGGATCAAGGAAAGTAACCGGCGACCGTACCTTGCAGCCGAGCCACGACCGCTGAGGGACGGATGGAATAGCGCAACGGGGCTGAAGTGCATCCCAGAAAATAGGTACGTATCTGTTGCCCACTAGCGCATCTAGCGTCTTTGAGCATTTGCGTTGAAGTATTGTCCGGCTAGATGAACGAGTCGGGCTAAGAACATCTAGCCTTGCGAAAAACGTGCTGCCCAGCATGGCACGAAGAGCGATCGATAACCCACACTCTCAACTAGCGATTAACGTACGTGAATGAGACTTCTCAAACGTTATCGCTGTCGGATCAGCCCCACATTTCCAAAACCTACCGCTACCAAACCTACATCCAGTTTTGTGACGAGCAATAGCCTAACGCTTGTTGCGTTCGACGACAATCTTGTCGATCACAGGCACAAGCCGCAACTTGCGTATTAGCGACACAATCTGCAAAGCTTCGTCATTACTACTGGCAATGCCGCGTACCACAATACTGTTGTTTTCGGAAACAATTTCTACTCTCGCCGATGGGAACATTTCGTCTATCATCTGTTGGATTTGTTCACATTGATCAGCCGCCTGCCCGGCGGGGTCTGTGGGGCGCACCGTTATAAGGTAGTTCGTTGAATTTTCTTGTCCCACGTACCATATACGCATGGCACTCGATCCAGGTTTCTTTCCCACAACTGCCAATTCGTGGGGCGAAAACTGGACCACATCGCATATGGAACGGTCAAGAATTTCGACGCGGTGAATGGCGTTTTGCGTGCGCACGTGCGAGGCCTGACGCATGATCACGTCCAATTGCCGATGAGCAAGCAACGGTGGAAACGATGGCTGCTCAGTGCTTACCCGATAAGCATTTTGCTGGGGAATTGTCCCAGTAGGTGGCTCGGTCGTCCTCACCTCAGCCGTCTCGGAAGGTAAGGATGGTAAAGCTCGTTCGTCGTTAGCACGGACCGGTAACGAGCCCGAGGGAGCCGGACCGCCGACGACCGAATGCTCGCTGGTCGACGAGTTCCCGAGTAGCTCCATGGCGCGGTCGGTGGCCGGAGTGAGATTCGGTGTCGATTGATCTCGGTTCACCAGTATGGAGTGCCGTTGCTTAGCATCGACCGTGTTGTGTGTGTCAGTCGCCAAACCGTGGGTAGCCGAAGAGACTGTTGCAGGCTGATTTTGATCGGACGAGAGAGAGCCGCTCTGATGTGTGTGTGCGGGAGTGGGATGGGCACTGCTCGCCACGCTGTTCATCTGAGCGGTGATTTCGGTCCGAACACCGCTCTTTTGCGTATCAAGAGTGACGACATTGCCTGTGCTGCTTGGTTGCGATGTCGGGGAGTGGTGCTCGCTTTTTGCCGTACGGGATCCCGTCGTCGAGAGCAGCGGCAGTTCTCGAGATGGCTCCATCGGTGAAGGCACTGGCGGAGCTGCATTGCCCAACTCGTTAGCCTTCGAAACCACCGATCTCTTATCCGCCACAAGATCGCTCGGTGACGTCTCCATGCTCGAAACAACCAGCGACATGCTATCCGTCGTAGGAGCGTCTACACCGACGACCAATGCGCTCCCACCCGTCAGGTTCAAAGCCACGGGCGGTTCGACGCGCACTACTTGTGGACGCGGACGCGCGCGCGGGGCCTTGGTAGTAGCTTCTGCAGCCGTAGCAGACGAAGTATTAGGAGCTACCGCCACCAATAGGTCTGAATCTTTCTCCGAGCCGTTCGTTTGGGATCGAGAATCCGTGTCTGTAACCGAGGATGGCGTCTGCACCAAGCCCTTTACGTCCTGTGTTTCAGGTAACGTCGATCCGCTCGAAAACCCATTCCTGGGTGTGTCCACTTGCGTGACCACCGGCGGCGGACGACGAATGGTATTTGGCCGATTGGCATCCACGGACGTCGTCGCTAAATCGGCCAATTTCGGCTGTGCATGCTCGGTCGTAATAGTCGGGTTATCGGAAAAGCCTGGGCGCGGTGTTGCGTCTGCTGAGGCCGAGTCTTGTATCGGGGTTTGCCGCGGCCCATTGACCTGTACACGCTCTGGCGGCAGACGCCTGGCCTTGTGCTCAGCTTTCAGGCTCTGATCCGGCGTTTCAGCTGCAGCATCCGTTAAACGCATCACGACCGGCGGGCCACCACCCGCAGTCGGTTGAGCATGTAGGTTGGCAGTGCCCGCCATAGGCCGGTCTGGTTCTTGGATATGGTCACCCGGTAGGTGTGGCTCCGGAGCTGCTTGCTTCGGAGTGTTTTCGGCAGAAACTGCCACCGATGTTTCGGTAGCGACTTCGCCAGGATTTTTTTGTTCTGCATCCTTGGAAGCCGCCGCACCTGTATCGAGAGGACGCAGGTGCGAGAACTGGGCGAGGATTTCAGGCGGTTGCAGTAAGCCCTGCGGGAAACTTTCTGCGCTTTGCCGATCCGCTGCTTGGCTCAACTGTGGTTCCGTACTCCACCGAGCTACAGGCTCCTCCTGAACCCCGATATCCGTGCGATCAGGTGGGGACGGATTCGGTCCGAGCGCGACGTCGTTTTTCGGCTCGGGCAGCCCTCGTTCAGCGTCGACTAGCCCTAAAGCCACCAGCAGACGCTGGGCTTTGGCGTTGGGCGGGGCAACTTCGAGCTCGGCGGTAACCCTCTTAGCCCAGCCAACTTCTCCGGAGAAAAACACGGCTGCATTGAGCTCAATTTGCTTTCCACCCTGACCGCCTTCGGCGCACATTTCGGTGGAGGCCTGGGATCGCAGGGTGGCACTGCCGCGCGGGTGTTCAGCTTTTGGGTGAACGGTCGTATTCGGTTCGCCTCGCACACGGTCAGGAAGCATTTCCGAGCATTGCAGGGTCTTATCGGGAATCGGAAGACCTTCGTCCGGTAGCAGCAATAGCGCTGGGGAGTCAACCGGAACAAGTTCTTCCACCAGCGACTCGCCGGGTTCCAACGGTTGCATCGGCGCGTCGAGAGGTGGGGGGCTTGCTTGTCGATTGGCTGGGGACTGCCGCCAAACACGAGGAGTGGCGGCTTGAAGGAAGGGGACGTCGATCTCTAATCGATGAAGCGTATCGGGCGGACTTTCGCTTTCTTCCAACAGAGCCACCGAAACATGGGATGTATCGAGCTCGGTTTCAACATAAACCGCGTCGTACGCATTTGGTGAAGGAGGTTCATGACGAGGCGGCTCGGCACCGCATTGCGACCGTTCCATGGCAAAGGTGGTTAGAACGACCAGGGTACTGGCCACCAAACTGCGCACAGAGAACACTCGCCATTTTTCGTCAAACATGCCCAATCCCCCCTGGGACACCCGGTAAAACGCAAATCGGCGCACAATCGCAACGCCTCGACTCGCGTGCCGCTGTGGTAACTGATCGGAATTTGCCACAAGAGCGGGTTAGCAAAAGTCTGACACGTGGGCGGCAAGTATCAGCTAGACGAACTTTTTCCTAGCTCCAGCCGGGACCCAGGGTTTGGCCGCGTCGTTTTCCGGTAGAATCGGTAAACCGTAGCGATTGGGAAGACCCTTGCGATCACTTTCGGCAATCGGCATCATGGCAGCAGACGCGGCAGAATAGCCTAGCTCAAAGGAGAAACTCCATGGGCCAACGCATTGCAATCGGACGACTTTCCGTCTTGGGAAATTGTATTGTGCTCGTGCTGGTCGCAGCGCATGGTGCTTGGGGGCAACCCTATGGTGAGCCGGACCGAGGCGAGCCGGGAGACGAAATGATTCAGACCTATCTGCGGGAAGAAACGAAGCGTATCGAAGCGGCGTTCGACGCCTTGCCTCAGAACCAAGCCGAATGGAATTCTCGGCGAGATTCGTGGCTGGCCGAATATTACTACATGCTTGGTCTTTCGCCGATGCCGGAGCGGAGCGAGCTGCGAGCTACGGTCACCGGAACCTATCAAGGAGATGGGTTTGTCGTAGAATTGCTGCATTTTCAAAGCCGCCCCCGATTGTATGTGACGGCCAACTTGTACCGCCCGCAATCCGTGCCGTCTGGCCAGCGGCTGCCTGCGGTACTTTATGTCTGTGGGCACTCGAACCGTGGGCGAGACGGTAACAAGACCGCCTATCAGTCGCACGGGATCTGGTTTGCCAAACACGGTTACATTTGCCTAATGCTCGATACCCTTCAGCTCGGTGAACTAGCTGCCTACCATCACGGCACGTACAATCTGCAGCGCTTTTGGTGGCACTCGCGGGGTTACACTCCGGCCGGAGTTGAAGCATGGAACGGAATCCGGGCGATCGATTATCTTATTTCGCGTTCGGATGTCGACCCGAACCGGATTGCGGTAACCGGTATCAGTGGTGGCGGAGCAGCTACGTTCTGGATCGCGGCTGCCGATCCACGTGTGGCTGTCGCCGTGCCGGTGAGCGGCATGTCGGATTTAGAAAGCTATGTTTCCAATCGCGTCATTAATGGCCATTGTGACTGCATGTTTCTTTACAATACGTTTCGGTGGCCCTGGACGCGAATTGCTGCACTGGTAGCTCCTCGTCCCCTGTTGTTTGTCAACAGCGACCGAGACCGAATCTTTCCCATGGATGGCAATGAACGGGTTATTCGCCGTCTGGAACGTGTTTATAGCTTGTTTGGGGCCGGGGATCGCGTCGATGCGGTGGTCAGCGTAGGCGGGCATGCGTATCGCGAGGATATTCGGCGCGCCGCCTTTCGATTTATCAATATGTGGCTCAAAGCTGATCCCTCAGAGGTTACCGATAGTGAACAGGATTTGGTCGGTGACGCCCGAAATCCAGAAAGCTATCCGATACGACCGGATCGGTTGCGCGTCTTCCCCACCGATGCTGACTTGCCTGCCGACCAACTCAATACTCGAATCGATGAGTTTTTTGTGCCCATGGCCAATCCTCGTTTGCCCACGGCACAAAATTGGCAGGAATGGCGAGACGAACTCATAGCCGAGTTGCGGCACGTGGTGTTCGGTTATTTTCCGGAGACGATTCCACCAGCGCATCGGATAAGCCAGCAAGATGGTCGTGTACGACTCGGCTCGGAAACCCCTATTGAATTTGAAATTTGGTGGCCTGCCGAACAACCAGCCACGATCACGTCCATACTGCTTGTTGTGTTGAACGGTTCGGAAGCAGGTGAGGTTCCATCGTGGGTCGAAGCGCTCAAGAAACCTGATCAAGCGCTGGTGTTTTGTGAACCGCGAGGCATCGGTAACACTCGATGGACACGAAAGAATCCACCCAATTATGTCGAGCGCTCGTGCGCTTTGTTGGGAAGAACTGTCGATACCGGGCGTGTCTGGGACATAGCTGCTGCAGCGCAGTTTTTGGCTTCAAAAGATCGTCCGAATTTCGGTGTTGGCGACCCGAGTGCTCAGACTCCGTTGCTTCCGATTCATGTAGCCGGGCAGGGGGCGGCCGGGCTCCTAGCAGCGTATGCCGCTCTTTGGACGGACACGATCGAGTCGGTGACGCTTGTCGATCCTCCTCCTACGCACATGCAAAACGAAGCCCCTCAATTTCTGAACATCCTACGAGTAGCCGACGTCCCTATTATGCTCGGTTTGTTAGCGCCGTTACCCATTACCTGGCATGCCGCCAAGCCCGATGCGTTCGCTTCGACTCGCCAGATTTATGAAGCTGCCGGAGCTGAGGGTCGGCTCCAGTGGCGTGATTAGCCGCCCGTCCCCATTGTCGTAGGGTGCGAGGCCAAAATAGCTAGGAGCGCCGACCGAAGAGCATACGTGTTTACAAGCTCGCCACGTCGTGTGCAGTTTGCACACTGCACACGACGCGCGAGCGCAAAGCACTTGCTATTCGCGGTGTGCTGGATGAGGGTTTAGCCGAAAAGTGATGGAAGATCCACGATTACCTACTGGGCTCTTTCCTGACGTTCGATGAAGGACGGTTGCTCTCAGTTTTGACTTGTGCCACGGTTCTGGAGACGCCAATCGTGACCCGTAAAACCCGACTGGTCGATACGCCACACCCCGTACCGGCCGAACGTATTCGCGTCTTAAGCCCGAATTATATTGCGGTGAATGGCGACTATGTCTTGTATTGGATGATCGCTTTCCGGCGAACACGATTCAATTTTGCGTTGCAACGAGCCGTGGAATTGGCAGTCCGTCTACAAAAACCTTTGCTTGTTTTCGAGGCTCTACGAGTTGACTACCCTTGGGCTAACGACCGGTTGCATCGCTTTATTATCGAAGGCATGGCAGACAATAAGCGGGCGCTGGAAGATTGTACCGTAACGTACTACCCTTTCATCGAACGTTGTCCAAAGGAAAGCAAGGGCTTGCTGGAAGCCCTGTCGGAGCATGCCTGTATCATCATCACCGACGACTACCCCTGTTTCTTTCTTCCGAATATGACGAAAGCTGCTAGCCGGTTTTTGCGGGTATGTTTGGAACTCGTCGACTCGAACGGTATCCTACCCATACGCTCTTCAGACAAGTTGTACGTTCGGGCTGTGGACTTCCGTCGCTTTGTCCAAAAACACGTTTTAGATCGATTCCCCGAGTTTCCGCGGCCGGATCCCCTTCAAGGCGTTGTGCTTCCTTCGATGCCCGCGCTGCCACAATCGGTGCTGAGTCGTTGGCCGCCAATGGATCCGAACGCGTGGCTTAAGAATTCCACCGCATTCTCCAACTTGCCGATCGATCACAGTGTGACCCCCGTACCATTGAGAGGCGGATCTACTGAGGGGCGACGCGTGTTGACGACCTTCGTGGAGCAGAAACTCCAGCGGTACGCGTTAGAGCGTAATCACCCGGACGAGAATGTTGCGAGCGGTCTATCGCCCTATTTGCATTTTGGCCATATCTCTTCTCATGAGGTGTTCGAAGCCCTCGCTGCGCAAAACGAATGGACCAGAGAGCAAATACACGCTTACGTACATGGTCGGCCAAGAGGTTGGTGGGGTATGGAAGAGAATAGCGAGTTGTTCCTGGACCAGCTTATCACGTGGCGCGAGCTGGGTTTTCATTTCTGCGTCCATCGCCCGGATTATGACCAATTTGAATCGCTCCCTCCTTGGGCATTAAAGACGCTGTCCCGGCACGCTTGTGATCAACGCCCCTATCTTTACCGCTTGGACCAGTTCGAACAGGCGAAGACACATGACCCCCTTTGGAATGCAGCGCAACGGCAGTTGCTGCGTGAAGGTGCGATTCATAATTATCTTCGCATGCTTTGGGGCAAGAAAATTCTCGAATGGTCAGAAACTCCAGAGCAGGCTTTGTCGATCATGATTCATCTTAACAACAAATATGCCTTGGACGGCCGCGATCCGAATTCCTATACCGGAATCTTTTGGGTGTTAGGCCGTTTCGACAGACCCTGGGCTCCAGAACGGCCCATCTTCGGAAGAGTGCGATACATGAGCAGTACTGCCGCTATGAGAAAACTGCGTGTAAAAAAGTATTTGGAAAAGTACTCTTAGCTCGAGTTTGCCGATTCGTGTATCGAGCAATGCAGCTCTTTTTTCGGTTCTCTTTGACCCTTGCGCCTCTATGCCTTGGCGTTAACTACTTCCGTTTCTCTTACGGTCAATCGGTGATAGGACCAATATATTTTTCAGCAATGATAATATTATCCAAATAACAGTGTTGATCGTGCGGACTAGGGACGCTACCACCGTGGTATATGTTTAGCCAAATCTGTTCAATCTTGATGCTCTCTTCCGTCCGAAAGCGTATGTCAGTTTTTTCAAATGCTAACTGATCATCAATCCACCCTCGGATAACACCGTTACTTTGATTCAGATCATTTAGTCGCATGTATTGCTCGATGCAATACCAACGATTTCTTTCTAAATATCCTAAGTACCCGCGATTCCACACCCAATTGTCACCATATGTTCCCCTATGGGTACGCGTATGGAAACTGCCCGGAAGGCCTGTTCCAAGTCGGCGGCGACGTAGATGACGCCCGTCTTCGTCTCGGGGTCAATCTCGATGCGTTCGACGAACGCCGCCACCAACTGGCGGTCCTTCAAGTCCACGCCCGTCCGCGTGG
>CAYRMD010000045.1:0-42312 GCA_964425225.1 uncultured Pirellulaceae bacterium | reverse complement strand
ACTTGTTAAAAGGTTCCGTACAATACGGGCGAATTATGCAGAGGTTCCTTAAAGGTCGTGCGTTCCCAAGGTGCAACCACTTTGCGGCACCACCGCCAAGGGATGCAGATTAACCTATGCCATAAGCCGTCTCAAAAACGCACGAATTAGTGCACATTGCACGAGTGCAGGTTGTACGAGTGCACGAGTGCACGTGCTGCTCCGATGACGCACGTGCTTACCGTCACGACCGCTAACGGCGTCAAAGGCTAGTCACGTCGCTGGCCGCATCTTGTGCTAGCAAGACCGGCAAGAAAACGTGTTCCGAACGGCAGCGTCGTACAGCCCCGAGCAGCCTGGGAGCACGACCCAAACCATCTGGGTACCAGTTCATTAACCTATCCGGACAATGGCGGTTTTCTTCACGTTACCAGGGGAACAGTGCTAATCTTTACCAGTATCTATTCTTTTCCCAACATATCGACTCTAGCCATATTATCTGATAGTTTTATTCTACTCAAATTACCAAAACAAATGGTCTGGGTGCCTGTCCCCTTGCCAACAGTGCCTGTCCCAGGGCCGTCAGGGCCTGTCCCACGGCTCGGTACCACCCTCTTTGATTTACGACTATGATTATCGACATAATTATGTTTCGAACGATCGCTCGGCATGGTTACGGTAGTTAAAAACACCTTGCGCCTTGAGCTGTACGCCGCGGACGCTGCTGGACACGAGCTCCAAAAAACCTCTTAACTGCCGAGATTGCTCACAGCCGGTCTAGCTTTCCGACAAAGATAATCGCTAGCAGCCAAAGCTTAACAAGTTCTTGCAAGACTCTAGCCAAAAAGAAAGGCTACCCAATCCTTGCACGGCAGCTTTCCGCATCGGAATCGGCGCCGGCAGTTAGTCGGTGAGGTGACCGTTTGGCTGCACCGTACGAGCTGTTATACCAGTTACTTCGATGCGATCCTCAACAGCAAAGGTTGCTGGAAGCCGAGCGTCCAGCAGTACCGCCAGTTGCGCCGATTGGCGCACCGTCAATCAGAAGTTGGCTTTAACAAACTGAAATAACGCGAAGAAGCCGCGGCCTGCGTAGGCGATCAGGGCGATCAGAATGTACATGCAGTCTTCCTTGCGCCTTAGCGTCCTAGCGACTCTGTAATGATTGAATTGGCCGCTCCCTTCGGTGGCGGCCCTATGGGGAGCCCTCGCTCGACGCAGCGCCTTTGCCAAGAAGCACCCGCATCGGCACACATTCGGTTGGACCGAATAAAGCATACCTATGCCAGACCCGGCCAATGACCGAACCATTTCATCTACTTAAGACAGATACCTCGTTTCCATTCCTATCGCGAGAAATAGGCAGGCTTCCGCCATGGCGCGACTTTTACATTAAAACCCCACCTACAATTGCGAGGCACACACGCGAAAGAATCGACCGTGTGATTCGCCTTGTCCGGTTCACGGCAGCATTGTACTCTTGCCGTTGATGGGTGTCGGCTCGGTGCGCACGTGCCAAGGAGGGTTGAGCGTGGTGGATTGTTGGCAGAGCGAGAACAAGGTATTGCGGCTGTACCGATGGGTCAGAAGCAGCGCATGGTGGATCATGACGCTTACACTGTCGTGCGGTTGCCATTTTTGGGCGGATGGCCAGAATATACAGGGGGTTCGCTATTTTCAGCAGGGCAATTTGCCGTGGGCTGTGCAGCGTTTCCAACAGGCAGCGTCTATCGATCCTACCAATGCGGACGCTTACTATAACCTCGCGGCACTGTATCACTATCAAGGAATCCAAACGGGCGATCGCCAGGCTTTGCAGCAGGCCGAGATTTTTTATAACCAAGCCTTGGATCATAACCCAAACTTAGCGGACGCCTATCGGGGATTAGCTGTACTGTTGACACAAACCGACCGGCCGGACAAGGCTTTCAAGCTACTGCGGAACTGGGTACGCACCTCTCCCGAGCAAGCCGATGCCTATGTAGAGTTAGCTCGTCTCTATGAGGAATACGGCGACCGGCAGGCAGCCAAACAGCAACTTCAAGAAGCGGTACAACGCAATCCTCATCATGCGCGGGCCTGGCGTGCATTAGCAGCGATCCGCGAAAAGGAAAACGATTATGCTCAGGCTCTAGCCAACTACCAGCGATCGTACCTGCTACAAGCCGATCCAGTGGTAGCCGAACGGGTGGCAGCATTGAGCCGGCTTGTGGGTTCCTCGGTGGCCAGTGCCGTCCCGCCGGAAGGTAGCCGTGGGGGTCTACCGGCGCTTCCTCGCTATTGACGCCTTTTGGGGCGGCATCTTGCCGGGTTTCTTCTTGAGACTGCGCAAGGTCTTGACGATGGTCCTTGCCCGTTTTCGCATGCCGGGCGTACAATGACTGTTTTGTGGAGGTGGCAGTTAGTGGTAGGTACGTAGCTATGGCTATCCAGACGCACGTGGAACGAGTTTACAACTTTTCAGCGGGCCCAGCAGTTTTACCCTTACCCGTTTTAGAGCGCGTGCAGCAAGAGCTCTTAGCTCTTCCCGGCTGCGGAGCATCGATTTTGGAGATCAGCCATCGAAGCAAACAGTTTCTCGCGATTCTGCAAGACGCTCAGCAGCGGCTGCGGGAACTCTTGCAAGTTCCGGAGCATTACCACATCCTCTTCTTGCAAGGTGGTTCGCGGTTACAGTTTTCGATGGTGCCGATGAATTTGTTACGTGGCAGCCGCTTTCCTGCCCGATACATTCTGACCGGCTCATGGGGTCGTAAAGCTTACGAGGAAGCGGTGCGGGAAGGTACCGCGGTAGTCTCCTGGGATGGTCAAGCAACCGGTTATGATCGAGTGCCTTCGTGGAGCGATCTTTCCATCCCGCCCGAAACAGCCTACGTACACATTACGTCCAATGAGACGATACAAGGAGTGCAGTTTCCGGATCATCCGCCGGCTGATTGGCCGGTGGTGGTATGTGACGCTTCGTCGGATTTTCTTTCACGGCCCATACCGATTGAACGTTACGGGTTGATTTACGCTTGCGCGCAGAAGAATGCTGGCCCGGCTGGGGTAACCATCGTGATCCTCCGAGCCGACTTAGTCGCTCGGATGCCCGACAATTTGCCGGGTTATTTAACATACCGCAACCACGTCGAGGAGCATTCGCTTTTCAATACCCCGGCCACTTTCGCAGTCTACATCGTCGGTCTTGTAGCCAAGTGGCTTCAGGAGGAGATCGGTGGCCTAGAAAATATGCACCGGTTCAATCAACAGAAGGCCGAGATGTTATATCGGGTGCTGGATGCGAGCAATGGGTTTTACCGCGGCCACGCACAGCCGGCATGCCGATCGCTGATGAATGTTACGTTTCGTTTACCGACAGAAGCGTTAGAAAAGCAATTTCTTGCGGAAGCCGAGCAAGCTGGCTTAACATCGCTCAAAGGTCATCGTAGCGTCGGAGGGATTCGCGCCTCGATTTACAATGCAATGCCACGCGAAGGAGTCGCGGCACTTGCCGAGTTTATGTCGGACTTTGCTGCACGGCACGCCGCTTAGTGACCGTTGGCTGGAAAATCCCGTGCGAGTTTTTTGTCGGGTAGCATGTCGAGCTCACAAATAGTGTAAGCGATCATGGCACGGATCATCGTTCTGGACGAACTATCTGCCGATGGGTTGGCATTACTCGATGCTGCCCCCGACATCCAATATGACCTACGAATGGGTCTGTCTGGAGAAGCGCTGCGCGAAGCGTTGCGACACTACGATGGGGCCATTTGCCGCAGTGGTGTGAAGATCACGGCCGACGTGCTCGAAGGCAACCGCCGTTTGAAGGTCATTGTGCGAGCTGGAGTCGGCACGGACAACATCGACAAAACAGCAGCCACACGGTTGGGGATCATCGTCATGAATACCCCGGCCGGAAATACCATCAGCACGGCCGAGCACACGTTTGCCCTGCTCCTGGCTTTGTCGCGCAACATCGCCTCAGCTTACCAAAGCCTCATCGAAGGAAAATGGGATCGTAAAAGCTTCATGGGTGTGCAATTGGCTGGCAAGACGTTGGGAGTCATCGGGCTTGGCCGCATTGGCCAGGAAGTCGCCAAACGCGCCGTGGCTTTTGGCATGCGGGTAGTGGGTTACGACCCGTTCCTCACCGCGGAACAGGCTGCGCGCTTGGGAGTCGAGCGAGTTGAATCCGTACGGGAAATGCTACCGCTGGTCGACTATTTGACGGTGCACACTCCTTTGACGGACGAAACCTATCACATGATCAGTTATCCGGAAATAGAGCTATTAAAACCCGGAGCCCGGTTAATCAATTGTGCACGCGGCGGCATTTTCGACGAGCAGGCCCTGCTCGATGGGCTCCGTTCGGGCAGAATCGCCGGCGTGGCCCTGGACGTTTTTGAAAAGGAACCATGTACTTCCAGCCCGTTGTTCGGCATGCCGGGTGTTGTCTGCACGCCACATCTGGGTGCCAGTACCGAAGAGGCCCAAGCCCAGGTGGCGATCGAGGCGGCCCAATTGCTGGTGAATTTCTTCACCACGGGTGAAGTGCGGCACGCTGTGAACATGGCTTCGATTGATCCCAAAACCCTCCGCAGCCTGCGCAACTTCTTGGACTTGGCTTATCGGCTCGGATTGTTGCTTGCCCAGTGGCAAGAGGGTGGTACGCGATCCGTGCGCCTGTCGTATCGAGGCGATGTTACGCGGCAAGATACCCGGCTGCTGACGGCGGCATTCTGTGCAGGTCTTCTTGCGCGCGCTCTGGACGAAGAAGTTAACATTGTCAACGCCGAAATGTTATTGCGCGAACGTGGGATCGAACTGCTGGAAGAAGCTAACCGGGAAATGGGTGCCTTTCGCTCGTCGATCATGGCTACCGTCACAACGGATCAGCAAACATTCGTCGCAGCAGGTACCTTGTTCGGTGCCGGAATGCCTCGCCTGGTGCGGGTAGGGGATTATCGGTTGGAAGGTTACTTAGACGGAAACTTGATGCTGTTCCTCCATGATGATGTGCCCGGAATTATCGGAGCAGTGGGAACTATCTTCGGGCGCTACCGGGTCAACATAGCGCAAATGTCGGTTGGTCGCAGACCTGGATCTCCACCGGGTGGGGAATCCATCGGTGTCATGAATCTAGATGAGGTGCCGCCGGCAGAAGCACTGGAAGAGATTCTCAAGCATCCCCATTTGAAACGCGTCAAGATCATTCGCCTGCCGCCGGCCGGCCAGCTACCGCCCTGGCTGGAATCCCCAGCCCCTCGCGAAGCAGAGTAACTGCTCCAAGTGAACGCCTGCCCTGTAAACCGGCGCGCCGCTCTAACCTCTACGATCGTCGTAGTTTGCCCGTTGTGCAAGAATTCTAGTGTACCTTACTGGAGCTTACTCAGACCAAATTCCACGTGAGCCGATATCTGCCTGTGACGTACGCCGAGCGCGCCAGGAAACCATTTCGAAAAGCAAGTCCACTACAAAGCGCCACACGGAGGTAGTGCTCAAGCAGCGGACCGCACTGCGCCGCCTGACGGACTCATCAACGCCCCATGACCCCGGTTTTTTGTAGCATGGACTCGCTTTACCCTTGCGTGCGTTTTCCGTGCGTGATGTGACAAGCGGACTTTCCCGACCGAGAATTGCGACAGGTGTATCGTTAACCATGTTAGAAACACTCTTGGATGCTGTCCAACGCGCCCTTCAATCGAGTCCCCACCTAATGGGGAAAAAACTCAAGTTTCAACTCGAAGGGAATCGGATCGTGTTGCATGGTCGCGTCTACTCGTATTTCCAGAAGCAGATGGCACAAGAAGCCGTGCGTCGGGTCCTGGGCGAACCGCGTATCGACAACCAGTTGGAAGTACTTTGGCCCGAAGACCGTCCCGCATCCCAAACATTGTCCGAAACGTTTTCGACCTAAACTAAAATAGCACTTCTGCGAGTTCCGTAGCAGCCGAAGCGGCGGGACTTTGGGTTAGGGAGCAGCGCGAGGCCTTTAACGCAAAGGCGCAATGAACTAGGTGCGTACATTGCGATCGCCTACCTGCGCTTCGGGGGCCTGGTAGCTTTACGCTGCTCCTGTTGGCACAAATCCCTAGCCGCGACGGCGTCCAATGGAGCCGCGTACGGTTTGGGACACGGCGACGCGTTAAGGGGTAGATCTTCACGCTAGCCGGCACCAGTCAGAATTGACTCAAGGAAACGCCTCGCTTCGGCCAGCGCTTCGGGCAGCTTTTCGGGGTGTTTCCCACCAGCCTGAGCCAAGTCAGGTTTGCCGCCTCCACCTCCGCCCATGACGGAAGCCACGTGTTGGACCCACTGACCGGCATGAATGCCACGTTGCACTAAATCTCGGCTTAAGCCAGCAACTATAACCACCTTGCCATCATCGGTACAGGCAGCCAGCAGCACAGCGCTCGATCCGCCATGGGCGCGCACTTGGTCAATCAAGTGTCGTAACAGTGCTACATTGGCTTGGGGAACTTGTCGGATCACAAGGCGCGTCGAACCGACAAAGACTGCTTCAGCCAAAAGTGCATCAGCGGACAAGAGACCTGTCTGTTGGAGCTGCTGGATTTGTTCGCGCAATTTAGAACGCTCTTCAAGTAATGCTTCCAAACGGCTGGGAACATCGAACGGGGCTACGTTGAGTAAGCGTGCAACTTCCTTAAGAGTAGCTTTGATAGTGGGATAATCGAGTGGCCTTTCCGCGTTAATGGGTGGGGGGCTTTCTGGTGCCGCGGTTCGGGTGCCACTGCTGAGCTGTTTGCGCAAGTCCCGTACTTCGCGCAGTAAAGCAGCGACGGCACCTGGTAAGGCAGCGACAGGTACATCGAGTAGCCTTGAGGCACGAGCCACCGTGGCTTCTGTGCGTGCTGCGTTTTCGGCGGCCTTGCGCCCAGTCAAGGCGACCACACGTCGTGTACCCGCTGAGACGCTTTCCTCGGACACCAGTTCAAAGCGTTCCACTTGGCTGGTATCCGTCAGGTGGGTTCCACCACACAATTCGCGACTGAAATCGCCAATCGAGACCATGCGAACCGGATCCGGATATTTTTCACCGAAGAGCATCATGGCACCTTTTTGGCGCGCTTGCCGCAACGGCAGGATCTCCCAAGCGACGCGTGCCGGCCGCGCAATGTGTTGATTCACCACCTGCTCGATACGCTCCAATTCTTCGGGCAAGACCGGTTGTTGGTGCGTAAAATCGAAACGTAGCCAATCATCATCCACTTTGGAACCTTGTTGCTGGGCATGTTCGCCGAGCGTTTGGCGCAGGGCATAGTGCAACAGATGGGTCGCCGTATGGGCTCGCGCGATTCCTTGTCGGCGCTGAGCGTCGACTTCCGCAGTAGCCTTGCTGCCGGCACGTAATACTCCCGATTCCAAGTAGCCGTAGTGCAAATAAAGGTCACCGTCTTTCTGCGTGTCCGTAACGCGGAACACAAACCCCTCACCGTGTATCGTCCCGGTGTCTCCCACTTGGCCGCCGGCTTCGGCATAAAAAGGTGTCCGATCTAACACGACGATCAGACGGCACGCTGGGCCCGTAATTGTCCACTGCTGGGGCAATTCCTCGCCTGCCACAATCCCTTTGATCGTTGCCTGACAACACGTGACTTGGTATCCAACAAATTCGGTGCACTTCAATGCTAGTTTGAGATTCTCGACAGGACCGGACTTGAAAAGTTCCACTACTTTACGTGCCTTTTCGCCATGTTCGGCCATGGCTTTTCGAAAACCTTCCCAGTCAAAAGCATAGCCTTCTTCGGCAGCCAGGGACTCGAACAACTCCGGAGGCACACCGTAGGTTTGGTATAGTTCTGCCGCGACTTGTCCTTCGACTACTAATTGGCCTCGCGAGCGCATTGAGGCAAAAACATGTTCAATACGTCGCAGGGCGTCGTCCAGTGTGGCGAAAAAAGCGGCCTCTTCCAAACGAATGGCTTCGGCAACGCGAACGGCCGTTTCTTGAAGCTCCGGATACGGGTTCTTCATCATCTCCACGACCACCGGCACCAGTTGGTATAAGAATGGTTCACGGCGACCCAACTGATGCCCATCCAGAACAGCACGTCGCAATAATCGGCGCACAACGTATTTCTCGCGGTTCGGACCTGGATAGACGTTTTCATGAATAGCGAAGGTACAGGCACGGATATGGTCCGTAATACGCCGCAAACGCCGTCCGTGATCGGATGGGGGATCGTAGTGGACGCCACACACTTCGGCCGCAGCCTCGACGATCGGTCGCAAGATGTCGATATGGAAATTGCTGTCCACGTTCTGCAATACCGATGCCGCTCGCTCCAGACCCATACCCGTATCGATGTTCTTACTGGGTAAGGGGCGTAAGTTATTCGGTGGAGGACCTACTCGGTTGAACTGCGTAAAGACCAAATTCCAGATTTCGACTGGGCCTCGTTCCGTGTGCACAAAGATCTCGCTACACGGGCCGCACACCCCATCCGGTCCATGGGTTGGCGCACCGGCTGGCCAAAAATTGTCCTCCTCTCCCATCCTTTCGATTCGGTCGGGCGATAAACCCACTTCTTCATTCCAAATTCGGTAGGCTTCATCGTCTTCCAGATAGACCGAAACACTCAATCGGGCTGGATCTAACCCAAGCCACTGCGGCGAAGTAAGAAACTCCCATGCCCACAAGATCGCCTCGCGCTTGAAATAGTCGCCAAAGCTAAAATTACCGAGCATCTCGAAGAATGTATGGTGATACGGTGTTCGACCCACATTCTCGATGTCACCTGTCCTGAGACATTTCTGACACGAAGTAGCGCGAGTAAACTCTAACTTTACCTTCCCGAGAAAATGATCCTTGAAGGGATTCATCCCTGCCGGCGTAAAGAGGACCGATGGGTCCCAAGTGGGTACAAGCACATCACTCGCACAACGCTTGTGCCCCTTTGCCTCGAAGAAAGTCAGAAATTTTTCCCGAAGTTCGTCCGCTTTCATACAACCAACCTCTAGCTCAATGCCACGAGCATGACGCAAACCTGAATGCTATGTCGATACGGTCAACTGGGCAAGACGAGATAGGCGGCGATACTCGGCTGCTCTCCAGCCACTAGGGGGTATACGTCTTGATTGGAGCTAAGTTGCGTCACCGTTCAGCGATGCACCCCAGATCGTCCGCTTTTGGGAAATATACCGTTAAGTCTAGCTCCGTACCTTGGCAGAGGCGATGGGAACCTTGCCCGCCGGGGTAACCCACATAGTTGGCGGTGGGTTCCTAACCCGTTGCGAGCAAAGAACGTGGTTCGATTTGCAGGGTGCCGCTCCCTTAGGGTGGCGGCTGACGCGTTACCCCGAGCGGCGCGATCCATGCGCTCGGCCTTGAATCATTCTCTAGCATCGTCATCACGTTAGCGTGGCAAACCTCAAGTTTATGAAACACGCCACCCGTAATCTGCAGCCAATGTTGTTGTCGCAAGCTAGCTTGATTCGCTATCTTGCCGCCGTTCCGCTATTCGTGATCCGATCCGATTGTGGATCGTGCCGCAACTTGGGCTGAGTTTACTGAAGAAGCACACCTTACGGATCCGATAAACCTTGCCAGTTAAGAAGGTGCAGACATCCGGCATTCCCCATCTAACCTGTAGGCAAACAATGTCGGTTACCAAACACCGGAAACTCAGACAATACACGCTCCGCGCCCCGTCCGTTGCGGTGTTGTTACTGCTTTGCTGCATGGGGTCCCGGCAAGTCGTTCTACAAGCCCAGCTCACTACCAACAATACTGGACAGACGCAACAGTCGGACCACGTAAACGGACGCGAGGAAGTGGATCCGGAGCCAAACGAACCCCATTGGCTTGCTGGTTCCACCGCGTTCCTCGCGAGCGAGTCTTTGGATGAACCGTCAAATCGATCGAGCGTTTTTCGGCCCACGATTTCGCTTAACGGCGTCTTTCAAGCAGATATGGGTTTCTTTCATCAGGCTGAAATCAATCGCTTGACTGTGGGCAATGCGGTTGATGGGGCCACGTTTCGGCGAGCTCGGCTGTCGGCGCGCGGCTCGGTCACAGATACGGTGAACTACTTCTTTCAAATGGACTTTGGCTTCTTTGGCCGACCGACGTTTACTGACGTATGGCTGGAACAGACACAACTGCCGTTACTTGGCAACCTGCGGATTGGCCAGTGGAAACAGCCGTTCAGTTTGGAAGTCGTCAGCAGTTTTCGCTATACGACATTCTTAGAGCGATCGCTGTTATTTCAGCCGTTTACCCCGTTTCGTCACCTGGGTATCGGATTTTATGACTACGCACAAGATCTATCGCACACCTGGGCTTTTAGCGGATTTCGTGCTGGGCAAGACCAATTCGGCAACTCCGCCTCGCAATCTGCCGGTTGGGGCACCGCCGCTCGCGTTACCTGGTTAAGCTGGTATGACGAGGCGTCTGAGGGAGCAAGTTACCTGCATTGGGGCTTGGGGCATTTTTTTGCCGCTCCAGAAAACCGCCGTATCAATTTCCGTACCATTCCCGAGCTATTCATCGGGCAGCACGATCCAGTATCCGTCGGAAACCAACAGCCGGTACCTGGAACGATAAACGGAACTCCGTTTTTCTTGGAAACAGGGGTATTGTCCGTAGAAGTATTCAACGTGTTCGGCATCGAGAATTTGTGGGTCGAAGGCCCGTGGTCATGGCAATCCGAAGTAATGTTTAACGTGGTTGATCTCGTCGATGGGCCTACCGTAACTCTTTATGGCTTTTACACCCAGATTGGCTGGTTCCTCACGGGTGAACATCGTCCTTATGACCGAACAACGGGCACCATTGACCGGGTAATACCGTTCGAGAACTTTTATCGCATCGGTGCACCTGGCCAGACACACGCCGGTTGGGGTGCGTGGGAAGTGGCATTTCGCGTGTCCTATCTCGATTTTCGCGCCGTGGACAATCGCGTGGCACCGGGCACCGGCGGAGATCTTCTGGATACCACCGTCGGCGTCAACTGGTATTGGAATCCCTATACGAAGGTGGCCTTCAATTGGGTGCACTCGTTCCTCGATAAGCCCCTTTTCGGTCGAAGCGACTCGGATGGTTTTGCACTCCGCGCTCAAATTGATTTCTAATGCTCCATTCGCCTCGGGATGCAATAGCACGGTCGCGTGAGCTTTATCAAAATCCATACTAGCGTTTACTGGAAATAGATCACCAAGTTCGACTTGTCCCCAAAAACTACGGACCCATAGCTAATCGCCGAAACAAATCGATGCAACGCAAAGGCGCTCAGGCGCATTGGCGCAAGGAACACCCGATGAATTCTCGCATTGCGTGCGTGTACCTCGGAATGGTTGCGGCCTTGCGTTTCCCAATTATGCAAAATGCCAATCGACTGTTTTCGCGTTTCGGAAGCAAGCCAACGTCGCTCGTCGAAGACCGCCGCCTTACAACCGACAATGATCGGTGGAATGTATTACCAAACAGCTAACTAGCCGTAGCGACTGCCGAAACATCACGGCTGCTCGGGAGAAGATGCGTTTTGCAGAGCACCCGGTTGGGCCGAGCCGCGGCAAAGGCCGTTACGAACACCTGGAATATGTCGTTTGACCTGTCCTGCCGAGCATTGTCATCGGATCGAATTGATAAAGGTCAAATTCAGAGTACAGCGCTATTTCGGCTTTGAACGAATGATGCCCAGGATGGCATCACGTGCCGAGGGATAACACGGCAACTGCATGTCTAGGTGCATTAGGTGGAGCGACGCAGCCTGCTCCTCCGACAAGCCACTCAGCCTTAGAATACCGCCACGTTCCCGCAAACGCTTCTGTAACAACACCAGTTGTCCGATCAAGTAGCTGGTAAGTAAAGGTAGGCGCTGAATATCGATCACTAAACGCCACGTAAAATGGCGCTCACAGATTTCCCACAGGCGCTGGGCCAACCGCAATTCCTCGTCACATGGATACAGCGGATGCCGCGCTGCAAGGTGCGCGATGAGCCATTCCGGCCCCCGCTCGACCTCCAAGTTCCAGTCCGTCCCCAGCATCACCCACATCATTCCCTCCCTGATAAAAGCGGACTACGGCCATCGAGCGCATGCAACCCTGCACTCCACTTATCCTACCCCTTTATCACTTGGCTTGCAAATTGATTGCGCTGGAAGTTTGCCGACCGCGTGCCGAGAAAACGGTGCACGTTGCTGCATGACACAAAAGGAAGTTGGTACACGTCTTGACTTTTTCCATTTAAGGACGCGGCAGGCAATCCGATCCAAAAGCCTGACGAAAACCAAATGCCACGTAACGGAGCGGATACAATGCATCGACGCAAAGGCGCCAAGCCGCAACCAAAAGAAGATGTGCCTATCGATCGGCTCCTTGCGCCTCGGCGTTTTCGCTCCTTTTGCGATTCTACCTGTCACTCAAGGCCGCTATGGAACGTCCGTCCCACCACCGACGCGCCTTCGGGTTGCACGGAACGCTGCCGCCGGGCCAAACCACCCGTTCTAGGCGAGAGCCAAGACGATACCACGCAATTTCCAACTCTTGGCTGTGGTTTCTCGATGCCTTTGCGTAGCCGTAACCCAAGCACTTCATTGAGTGGCCATGGGCAATGTCAGCCACCGATCGTTACTCACGGAGCCGGAATCACGCGGGTAATATTCCGACCTCCGCTTACGACCTGTAATCGAACGGCACCTTGATACTGCGAGACCGCATCCCAAAACACACGAGGTGAGCCAACTCGTTTTCCATCCACCGCGATAATCAGATCACCGGGCCGCATACCCGCATGCCATGCCACAGAGCCGGCTTGCACATCGCGGACTCCAACGGCTTGGGGGTGTTGCGGCAACCGCAACTGTTGATAGAAACTTGGAAGGGCCGTCACATAGTCGACGATAATTCCGCGCCATACCGGATCGGGTTCTTGAGCGTATGCTGGGCGACGCGTCTGCATGGCTTTTTTTGACAGGGTTACTTTTGCGACTGATTGACGGTTAGCCCGCTCGATTCGCAGCTCGATCGCCGCCTCGGGTGGAAAGGAGCTTATCGCGCGGATGAGGTCGAATTCGTCATATACCGGCTCTTCGTTAACGGCCACGATCAAGTCACCCGGTTGCAAACCGGCCCGCTCGGCCGGTGTTCCGGCTACCACATCCTGTATTCGCGCCCCGCGCAATCCGCGTGCACGCTCCTGTGCTGAAAGACTGACCGGCATGACGCCCAAGAATCCATAGTCCGGTCGACGTCCCGACTTGAGCGTCTCGACGGTTCGCTTAAAGTGGGCATCGACCGGAATGGCAAATCCCGCAGGGCTGTCATAGAGGGGTCCCGCGGCAAGCGATACCAACAGTCCCACCATCTCCCCTTTTAAATTGATCAAGGCTCCACCGCTGGTGCCGAAATTCAATCGCGCATCGGTCTGTATCAGCGTTCCAAAGTGGTGTAACGTTTCCCGGCCGCCCGATGCATCAGACGCTTGCGCCGGTAAGGGAGCTGCTTTACGTTTTAAGTTCGAGATGATTCCCCAACTCGCACTGACTTGGCCATCGCGGGCGATTGCCAAAGGATTTCCCAACGCGATGACAAGTTGACCTTTTTTAAGAGTCTCGGCATCGCCGAAGCGAATTGGTTCTAAGTCTTTGGCATTGATCTTTAACACAGCCAAATCCATCCACGGATCACCGGCCATAGTGGCTTGAACTGGTACAGCCTGATAGCCTGCGCGATTCAACCAGATATAGTAGTCGTTCTCTTCGGGATTGCCTAACACATGGTACGCGGTGAGGATGTAGCCATTTGGGTCAATGATTACGCCAGTACCATATTCCTGAGGAATGAACTGCGGGTCGGTCGGCGCTGGTGGAGCTCCTGGCAAGCCTTGGTCCAACAATAGGCGGCGGTTTTCTTTGCGAACACGAGCGATCGCGACGACGCTCTTTTCTGCAGCGGCAATCGCGGCTGTCATCCTCGACTCTAAGGCGTCCACCAGGTCCAACATCGTCGGGTCGTCTTGAGCTCTTAGCGGCAGCACCAGAATGGTGGTCCCAAGGATCGCCACCATACAGGAGCACGACCAAATTTCTCGATAGCGAAGTGCCGCAGCACCCTTGGAACACCGACTACCTTTCGCAGGCCGCATGCCGAACATCGATAGGTCCCTCCCCCAGAAACCCTACCACACCAGGCACCGGGCGTCGAATACAGGTCCCTCGACACACGTACGCCGATAGTCCCAGCCTCCATTTTGCCGGACTCGTGCAACACAGCTAAAACAGATGCCGATACCGCAGGCCATAGGCGTTTCCAACGAGACCCAACACGGTACTTGGTACTGGTCGGCCAGCCGAGCAACGGCGGCGAGCATTGGATCCGGGCCACATGCTACGATCGCTGGCCGCTCGCCAGATTGCAACAGATCGTGTACCAGGTCGGTCACGCGCCCACGATGGCCTCGAGTACCATCCTCTGTAGCCACACGAACCTCAACCCCTGCTTCCAAGAAGGCGTCTACACCGGCCAACAAAGCTGCGGTACGTGTTCCGTAGCACAGTACGCGTCGCGGTATTGGCGGTACACAGCGAGACGGATTCCCAAACGTGCGCTGTCCAGACAGCTCACGAGCCCAGGCCAGAAACGGAGTTTGCCCAATACCACCGGCTACCATCACAATCAATTCGGCGTCAATTGGTGGAAACCCATTGCCCAAGGGTCCCCAGACCTCTACGCATTGCCCTGGTGGAGTTTGGGCCAAACGACGCGTCAATTTACCCTTGACCAAGTAGACGATGTCCACTGCCCACGGCTCGCCATTGGCATCCAACACCATATCGTACAAGGCAAAAGCGCGACCGATCAGCGGATCGTCACCGTTAACTAAGCGAAGCATTAGGAATTGACCCGGCAAAAACCGCCGCGCCAAATCCGGATGGATGATGCGCAAGCGATAGGTCGATAATGCCAAAGGCTCGTTCTCCGCAATCGGCAAGGTCGCCACGCATATCGAACGAGCTTGCAGTTGCAAACACGTTTCCGATTGGCTCATGGTTACAGTCGTGTTCATGCAGACAATGGTGCCTTTCACATGCTAACTTCCGCGGCTCTCCCATCGTTATCCTGTGCCGTTGTTTGCACCCGACGAGGCGACATTCTAATTTCTGTTGTTTCGTCCGATGGGCCCTCGTCAAATTCAAGTACGGAACCGGTCTTGTGGACAATAGGAGCCACGGGCAACGCTTGTTGTTTCGGGCTGTCTACCATCTGCTGCTGGCTGATCGACTGAACGTTGCGTGTGCGTGCTGCACGCGCTGCTGCCTTCAACTGAGCAACTTCGGCGGCTGTCAGCGGCCGATAGGCTCCGACCGGTAACTTGCCGAGGCGCAATGGGCCGATCGCAATACGTTGCAACCGCATCACCTTATGACCCAGTCTGGCCAACATCCGGCGAATCTCACGGTTCTTTCCTTCACACAGCACAATTTCCAATTCCGTACTCTGTTTGTGACTCCGACAGACGTGCACCGATTTGGCTCGCGCTACTCCCTCAGCCAAATGAATCCCGCGCAGTAGCTTCTGGAGCACTTCACGGGACGGTTTGCCCGCCACCAGTGTACGATACGTCTTCTCCACCTGATACCTTGGATGCGCTAAGAGGTTCGCAAACTCACCATCGTTCGTTAACAGAATCAACCCTTCACTTGATCGATCCAAACGCCCAACCGGAAAGACACGGCTCGGTGCTGGAACCAGGTCGACCACACGAGTTCGGCGAGACGGGTCTCGGTGCGTGCAGACGACGCCCGCCGGTTTGTGTACGGCGTAATAGAGCTTCTTGGGAAGCTTAAGTTTAGTGCCATCTACGCGAATTTCCTGTTGACTCGGGTCGACGCGCATTCCCAGTTCGGCTCTTTGGCCATCCACTTCGACACGCCCGGCCAAAATCAATTCCTCGCACTGCCGGCGACTGCCGTAGCCGGCTGCCGCCAGCACGCGCTGCAGTCGCTGCTTTGCCGCAGCCGGTGCCTCCCCCGGCTGCACGGGGTGCCCAGATCGACCGGTTGTCTTGCGAGACTCAAACTTCTGCTTGGACTTCTCTCCGGACCGTTTCGGCGCTGCCACAAGCTTGTCTCCCAGATGAATCAGCGGCTGCTCCTCCGCTTATCGTACCGCCCCGCGTAGCCGTGTCCCAGAGGCAAGATATCGTTAGGTCAACGAAATTGAGATTTTCGCCTCACTTAGCCTTCGCGAGGCACCCCGAGTTGCAGAGTTATGTGCGTGCGCGTCGAATCGGTACGTGCTGAACCGAATACGGTACCGCAGCAAGATTCTTGCGCCGGCTGTGATCGGACAAAAAACAGTACGAACCAACGATTGTCCGTCCCGTTAAAGGCTGGTCACGTCGCTGGACGCACGTGTTGCTAGCAATACTCGTACAGAAACCCTGTTTTGAACGATCGCACGACAGCCGCCTGCACGCGGCTTTCGTCGCTGCCTCAGCCGACGCGGTATCCACTGCGATCACCAAGGTACCGACCAAGGGCATCTTACGCGATGTTACGGCGGCTCAGGCGGAAGTCTTTTCCATAGTGCGCTAGCTGTCCAATATTACCAAATTAACCTACGCTGCTGCTTTTCCTAATTGCCGCAAACTACCAAACCAACAAGACGTAATGCCTGTCCCCATGCCTCAAGTGCCTGTCCCCTTTACCCGGGGTACCCACCGCCACGCCCTCGGTTTCTGTCCCACCAGCGTCCTGGGTCTGTCCTTACGGCCTAACAGCCGATCCCCAAGGTTCTGGTACCACCCTCCTAAATTCTTGATTATGTTTATTAATATAGTTTTCTTTAGTGGGGTCAAAGGGGACGGTCAGGGTGGTTGAAAAACGCGCTGCCACGGGCGGGTACTTTCAGATCCACCTACGGCGGGCTGTGCGAAAACCACCGGCTCAATAAGCCCACCGACACCCGGCAAGCTTTGAACAGAAAAAAACGCTAGCAACTAAAGCCTAAAGCAATGGTTCCAAACGCTGGTAATAGACGGGCGCAATAAGCGCGGAGCAACTTGCAGAATAGGAGTGTTCACCAGCGGTTGCCAGTTAGGTAACCGTCTTGGTGCACCGCAGCAAGATGTGCGTCTGATGCCGAATTGGATGCGTTGTGGTAATACCCAATCGCCTGCACGGGATCATCGTCCTTGTCCGTAACCGTTCCCCTGTAGGGGCAGGCCTTGTGCCTGTCCCAAATTCCCCTACCCAAACACCTGCACCATATTCCCCACCCAAACCCCGCTCCACATACCGCTACCGAACGCCCTGTTCCCGATACCCCTACCTGCCCCTGCCCAATATGCCGCTGGCCAAAACGGGCCAGCCCAACGCGTGTGTACCCGAAATACCGCGGGCCTGCATGCGCCTGATCCGACAATCGCCCATCCCAACCTGAGCCTGCTCGACATGAACGTGCAACCACCAACGCGACAACCGCCGATTGGGTTATTACGCATGGGGTAGCCACGAATGGGGTAATCCCCCATGGCGCGATCCCCAATGGCGTATTTAATAGGGGGCATTTGCCGAGGGGGCAGCCACAAGCTTTGCCACTACCGTTGGTGATATTGTGGGGGGTCAAATCGAAAACGTCGGTCGCCTAGACACGTTGGTTTAACCATCGGAGCGTCCGCCGTTTCTCGGACAATTATGGCAACGCAAGTATTACCAACACATTATCCGTGATAACGAACTCCTGAATCGCATTCGAGAGTGTGTTGCGAATAATCCCATACAATGGCCTTCGGATCGGGAAAATCCGGGCTTTTTAGAGTCCCGTCGTGCCGGAACCCAAGTAAGGGACGAACCATGGCACACTTGACTGAATTGTCTGTCGAATCCTGCCGCTTTCGCGTTGAACGATTCTTGCTGCTCCGTCTCGATTGTAGCCTGTCGGTATGGTCACCAGCTCTTTACACAAATCCACCTTGACCACCATCTAACGCACATCTCGGGGCGTACAAAAAAGGCGAAGCCGGCGGCCAGCCACCTTACCTAACGGACACATCTGACCTAAATACAGGACACACACGCAATGTTTAAGTTGCACAAGGTTACAAGGGTACCACCCGGAGTTCCTCATCGAACTGGCCTTGCCACAAGGTGCGCTAAGTAACTAGACTTGCTTCGATTGCCTACGCCGACGGGCGTCAGCATGCTCCCAGCAACGAAAGAGGGATTTGATGTTACGTGTGACATTATTACTTTGTTTGTGCTTGCTCGTCGGCTGCACGTGGCCCAATTTGGGTCCGCCCGGCCCGGAATGGCAACAGCGCTATCGAGCCATACTCCACGATCCCTATCCGGATTCCGATCTTGGACCTGAAGTTGTCGGTGGTCGTCCTAGAGAATTCCAGAAGCCCTTACCGGAACCGGTTCGAAACCGTTACCTGTACGACGAATGGTGGTACCGGCGCTAGGAGCGAAACCATCGACGCCGCCTGAAATGGAGCCGATCCTCGAAGAACGTTAACCCTGTAACCCGACTTTTGCCCTCTCGGAAGCACCCACGATCGAAAAGCGTACAATGCAAAGGCGCCAAGGCACAAGAGGAACCAAATAAAGGCCTGGATTGTATCCGTGCGCTACTCTGTCGTTGCGGTCTTAAGTTGCCACGCAAAGGGCCTACTGCCCGCTATTGTTGGTTTTCGGCTACGCTTCTTTCGGTACGCCAGAGTTAGCGAACAGGCGAACGGCCAGGGTCCGAGCTACTGTTTCATTCGTATATCTCATCCGGCCGACGAATAGGCGGCATCCAATAACACAGAGCTACTCCCAAAAAATACAACACAATCAGTGGTAGCCCCATGGCAATCATACTGATCGGATCGGCAGGAGTGAGTACCGCCGAGAGCACCGCGATGACCAACACCGCAATGCGCCATTTTTCAGCATAAACCTGAGTGGAAACAAGTCCAATACGATTGAGAAATAACATCACGAGCGGAAGTTGGAATGCAATGCCGAACCCAATCGGCAAGAATAACACAAAGGTAATCCAATTACTGATCCGCGGATCGGGATCAATGCGCATGCTGCGATTGAATTGGAGGAGGAAATCCAACACCGGATCAAACACGAGGAAGAATGCTACGCTAACACCTGCCAAGAAGAGTCCAATACTGAATGGCAAGAACACGTAGACATATCTTTTTTCATGGGGGTATAGTCCAGCCGCCACAAACAACCACACTTGATAAAAGGCGTACGGGCCACCAATTACCAACCCGGCAACAAAGGCGGCTTTAAGCCAAATCATGAACGGTTCTTCAGCACCCAAAGAAGTGATTTTCGTTTTAAGGCGGGTCCAAACTCTTAACGGGACCATTGGGGCAGCAGGGTCTAGGTGTGCCGGACTATTCTTGTCAGTCGGATCCCGGTTTAGAGAATGTTTTTTTGCAGTATCGGAGTTGCTTGTGACCCCGCTGGACTCGGTCGGTACACGCGAAGTATCCAACTTTTGTAGCTCGCGAGCGATCCGCAAAAGTTCTTCTTTTTCCAAGTAGGCATAACTATAGGTCATGCCCTTGGCCAGCATCTGTTTGGCAAGCTCGTTGCGTTTATCTTGAGGTACCTCGGATAAAATGCTATCCTCTTCAACTGCTACGTTGACGTAGTAGCGCTGCATAGCACGTTCCAGGGGCCCTTGGACATAACGCACTACGTGACTGGCCACCAACATGCCGATGAGGAAACCGACCAATATACCAATGACACCTTTGAGTAGCGCTCGGCGTAACTCCTCCAGATGCTCGCCGAACGTCATCGTCGTGTGAGCGAAATAATCATCTTCTGAGATCCGTTTGGCCATAACAAATCCCCGTGACGTTCCTTAAAAGCTGGCTGCCTCGCTCGAGGGCGCCTGTTGGGCGCGCCGTAGACCCTGCCTTGAAAAGCGTACGGAAGGAAACTGCCGCACCAGGTGGGTTGTTGTTGATTGAAGCAACAACGAAGTCATTGTAGTCTCGCCACGAACATGCAGCAACGGGCCGATCCGCCGTTTTTGAACGACGCAGGATTGCTCTTCAGAAACCGGCCGACAACACATCGTCGGCAGTTAGCCTTCCCATGGACTCCCGTTGACGGGCAGGTCAATGTTGAGCAGACTACCGAGCAAGTTCCCGCTTGGACGGCCCGTTGAGTCTGTATGCGTTTCGACTGTACTTCACGAAGCGAATGTCCCATCACTCGGACAACGGGACCGCATGGGCCGGAGACGATGACGATGCTTTATCCGTTACGTTTGAAACCCATTTTTAAACAATATCTGTGGGGTGGGCGCCGGCTAGAAACGTTATTGGGTAAGCAGCTTGGCGAAGGTGAACACTTCGCAGAAAGCTGGGAAGTTGTCGACCATGGCCAAGACCAAAGTGTGGTGATCAACGGTGGGCCGTTGCGTGGAAAAACACTCGGCGAAATCTGTGCCACCTGGCCCGAAGCCCTGCTTGGCAAATACGCGTCGTGTATGCGTTTCCCGCTTTTATACAAGTTTCTCGATGCCCATCTGAACCTCTCTGTACAAGTGCATCCTGATGATCAAGCCGCCTCACGACTCGACCCGCCCGATCAAGGTAAAACGGAAGCCTGGATCGTGCTGGCCGCCGAACCAGGAAGCCGTATTTACGCCGGACTAAAACAAGGATGCAGCCGGCAAATATTCGAGCAAGCACTGGCCGAGGGACGTATTCTGGAATGGCTCCACTGTTTCGAACCGAAGGTGGGTGACTGCGTTTTTCTACCTGCCGGTACGGTGCACGCTTTGGGTGCGGGACTTCTGGTGGCGGAAATCCAACAGTCTAGTGACACAACATTCCGTCTTTATGACTGGGACCGACTGGGACCCGACGGGAAGCCTCGTCCATTACACATCGCGCAAGCTTTGGAAGTGATCGACTTTCAACGAGGTCCTATCGACCCAGTGCGCAGTTCGCCAGCCGATCAACCGGGCCAAACTCTCATCCGTTGCCCTTACTTCACCGTAGATCGTTACCAGTTGGCTTCGGGCGACAAATGCTCATGGGGCGGTGACAATCGCTTTCACATACTAAGCGTACTAGACGGGCAATTAGAAGCTTCTCATCGGTTCTTGGAGCGCCCTGTGGTTTGTAGCGAGACCATACTTTTGCCGGCTGCATGTACTTTGGGAACACACGCTACCAAGGATACCACGGTCCTCGATATTTACATCGAGTAGTTCGTCGCAAACGTAGCACCATGGTTGGCGGCCGCCGCTTTTGCGAGCAGCTACCTCAATCGACACCTGGGGACGTGCTGGTGGATTATCTACTGTAACCGGCAATAGCCCACGCCACCCAGTCTCCACAACATTCGTACCATGTCGTCATTCGAGAAGAACCTACGAACGAGAAATAGCTATGGAACGTCATTGCTGCTAAAAACAAAGCAGGGCAGAATCAAATTCACCCGATCCCCAATGTCCCACCCATCAGCAGCATCGACAATCAGCGCCAGTTGCTGAGCGTCTTGTACATCGATCGAGATGGATATCGGAGGCGTCTCGGCAGTGAACACCTCCGTCGTTGCTGCTAAGTGGAAAGCCGCACCCTTCTGCACATAAACCCTTAGCACAGCCGATCCCAGATTCCCCGATGAACGGTCCAGCGCTACTTGTGTCTGAAAACGGACCGCCTTATCTGGTACCGGATACGCTAACCGACACGTGGCATGCAAGCCAATCCCCACGTCGTACCATCCTTGAGTGGACCGGATCCGGTAACCGAGAACATTGCGATTCAATCGATATGGCCACTCCAGGGAAAACAACGGCACATATCGATAACCGCTCGCAGTCAGTTCGGAAAGATAGCGCACCGGAGCACGGCCAGAACGAACGTAACACAGTTGGTCAATTCTTTGGCTGTCGATCCGAGCGGATCCACCATTGATCTCGAACGTCCAGCCTTTAGCATCGGACATGATCCGGTAGACATGCACCAGGCTTCCATCACTCCAGCCCAGCACACATTGCGGGGGCCGAGGTTGATTCGTCCGGCGGGCTAAAGCCACAGCCAAGCACTGATTCTCGTCGATGGAAAGCAATCCGGATGGGGTTTGCATTTTGACTATCGAAGGACGCTTCTCATAAGTCCAATCTACCCAATCGCCTTCCACCACATCTCCGTTAGATAGATACAACTGATCGTGCTCGTGCGATTCCGTAAGGAGTTTTTCCAGTAGCCGATCTAGCTCATCCAGCACAGAGCTCGCCCGAAAGAGAACACCAGCCACCGATGAACGGGCACATTCGATTCGCGTCCAAACGGAAGGGCCAAGCCACTGGTGCTCGCCTGCATCGACGGTCCAACGATTCGGATCGATTCGTCCTGGGCCGCTTACCAAAATCGATCCGTCGATAAGCACCGTGGCCACTCCGGACCGGTACTCAGTTGCCGCTCCCCAAGCAATCAATTTTTCCCAGGTTATCCGCCCCACGTCTCCTTGGAATTCAACACCAGCAGAATCGATCCGCCTTGCAGCAGACGATTCTCGGCAATGCCCCTCCACGTCCCAAACAATTCGTTGCGCGAAAACCCGATGCTGACCTACCGTGCAGATAGTGAGCATCAGGCTCATCCATACGTGACGACACATTGCCCACCACCTGTTGGTTGGTAACTATCCAAACGTCTTGCGGAGTATCCTCTTTTGGTTTTGTCGACCGACTCCTGCTGCCAGTTACGGCCGTACGCAAGCAACGTCTGCAATTATTTCACGACGGGCAATAAAACCAATACCGCATTCTAATCCAAAAAACGGGCCCGCCAGGGGCAACTGGCATAGATCCGCCGCTTGATAGACGGGCTTTGCCACCATCGTTCCGGGGTCCATATGGATCGATTGAGTTGCGCAACTTCAGTTTCACGGGGAAACTTATTGACCCGGCTACCGACATCCTGAATACGACCTAGCCGTCGCGAACAACATGGAGACATAAGGAGCCAATCGAGGCCCCTGAGCCTTTCTCCTTTGTCATCCGCGCCTCTGCGCCTTAGCGACTTTGCATTCTATATTCGGACTTACGGCATACGACCTTCCCAATCGATGCTTTCCAATTATTATATGTGCACTCGCAGCCGCCCTATAATAACCATTTTAACCCGCAACAAACGTAGATAATTTATCACTCTGCTACCGTTGGAAAATTGGCAAATAACTACTAGGCATCCGCAAAATGATACATGCCATTGCAGTACCGTACTCATTACAAATGGGATCTGCCCAATCGCCTTCAGGACGCTGCAATCTAATAAGATGATCTCGGATTAGCGAATAGTACTCGGCCCAATACTTACCTCCCGCGTGATACATCGCTTGAGCTGCATAGTATTGCCCATAAAAGTAATAAGAACTTCCGGCATACATTGCTCGTTGCGACATATTTTCGTACAAGTATTTCAACCCTTTTTCGATTTCTGGTCCTTCGTAAATACCCGCGCTATAGAGAGCTACTATTCCGGCAGCGCTACGGGGAAATTCGCTGCTACCGGGTTGCGATAGTTGATACATGAATCCGCCATCCGGATTCTGGCACCGCTTGACATATTGAGTACACCGATCCACTACATCAGTGGGCACAAAAATTCCGGCATTCTTAGCAGCACGCAGAGCCATGATTTGGCAGATCGTAACGGACAGGTCAGCGTCGGCTCGTTGAGGAAAATACCGCCAGCCGCCTTCATCATTTTGTGTAGCGACGATCAATCCCACGGCTCGGACCAGTCGATCCCGAATCCGTGGGTCCTCTGTCATTCCATAGAGTTCTGCCAAGAAAAGCGTGGCAAAACCATGTCCATACATGGGACCAGGCCCGCTAAACGCGCGCGCATTAATGAACCCACTTGGCTCGGTGTTGGCTAACAAATAGGCCAAGCAGCGTTCGACATGGACGCCGTAACGTCCACGTCCCGGTAAATGCCCCGAGGACACGAATGCCATTCCCGCCAGCGCTACGACGGCCACGTTCCAGCCGTACCCACCACGACCGAAAGAGCCGTCAGGATTTTGCCGTGCCGCCAAATAAGCTAAACCACGTTCGATTGCTCGCTCCACAGCAGGTGTCAGCAATTGCCTGGGTGATAGATCTTGAGCCAAGAGCGGTCGCCACAGCCAAGTAGCGACACCAGCTCCCATGACGCGTAGCCACTTGCGCCGTGCATACGATCGGTCGTTGAAACGCTGGTTCAGCATCATTAATTCGCCATGAGGCCTGGGCTGCGCCGCAGAATCTACTGTGTTTTTCGCTCGGGTTTCGCGTCCACCTGCCAATCGTTCCATTCAACGAGACGCCGGTAATAGGCTTCAATCAACTCCTGGTATTTGGGCAGGAAAAGTTCACTGGTACGGCTTTCCAACTGATGTCGAACACGCTCGGGCAAGTGGCCCCAAATACTTGCTGGAAGAGGCGTCCGCAGCGCCGATTCCGAAGCTGCGCCTGTTGCGCCCACCGGTTCCGGACGCGTAGCAGCGGATTCCACAGTCCCACTCGGCTCCTCGACGGATTTGCCCGCCACATTCTCGGATAACGACTCGGAGGGTAATGCCTGACGATGTTGCTCGAGCCATTCCCGTATTCGATCCAGAATCTCCTGTTGCAAGCGTTGTGTCGCTGCCGACGTATCACCCATCTGTAAACGTTGCGCCACCCGGTTCATGTGGACTTGTAACCAAACGATGGGGTTTTCTTGTCCCAAATCTTCTCCCTCCGGGGCCGACCGTGACGAGGCACCAGGCGGCAATTTTAGATCGCGCAACAGTTCCTTATCCAAATCCGATGGCTGAGGATTTTTTACTGGTGCGTCCTGAGCAACCAGCCCGCCTCCTATCCCTGGGTAAGCAATTAGAAGAACAAGCAAACCGCTTAACCGTTTCATCAATTGTTCCCCTGCGAAAGGTGACCTCGCAATCGTTCGAGCAGTCTTACTAGGGCCGCCTGTTCGTCTCCCAATCTACGAACGGCTTCCTGCCAGTCGGCTGGCGGAACACCCGTGAACCGACTTCGTTCCGCATCCAGCTCCGCGGTTCGCTGCTTGAGGTCAGCCTGAAGTTTTTCCAAAAGGAGGAGCTCCTGCATCGAAATGGCAGGTACGTTACCCTCCTGAGGCTCGGTGGGTTTTCCGACAGGGATGTTCGGCGAGGGTAGCATCGGTGCACGATTCAAATCCATCAGTTGGATCAATTGTTGGAGCCTGTCGAGGACGCGTCGCTGTTCGGCCTGAGTGTGCCGGCCCGCTTCGTGGCGGCCCAGTCGCATTGCCACGGATTCCATAAGATCGGCAATACGCCGCAGCTCAAACGGCACCACGGCTAGTGCCGAGAAGGAATCGGCCGCTTGGCGCACTTGTGAGGCCAAGCCATAGTGCTCTTCGGCTAGCCGATCGAGCTTTTCCCGCTGCTCCACGCTCCAAACGGTCTGCTGTTCGAATTTCTCCTGAAGCTGGCTCGTCTCATCCGCTAAGCGACGTTGGTGCGAGTCCCATTTCGCTAGAAGTCGTTGCACTTCCGCAAGCTCTTGAGCGAGGGTTTGCTGCCGCGTTACATTCTGCGAGGTGCGTAAGAGTTGAGCAGCATCGTGCAACGATCGTTGCACCTGCTGCGCTGTTTGGTGAGCCTGTTCCCAACGTTTCTCCAGTGTTTCTGACGCCAACTCTTGCATGTGGCCAGCTGCATCCTCAAGTAGCCGGGCCGATCCCGGATGTAGTGGGGCGACACGCTTGGATGTCTCCGAAGTGCGTTGGGACACGGCGCTCTGCTCGCGCGCCAGCTGCTCCGCAGCAGCACCATCGGGCGACTGAGACGCATCCTTTCGCTGCTGATCTAAATGCGATTGCTGGGTTTGAAGCTGCTCGAGCTCCCTAAGCGCTTGCGCGAGTCCTTCCACACCACTATCCCCGCGTTGATCGGCCAACGCTTCGGTCATCTGCTGAAGTCCTTGAACCACGCGGCGCTGAGCGCCGGCAGCTCTGCCCAACCGATTCTGCTGCACGTCGCGAGCAGCAGCACGCATCGACGCAACAACATCGAATTGGTTAGCCGTGTCCAAAGCCTGTTGCACGCGCTGAGCTGCCTGCGGCTGGGTTTGTTGCAACTGTGGCAACGCCTCTTGCATCCCACCCTGCAACTGTTCGAATCGCCGACGCAAATCGTCCTGCTGTTCTGCTAACCTGCTCAGTTCCGCTTGCTGAGGACCCGATAACTGCGACGAATTACTGCCGAGTTGATGTGCCTGCCAACGTGTCGTTTGTTCCACGAGCCGCTGTTGCGCCTGTTGTAATTCGCCTAATTTGTCAGCAAACTGACGATACCCTTCCCAGCCCGAAAGCCGAGCGAGGAGTCCCTGGAGTTCTTCCAGCACCTTGGTTTGTCCGTCGATTGTGCGTTCCATTGCTGCCAGCAACGACTCCGACTTTTTCTGCGATGCGATCGACTCCGGTAATTGCCGAGCGACAAGCGCAGCCGCCGCTTCAATCGACGGCAGCAGCTCTTGCACCGAGTTCAGGGCGGCTTGCAGATCCTGGAGTGAGTTTTCAAGGTCTGGCAAATGGAGCTGATTGATTTCCCATACGCGCTGCAACTGTTCGACACGGGATCGCAAGCTATCTGGATCGGAGAGCAACAACCGGCCCACTCGACGTTGGTGTAGTTCGGCGGAATTCCACCGGTCCACCAGAGCCTCTGCCGGTGCGGTATCCCGTTGATACGCCTCGTACACCTGGCGTACCTGATCCTGAGCGCTGTGCTGCATCTGCAACAGTTCCCGCAACAGCGGCACTAATTCCGCTTGCAGCTGCGCCAGCCGCCGCTCGTACTGCGCGTCGTCGACCAAGGCCAAGACCAGCGGTTCGGTCGCTTGTAACTGCCCCGCGAAATCTTCGACTTTTGCCACAATCGATACGGAATTCGACGACAACTCACTCCCGAGTTGCGACAGATCCACCACGACCTGCCAGCGACGTTGATCCGGTCGTTGCGGTGGAGGCATGCCCGAATGCCGGACGGGGTTCTCGGCCGAGTAAACCTCAAGAATCCGCTGTGCCGCACCAACCGAGAATTCCACCGTCACACGGCGCACTGCTAAATCGTCCTCAGCACGTCCGCCCAAGGGCAAATGAGCGCGGCGAGTGACAGCCGTAAGTTTGGGAACCGGATCGAAGACAACCGAGGGCGGGCGATCCTCCAAAATCGACACGCGCAACCACGGCGATTGCCACAACAGTCCATCGGCAAAACGCAGCTCCCAGCAATAACGCAACTGCCCCGAAGCTATCGCAGAGACCGACTCGACGCGCCAACTCAAACCATCAGCCGGTCGATGCGTTTGGTCTACCGGTCCTGCACCGTCTGGCCATTGGCATAGTTCGTTCGGCTCGACCAACAAACGCACGTGGTCAGGCTCTGGAGAAAAAATCGCCTCCCATGTCAATTTCGATCCTACCAGTGCGTCGCCCGAGCCGCTCATTTGGTACGCGTCATACCCGCTCGAACTCGGTGGATCGACATAAATCCTATTCTGGACGACCTCTGGCGGCTGAACCACTTCGACTGTCTGCCACGGCATTTGTTGGTCGTCTCCCCCCGCGACACGGACATCCAACGCACGCGTAACATTCGTCAATCGATATACCATCCGCCCGCCAGCAAATGTCATCGGCCGGCTTTCCACACTGGACTGGTCTTTCCAACGGTAATACAGGGTAACGGATTCCGGCAACTGGCCTCGTTGGTCGACCACCACGATTTCCAAATCCTGTCCGAATGCGATCTTCTCGGGCAAATCCACAAGTTCGAGCACATGACGGCGCGGCCACGATTCGTTACGCCACGGCATCACCAATCGACGTACAGCCACGGCGACCTGGTCCGCAGCAATGCCCCATGAAGCCAATCCGACGAGGACGACGATTACCAAGCTCGTCAGCGACCGACGCACGGTGCGCCACACCAGATAACGGGATGGTTGCAGCGATGCTATCGAGCCACCCACCTGTTCGATAAGCACCTGGCGTAGTTGGCTGGAAGTGTATTGTAGCTCGGCATCGCGCGCCAGAAGAAACGCGATGGCCGACGAAAGTTGATCACCCCATCGCGAGTCGATCCGCTCAACCCATCGGGCTACCGATACCGGGTCGGGTCGATAGGAAAGCAAAGGTATCACTAGCCGATAGGCTGCCGCTAGAACAGCCATGGCCCCTACGAGCGACAATGTCCAACGTTCTAGCGGCACTTCACTGCGCCACGACCAATCGATCAAGGCGAGCACATACAGCGTCACGAGCACCACGGTGAGCCAACGGGCTAGCGCCGCAATCCACAGCCGCAGATACGCCTGCTGACCAAGCGCGCCTATGACCACCAATAATGGATGCCTCATTCGAAGCGCCTCATCGTTCCCGAAAGTGTTGCACACTGACGCCGCCTGATGTTGCACGTAGGTGCGTGTCCAACACGGCTATTTTCTGGAATTGTAGATTGCATCAGCAGTATTCGTGGTAGCCCACGGTTGATTATATCATTCCACCCGATTTTCGTACGATCCATTCCGCGGTTAGCAATGCAACGAAAAGCGCCGCGATCCACGAGCTATTCCACACCGGTCGCGGTGGCAGCGACTCGATGCGGACTCGTCGTCCCGCAGGTAACTGATCGAGAAGTGTGTCAGCCTCTTGGATCATCACGTACCCTCCGCCGGAGCGTTCGGCCGTTTGCCGCAACTGTTCGGTATCTATTTCCAATCGAGCCTGTTCACCGGCAAATGCGCTAACGCGAAACCTCGCATTTGCCGTTTGTCCCGTGGTGGTCGGGGAGGCCAGCCATACGCGATAGTCACCCGGAAACCTGGCGGGCCATTCGGCGCGGAAAAACCCTCGCTGGACATTACTGCGCACCAGAGCCAAGGACTGTCGCTGGCCGCCATCTCGTTCGATAACAACGGTTACGGCATCATCGGCAGCCGGAGCCTGACGCTCGTCCAAGTATCTCGCTGTAACCGTCACCAGTTCACCTGGCTGATACTCCGCACGATCGACCGTCAATTCGACTCCCGTGGTGTCGCCCCATAATTTTGCACGGCTCAAATAGCGTAGTGTCTGCAACCAAAAACGCGCGTAATAACCGTCTCCGTCGGGGTGCTTCGCCCATCGAAACGATTCATCGGTCATCAACATGACTACCTTACCCGCTCCCAGGAACTGGACAGCCACCAAGGGCCACACCGAGCCGTCTGGAGCATGGGCTTCGAGCAGGGGCCGAGCTGCGGGCCGCAACTGACGGGCTTGGGCGACCCAAAACAATTCTGGCATTCCCGCCCAAATTGCTGCATCCGACTCAGTACCCATCTGAGTTAGAGGGCTAGCTTGGCCGAGTGATGTCAGCACAACGCGATACGCCGACCGGGTTTCGGATGGCGGAAACATCTGTTCGGCCGGTACGGGCAGCAGGCGTGACAGTGCCGTCGCCCGATAGGCCCACGGTGTATGCCGCGGACCGCAAATCACCACCAGGCCTCCACCGCGCTGCTCGACAAACGCCACGAGATTCTCGATGAGGCTCGCGGGAAACAACGCCGGGTCAACGTCCCCAAAAATCACCACGTCATAGCGGAAAAGCTCACTGCGCTCTACAGGAAACGCTGGAATGATGGATGCATCAATCGAGGCCATCTGGGCATCTGCCTCTTGGAGCGCCACGTGTAATTGAACGGCTTTTTGGCTCTTACTGCCGCGATGTAAACCACGCTCCAAAAGCTGCTTCAAATACCGATAGTCGAAGCTCGGATACTGCTGCACGTACAGCACCCGCAGCATCTCATCGCGCACCGCCAGTCGACGTTCCGCGCGGTCATTGCCTGGGTTGGCATCCGGGTGCTCGGCTTGGACTTCAAAGACCAAATCCCATTCCCCGACTCGATCGGCCGGAAAAGTAAGCGGGACGCTGGCGGGAGGAGCATCGGGGGAAAGAGTCGCCGTCCGCGTCGCTAATACATGGCCATCGGCTTTGCGTTGCACGCTTACTTTAATCGACTCAGCCTGTTGCACGCGCCCGGTTATGCGAACGTCATAGCGGACAATGTCTCCTACAAAGACCGCGTCATCACCCAAAACATCGGCTATGGCAAAATCGCGAGAAGGATTTGGGTCACCCACAGCTACTGTATAAATGGGAATCGCCAAGCGGCGAGCATAAGTGGCCACATCAGCCAGCGCGATTCCTTCGGTAACGATCCCATCCGAAAACAGCACTACGGCGGCTGTGGGGCGGCCCCGCTGTTGTTCCAGCACCGAGCGCAGTGCTTCACCCAAACGACTCGTTTGATGCACAAGCAAGTCCGGTTCCCATTGCCAAGCTTCCTGCGCAAGGGGGTCATTCACGGGACGAACATCACCCGCTATGCGAAACACCTTCAAACGATAGCGCTCACTCCACGCTTCAAGCCACCTGTCGCCCAGCAGTTTGCCCTGGACTGCCTCCCAGCGACTCATTCGGGCCCGCGTATTCGCATCCGCAGGTGCAACATCTCGATGGATCATACTGGCCGAATCGTCCACTAGCACAACTAAGTCGGGCAAATCCGTTACTTCGGTGACCACTTGCCACTGATACAGAAAAACGGCAACTAAGAGCGTAACAACAAGAGCACGTAGCAGAGCGGCGATGAGGCGTCGAGAGCCGCGGCCTGCCTCACGCCTGTAGAGAACCCAAATAAACAGCCACCCTGTAAACAGCAACAACAGCGCGGTCCAATGGGGCCACGGATAATCGTGGATCAGCCGCCGCTGGAGGCCGGCAGGTGGACCAAATATGAAGTCGTGGAAGACTTGCCACATAATCTTCGTACGTCTTGCCCTCGCTTGTCGTGTTCCTAGCTGCTGAGTGTTCCACCGGAAGGTTTGCCCGGAACGGACCTACCGACCCGCTCTCGTGGGCCTAGCCATCAGGCCGCGCGCCGCTCCAAACCTCCAGCTCAGAAAACTCTCGAGCAACAGCAATCCAAACACGACTGCCCAAAGTGCCCGCGACCAGGACTGCTTCACAGCCGAAGCCCCTGTTGTCAGTGGCTCTTGATCGAAAGCCGGCGGCCCGAGGTGAAACTGAGCCGGCAGCAGGGATGTTGCCATGCGGCTAAGGTCGCCTTCCTGGGGATCGACATTGACTGCGTACCATTGGTGTCTTTCGGTAGCTGAAGCACACTCCACACGGTAGCAGCCACTCCACCATGTTTCCTCGAATTGCCATTGCGCTTTGGAATCGGCGTCCGCCGAAATGGGAATGCTGATCGACGCACCTCGTGGAGTAACTACCCGCAGATCGGCTTGTGGCACGTCGAGCGTTACATAGCCGCCGAGCGGCTCACCCACTTGTACATCGCGGAGCAGTTCACCACGCGACACCACCCACCACAGCAACTCATGCACCAAGGGCACAAACGAGGGCCACGCGGCCGACTCATTCCACGGTGTCGAGCTCAACGCCGAGCTATCACCTGCCGCTGTTGCCCAAAGCGCGACTCGCCCTGCCCCTAGATCCCTTTCTACAATAGCTGGATCCCCATTGGCGAATGCCAACACCGCACGCACCTCGAGATCTTCCCATGGCAATAACTGGCAATATCTCCAAATCGGGAGCGTTAGTAAGCCGGCCCGTTCCTGGCCAGCAAATACTTGGATTGCCGGATGACGATAATTCAGCGGATCAAAGTAGGTCTCCACACCGCTTTTTACCTCTCCCAAACGAGCGGGGGCCAACCGGTGCGGTTCAGCGGCAAGCGATTGATTGAATCGCGAAGGCTGCACAAGGTCGCCCAGAGAGATGATCAACCCACCACCGGCTTGAACGTACGACGTCAACAGCGCCACCTCCTCCTGCGTTAGAGGTGGCACGTTACAAAGCCAGATCACCTGATAGTTGTTCAGCCTCACGTCACGCAGTGCACTGGTCGTTACTGACTCGATCTGGATCGCTTCCGAAAAGCTGCTCGATGGTTGCATTGCCCAAATAAGCGGCCGCGCAGTACGCGGATCACCATAAACGCACAAGACACGCAAGGCGTCGCGCACCATTACGATCTGAAACCTCTGATTATCGACCGCTAGCGGGTCAAGCCCATCGATTTTCAAACCGATTGTATGTGGGCCTGGTTCCACCAAACGATAGGACCAATTAAGCACTACCGAGCCAGGTGACAGGTCTACGTCCACAGTGGCCACGGGCTGGCCATCGATCAACCACGAGGCTTGACCGAACCGTGGTTGGTTCGCCGAATAACGCCGGATCTCCGCCACCGCGATGAGTTGATCCCCCGCACGAATCACTGGAGATTTTAACTCTAGGCGTGTCACAGCAGCGTTTTGCCAGGATCCTCCCACTTCGATTAGTTGAATTTGAGCCCGGTCGGTCAAGCGAGCAATCAAACGGCGAACATCCGGTAACTGACAAGCGTTCCACGTCGTTGCCTGCAAGTCGGTCACAAAACAGACCGCAGCCTTTTGCCAGCGGGAGGTTTTTGCCATGTGCCGGTCCAGTAGTTGTTCTATCAAGTTCAACGCCGGCGCCAGTTCAGCGGACGTGTCGCGTGGCTGCCAGTCCTCCAGCTGAGTCAGTACGGCATCCGCTGCAAATACCGGATCGGAAACGATAGCGCGGGGAGGTTTTCCCATGGCTAGTAACAGGAACGCATCTCCCGGCGATGCTGCTTGGACGATCGTCGCAACTTGGCGTTTGACGTCTTCCCATAGGCTCTGACCTTGCTCGGCGTACTGTAACGAATACGAGTCATCAACCACCAGAAGCCAGAGCGTGCGATCGGCCAGTGGTGCGGAGAAGGCTCGCGATGGAGCCGACAACGGTTCTGCCCAGGCGAAGGCCGCTAGTAGCAGAAGCAACGTTCGCACAAACAAGAGGATCCATTGTTCGATGCGCAGCCTGCGCGCATGTCGCCGGAGAGCTGCTTGCAGGAACTGCATGGCTGCCCAACGCGTTTCCTGGTAGCGCCGGCGCATCAACAAGTGCAACAGAATGGGAATTGTGGCAGCAGCGGCCCAGCCCAAGAGCGCTGGCGACGCAAACGTCCACCCACCCATAGGGATCACCTTTTCGGCCAATCGCCTCTACTAACGCTACGGTACCCGCTGCACCCGGCGGTGCAAGAAAGGCACTAACAGCTCATGCATCGGCCGCGACGTAACGGCCGTTAGCAACTCGATTCCGGCCTGATGACAGGCTTCGAGCAATCGTTCGGAGAACGCTTGGAACTCGCGAAGATACCCCTCCCGTAAAGCCCGAGGATCGACCGCCACACGACGCGCTTCTTCTAAACCCAAAAAACGCATTGGTTCCTGGAAGTCAAACTCTACTTCCGCCGGATCGAGAACCTGAAACACCACCACGTCGTGCCGCAAGAACCGCAGTGCTCGCAATCCGCGCATAATTGACTCCCAATCGTCGAATAGATCGCTCATCAAAACGACGATACCGCGGCGAGACAATCGGCCGGCCAACTCCGATAGGGCTCGCCCCAAACTCGTGCTCCCCTGCGGTTGCGTTTGGTCCAAGACTTGAAGCACGTTCTCCAGATGTGCCGTTCCGCCGCCGAGCGGGACAAATCGCCTCAACTGATCATCACACAGGGCCAGCGACACGGCATCGTGGTGCCGGAGTACCAACCAGGCCAGCGCTGCCGCCAGACACTGCCCATAATGCCACTTGGACCAAGGGGCTTTCGGCCCCTGATAGGCCATGCCCCCGCTGGAATCGAGTACCAGATAGGCCAGCAGGTTGGTTTCGTCTTCGAATTGTTTCAAATACAGTTTGTCGCTACGGCCAAAGACCTTCCAATCCATATAGCGCAGATCATCTCCCGGGACGTATTCGCGGTGTTCGGCGAACTCGATCGAAAACCCACGGCGAGGACTGCGATGCAGCCCCGAAAGCAAGCCCTCGACGAGCCGCTGCGCGCGCAGGCGCAGTCCTTTAAGTCGCGCTAACGTCTCCGGCTCGAAATACTCGCGCCAGCGGATCGTGCTCATCATCCCCCCTAGCATCTACCGGTGTAGTCTTAAGCAGTTGACCAATAATCCATTCGCCCGTTATCCCCTCAGACTCGGCCAAGAAATTCGTCTTGAGCCGATGGCGCAAAACAGGGCGCGCTACAGCTCGAATATCCTCCAAACTGGCATAGGGCCGGCCATAGAGCGCGGCTCGAGCCTTCGCTCCCAAAACCAGATACTGACTTGCGCGCGGTCCTGCACCCCACAACACATAGCGCTTTACAAAATCCGGGGCTTCCGGTCGTGTGTGCCGCGTACGCCTGGCTAATCGCAGCGCATAACGAGCTACATGGTCTGCAATCGGAATGCGACGTACCAGCCGACACAAGTCGCTGATCTGGCGGCCGTCCAACACCCGTGCCACCTCCACCTCCTGATCGGCTGTCGTACGCCGCACGATTTCCAGTTCTTCCTCTTCGGAGGGATAGTCGATCGATACCTGAAACATGAAGCGATCCAACTGCGCTTCGGGTAATGGATAGGTCCCTTCCAACTCCAACGGATTTTGCGTGGCCAGCACAAAAAATGGTTCCGGCAAAGCATGTCTTTTTCCACCGGCCGTCACTTGATGCTCTTGCATGGCTTCCAGAAGAGCCGCTTGGGTCTTTGGGGGAGTGCGATTGATCTCATCGGCTAATACAACGTTGGCAAAAATCGGCCCACGCAAAAACCGATACTCCCTCTGCCCTGTTGCCCGATCCTCTTGAATCACCTCCGTCCCCGTGATGTCGGCGGGCATTAAATCCGGAGTGAACTGAATGCGGCTAAAATCCAGAGACAAGGCACCCGCTAAGGTGCGGATTAACAAAGTCTTGGCCAATCCTGGCACTCCCACGAGCAGGCAATGGCCACGAGCAAACATGGCAATTAACAACTGCTCGATCGTCTCTTGTTGGCCCACAATGACTTTGGCCAATTCCTCCACGAGTCGCCGATGTGCCTCGCGTAGTGCCTCAATTGCCCGTACATCGTCGCCGGTAGTATTCATCGATAGAACCTTAATGCCCCCCATTCGTGGAAGAATTCTCCCGTTCGGAACCCAAAACGGCCGATTCCTCCGATCGGACCGATGCCGCACCGTTATGGGCCTAGCACCCTTAGTCCTACAGCGGTACTTGTGGCGCCTCTTCTGTCGTAAGTCTGACAAGGAAGTTCACCATGGTAAAGCAGCCATTTCGTCGGCGCCTACAACTAACAATACGTCACCTGCCGGAATTAAATGTCCTGGTTGGACACCGTACCACTCCCATGGTCGGGGTTGTTGGAGCGGTAAAGGCATGTTCCATGGACTACGATCTGGCGGATGAACCGCGAACAGGTAGAGCGCCTCGCGCGTAGGCCAAAGGACGTGCTCGCCTGCGATCAACCCGCGTCCATAACCGCGTGGCGAGGGACGCGCCGTTTCCGGCAGTTGACTAAAAGGTTCAGGAAACCGGCCGCACAACTCGCCGGTCCGCACATCGATCCAATAAAGATAATCACCCGAGGCGATCAGCATTTCATCCTTGACGCCTAACAAATGCACCACGTCCGCTGCCACTCCGCTAGGTAATGACCACAGCAACTGACCAGAAAAAGCATCTAACGCAAATATACGGTCCGAATCGGCAGGAGCAACTACCACCACATCGTGATAGACCAACGCAGGGGTTAATCCCCGAGCAAGGTGCCAGCCCGCATTATTGATCGACTGCGGTTGAATAAGTCGCCGCGGATAACGTACCAACCAGTGGATCTTCCCGCTGGAAGTCTCAAGAGCGGCGATTACGCCGAGATTCGAGTTGAAATACAACGTGCCCTGATAAAGCGTAAGTAGGTTGTACGGTACATCCATCCACCCACTGCGCCCCGTATTCTGCGCGCTGACCAGTGACCGCATCCAAAGCAGCCGGCCTGAGAGGTCGTACGCGGCGACGGCCGAGTCGGCACGGTTTTCGGTCTGACGGCGCAGCGCCACGTACATGCGTTGAGAATCCACCACAGGCGTACCCTCAAATCCCCAATCAGTCCCGGGAGGTTCAAGAGGAAACCCGTCCAACAACCTGCCCTCGGCCTCGACATTCAACGCCACAATCCAACTGACAGGCTCCTCATCGAAGTCCAACGCACCTCGCCCGCCGGCAACCGGTTGCCCGAGTCGAGCCACCACCAAAGATCCACTTGCCGAAAGCGTATAGCGAGCTATTGCCAACAGGCCGCCATTCCCGGAGAGGCGACGCAACCAATGGCTGGGAGATTCGTATACCAATCCGCTGTTTTCGGGTTCTGCGGCAACTCGACGAGCAGTCGCGAACACCGGACTTCCCGTTCGTACATCCAACGCACGAATGCCATTGGCCTGCGCTAACCAGATATGACCTTTGTGGACCACCGGAAAATAAGCCAACGCATCATCCGGTCCTTCGGCCACATGAGCTCGGCTCCAAGCGGCCAACGGGTCCTGACGCATGGCCACCTTCGGGAGCTTTACCTTCCAGAGCGGTCGGCCTCCCGGATCCACGCGCAACGACCAGACCCCATTGCGATTCGGCTGACCAGCGAACGTGGTCCACGAATCGCCAGTGTTCGTTGCTGGTACCGGCAGTGACGCGATTCGTTCCAGCCAGGGACCGGAACGACCTGCCACCATGCCTTGAGCTGTGGAAAAACGCTCGCTGAGCAACCTCCGTTCCCTGCGTATCCGGTCGGTGCGCGCCTCGAAGCGCGAGATGGCCCAAGCGCGCGCCAACAACTCTTCGAAACCGACGGGCCGCTGTGGGTGGACCAGAAACACGGCCGTCTCTGATGGTCGAGACTGGGCGCCGATCCATTCCAACAGTGGGCCATCCGGAGATACGAACAACCACAACGGACGTCCCGACGGGACGCCAGCGAGCCCGCTCGGCGTGCGCATGGCCGGGTGCAAGCGTTCCAGCCAGCCACGCGCCTGTATCGTTCGACCTTGCTCGAGGAGTAGTTCACTGTATTGCAGGGCTGCAAGCGCCCCATGCTCAGTAAGAAAATAATAGTCCAGCAACTCTTCCATGGCGCGCATATCGCCCTGTCGAGCCGCATTCCAAAGCCGCTGGCTTACGGCCGCCGTAAGCTCCCGGTACTCGCGCTCTATTTCTGGTGTAGATGCCATCCATCGCAGCAGCTGCAACTGTATATATTGCGTTACCGGCACATGCCGACGAACCGGTTCATCGGCCGGATCTGCCCACCAGATAAGTTTTTGGCCGTATGTCTCCGCGACTCGATTCAACACGTGCACCGCGTCGGACCATTGCCGTGCGGCAAAAAACTGCTGCGCCTGCTCGAGGTACCCGCGAACCGACGGGTCAACTTCGTCGAAAATCACTACTGTTTCCGCTTCGCTAGCGTCCTGAGCGAGCGCATGTCGAAACGGCAGGAAGAAACTCACCCATACCGCTGTGACCACGACCAGGCTAAGCGATATACCGGTTTGACACACACGCCCCGTCGCCGGTTCGCAGGCCCATCCAACTGCTGCATTTTTGGCCACGATGCCGATGGCGCGCACAACTAACGTGAATAGGCTTCCACAATTCGCCCGATATAAAACATCGAAACCCCAAAAACGAGCATCAACACCATGTCGGCTACGCCGATACGCCTGCCGAGAAGATCGGACAACTCCATTACCATCGACATGGGCAGGATAATAAGACCGCCGATCTGTAAACACTTTCCAACTACTCGCATCGTTTGTAGGAGTGCCCCAAGGGTAGCAAAACCGTTATTTCTCCATACTAGACGTGGAAACGCATGGAGCGCTGACAATTGCTTGGCGGGCACGGGCGCGACGGATCTCCCAATAAAAATAGGCGACGAGACCACTGAGTATCAAAAATGGCATCGACATCATGAACAAAATGCTATAGTAATAGCCCCGGACTAATCCCTCAGCATTGGCTTGCTCGGACAGAGCTTGCTTGCACGTGGGGCACGCCCAGAGGATAGCTTTCCCTGTAAGCGCCAATGCCAGAGCCAAGATAATGTTCACGAACCACTTACAACTCATTCCAACTTTCCCAATTTACGCGTGGTCACCTACGTCACGTCTCCGTGTAGCCGAGTCACCCTCTGAAACATTATAGGCCTAAAAAGAATTTCGTCGCGATACCGTTTGCCGCGAGAATCATTTTTCTCGTACCACCCTTTTGAAGTTTCGCGGCCCGACCTTTAACCATACGCATGGTACAACATCCAGTATACGATGACACCCGTAACAGAAACATACAGCCAGATGGGCAGCGTCCAGCGTGCTACGAGTCGGTGTGCCCGCCGCCGATCGCGCAGAGCTAAGTAGATAGCCAACACAGCCAAGATCGGGACGAGAGCGGCCAGCAAAGCATGGCTCGTGAGAATCGCCAGGTAAATGCCGCGCACCCATTGCCCCGCTTCGACCGGAAAACGTTTGCTTCCCCCAATGCTAATGTGATAGGTAAGGTACGAAACGAGGAACAGCGTCGATACGCTGAAGGCTGAGAGCATCATCCAACGATGCGCTTGCTCACGTCTCTGGCGAATGAAGCACCAGCCGGCGATCAACAGGAGCGCGGCTATCGCATTGAGCAACGCATTCAGGTGCGGTAGCCACGCGATCATGACAGGGCGTCCCGGCTCGTGGTATTGGTGAACGGCCTAATTTTGATTTGGTCTACCTGCCGAATCTGGAGTCACGGCAGGTGCCACCTCAGCTGATTGATCTTTCGGGATTTCTTCCGAATTGCTGGCCGAAGGTAAAGCGCGGGGAGTGGCATTCTCGAGCTGTGTTGGCTGGTCCACAACTGGTTCGTCGACCGGCTCCTCCCGGACCGGTGTTCGGTGCGGTAATGTGCCGGGAACTGCCATTACGGGTGTGACATCTTTGGGAGGCTCCGTTTCGGCCAACAATTGGTCAAGCATCCGTTTGAGTTCATCGAGCCGTTTGCGGTCATGCCAATCGAAATGTCCTCGGACGTTACCCCAGCGATCCACGACCATGAAGCGGTCCATATGGCCTCGTTCGTCGATCCAGACGCGAAAGATTTCAGCAGCAACGCGGCGTGTATATTTCAAATCCCCGGTCAAGAAATACCACGTATCGGCAGGTGCTCCCATTTGGTCGGCATATTCCCGGAGTTTCTCGGGAGTATCCACCAACGGATCGCACGTAATGCTGACGAATTTTACTCCCTTTTTAGCATAGGCATTGTGTATGGCTAATAGTTCCAGATTCTGAGCCCGGCAACTACCCGGACAACTGGTAAAAAAGAAGCTGGCTACCCAGACTTGGCCCAGAAGTTCGCGGCTGCTGAGCGATCGGCCGCTGCGCTCGGTGAGCGAGAACTCGCTTAAGAGCGGCTCATCTTGGGGATCATTTTCGCGTTGGCTGTGCACGTAAATGGGCTCCACTCGCGCCTGGCCCATCCGCCAGGCGGCCCAAACCGCCATTGCTCCTAGAAATACACACAGCGTTGCGACCCAAAACAGCATGCTGCGCGTCATATCTTTTCTCCGGACACGGGTTGTTCGGCCATGCGGCAGGCTAACAGCATCATCACCATCGAAAAAACGGCAGTTACGATCCAGCAAACGGCCACGCTATTTGGTTCCCAGAAGCCCTCGGGGAGCGTCCACCGGTACATCATCCGGCGAAGACCGGTTACCGCGTACGTGACAGGGTTGAGTCGCATGAGCCAGTGCAGTGCCCATTGTGCAGGTTCGGTCGCCTGAGGCGACGGCACCGGGAAAAACGCTCCCGAAAGGAGCCAAAGTGGTATGAGCACCAGGTTCATGATGGCGTGGAACCCTTGCGTAGAATCCATGCGCCAAGCGAGCATGAACCCCATGGCTGCGAAGGCTACGGCAACAAGCGCAAGAAACAGAGTGATTACCACACATTCAAGCAACGACGGCCATACACCCCAGACAGTCGAGAGCAACAGCAATAGCAGCGCTTGGCCCACGGCCAGCAGAGTGACGCCGCCTAATTTTCCGGTTACCAGTACCCAACGACGAACCGGTGAAACGAGAATGCCTTGCAAGAAGCCTTCGCGACGATCTTCGATAATCGAGATCGTAGCGAAGATGGCGGTAAAGAGCAGGACTAGGATTACGGTTCCTGGAAAATAGTATTGCCAAAAAGGAGTTGCATCATTTGTGCCCAATCGGAAACTACGATGCATCCCGGCACCGAATAAGAGCCAGAAGACGATCGGCTGGCCCAGGGCGCCGATTACCCGGTGTCGTTGGCGCAGAAAACGAACTATCTCGCGCCAGGCGAGCATCATGCTGGCGCGTAGCGAGTCTACAAGACCGAGCGAGTTCAGTAGGACGTTAGTAGCCACGAAATGGGTTACAATCGCATTACAGTTTTGGCGATCAACTCCCAAGCACGCTATCACTTAATGATTACGGAAACCGTCTTGGCCAACAACCCTTCTTGGCTGCGACATTCCGTCGCATCCGGCATAAGGAGGCATCGCTTTTGTCGGCATTTTCTAGCCAATTGGCTTTCCGATCGCGTGATATGCGACGTGAATTAGGTTTACCAATTCGGACGGTTGGCTCATTCCGGCCAAACGATTCTTAGCAATCGTGGTCAACCTCGGTTGAAAAACCTTGGTAAGAACCATGCCCTATTCTGGCGTTGAATTCGGGAGCATTTCCAACGCGTTCGAAGCGACGGCGCTCGTAGTGACCAAAGTCGAAGTGACCATGTTCGTGGTGACCGTGCTTGTAGTGACCGCATTTATGCGGTGTGTAACGTTTCCTGCCAAATGAGACACTAGAAAGGTTAGGCGGCATCCCGCTTGCGAGCAGGTAGCATCCGCGCAAACGACAGGAAGCAATGCCCGTTGGAGGAAGATGACAGAGACAAGCGCCAAGCAGCGGAACCGGTGGACTGCCGACAAGAACCGACGGGTCGTGCTGGAAGGAATGCAAGGTGACGTTGAGGACTCGGAGCTGTGTCCGCCGTGGGAAGATCAACCCGACACAGTACTATGGCTGGCCAAAGCAGTTCGTTGCTAACGGCAACCAGAAACCCACAGCGTAACAGCCGCGCATAAAAGCGGAGAACCAACGGCTCAAGGAAATGTATTGGCGGCGCTGACTGCGGAGAACCTGGAGCTAAAGAAGGCTCTCGGTTTAGAGGATCACAGCACGATGTCCGTGCAATTGTAGGAAGCACTGATCCGGATCCCCCAGCAGACCCGCCGGCGGAGCGGCTAGCCGGTGCGCCGCAGCCTGGCCCGGCTAAGAGCATTGGGCCGGGCACTTACTATCGTTGGCGGCGGGCGGCGGCCGTCCGAGCTCAGTAAGGGCTCTCCGCCGCCGCGCCCGGTCCAGCCCTGCGAGGCCTTGGCTGAGGAGCGCAAGGTGGTCAAGTCATGCGCCCCCAAAAGCACCCCGAGGTGCGTCACCGGGGGCTGGCCTGGCCCATGGTGGACGAGTACGTGGTGCACCTGAGCCCGTCGACGGTCTACCGCAGTTTTATAGGACGAAAAGCTGGTCTATCCTTGGCGGCCGCTTGACGAAACGTTGGCATTAAGAAGAAAAGAAGGCCTCACGCCCGGAAAGGATGTGGTGGGCCACCGACCTGAAGTACATGAGGCTATATGCGCGCAACGACAACCGGATCTAGTTCCTGCGACGAAAATTCGCGTTCCATTGTCCACCACGAACTGACGCCCTAGATGGATAGTTACTCGGTGAGCCTGGCAGCGTTCGCGAGGCTACCATGCTACCAGCATCGGGAGTCCGTCGAGCTCCCGGGGATTCGCACCCGCAATGCCAGCGGGTACATTTGGCGGGAGTTTGCTGAGGGGTTGGACGAATCCGGGCTGAGCCATCGGCGGATCAAGCGGCACTGTACGGAGGACAAGGGGCTCGTCGGGCGGGTACATGACGTACGGACGGCGAGCTCTTGGACGACGAGGAGCTGGAGGCGAACCATCAACGCGGTGCAGGTGGTCGATCAAGTGATCCGCGGTACAACGAGGAGCGGTTGCACAATGCCTTGGGGTTACTGCTCCCAGTGGAGTACTACCGGGGTGACCCGGCGGCCCTGCACGAAGCGCCTCGTCGCAAGCTGGCCCAGGCCCGAGATCGTCGTAGGGAGTGCCTGGGGCTGCGGTACTTGACGCCGCCGTGGGAACGCTGCCCGAGCCCGCGAGCTAGAAGTGTCCCTTGATCGGGAAGGGCGTCGCTTGCAGTGAGACCCATTTATTAATAAAATTAAGGAACGTCTGATCAACTGGCGGTAAACGAGCGTATTGGCTCGATGGATA
>CAYRMD010000044.1:0-43940 GCA_964425225.1 uncultured Pirellulaceae bacterium | reverse complement strand
TATCCATCGAGCCAATACGCTCGTTTACCGCCAGTTGATCAGACGTTCCTAAAAATTTTTTTAACGCAGAGACGCAGGGGCGCAGAGGAAAGAAGAGGTAAGCTGGAAACACACGCTACGCGCAGAGGAGAGTCTCGGCTCGGTTGTGTCGGGGGCCACGTCTGGGGCCGGGCTATGCACCGGCTTGCCAACAGCATTTGCTTCCTTGCAAATAGTCTAATAGAGTCGAAGATGTGAAGGGCAGGGTGCACACAGTGGTAGGTTTTAAAAAAAGGGCCTATCAGCGATTCGCCGGTGTAGCGGAATGGTTGCCGAGGTGTTGAATTGCACGAACTTGGCTTTGCGTGCCATGTGCCATAAAGCTAGGGGTGTTTCCTGCATCGTACCAACCCGGTAGAGGGCACTGGTGGTGTGGGAACTGAGCTCTCGATTATGATTTCTGAACGCGCAATACGAATCGTGGCAGAAGACAAAATCGACGCGGCTCTTCGCGATGGGCAATTTGATAATTTGCCGGGGTTTGGAAAACCCTGTCCGCTGATCGATGATCCGTATGACGACGAGAATTGGTGGATTCGCCGTAAGTTCGTCCGCGAAGAACTCGGGCGCTTCATCGGCGGCGAACCGGTCAGCCCACGTGGCGGACCTACGACTTGAGAACCCTGGAATGGTGACTGAGGGAGTAGGAGGGAGGATTAACGCAGAGACGCAGGGTGCAGGGTGTAGAGGTGCAGAGCTCCGAGGAAAACACGATTCGCACGTCGACGGGTCATTCGCTTTCTGGGCGAACAAAATTTTCGATGATGCCGATCGACTCGATGCCTTCGCTCGCTATGGCTTGCACAAGCTGGTCTAGATCGGCGCGGGAGCTGTTTCGCATGTCGCGCACCAGAATCGCTCCGTGAATCGCTGTCGCTTTGTCCCAGGGAAGCCATCGGCAAGCCGTGTGCCAGCGGCCTAGATCGATCAATACCAAATCGAAGGCCAACATTGCCCACCGGCCAAGCAGCAGATGCCATGTTTGATCGGTACTCGGTGCAATCGATTGCCCCCGGTGGACAATCAGCGGTGCAATCACCAGCCGATCGCGCAATGCATAGACAGCCGACTCATCAAACGGCACGTTTCGCGCTGGTGCCGTTCGCCAATCCAACGGTAACTCGATATTTAGCTTCCGGGCCAAATGAGGGTTCTCCATGTCAGCTTCGATCAGCACCGTGCGTAATTTAAGTTGAGCGGCTGCACGCGCCAAAAGCATCGCGACCGTTGTTCGTCCTTCGCCCCGCTGCGAACCGGTGATGGCCATTACTCGGATTCCTTGGTCGACGGCTGCTCGGAGCTGCTGGCCCGCGTCAAAAAGCTCGTCTCCTAACATGCGGTACAGTTTGTGACAGTCCTCCGGCCACGGCCACTCGTCTACTTCCCAAGCCACCGGAAGATCTGGTGACGGTTCGACGCCTGGTATCGGTTCGTCATGCTGCTCTTCGTCATAAGGCGGAGCTGCCTCTTCCAGCGAACGGTCCGCGTGAACGGTCTGGTTGGCGGACCGGTAATCGACCAACCCAGGCCCCGGCCAGGACTGGCCCGCCTGCGTTGGTGCAATCGCCTGCTGAGCTTCTAGTTGGGAGTGGTGTAAGCCGACGGCTGGCTGGTCAATCCGCATCTTAACGATAGGAGAAGAAGGAGCAGGTGCCTCGGTCCTTTCCAAACCAGCATGGGGCTTTGTCGACCATTGTGGCCCTACGATAATCGTCGCGTGTTGAAACCATTCCGATGCAGAGCCCAAATCACTAACAATCCATGTCTCTTCATCGCGCACATTGACCGACTTGGGCCGCGACTGCTCGCCCGAATGGGATACCGGGGAAAACGGCCGAGTGTGGCCCGGATCCGAACGATACATCGGAGGGCTTGCTGGTTTTGCAGCGCTGGCTTGGTCCGCGGTGGGCAGGCTTTCGCGCCGCAGGTCGTCCGTCCCACCGGCCTCGTCAAAGTGCGGATGGGGAACGGTGTTAGTCCGCTCGGTACTCGAAATGCGGCGAAGCGAGGAAAAGCTATCGGCTTCCGTGCGTGTCGTCATGGTCTTCGACCCGAGGTAAAAGGCGACGCGGCAGGTATGGTTTGACAGGACCGCCAGATGAATCCGTACCCAACTCAGCCGGCAATGGAGCCGATTGCCGCAAAGGTCCTGTAGTCGTATTCTCGATGGGCAGCTCAGCCACCGGTGTTGTGTGACGATCCGTGGGCTCGGTTCGACGAGCCGAAGACCCGTTATGCGCCTCAGCCTGGCTCCACGAACTCTCGAACGCCGCCGGCTGCACCGTCCCGAACGGAACAGCCGCTGCGCTCGGCTCGGTTACCGCCGCGGGAGAGTGGTTACCGGTGGGTGGTGCCGACGGCCACTGGACCGCACCAGCCGGAGCGACCTCGGCAGGCGACCTCGGAAGCGGCTCTTTTTCCGGTTGTAGCGGCGAGCCTGTCGGTTGATGGAACGACCCTCGGTCAATTCGAGATAGTTCCGGCTCGGCAACTGGCGTCTGCGTTAACCGACTAGGACCCGACTCGTGAGCGAGTTTACGACTTCGATCCCAAATAACAAAAACCGTGAACAAAACAACGGCAATCAATCCCGCCGTACCGAAACGTCCTACAAGCTGTTCGATCGACGAATTCGTGATCCAATCCGGTACGCGAGTAACCGGAGGATCGTCCGTTTCTATAGAATTCTCATGTTTTCTAAAAGTCTCAAGCGGCTGACCGTGCTGATCATCCACCCGTACAATTCGGCGATTGGCGCTTGCCGGCTCGGCTGGAGCCGGTTCCGCTTCCGGTGGCAAGGACCGAACCGTTGCGGTGCTCTTGGCATGGCGCGTGCTCAAGCGGTCGCCCCAGGATCGCTCAAGATCCGGAACTTTCAAACACAAGAGCGGTGAGCTTGCTGCACCCTGGGACGCACGGGAGTTACTCACCGGGGAGGCTTGGCGACGTCGACAACTAGTTTGCCCTGATTGCCGCGGCATGTGCATACTCTCCACCTCCCGTGAGTCGGACCATCCGACGCAAAGACGATAGCGCCTGACAACTCGTATCGGTCCAGAAAACGACCGACCTTGAGTATTAGCCAAACTTTGATTTACAAGATGGTTCACGGAATGGCGCTAAAGGGCACGGGTGGAACGGAGACAACGTCCTAGGTCCGTCGCCAACTTACGGCCCGGCACCTTTGGGTCTCTCTAACTCACCCAAGTCTTACCAACAAGCAACAGCCATACAACAACGTAAGTTACCCTTAGGTCGCCCCTGACGCACCACAGGATAGTTGATTATAATAGTCAACTTAGTGAACTTTTGAACGGCTATCGCTAAATCGTTACGACCGGCGAAGTTTACGACTCAGCGGACGGGTAACTGGTGTTTAGCCTCGGCCCGCTTTTCGGAGCTAACCATCGGCTTCCCATGGTTGGTATGATGGGAAATATGCGTATTGGGGCGTCGCTGGCCGACAGGTCCGATGGCGAGTAGTACGGAGGTAGGCCGGAATTGGTTTCGGTAGTAGAAGATCGTTGGACGGTTGTGTTTGACCAATTGCGCGAGGCGTTGGAAACGCGCATCGTGTTGTTGGACGGTGCGATGGGCACGATGGTGCAAGCACTGCGACTGGATGCGCGCGCCATTCGCGGCGAGCGGTTCGCAGACCACCCGCAAGATCTGTCCAATTTTGTGGACATTCTTTGTTTGACGCGCCCCGAGGATGTGGTGGCGATCCACCGAAAATACTTGGAGGCGGGGGCGGACATTATCGAGACCAACACGTTCGGCGCCAGTCCTGTGGCGATGGAGGAATTTGGCTTACCGCGCGAGCTGGTGCGCGAATTGAATGCAGCAGCCGTCGCGTGTGCTCGCCGAGCCATCGAACAAGTTCAGGGGCAAGCTCCAAATCGGCGGTGTTTTATTGCCGGCTCGATTGGCCCAACGACCAAACAGGCCTCTATTTCGACCGATGTGGACGACCCGGCGGCACGCAGCGTCACATTCCACCAGATGCGGCAGTCGTACTACGAACAAGTTGCAGCGCTGATCGAAGCTGGTGTCGATATTTTGTTGCCGGAAACGGCGATTGACACGCTCAATTTGAAAGCCTGCTTATTTGCCATCCAGCAGTATTGCGACGAGCATGGGATCCGCGTCCCGGTGATGATCTCTGCCTCGTTCAATGCCGCCGGCGTGACGTTTGTATCAAGCCAGACGGTGGAGGCATTTTGGATCTCTGTGTCGCATTTTCCCATGCTGAGCGTCGGGATTAATTGCTCGCTTGGGCCGGAGCTCATGCGCCCGCATATCGAGGAACTAGCACGAGTGGCGTCGGGGCCGATCAGTTGTTATCCCAATGCGGGCATGCCCGATGAAATGGGCCAGTATCGGTTGGGTCCGCACGAGATGGCTCAGCAGTTGCGCGAGTTTGCCGAGCGCGGCTGGGTCAACATTTTGGGCGGTTGTTGCGGAACGACGCCGGCGCACATCGCGGCCTTGCGCGAGGCGGTGCGGGATCTTAAACCACGCCGTATTGAACCGCCCTCATTTGCTTATACGCGACTGAGCGGTACCGAGGCGCTTGTTTTGCGTCCGGATAGCAATTTTCTCATGATCGGCGAGCGAACCAATATCACGGGGTCGCGCCGTTTTGCGCGTCTGATTCGCGAGGGACGTTACCAAGAGGCGGTCGAGATAGCTCGGGAACAGATCGCCGGCGGTGCCTCGGTGATCGACGTCAACATGGATGATGATCTTATTGATGGCGAAGAGGCGATGACGCGCTTTTTACGCCTTTTAGCGGCCGAATCCGATATCGCTCGCGTTCCCATCATGATCGATAGTTCCCGCTGGTCGGTACTGGAAGCCGGACTGCAATGCGTGCAAGGCAAGGCGATTGTCAACTCGATTAGCCTGAAAGATGGTGAAGAGGAATTCCTGCGCCGTGCTCGCATTATCCGACGCTATGGAGCTGCGGTCGTGGTAATGGCCTTCGACGAAACCGGCCAAGCGGTGGAAACTGAACACAAGGTTGCCATCTGTAAACGCGCTTACCGCCTGCTAACCGAACAGGTCGGTTTTCCGCCGGAGGATATCATTTTCGATCCGAACATCCTGACGGTCGCCACCGGAATTGCTGAGCATAATAATTATGCGGTGAATTTCATCGAGGCCGTGCGACGCATCAAACGCGAATGCCCCGGGGCAAAAGTCTCAGGCGGCGTGAGCAACGTATCGTTTTCGTTTCGCGGTAACGATACGGTACGCGAAGCCATGCATGCGGTGTTTCTCTATCACGCCATTCGCGCCGGCATAGATATGGGCATCGTCAATCCGGGCCAGTTGACGGTCTATGACGAGATTCCGGTCGAACTTCGAGAACGGGTCGAGGACGTGCTGTTTAATCGTCGGCCTGATGCGACGGAACGGTTGATCGAGTATGCCGAGTCGCTCAAGGCCGGCCAGCGCAAAGCACCCGGTCAAGACTTAGCGTGGCGCAACGGCTCGGTCGACCAACGGTTGGAATATGCGTTAATCCAGGGCATTGACCGATTTATTGAAAGCGACGTTCAAGAGGCGTATCGGCAGTATGGCGATGCGTTGCGCGTCATCGAAGGTCCGCTCATGGAGGGCATGAAAAAGGTAGGGGACCTATTTGGCACGGGCAAAATGTTTTTGCCGCAAGTCGTCAAGTCGGCTCGCGTCATGAAGAAGGCCGTAGCTCATCTGTTGCCGTATTTGGAAGCGGAGCGAGCCAAGGGCGACGGCCGCACCACGCGCGGCACGGTGCTGTTGGCTACCGTCAAGGGGGACGTACATGATATTGGCAAGAACATCGTCGGTGTGGTGCTCGGCTGCAATAACTACCGAGTGATCGATCTGGGGGTCATGGTTCCCTGCGAGAAAATTCTAGATGTGGCTATTGAGCAGCACGCCGACATCATCGGTTTGTCGGGATTGATCACGCCAAGCCTAGATGAGATGGTGCATGTGGCTCAGGAGATGGAGCGGCGCGGGTTTTCGCTCCCGCTGCTTATCGGCGGCGCTACGACGAGCGCTAAGCACACTGCCGTAAAGATCGCTCCGCAATACCGAGGCCCGACGGTGCATGTTTTGGATGCTTCCCGAGCGGCGAACGTAGTGGATCGCTTGTTGAGCCGCGACAATCGCCAAGCATTCCTGGACGAGGTAGTTCGACAACAAGAGGAATTACGGCGTTCCTATCAACAACGCGAGTGGAAACTGGTGCCCCTAGCCACGGCGCGTCAGCACGCCTTTCGCTCGGATTGGCAGCAACTGCCGATCGCCGTACCGGACTTTTTGGGCGTGCGCGTCATTGATCCCTTTCCGTTGGCGGAGCTGCGAGACTACATTGACTGGTCACCGTTTTTTTGGGCTTGGGAGTTGCGAGGCAAGTACCCCAAAATCTTAGACGACCCGCAGGTCGGGCCTGTAGCTCGAGACCTTTTTGAGCGTGCCGAGCGCATGCTGGATCAAATCATCGCCCAGGGCTGGTTAACAGCGCGTGCCGTGTTCGGTTTTTGGCCGGCCCAAGCCGATGGCGATGACATAGTGGTGTACGACCCAGTGAATCGAACGCGGCTGTTGGCCCGGTTGCCGATGTTGCGCCAACAGTGGCAGCGGCAAGGCCAGCACGTGTTTCGCTCGCTGGCCGACTACATCGCACCGCTGGACTCCGGACGCATCGATTACCTCGGCGCTTTTGTAGTTACGGCTGGTCACGGAGCCGACGAGGCGGCCACGAAGTTTGCACGTAACCACGATGATTACAGCGCCATCATGGTCAAGGCTCTGGCCGATCGACTGGCCGAAGCGCTCGCCGAGCGGTTACACCAAATCGCACGCGTGCATTGGGGTTATGGCAAGGATGAGCAGTTGACCTATGAAGACTTGATTGCGGAAAAATACCGCGGGATCCGTCCAGCACCCGGTTATCCAGCGTGTCCGGATCACTCGGAAAAGGTCACGATTTTTCGTCTGTTGGAGGCCGAGCGCATCGGGGTGCGCTTAACCGAAAGCTATGCGATGTGGCCTGCCGCTAGTGTTGCCGGTTGGTATTTCGCTCATCCCGAAGCGCGCTATTTTGCCGTGGACCGAATCGCTGAAGACCAAGTCGAAGATTACGCCCGACGCAAAGGCATGTCGAAACAGGAGATCGAGCGGCTCTTGTCCCCGGTGCTCGGCTATGAGTCGTAATACGTAAACCGGTACCTCGATTGTCAAACAGGTAGCGTGATGGGAAACGAATCGCTCTATTGCAATCCACTCGTCGAACGCTATGCCTCAGCCGAAATGACTCGGTTGTGGAGTGACGCCGAGCGAGTGCGCACGTGGCGTCGTCTGTGGTTGGCTTTGGCCGAAGCCCAACACGAGTTGGGACTTCCTATTAGCCGGCAGCAGTTGGAAGAACTGCGCGCTGCTCTGGACCATATCGATTGGCAAGCGGCTCGCCGTTACGAAGAACAGTTCCGTCATGACGTGATGGCTCATCTGCATGCTTATTCGGATATGTGCCCCACAGCACGAACGATCCTTCACTGGGGAGCAACCAGTTGCTATGTTGCGGACAACGCCGACCTCATCGCGATGCGCAAGGCGCTTCAACTGATCGGGCAGCGGCTGGCAGCTCTTATCGAGGCATTAGCCGAATTTGCTGATCGCTTTCGTGCTCTGCCCTGTCTAGCCTTTACCCATTTTCAGCCCGCTCAGCCGACAACGGTCGGCAAACGGGCTTGTCTATGGCTGCATGACTTAGTGATGGATTTAGAAGAAATCGATACGCGGCTGGAACGCCTCAAGGCGCGCGGCGTCAAAGGAACCACCGGAACGCAAGCCAGCTTTCTTCAGTTGTTTTCGGGCGACCATGAAAAAGTCCGCCAGCTCGAACACCGAGTCGCTCAAAAGATGGGTTTCGTGTCGGCCTATCCGATAACGGGCCAGACCTACTCGCGCAAAGTCGACACCCAGGTACTGGATGCCTTATCGGGTATCGGACAAAGTGCGCACAAGGCGGCTACCGATCTACGGCTCGTGGCCCATCGGCGCGAGATCGATGAGCCGTTCGAAAGTCAACAGATCGGCTCGTCAGCCATGGCCTACAAACGAAATCCGATGCGCTGCGAACGCATCTGCGCGTTAGCTCGGTACCTGATGGGCCTGCCGCCGATGGCAGCCCAGACGGCGGCCGTGCAATGGCTAGAGCGTACGCTCGATGATAGCGCACTGCGTCGCATCATCCTACCTCAGGCGTTCTTAGCTGCGGATGCCATATTGATCTTATATTTAAATGTCGTGACGGGACTGGTGGTGTATCCGGCCGTGGTGCGAGCGAACCTGGCCGGCGAATTACCGTTTTTGGCGACCGAATCGATCCTCATGGAAGCCGTACGGCGCGGCGGTGACCGACAAACCCTCCACGAGCGAATCCGCCAGCACAGTATTCAAGCTGCCCAACGCATCAAAGAACACGGTGAGCCGAATGATCTATTGCAACGATTGAAAGAAGATCCGGCGTTTGCCGAGCTGGACGTGGACCGGCTAGTAGATTCCAGTCGGTTTGTCGGGCGTGCGGCTGAGCAGGTCGAAGAGTTTTTAACGTCCGTCGTGCGGCCCGTGCTTGAACGGCATCCGGAACGACCTCCACCTGCCGAAGTACGAGTCTAGAACCAAAAGTTGCGCGGTTTGTCGAACCCGGCAACGAGTCCCTCGCTGTTATGCAAAATTTTTGAGATCGCTTTCGGCCAATTGAACTTGGGGCGGTATACCGCAAAACCGGTAGGGGCGGGTTGGTCCGTGCCTGTATGCGCCGGTACGTTTTATGATCGAGTTTTCCGATGGCCTGTTAGAATCGGGCTATCGAGAGGCCCCAGCCTGAGGTCATTACGAGCGAGATTCGCCGTTTTCTAAACTCTTGGTGTCGCCGGGTTGAACTCGACCGGCTTGTCGGTTCTCGCGCTGGATCGCCTCGTACACCTCCTTACGGTGCACGGGCACATCTGGCGGAGCTTGGATGCCGAGCCGCACCTTGTCGCCCCGAATGTCGACAACCGTAATGATGATGTCGTCACCGATGATGATGCTTTCGTCGCGATGGCGTGACAACACCAACATATCAAGCTCCTTACGGGCTTCGTAGCACCGTACGGCCTCCCGATAATCGGGTCGGCCTTGGGACGGCTTCGGGTTCGACGCGGCTCCGTCGGACCTTGGGCATCCTTTCGGCTACAATTCCGTCAGTCGCATGGGAAGTTATCGGTATCGGATCGAACCAAAATCACCTAGCTTAGAGTAGTTTGCGTTGTGTGGAGTAAACGGCTTGTACGGTGGCAGTTGCGGGCGGAATTGCCCGAGATAAATAGCGCCGGTGGAAATGTCGTCACCCCCGATACATGCTGCCATCTTCACACGAGTGGACTCTAAGCACTGCGACGCAGAGCCATCGGTGTCAGTGGAGCCAGCGCGTAGCGTATCGGCCATTCATCCAATGCCACCACTTGGCAACCCATGGCATGCGGTTGGTCAATCAGAATCGGCGCTCGCAAATTAACCCACAGATGCCCCTGGTGGGCGTTCAATAGAGCCAGCACGTGCAGGGGCTTTCCGGAGAGAGTACCGAGAGGGGCTAACTGAGAGCGACTGATGCGCAATCGATAATCCGGGACGACCTGGCGCGGCGAAATGGCTGCGAAAGCCAAGTGTGGATCAGTTAGGGCCTGCAACCATATAACGTTGGGTTGGCTCTCATCTACGAGCAGCACGACATGCCGCAACTGAGGAAATCCGATGATTCCTTCGGGGAACACAAAAATTTGGTCGCCGGAAATTTCTAACTCACCAAATCGGCCGCTGGGAATTCGCATCGCAAGCTTTCCTAGGCGAGCCTCATTACCACATCCGTGTTTACTTGTCCCCAACTTGGCCGTGAAGTCCGCTACGGAAGGCCAGAGACTGCCGGGGAAAGATCGTCTCCTTTCGATATTGTCGGACGCGCGGGTAAGCAACGATCAGAGAAACTGTCCGGATTCAACCCTTTCTTCCTTACTGCTGGTTTCGTAGGCTGCGGTGATGGGCTGTGATCAGCAGCAAGTTTTTGCAGGGTGCACCGAACACGGCCCGATTTCGCACCGGATCTAATTCCGCCATCCACGATGGGCTGAACATAAACAAGAGCAGCCGGCTTCGGCAGCCATACAGCTTGCTCTAGATGCTACTCTTACGAATCTGCTAGCGCGAAGCGGCAGCCGACCGAGACGTGCCCCCGGGATGTGCGCCGGAGCTCAATTTCGCATGCCCAGGGTCTTTTTGATGTGATTCCGTTCCAGTTCAGATCTTGGCACTATTGCCAAACTTCGCCGAGTTCCCCATGTAACACCGAACCGATACCGAGCGCCACTGACTTGTTTAGTATGGACCGACTTTTTGCTACACGTCCGTCAACGTATTTGTCAACATCATACACCGCACCTACTGACACTGTGCCAATCATACGACAGGTTCCTTGAGTCGCTCAATTACCGTATCCGTTAAAAGTGCAAAAAAGCCTTGTTCTTAAGCCAGCGCATCTGCGCAAGATGCTCATCGATGGCCGTTTCGTTCAACTGGACGGTGGTCGTCGTATGCACGTCGACATCCGGGATTAGAGCAATTGCAGTTCCTTCCGAGGGGCACCGGAGGCTGTAATGTTTGAAGTACGTTTAACGGGTACGGATAGTTAGGAACATCAAAACGCTTGTGATGCAGAAACTCACGTATCGGAAGTACCGACGATTTAGGACGGCGCAGCACACGTCGGCAACATGCAGCCGTCTACATCACGAATCCCGTGGCACGCCTCGAGCGCCGGTTGGAAACAGGCTGACACTACAGAAAATCAAGCAACGAAAGTTGGAAAAGGCGTCCAGTCAGTTGCAAGGTGGCCTGTAAGGCTGTTTGGCGCTGAGTCAGTTCCGAAATCGTGGCGACAAGGTCCGCATCGATCTCTTCTGAAAGGTTCCGCCGCAAGTCGACCATCTCTTGATCAAGCTGACTGAGCAACGTATCCAGAAAACGCCCTTGCGCACCTAGCTGTGCCCGCGCAAAAGCGACGCGATCAATGTCTTGATCCAAGAGAGCCATTAAACGTTGAAGTTGACGTTCATCAAACTTCTCCACTGCATCGGCCAATCGGATAAGAGTGTTAAATAGCCCGTCAACCTCGTCCGGGTTCACATCGGCGCCGCGCACCGTCTCGCTTAATCCGTCAGGGCTCACCACCGCTTCGGCTCGGTCCACCCCTTCGGGCAACAGCCCGAGATCCCAAACGGCGCGCCCTCGAATACGTTCGACCGTCAGGGGTTGACTTCCTCCCGAAGCATCAGCGCGCAGCTCGATGCCATTGCCGATCGGCGCTAGGGAGGCCACAACCCGCGTCGCCGGGTCCTGATTATTCGGATGGCTGTTGATAAGCTCGATGAGATCTCCGATCGTCTCGACGTTCGATACATCGAATTCCAAGCGCGTGCCGTCTTTCAAAATCACCGCAAAGTCGGGGCCTTCTACGGCAGCCACGCCCAACTCATGATTGAGCTCGGAGAAAAGGGTTGTTTCCGCAAATGTTCGCAAACCAAGTTGCGTCGCGGTGCTACCACCGTTCTCCCCAATTGCAAAGTCCGCGCCTGCAAGTACCGAACGGACATTGATTCCGGTTCCCGACTCATTGATGGCTGCTACGACACCGGCACCTGCGCCATTGATGGCATTCAAAAGATCCTCGATCGTCACTGCCTCGGACAGATCGATCAGGAATTGGTTTGTGCTTTGGCGAATGAGCAAGCCCGATTGTTGATCCAGTTCCTGACCACTGCCGCCGGTCAGTTGCACGGTTGCCTGCCCGTCGACGGTACCGGAACCGGGTACGGTACCTGGAGCCGTATCTTTGCCGTCGATGGTCACGTCAAAAAGGGCAGCAATTTCGGGATTTTCCAGCAGTGCTGCTCGGACCTGGCTAGCGGTCGATGCGCCGGGTACGACGTGTATGAAAACCGTATTGGCTTCGCCTCCACTATTGCCTGTGTTACCTTTCACCACTCCGGCATCTGCAGCCGAAACGATCGCCGTCGGCACGTAGCCACCGTCGGTTGGGTCCGACGCATCGTAGTTAGCCGTAAACAGATTGGATGCGTTGATGGTGTCGATGACGGTCTGAATTTCCGTTCGATCGAGGGCATCGACACCGATGGTCAACTGCCGAGCGTCTGGATCGTAGGTGACGGTCGCGGCATTGCCGATAAGGCCCGCGTTAGTTACTTCGATGCGCACCTGATTGAATTGAGTACCCGGTTCGTTTGCGGTAAGGATGAGATTGTTGTTAGATCCGGAGAAAGTAAGTGCTGCTCGCGCGGCAACCGGCGCGTCACTGAGGTATGCAAATTCTTCGCCCGGCTGGATGCCGCCGGCTGCTTGGAGCAAGGAATCGTTTACAAGGTGGAATCGGTACTCGTTAAATGTCGCGCCCCGCTGGCGCGCCGTGATCCAAAGGTCATTGTTGTTACCATCGACGCGCAATAAACCATACGCGCGGCGACCCAATAAATCTGCCAGCAACGTTTGGGGCGTCAAACGAGGATCGAGATCTTGGCCCACCAGTGGCCCGCTGCCTACCCCAGTACTGTTGGCGATCCCCAAATCCTTAGCTGTCGATCCACCGCCACTATCGCGTACCGTTAAGTTGCCTCCTAAGCCATCGTCCAATTGGAGTACCAACTGATTATGGATCAGCCGGACCGTGAGCTTGCGGCCTTCGGGTGGGGACGCTTCCAAGCGGCGCACCACGTCGCGAATGGTGACTGAGCCGGTTAAATCGACCATCGAGGTGCGATTACCGTCCGATACAAGAATACTGCCCAACCGGATTCCTTGGCCTTGCCGCAAATCAGAAAGCTTCGTATCGAGTGTGGCCACCGGATCCAAATCGACCGTGCCCAGTTTGCCAGGTGAATAAACGCCGATCATCTGGTCGGCCGTAGCGTTGGTGGCCACCAAGAAACCGCCATCGGTGTAACCCGACAGGGTTCGGTCATTGCCACGGAATTCTACGAACCCTGAAGAGAAATCAAAAGGAACCGTGGTTACTCGTGATCCGGCAAACAAGTAACGGCCTCGATAATCGCTGTTGGCCACACGAACTAACTGGCGGACCATGGTACGCAGTTGCGTAGCAACTGCCGCGCGCTCGGTATCTGTGCTCGTGGCATTTACGATCCCAAGCACTAAGCTGCGGGCTTCGATCAACAAGTCGCTCATCTCTGCCCCGGCGGCATCCGACCGGTTGAGGAAATCGTTGGCGGTACGGAACGCCTCCCGGCTCTTTTCTTTCTGTTCCAGCAGCATCTGAAGATGAATGGCTTGCGACGCAGCAACCGTGTCGTCGCTCGGGTTGGCAACTCGCAGCCCGGTCGCCAGCCTGTCTTGGATTTTGAGCAACTGCAACTGGTGCTGTTGCAGTTGCAGCACGAGCCGCGCCTGAAGTAATAGATCGCTCGAACGATTCGAGGGAACCGGTATCACCGACATGGTGCTCTACCTCGTGGGAGCCCACGGGAGCCGAAAAAGTTTATCGCTGCGAATGGGAAAAACCTCTTATGGCGCATCGGTGGGGCTCCACGCTACAGGTTGACCAACGTGTCGAGGATTTCGCTGATCGACACAATGAAACGTGCCGACATCTGGAAGACGCGCTGATAGGCAATCATCCGTACCGCTTCTTCGTCTAAGCTCACGCCACTGGTTGCCAATTGCTCGCCTTCGAGTGACTTTTGAAAAACGCGAAACCCCTCGGCCACCGACCGCATAATCGCCGATTCTTGAGCCACGCCGTCCACCAAATTGCGATACAAGGTTGCCAGGCTTGCGTTGTTCTGGTTTTCCAGAGGTGTATCCAGCAGGGCGGCCAGCAGGAGCGCATTGTCGGTATCTTCCGCAATGCCACTACGGCTGGCAGCGAATTTTCCCGGGTCGCTTTTCAACATCGACTGAACAGCAATATCTGTGGCCGAGCTACCCGAGAAGAAGCTATTGAGTCCCAGCGCGGCTAAAGCGCCGCTTGTATCGTCGGCGAACGAGAATTCTACATTGGGGGCGTCGCTAGTTAGTACGAGACGCCCACTACTGTCCACCGTAGCCGATACCCCATCGACCGCGTCCAATGCCGCAGCCAAGCTTTGCAACGTGGTGTCGGTCTCGATGCCACTCAGGTCCACCGCGATCTCCGCGCTCGTTACGAGGCCTGTTCGCCGATCACGAACCAACAGCCGAAAGGACCCGCTGACCGGACGAAATGGCAAGCCTGCTTCATCTAAGGGTGCCTGGCTGGAGCTTACCGCGTGTTCGCTAATCAGGCGATCGTAACCGGTCAAACCTTGACCGCTGCTGTGGATCTTATTGAACTCGAATATCAACGTAGCAGCATAGCTACTCAATTTATCCAGAAAGCCGCCAAGCACTTGATCGCGGGCCGTAATAAGGCCGGCCAATTCCCCGGCGGAACTTTCGATTTCTTTTTGTGTATCGACGAGTTTGATTTTGGCAATGCTTAACCCACGGTCAAAGTCCAAATCGGCTTGTACTTGTCGAAACTGACCCTCGGCTACCAGAAAGTCACCGCCGGCAAAAACAGTTACCGATCCGCTGGGTTGCTCAGCCGTTTTGATGTCAATGATTTGGGACAATTCGCCGAGCAGTTTCTGCCGCCGATCGCGAAGCCCCACGGCGTCGCTGCGCCGCGACTCGCCTCCTTCGGCGGCAACGATCTGAACGTTCAGTCGTGCAATATCCCGGAGCAATCCGTTGATCGTGTCGGCTAAGCCCAGCACGCGCTCGTTCAACCCCACGCGAAGCTGCCGTACTCGCTGATCGAGTCGCTGGATTTGACGAGCCAGTGCATCGCCTTGCAAAACTACCAGGTTGCGGACCGCCACGCTCTCCGGTTGGTGCAAGACGTCGCGGATTGAATTAAAAAATTCCGTCAAACCCGTGCTGATATCGTCCTCGCCGAGCTCCCCGAGCAATGACTCCAACTGAAGATAGGTCTTTTCTTGCACCTGGCTACTGGCCAAATCGCTATTGGCACCGCGAAGGCGTTCCTCTAAGAATTTGTCGACAGCTTGTTGAATGCGGTCGACCTGAACGCCTAAACCAATCAACAGCTTGCCGAGCCGTTGTGTAGGAGCGGGCGTTTGAATTAACTCTTGACGCAGATAGCCCGGCGTGTGCGCATTGGCGATGTTGTTGCCCGTGACTTGCAGACCAAGCTGGGCAACCAACAGTGAGTTTTTGGCCAATTGCAGCGACGTGAACAGCGACATGCCTAGCGGCCGCCTAGGGTGATGCTACGCCTCCTGGTCGACGAGGCCCCCGCTCCAGCCGGGCGCGGGCCCGCACGGGTCATACGTCGGTAGTAATCGGCCGCCGGTAGCGAGAATCTCTAACATCTGCGAAATATGAAGCAAGCTCCGCTGGGCAATTACCCAGTTGGTCAGTGCTGCGTGCTGCAGCATCTGCATACGCCCAGCCACCTGATTTACCTGGCTGTGCAGTTTGCCCTGTTTTTCGGAATCCAGCTTCTTGGCCAAACCTTGTAGATTGTCCGCTTTCCAACCCTCGCGAGCAGCCTGTTCCAACAGGCGAGCACGCCGCTGCTGTAACTCGCTGAGGCGAACACTTAAAGCTTCTTCTTGGCGCTGCAACGAGGGAAAAGCTCCTAAATTGCGCGCTGCCATAGCCCGACGCTTGCGCTCCAGCAGCTCCAGCAGCTCGCTTTGCACTTCCGATAGCGCTTCCAAATAATCGGTCAACTGTCGCTCCCAGTCCTGGGCAGCCTCCAATCCTGCGGCTGGTCTAGCCGGAATGGTTTCGGGGAAAATGTGTTGCATGCCAAATCACCGTTTCTGATCACTGGTTCGTTGCGTCGTTTCTGTAGACTGGCGATCGCTGCACGCTTGAAGCACTACTGCGCCCAGTTAGTTTTTCACCGTGCAAGCCACCCGGTTTGCGCTTTGTGACAGGTCTTGCGGATCGCGTATAGCGGTACTGCTTTAGCGCCGGCCCAATGTAAACAGCTCGAACATCGGTCCGGCCAGTTGATCTCCGGAATTTTCAGCCATTTTTTCAGCCAGCACTTGATCCAATTGAGCGCGAAATACCTGCTCGGTTCGACCGCCGTCAAAATACGTTGGACCAGGAACCGACTTCCGCAAAGCTGCCAACAGTTGGCTAAAAAAGGCCTGTCCGACAAAACTGTTAAAAGCCTGCCGCAGGGCGGGGTCATCCTCGCGCCTCTGGATCACACCCGGTTGCATTTGCCGGTTCAAACTTCCTGCGCGGGTAGAAGACGGAAATTGTACGCTTGACATTGTCTCCCCACTTTCTTACTAGTTGTCTACGTCGAAAGCGCAAAGGAACACGTGCTTCCATCCGTGCATTAATAATTGCGACAGTATGAGCTTGCACCGACGAGTTTGGCAATCTAATCCCATGAATCGTGTTATTACATTTTTTGCGCTGATATCGGGCAAGGTGTAGTCCTTTTTGTTCGACTTCAAGCTAAAACCTGATGAAACTATTTGCAATTCCATTTTTGTTCAAGGAACGAGGAAAACATGATACGTTTGCGCTTGATGTTTTTCGGGAAAATCATACTAAGGTTCTTCGAGGGTTATCGAACAATCCGCCTATTCGATTATTAGTTCACCCCAAAGTGCTCCTTGGCGATCGAGTGCTTTGATAATGTCAATGATGTCTGCCGTATCGACTTTCAGCCCATTCAGTGCACTGACCAGTGACCGCAGGGCCACCGTGGGGTCGCTTGCTATCGGAGGTCTTTCCAAAGTGGCAAACATCGCTGCTCGTTGTCCGCCTGCATCGATCGTTAGGTTCTTGTGCGAGATGGCTACCGGTCGTATGGCAACGTCGTCACCGACCACGATTACTTTTGCTCGCTCTTGAATCACGACACGTGTGCCGGGGATTTCACGTAATTCGATTGGTAAGTTCAGCAATTCCGCAATGAACTCTACAGGCCGGTCGCGTTCGTCGTCGGGAATGCGGACCAGGATGTTGCGAGCATCCACGGCGTAGGCGATTTGCTCACCCGAACGTCGCGTAAAATCTCCCAGGGAATTATTGGGATTGAAGCCCTGATTGATCGCTGACTGAACCAACAGCGCCATGCGAAAACCGGCATGGTTTTCTTTGAGTACCAGCGTCACGTAGCCGTCTTGTTGGAATTGATAGACGAAATCTCGCTGGAGCTGGCAACCTTGATGTATGATGGCCACAGTAGGAACGGTTGCTTCCGGGATCGTCAACGGGCCGAACGCAATGCCATAAACGGTCCTGTCGGCCGGCAAAGGACCGAGCAACGGTGTTACGAGCAGGGTACCACCTGCGAGGCTCTTGGCACTGATAGCACTTACCGTGCAGTTGATCCGGCCTCCTTGGCGCGCGCCGGTAGGCGGTATCGTAGCAGTTACGAAAACCAGAGCAACATTTTTCGCGTTTTTCAACTCGCTTAAATCGAAATCTCCCGAAGTACTTCGCGGAATGGCATTGCCCATAAGTTGCATGGTCTGTGCCAAAGCTCGGGTAGCCGGCCGGTCCCCGTCACCGGTACCACGAAGTCCTACCACTAACCCAAAACCATGGATCACATTCTCTTCTTGACCTTTGACACGACATACGTCCGCAATCCGCACCTGGCCCAATACCCAATTGGTCACGCTCCAGCATGCCAACAGGAGAACGAATCTAATGAGCTTGACCGTTACACAGCGAAGACACATTGCCACTCTTGTCTTCTCCCTATTTCTCGGGTCGACGCGAGCTTTAGAACGGGGTAAATTGATCAAACCATCTTGTGAACCAGCCTCGTTTATAACTATCACGCACGTGTCCGAGCTCCCTCTTATAGATCCGCAGGTCGTATATTCTTTCACTAAGAATCATGTTATTGTCGGCGATATCTTGCGGCCGGCATATTCCCGAAAGTGCTACTTCCCAAACCTCGTTATTAATACGGACAACCTTATGGGCTTCTAGCACCAAGGTGCCGTTTGGGCGAATATCGGCGATGCGGGCAGCGATGTTCAAACTGAGACTTTCCGAGGTATCGAGTTCTACTTGGGCTCGGTCGAGCCGATTATGCGTGGTTCGGACACGAGGGTCGCCTTGACTTTGGGGCGAGGGCCGAATGGCACGCAAACCATCCAGGACAATCCAATCGTTCAGCAAAAAATCATATAGGGCATTACGCCGCCGCTGGAGATTGCCCTCGGCATTCATTCGGGACATTTCATTGACGCGAATGAAAATAATATCTTCAACCTGAAATTGACGTGGTCCTGGCGGCGGAATGTACGTCCAACTGTACCGATCCAACCCGTACGGAGTCGGCAAAGTCTCGGGTTTGGCCGAGTGAGGTCCGTAGGGTGTCGTCGGCGGTTGCACTGGCGCATTGGCCCGCGGCTGTTGTTGGAAGAGGCTGTTATTCTGGGCAAGCACTCGTGGCGAGCCCTGATTGACCGGCACCAAGACCGTCGCCATTGCACCGAGCACAATTATGCGTGGTAGCATCGTGCGTTTGTGCGGCATAATTGGGTGAAACGCCATCGCTAAGGGATTTATCGACCGGCAGTGAGCGGTACAGGAACAACTTCGACACTATCGACACCCACAACACGAGCCACGAGCTGTTTGGAGCGGTCGTCTAACCAGTGCACGGTAACCAGATCATCCAGGCTGCCGTCCTCCAGGGCTCGGCCGGGCAACCGCACGACCACACCGCCGCTCCTGGAGCTAATGGTTACGGTTTGCCCACGCCGTACCAGGGTAGGTCGGCGCAGCCACAAGCCGTCAATGACTTGACCAGCAGCGACCGCTTGCAGGAGTTCTCGCCCAACGGTCTCTTCGATGCGACTTAGCGGTCGCGACGGCATGCGAGCGTTGGGCGATGGGACTTGTAGAACTACATCGTCTGCGGACACCACGTGTCCTTTGCGCAAAGCGTTTTTAGCCACAATCACCGGTACGGACGAGGACGGTTTTGCCCCATCGGTTGTCGGCAGCGAGCGGCTTTCCGGAACATTGGGGTGTACGATCTGAATCTGATTTGCGCCCAGAAATTCCACCGCATCGGCAGGAAAGCCATGGAGCACTAACAGCTCTTGGACCTGACGAGCGCGGACGAAGCGTTGCTGACCCTTTGTGGGAGCTGGCCAGAGGGGTATGTTTTCCCAGTGCCGAGCGGCAGCCGCATCCCAATTATGCAACTGCGCCACGTCCTTCAGACGAACGAATCCTTCGGAGACTTCCACCGTGTCATGCAACCAAATCGTCGGGCGATCGGTCTGCTGGGCTTGAGCCATGGGTTTAACTTGCCCGCATAGGGTCACAGCCCACAGCAGGCTTAGGGTCACTTTGCGACCGAGTTTCGGCAGCCTATTTCCGTGATTCCTCGTTGCCACCGTACACAACTCCATCTTGAAAGACCAAAATCGCTTCACTAGGCACGGCGCAAGTTCGAAATAATCTGCAAGATCTGGTCTCCGGCTTGTACTGCCTGGGAATTCAACTCGAAGGATCGCTGCGTAGTAATAAGATCGATCAATTCTTGGACCGGCTCGACGTTCGACGCTTCCAATGCGTTTTGACGGATAACCCCGACGCCATTGCTCCCCGGGTTATCAACGATCGGTTGACCAGAAGCATCCGTTGCTGCATAGAGGTTCTCGCCGAGTTTGAGAAGTCCGTCGGGATTGATGAACACAGCCAACTGGATCTGGCCTGCTTGTTGTAGCGTACTGTTGCCTGCCTGCCGATACAGCACGTTCCCGTCCGGCTGAATGACGATATCCGTTGCGTCGTTGGGAATAGTGATATTTGGTTCCAGCAGCCGACCGGTTTGGGCAGAGGCCAATACAAGTTGACCTTGCTCGTTGATATCAAAATTGCCGGCCCTGGTATAGAGAATTTGGCCCGTAGCGGCATCTTGAACTTGGAAAAACCCGTTGCCCTCGATCGCTAAATCCGTGGCCTTGCCCGTGGGCTGGAAGGCACCTTGGCGAAAATCCGTTTGAATCCCTTGGACGCGGGCTCCTAGACCAACACTGATTCCGGTGGCCGTGCGATTCGAACCACTGTCCTGCATCCCGGGCAGCACGCGATGCCGATACAAAAGATCCTCAAAGTTGGCGCGATCTTTCTTGAATGCCAACGTGTTGACGTTAGCCAAATTGTTCGCAATGACATCCAACTTGGTTTGAAGCGCCTCCATTCCGGTGGCAGCGGTGTACAGCGTTTGAACACTCATACCCTTGCTCCGTTCTTAAGTTATGCTCGTAGGTATCCTTCGGCAGCGTAAATACGGTTTGCGTCATGCTACGAGGTTCACTCGCAGCCACTTTGCAATACGCCACCGACTCCCAATCCCACTTGTCTGAAATTCGCTGCCTATTCACCGTGCTGGTCCTTGGGTAGGCGAGTGACCATTTAGGCCACTCGCAATAAGCGATTGATCAAGGTGCCGGAAGCCTGATCTTGGTGTTGCACCATGCGTGCGTTGGCTTCGAAAGCGCGCGAGGCTTCGATCATTTCGATCAATTCCCGCGCCGGTTCGACTCCGGACATCTCCAGATGTTCGGTGACAACGTGCCGCGATTGCTCATCGATCGGGCTGAGGCCTGCGTCGGTTGCAAACAGGTTAGCTCCTACCGGGCGCAGGAGTTCCGGACGTTGGGGCCGGACCAGTCGCAACCTGGCTACTTCTTGGCCTTCCTGAGTTAAGGCGCCGCTCGATGTGAAGCTCCAGGGCAATTCCGGATCGATGCGGATCGGCCCATCCTCGCCCCACACGGGCCGGCCACCAGCGTCAACCAACTGTCCGTCGGCGGTGAACCGAAAATTTCCGGCTCGGGTCAACAACAGTTGCCCCTCCTGTTCGACCACAAAAAAGACATTGGGATCTTCCAGGGCCAGGTCGCTGCTAATGCCGGTGCGTCGCAACGTCCCTGGCCGAAAATCGGTTACCGTGGCAACCCACTCGGCCCCACCGCTAATCTGTGCCCACTGCGGTACGTCCGGAGGCTCAGACCGCTCTTGCCATGCATTGGGACGTGCCTGGATAAGTGCCAGTTGACGTTTGAACGCCACTGTGTCGACATTCGCCAGGTTGTGCGCGATCATCTGCAGCCGATGGCCTTGAACGGAAGCTCCAGCGGCCGACAGATAAAGTCCATACGGCATTCGATTGGTCTCCCTAGCCGAGCGACCACCCACAACGTCCTTTGCGCCGTTGTCCGGCAGCCCGTGCCGGGCCAAGGACGCGCGACGAACGAAAAGGGCAACCGTCGTGCCGCTGGATGGCTCGAAAAAACCAGTAGTGTCATAACATCAAACCTGATGGAGGGTTCCTTGAAAAAATGGACCGAGGCACCCACGTAAGCACTCTCGGTGACCGAACGGCATGGCTTGCCGCTGCGCTCGGTAACCGGCAAATCTTGCCGAAACCGATTCGATTGCGAAAACCCCCCGTTCCGTCTAGGATGCTCGCAACAGAGTTTCCGAAGTGCCAACACACCGGAGGCCGAAACGCTCATGTCCCAGGAAACCTGGTTGCATGTGGTCCTCTACCAACCTGAAATCCCTCAAAACACGGGAAACATTGGGCGAACGTGCGTCGCGGTCGGCGCAAAACTCTGGCTGGTGCGCCCCTTGGGGTTTCGGCTGGACGATGCGCGACTTCGACGCGCAGGCCTGGATTATTGGCAGCATTTGGATTACGAAGTGGTAGACGAGTGGCCTAGCCTGCTGCACCGACTGACGGGACACCGCTTTTGGTTGTTTAGCAAATGGGGCAAGCGTTTGTGCCATACGATTGCCTTTGCGCCCGGGGACGTACTTGTGTTCGGCAGCGAGACGCGGGGCTTGCCGACTAGTCTGCTTGAACCGTGGTCGGAGCAGCTCGTGCGCATCCCCATGCTCCCGGTGGTGCGCAGCTTGAATCTAGCTTCAGCCGCGGCTGTCGGCATCTACACGGCTTTGTGGCGTTGCCAAGAGACTGCAACGGACTTACCGCCCTTAATGCAAATCAGGGGGTAGGTTTGACACATTCTGCATAGATTGATACCCTTGTAACGGAAGTTTTTTTCAACAATTGTTCTAGAATTTTTTAAGGAGCGTTATACGGAAAAGAACGTGCCCTCTACTTTACTCCCTATAGTGGTAGACAAGAACCATAAAAGTTACTGGTTCGTATTGAGATGGGTAGATAACGCATGGCGATTGACAATGCGCCAGGGACGGATTTAGAAGCGGTCGAGAACGTATTGGGATATCGCTTTCGCGACCGATCGATTCTGGAACGGGCCTTGATTCATGCCTCGGTGGCCGAATGTCGTTGGCGTTCTAACCAACGTCTGGAGTTTCTGGGGGATGCCGTCTTAGGGCTGGTTATTTCCGATTATCTTTTCCACACCTATCCTCGCTTCATGGAAGGGGAGATGACGCAGGTCAAATCGATTGTGGTGAGTCGTGCCAGTTGTGCGCGCGTCAGTGAGCGTTTGAAGATATATCAGTTTTTGCGGCGGGCCAAAAACGTGGGAGGCAGCCAGGCTTGGTCCGAAGCAATGATTGCCGATGCTTGGGAGTCGATCTTAGGAGCGATCTATTTAGATGGCGGGTTGCAAGCGGTGCGCGAGTGTATTTTGCGGCATATGCGCGACGAAATTGAAAGCGCAGTGCAGGGGTTAGCTGAGAAAAACTACAAGTCGCTGCTGCAATATTTTACTCAACGACGGTTCTTTGCCGTGCCGGTCTACGAACTGATCGGCGAAGAAGGACCGGATCATGACAAGAGTTTTCAAGTCGTAGCCAGGTTGGGAAAACAGCGATTCGAACCGGCCTGGGGAAGAACCAAGAAAGAAGCCGAACAAAATGCAGCCCGCAATGCGCTCCAAGCGCTATTGCAATCGGAGGATGTATCGGAATTGGAGAACCTGACGGATCGGTCGTTGTTGGAAAAACTGCAAAAACTTCATCCAATCGAGGACTACAAGAACTCTCGGTAAACGTTCCAATAAACCGGGTTCGGCACCTGGCCCAGGAAGGACCGGCAGAGCAACCGACGGGAAGTCATTGTCACCCGGCATGGGGAGACTCAACCATGATGATTCCACGGTTGGCGCTTGGTACGGTGCAACCGGCGGCCAGAACCACGTGGATGGCGCGAGCGTTAATGGCTGTTGCGCGGCAAGCCGGGCTTCAGGTACAGGGGTTCTATTCGCGAGCGGTTTTTACTCCGGATTGTGGAGCGCAGCTACTTACTGGGCGTCAGACGCGTCACCTGGACAGTTGGTTGATGACCGACGAGCTATGTCGGTCACTTTTTTGCGAAAATATGCGCGACGCTGACCTGGGCATCGTCGAAGGAGTTTATCGGCAGGCCATGGTCAACAATCGCCACGGCCCGGCCCTCGATACACTTTGCGACTGGTTAGAACTTCCGCAACTGGTGGTTCTAGACGTAAGTCGATTATCTGCATGTCGATTGCCGTATCCGGAATTTCCTGTAGACGGTGTGTTCCTAGATCGAGTGCCGAATGAATCGGCCTATCGACGATGGGTAGTGGACATCGAGCTGTTTTGGCGGGCACCGGTCTTCGGCGGATTACTTGAAAGTGCCGTGCCGAATCGTGACGTGGTAATCCAAAGTGGCTCACGATTGACGGACGAACGGTTGAAGCGGCTGTGTGATGACTTGGCAAGTCGGCTTCGATGGAGCGAGCTGTTGGCTTTGGCATCACGGCCGATGCCCCTTCCCGCGACGCGCTGGCCCTGGAAACCATTATGCTCGGGCAAACGGCTGGTCGTAGCGGTGGCATTCGACAATGCCATCCAATGTTATTTTCCGGACACGCTCGATGCCCTGGAGGCCTTAGGCGCCGAATTGCGCACGTTTTCGCCTCTGAATGACCCCGAGCTTCCTCAGGGAACGGATCTGGTTTACATCGGTTGTGGAAAAGTCGATCAGTTTGCTGAAAGGTTATCGGCAAATCCTTGTTTGCGGACGGCGCTTTGTCGTTTTGCTCGTCATGGCGGCCGTATCTACGCTGAAGGCGGTGGCGCGGCCTATCTGTGCCGGGAAGTGGTGATCAACGGAAAATCGTTCCCCATGGTGGGCGCGTTTCCCGCCACGGCTCATCGCATGGATCGTCCGCGCGAACCAAGACCGGTCGAATTGCCCTTACGTGTCGATTCCTGGATTGGACAGTCCGGTGATATAATTCGAGGCTACTTAAATCCCGCCTGGAGATTCACACCAACCCCTTCCGTTCGCGAGTTGTGCTCCTCTATGGACCTGAAGGGGAGTTTCATGGCGTGCGGCAATGTAATCGCCAGTCGAGTTCACATTAATTTCGCTGCTCGCCCGGTACTTCTTCAGCGATGGCTGGCAGTTGTTTCTGGTATGGAACGTTCTTAGAGCCGTGTTGCGCCTGTGTGTGTTCACGCCTTTGCGTAGAATTCTTTCCCTCCACGGCAAAACATAAGCTTGGCGAAAACCGTGTTGAACTCCTTTTGCTTGCCATGGAGCAATCCGGTTATGGAATCGGCCTGATGCCTCGGTACCATGGGCTACGGCACGCATCAAACGATGGAGGAAGTTTTCCCTGTGCTACTCGCATCGTCTGCCCGGTCAGGAAAGTATTGCTGGGCGCCGACGTTGGCCGGCGGTGTGATGGTAAGTTCCACAGAGGTAGGTCCGAAGGCCTGCCTAAGACCGAGCGACAACTCGATTGCGCATCGCTCCTCGGGCACGAGCACATAGAGCGTGGGTCCCCAGGAACTTTGTCCCACCACGGGCGCGTGATGCTCTTCTAACCAGTGGGCGAGTCGTTGGAGGAAGGGCGAGCCGAAACGCCCACCTTGAACCGACCAAAAACAATCCCCCGCCAGCGCGCTATAGGCCCGCAAGCCATGAGCGAATTGGTGAAAACTGCCGGCTCGGGCCGCAGGTACCAATTGCTCTCGAGCAATTTGCGCCAATTGTTGAGCGACGTTCTGTGTCTGTGCGGCACACTGGGCCAAGGCTCGTTCCTCGTCGTTGCCTGACAGGCCAGCCCCGTGCGGCGTTCGGACCAGCAGGAAGCGCCAGGACTCAGGCAGTGCCACACGAGTTTCCAGCGGCGAGAGCCACTCGTCGGGTTGTTTACCCGACTCGACGATGAACCCACCTTGCAAGAAACCGTACACACCGACAGCACTACGGCAGCCGCGGCCCACGCTGCGTGCCAGGATCGGTGCGGGTGGTAAAGACTCATTCCAGCACAGATGTAGCAAGCGGGCAGTAGCCAAAGCAAGTTGGGTACCGAGACCTAGCCCGACGTGCAACGGCGGCGACTCGATGAGCCGCAGATGGCAAGCCGGCAAGGTGCGACCATAGAATCGGGCCCACCGATCCGCAGCTTGCCCGATTCGATCCGACAACGGGCCGCTGGCACAGAACTGGGTCGCCGACTCGGCCCGCAAGCGCACGCGCGGATAAACCACCATCACGCCAGCTCCCCCATAACGGCGGGGAAGTTGTTGACCAAGAGCCCACAGGCCAAAATGCAACCGGCTGCCGGTAATGATTTCGACCGGCAATCCAAAACACTGTAGATCGCCCACACAGGCTATCGACTCGGATTCCTCATTACCAATACCGCTTTGCACTCCGCACATCCTCGCTTCCTTACTCGTGCCTCGACTGTTGCTGCCAACTGGTCATAATAACATGAAGCTGGAGCCGATGTTCAAGTCGCAAACGATCCGGTGACCGCTAAGTAGCTGCCGGAACCAATAGGCACCGTGCCCACCGCATGGTGCTGGGGTAATCCGCGAGGAGTATAGGTGATGATCCGTTGCAGCAACTGTGGGCGGCCGCTTCCGGAGCTCCCTAGGCCGATTCTTTGTCGGCAGTGCGCTTCAGGAAGCTCGCTCCTGGAAGATGACCCGGGACCGTGGTCAGCGATTGCCCGCTTCGAAAATGCGGCCGAAGCCGGTTATTACGCCGAGTGTCTTCAGGCGCAGGGAATCGTCACGCGCCTGGAGTATCACGACCGTTTTGATGCGGCAAAGGACCACTGGCAAATGCTGTTCGAACTGCAAGTACACCCCGAGCAGCGGGAAGAAGCACTGGCGTGTTTACGGCGCGAATTGAATGCTGCGGAACACGTCGAGGGCCAGAGCTTTCCCGCTGACGATGCTGCCGGTACGACCGAAGCGATTTGGTGTCAGCCGCACCGTTACGAGTCGCTTTTAGCAGGAGGCGACGATGGCGGCCTGTCCGCGGTCGCTAAATGGCTGCCGTTTCTTGTATTAGCCGGCAGTGTTGGCTTTGTCGGCGGCTGGTGGTGTGCGCAACGGCAATTGCCCAGTACCGCCGACAGCGCTTTTTGGTATCGTGCGGCGCAGTCGGCGCCCTGGCTGAGCTCTTCGAAACCAGGTCAGCCGTCGCAGCGGTTGAATGTCGATTGGTCGAAAGGCGAATGGTTCTTGGAAGAGGATCGCGATGGTGACGGGCGGTTCGAGAGCGTTTGGCGGGCTGGCGCGCCAGCGCTTCCTATCTTCCGACTCTCGCAGCCCTAACCGGAATCGTTCGCAGGAATCGATTGTATTTGGCGAGCTGTGCGAGGAACCACTGACGAGAGGATCGAGGCGAGACGATGCCTGAATTGGGAGTTAATATCGATCATGTGGCAACGTTACGTCAGGCGCGGCGCACGTACGAGCCCGATCCGGTCTGGGCCGCAGTGGCCGCTCAACTGGGCGGAGCCGACGGTATAACGGTTCATTTGCGTGAGGATCGGCGTCATATCCAGGATCGCGACGTGCGACTGTTGCGCGACGTGGTAAGCGTCAAGTTGAATCTGGAAATGGCAGCCAGTGATCCGATCGTGCAACTGGCTTGTGAAGTGGTTCCCGACCAGGCCACCTTAGTTCCGGAGCGTCGTGAAGAAATAACCACCGAGGGCGGATTGGATCTGTGTGGCAGTTCGGTGCCGGCGATCCGCCGAGCGATCGATGCTTTGAAGTCAGCCGGTATTCGGGTAAGTCTGTTCTTGGACCCAGATTTAAAACAGATCGAGCAGGCAGCAGCCCTCGGCGTGGATGCCGTCGAGCTCCACACGGGCCAGTATGCGCTGGCTCGTGGAGCGGCCAAGCGGCGCCATTTCACCGCCTTGCTCGATGCGTCGCGCGCTGTGCATGCGGCACGTTTGGCGCTTCATGCCGGCCACGGACTCAACTATCACAATGTTCGCCGTGTGGCTCAAATCCCCCATATGCGCGAACTGAACATCGGCCACGCCATCGTGTCCCGCGCAGTATTCGTCGGCCTGCAAGAAGCCGTTCGACAAATGAAACTGTTGGTCAGTCTCCCATCGGAAGACGCCTCGAACCATCTTGCATGACCGCAACAGTCTCCTATGATGAAGCCGGGTGCGGTACGGCATGCCGCACGCGTCGCCTTCCCTGAAAGGATCGTTCCATGGCTCGCCGCGGATCTGCTTTCGCTGGGTTGAGTGTTGCCCTGATCACGCCGCTGCGTAACGGCCAAGTCGATTTTGAAGCGCTCGAACGATTGGTGGAATTCCACGTTTCAGCCGGAACCCAGTGCCTGTGCCCAGTAGGCACTACTGGCGAATCCCCAACGTTATCGCACGAAGAGCACGAACAGGTCATCAGTGTTGTGGTAAAAGCCGCTGCGGGTCGAATCAAAGTCATGGCCGGAACCGGATCCAACAGCACCACAGAGGCAATCCGCTTAACGCGCTGGGCAGCTCGCGCAGGGGCCGATGCCGCTTTAATGGTGGCCCCCTACTACAACAAACCAACCCAGGAAGGCTTCTACCAACATTTCCGCACCGTGGCCAGTCAGGTGGATATTCCTATTTGCGTCTACAATATTCCGGGGAGAACAGGAAAAAATATCGAACCGGAAACGTTTGTTCGACTGGCGGAAATCCCTAATATTGTTATGGTCAAAGAGGCCTCCGGGTCTTTGGACCAAGCCTCACAGATACTTTGCTCGACGGACCTGACCGTCCTCAGCGGCGATGATAGTTTGACACTCCCCCTGCTATCGATCGGCGGTGAAGGCGTGATCTCCGTGGTGGGCAATCTGGTTCCTCGCGATATGTTGGCCCTCATTCGGGCTTTTCAAGCCGGACAAATGGATCAGGCGATCGCCTGGCATCAGAAATTGTTCCCGCTTTGCCGCGATTTGCTCGGCCTTGCTTCCAATCCCATCCCGATTAAAGCGGCAATGCAGATGCTAGGACGCGACACGGGCGAATTGCGTTTGCCACTGACGCCGCTCGGAGAAGCAGAACGAAGACGCTTGCAGCAAACGCTCATTGCCTATGGAATACCCATCGAGTCGCGTTAGGAACGAGTGTTTGTATCGAGTGGGATTTCAGGCCGAAGCTACGCCAAGGCGCGAGGCTCTAATTTTTCGTACCGAAAACTACTTCGCAGAACGAATCGACCGAAGGTCGCCGAACCGGCTTCCTTGCGCCTGTGCGTTAAGTCTCCCCCTTTGCCGTCGCGCCTGGGCGTTAAAAACCTCTGAGCCCTCCTGCGTTACATCATTTTCCTCCTTCGGTCGACGTACTCATTTCGCCTCATTCGTTGACTTTTCTGCCTCGGGCAATGCTCTCTATGCTCAACCGCTGGCTTGGGCTTGCAGCCGAAGTTGGGGACGGGTTTAATGGGGTGTAATGAGTAATTACGCGGTTCTCAGCCGTCCACGCACCGGATGCTGTCGATTACCGCGCCGCGGGGTTGTTCATTGCGCGAGAGTTATCCATGGAGGATGTCCGCCAGCAGGTGCTGGGCCTTCTGAAGAAGAAAGCCGGCAAACCGGTCGCGCTCAGCGACTCCCTTGCTGATTTGCAGCTCGATTCGTTGGCGATGGCGGAACTAGCCTACGAAATCGAACAAACTTTGGGTATCCGCACTGACGAAGAAGTACTCGACTGCAACACGGTCGAAGAGTTTATCAATTATGCCGTACGTCTCAAAATCCGCCAGACACCGGGTGCCAGCTTTTCGCAGCCATGACGGCCACAACGGACTGGGCACGGGCAGCTAACCGATACGGCTCGGTCCTTCGTTCCATTTCCACGAGCCTTCGTTCTTTGTTGCGCCTCGGCGCCTTGGCGTTAAATCATTTCATATTTACGACAAATGTGGCGCACGCATAGCGGCCCGAATCATTGCGGCGTTTGCTCCGGTTTCTTGAGCTCGCAAAGCCACCGAGTATCCCGCGTTACCACAACGTCCCACCCCCCGAATCGCTGCGTGACCCAGCACAGCCGGCCATCTGGGGTCCAGGTCGGGAACATATCGCTATCCGCATGGCGGCTCACATTGCGTACGGTGCGCGTTGCCCACTCCATAACGTAAATCTCGTACTGGCCATCGCGATGACTCATCCACGCAAGAAACTTCCCGTTGGGTGACCAACATGGGTAATCATCCATTGCTTCGTTTTCCGTTAAGCGTTCCAGCTCGCCGCCTTCGACAGGCATCCAAGCGATCTCCAGATTACCCCAACGATCCGTTGCCCAAACAACGCTTTGTCCGTCAGGCGACCAACTGGGGTGGCTATCGGTACCAGGATACGTCGTGAGGCGTTTGAGGTTCACGCCATGGCGATCTACCAGATAAAGCTCAGGATTGCCGTCGCGCGTTGAACAGAGAACCAACCGCTCGCCATCAGGCGACCAACTCGGGTACTCTTCGTGCGAAAGCTTTCCGGCATCCCCTACTAGCGACGACCACTTGCCCGAAGCCACGTCCAGAAGCCACACATCCATGTTGCCCTGATTCGGCGATGCGGCATCATGTGTTACGGCGATCCAGCATCCATCTGGCGAAAATACGGCATCCCACTGCATGTGGTTTTCTTGCGAAAGCGGCTGTTCTTGTCCAGACTGGATATCGCGCCGATACGTCCGTATTTGGTCAACGCTGACGCGGGCAAAGAGCAGTTGCCCACCGTCGGCAGACCAAGTAGGTCGCAATTTGAATTGGCCATCCTCCGTGAGGCGATCGACACGTATGGTCGGCGACGGATCGTCCGCTTGCAACGGGCTGGCTACGATCCACCAGACGAATGCCAACCAAGCAGCGCCGATCACCGGCCGAGCCAAACAGGAATTCGCGGCAGAAAACGAGGGTCTAGTTACGGTTCGGTCACCTTGCCCATTAGACATCCCACCGCGGTTCATCCCAAAAGTTCCTCAATTGGATGTCCCACCGGTTGCAATCCTACATCGGTCAACCGCGGTGTGGTGATTCCCAAGTGATGGAACACGGAGGTAAAGAGATCCGCTGGTGAAACCGGACGATCGACCGGGTATTCGGCTCGCGCGTCACTAGCCCCCACAACAACTCCACCGGGGAAGCCACCTCCTGCTACGACGCACGAGTAACACTGATTCCAGTGATCGCGGCCGGCTTTTTCATTGATTTTGGGAGTTCTTCCGAATTCTCCGAGTGCCACAACGACCGTTTGCTCAAGCAGGCCCCGCTCTTCCAAATCATCCAACAATGCAGATAGCGCCTGGTCGAGCATCCAGCTATGGCGATCTTGGAATTGCCGGAAGTAGCGGTCGTGCATATCCCACCCGCCATCCCCGGTGTCTTCGATCGGCTCGACGTGCGAGCTCCAATTGACTTGGACAAATCCCACCCCAGCTTCCACCAAGCGCCGTGCCAGCAAACAACATTGACCAAAGCGATGGCGGCCATATCGGTCACGCACAGCACCCGGTTCTTGTTCGACATCGAAGACACTTCGCGATTGGATCGAGGTCAGCAGTCCATAAGCTTGTTCGTAGTAGCGTTCCAACGGCTCGAACTTGCTCCCCTGTTCACAGACCCGGCTCAAGGAATTCAATTGTTTCCGCAATGCTTCCCGAGATTCCAAACCGCTGGGTGACACTCCATCCTGAAGCGTCAAACTGGGGAGTTCAACGCCCTGACCCGGTCGGTAGTCCATTCGGAACGGGTCATAGAGCGCTCCCAGCATGCCACCATCTTCACCGGTGATGTGGCGTTTACCCTGGTGTAAGCGACCACCGATGGTGATGAATTGCGGCAGGCCCGGACGAAATCCCCAAACGCGCGTGAGGACCGAACCATGCGTGGCCAGTCGCTGACCGGGAACTGTCTGCCCGCCAAGGCTAACCGCCCCGCGCGAAGATCCCGTTAAGCTGATGGTTCCTGCAATCCCATGGTCGTTCGACTCATGGTACAGGGATCGAATCACAGCAAATTTGTCGGTGCGTCGCGCCAACCGCGGAAGAAGCTCGCAGAACCGCACGCCCGGAATCGTTGTGGCCGTCGTAGAAAATGGCCCGCGATATTCGACGGGGGCGGTGGGCTTCGGATCGAAGCTCTCCAGATGGCTCGGCCCACCCCACAGCCACAAGAGGATCGCTGATTTGGGACGTGCCACTTGACGTTGCGCCGCCCACAAGCGGTCCCAGAAGGCCGCCGACCATGGCAGCGCGCTCCACAGGCCGACTCGCAACAACTCACGTCGTGTCCAACCTTGGCACGTCCGCACTGCCGAGGTGCCCGCAGCCAGCATATCGCTTCCCCCAGCATCACAATGCCTTACCCACACCCTCATTATTATGAAGGTGCTCACGGTCCATCGCAACAACAAAAAAATTAAAGTTATCACGCATGACGTGCAAACACCCAGCTCATTAAGCTGCGACTCGTGTGTTGTTCTGGATCATAGTTGGGACGTATCACAAACGCGGCAAGCGGTTGCCCGGCTTGGCCGTATCTTGGCCCCAGGCTCTAAAGGGGAACGTGGTTACCGGTTGACGTTTAACCGGGTGCAAAGGGGGAACAGCGACATTTTTAGAGCCTTTCCCTAGACACCCGCAGCACGAAAGGTGATTCACACCGAAGCGAAATGGAGAAACGTAAGGTAGCTTTGCACACTCTTTGTTCACAGTGCCCCGATGCATCGGGTGCGGAAGCGCAAGACAAGCAAAACAACCGCATGAATGCGATCACCACAAACAAGCTGGCCCACGAATTGCTGGAGTTCGCTGAGTTCACAACCAGTAACGACGGAGTCGAATATGACAAGTATACAACCGGCATCGAATAGTCATTCCTGGCAAAGTGAGCATCGTGCATTACAAGAGCTTCTCCACGGCATTGAACAAGCGCTCGAACAGCCTCTCGATTCGACGCACTTGAAGCGTCGTATACTTGAGTTAATTCATCACATAGCAAGACATTTTTGGCACGAAGAAAAGGGCGGATATTTCGAGGCAGTTGCATCGATGTCGCCTCACTTTCGCCCGCGGATTGAACAACTCCAAAATGAACACATCGAAATGCGCGAAAAGCTCGAGGAACTACTGCCTCACTTAGAACAGCTCAATAACGAGGCTGATTGGGATAACATCCGACGGGCGTACCATGCCTTCGTAGCTCAATTTGAAGCTCATGAGGCCAGTGAGGAGCAACTGCTGCAAGAAGCCTACCAAACGGATATTGGAACTGAAGATTAGGTAGTGTGACGAAATGGTGCGCGTGTCGCGCGCCATTTTGAGCAAAGGTAAGCAATGGTTGGTGAGCCTGACGTGGCGAACTGCTCACAACGCCTAGCGGCATCGGAAACGACCGGTGCAGCGGACGGGAAGGAAATTTTTTTCGAGATTCCTGCGTCTTGTCACACGGGTCCTCGACATACAGTGCAAGCTGCCTTCGCATTCGATCTGCCAAGCCATGGTAACTCGCGCAACGACCAGGTGCCACACCGCGGACTTACCAGCGCTTGCACGTTACTAGGCGAAAAGCAGTAATTGGCTGCCGCTTTGGTTCGTGCAACATGCGGTATCGGGTGGGGCCTTGCTCGTTCCATCTATTTGTGTTCCATCAGGTCTGAGCCTCGCGTCCTCAATACACGCCTCAGATCGTCGCCCAAGCTCGCCTATTTGTTGCAGCTTGAGAAGTCGCTCGGAGCACGAGGAATCGGCTCGTCGGGTGCTTGGATTATCCTTCGAGCGCCACGACGGTTTGCCGAGAGACCGACGACCCAACCCGGCTGTGGCAGAACGTCGCAGACGGATAAACGCGGCCGCGCGTCGGTGCGAAAAATGCAGGTCGTGTGTTTCGAGCAGGTCGGCAGCCCAACGGCCAACGACAGGAGGAGGTGCGACCATGGCCACGACCGCGCGCACCGTTACGAACCGTGCCGAACGGCTCTTACTTTCCCATCCTTTTCGTTGCGTGGGGCATGGTTGGCTAGCGGCCCTGATCGTCTACCTCGCGGTGGTTTCGATTGCAGCAACCCTTCTGGGTCAAGCGGCTCAGGTGGTGAAGCGACCGTCGTCGCCCGAAGGTCCCGATACGTTGGGACGCCAGTTGTATTTGCGGCACTGTGCTGGGTGCCACGGTGAGCAAGGTGACGGTCAGGGGGTAGCTGCTGCACAGCTTTATCCGCGACCACGTAATTTTCGCACGGGCAAATTCCGTCTGGTAAGCAGCACGAATAACGTCCCAACGCGTGAAGATCTGCATACGGTGTTGATCCGAGGCATGCCCGGCTCGGCAATGCTTCCTTGGCCGCATTTATCTGAGCAAGAGCGCGAGGCTTTGATTGACGAGGTCCTGCGACTACGCCGTGATGGCGTTAAGGCTCAGTATGTTCAACTGCTCAAGGAACAGGAAGGACTGACGGACGCCGAAATTGCTCAGCCCGAGGTACAGGCCGAAATCGAGCAAATTGTTCAACAAGCGATGCAACCTGGAGAATCGACGCAAGTACCACCGTTAGGGGAACCGACCGAAGAAGCAATCCGGCGCGGGCGCGAGGTCTACTTGCAATTCGGGTGTGTGCCTTGTCACGGCGAGCAGGGAAAGGGGGATGGCATTCAAAAAATGCTGGATGATGACCAGTTGCCGACGCGACCGCGTGACTTTACGGCAGGTATTTTCAAGGGTGCTGATGACCCGGCTTCTCTTTACCGGCGCATCGCCTACGGCATGCCCGGTACACCCATGCCCGGATCTACCCAAATGACACCGGCGCAAATGACCGACCTTGTACATTACGTGCTGTCGCTTTCGACGCCCGAGCAGCGAGCGCGCGTTGTGTTGAATCGTCAAACGATCGAGGTTGCGCGCGTGGCTGCCTTACCAAACGAACCGTCCGGCGCCGACTGGTCGATCGCTGCTACGGACCGCGTAGGTCTTACGCCGCTTTGGTGGCGCGACGAGCATATCGGCCAGTTGCAGGTTCAAATGTTGCACGACGGCCGTCAGTTGGCTGTACACCTTGCGTGGCAAGATTCCTCGGCAGACCGCGCCGAAGCTCGACACGAATCGTTTGCTGATGCGGTAGCTATTGAATGGCACACCGGACCGAATGAACCATTCCTCGGCATGGGCAGTAGCCAAGACCCGGTTGACGTGTGGTTTTGGTCAGCGCGTCCGGCAAGCTCCGGTTTGCAGGAAGCCTATCCCCGCACTGTCGTCGACGTAGTACCGTTCGCTGAGCAAGTGGCAGAAAGTGCCGAGGGTAGTCGACCGGCAGTGGCCAGTGAACAACAGCCGTTGGTCAGTACTCCGGCACGAGCGCTGGCAAATCGTATCGTTCCGACCGATCCAGTAGGAAGTCAAGGTGGGCTGGAAGCTGGCGGACCAGGTACGTTGACCTTCCGTTTGAGCGTCAATCGGCTCGTGAGAGCCACCGGTCGTTGGCACGAGGGAACATGGCACGTTTGGTTTGTCCGGCCGCTGATCGTGGCCGAGCCCACCGACGGACTCAACTTGGAATCAAGCCGGAGAATCGTTGCCGCCTTCGCTGTGTGGGATGGACATTATGCCGACCGTAACGGCCAAAAATCGGTTTCGTTGTGGCAACCGATTGTGTTGCGCTGAGTTTGGGGCCTGTGCGTGAGTCGGCAAATGACGGGACGAGCAAAAGGAGGGTCGCTATGCCGTTGGATCGCCGTGGCTTCTTGAAGTTGTGTTCCGCCGGCGGAGCACTCGCCTTAACAGCAAGTGAAGGCTGGCCCTTAGAGCCGGTCTCGATCGAAAACCCATTGGCTGCGTATCCGGCACGCGACTGGGAACGCGTCTACTTGGACCAGTATCGTTACGACGCAACGTTCACCTGGGTTTGCGCACCGAACGATACGCACATGTGCCGCATGCGTGCCTTTGTGCGCAATGGCGTCGTGGTGCGGAGTGAGCAGAACTACGACCACGATCGCTATGGCGACTTGTATGGGAATCGCGCCACGAAAGCCTGGAACCCCCGCGGTTGCGCCAAAGGCTACACGATGCAGCGGCGGGTGTATGGGCCGTATCGCCTAAAAGGTCCGGTTCTGCGTGCTGGCTGGAAGCAGTGGGTCGACGACGGCTGTCCATCGTTATCGGACCATCCGGAGTTGCGCACCCGCTATCGGTTCGACGATCGAGGTAACGACACGTTTGTGCGTGTCAGTTGGGACGAGGCATCGCGCTACGTCGCCGAAGCCCTGATAGCCATTGCACGCACCTATAGCGGTGACGAAGGCGCAGCACGCTTGGCCAAAGATGGCTACGAACAGGCCATGATCGATAAGGTCGAAGGAGCCGGTGTGCGCACCATCAAGATGGGCTCGAATCTACCGCTCCACGGCATTGTGGGGAAATTTGGGATTTATCGCTTCGCCAATATGCTGGGCTTGTTGGATCACCACGTGCGAGGTGTGCCGCCGGAAAAGGCACGCGGTGCCCGCGATTGGAACGAGTACACCTGGCGCGGTGACCAAGCGCCGGGGCATCCATTTGTCCATGGCTTGCAGACATCCGACATGGACTTCAATGACATGCGTTTCAGCAAACTGATCATCCAGATCGGCAAAAATCTAATTGAAAACAAGATGCCCGAGTCCCATTGGCTCAATGAATGCATGGAACGAGGTGCTATTCTGGTGGATATTGCTCCCGAGTACCAGTGCCCAGCGATCAAGTCGAATTATTGGATCAGCGTACGGCCGGGCCTGTCGGATCTAGCCGTACTGTTAGGCGTCACAAAGATTCTGCTCGATAACGGCTGGTACTTGCCCGATTTTTGCCGCAAATATACCGATTTTCCCTTGCTGGTACGCGTAGACACTCTGGAGCGTCTTCGCCCCCAGGACATTGATCCCAAGTTTCAACTCAAGGATCTTTCGCAGGGAGCATCCTATCGCCTGCAAGGAATGACGGATGAACAGCGCCGACGCATCGGGGATTTCTGCGTGTGGGACACCAGAACACAATCCGTTCGGTTTATCAGTCGTGAGGACGTCGGTGAGCGAGCGCCGATGGACGCGGCGCTGGAAGGCGTTTATCGAGTGCGGCTGGCCACCGGTGAAGAAATCGAAGTCATGCCGATCCTGGAAATGTACCGCAGACATTTAGAGGATTACGACGAGAAGACAGTCGAGGAAATCTCTGGCGCACCGGCGCACTTGGTACGGCGACTGGCCGAAGACATTTGGCGCACGACGCAAGCCGGACATCCGGTTGCCATCCACATCGGTGAAGGTGTCAACCATTACTTCCATGCTACTTTGCACAATCGCGCTACCTATTTACCACTGATGCTTACCGGAAACATCGGAAAACATGGAGCAGGTGTTTACACCTGGGCCGGCAATTACAAAGGCGCCATGTTCCAGGGTTCGCCGTGGAGCGGCCCGGGGGTCGCTAGTTATACCAAGGAAGACCCATTTCGGCCGGTACTGGAGGAATCGGTCCGGATCGGTCACGAGCACTTACGGCATTTGAGCGACGTGGAGGACCCTTCCTACTGGGCTTGCGGCGAGCGGACGCTTACCGTGCAATTGCCGGACGGAACACGCCGCTGTTTCACGGGTCAAACCCACATGCCCACTCCGACCAAGGCGATCTGGTACAACAACGCCAATTTTCTCAACCAGGCCAAATGGGTCTATCACATCATCGCGCACGTACTGCCCAAAGTGGACATGATTGTCGATCAACAAATCGAGTGGACTGGCAGTGCCGAATATGCCGACGTGGTGCTGCCGGTTAATTCCTGGATGGAAATCGAAGATTATGAGTGCGCCGGATCTTGCTCGAATCCTTTCCTCCAAATCTGGAAAGGCGGCATTCGCCCGGTACACGACACGCTCGACGACGGCATGGTATTCGCCAAGGTAGCTGAAGCCTTGTCGGAAAAGACTGGTGACCGTCGCTTCGCAGACTATTTCCACTTTATTCGCCAGGGTAAAGCGAAAGTCTATATCCAGCGCGTGTTGGACAACTGTACCACGACACGCGGGAGCGACGGGCCGTATCAGGTTGACAAGATACTAGAGGGTGCCTACGGTGGCGAACCTGGTGCTGCCCTGATGCTGACGCGCACCTATCCCCGCGTGCCCTTCTGGGAACAGATCCATGACTCGCTTCCGTTTTATACGGACAGCGGCCGCTTGCACTCGTACTGCGATCTACCTGAGGCGATCGAGTACGGGGAAAATCTTTGCGTGTATCGTGAGGCCGTCGAGGCCACGCCTTACTTGCCCAATGTGATCGTATCGACCAGTCCCTTTGTCCGTCCAAAAGATTACGGTATTCCGCTGGATACGATCGACCCGGATTTGCGGCAAGTACGTAATGTCAAGTTACCGTGGTCGGAAGTCAAGAAGACCGTTAATCCCTTGTGGGTTCGAGGTTACCGCTTTTATTGTTCCACACCCAAGAGCCGCCACTCGACCCATTCCTCTTGGTCGACGGTCGACTGGCACTGGATCTGGAGCGACAACTTTGGGGACCCACATCGAACAGATCGTCGCACACCGGGTGTAGCCGATCGGCAGATTGAAATGAATCCACAGGCCGCGCGCGACCTGGGTTTGGCGGATGGAGATTACGTTTGGGTGGACGCCAATGACGAGGATCGGCCGTACGCTGGATGGCGCGACGATCCCGGTTTTCGGCACCGTGCTTTTCGGTGCATGGTTCGCGTCAAATACAATCCGGGACTGCCTTACCATTTCACGATCTTGAAACACACCGGATGGATCGCTACCGAACGGACCGTGCGCGCCCATGAGACGCGGGCCGATGGCCGCGCTTTGGCCCAAGAAACCGGCTACCAAGCCAGTTACCGCTACGGCTCGCATCAAAGCTTGACACGCAATTGGCTTATGCCCATGCATCAGACCGACACGTTGTTCCACAAAAAGACGGGCAGCATGGGGTTCGTCTTCGGCTTCGATGTCGATAACCACGCGGTCAATACGGTGCCCAAAGAGACATTAGTGCGCATTAGCAAGGCCGAACCGGGCGGACCTGGTGGCAAAGGACTTTGGCTACCGGCTCGCTCCGGCTATGGCCCAAGTGGCCAGACACCCGAAAACCAACAGTACCTATCAGGGGGCTACGTCCGCGTTATCTCGTAGCAAGGAACGAATCGCAGCTACGTACCGAGTGCAAAGCCCTCGCGCCAGAATCCAAGGAGATCACCGCGATGCCTAACAGGCAGTCAAGTCTAGGGGTTGTCAAACCCCATCCAGCCAGCCGGGCAGTGGAGCCTGAAGATCCGCTCGAGCTTCAGGGCACAGCCGTACCCGGCGATCCCGAGCAGATGTTGGAGGTTTTGGTCGAAGAGTTTGCGCAGATCGGCTGGACCTCCGAGCAGATTTTGCATTTAGCTGACAACCCGTTTTATCAGGCGTTTTATGGACTGAAGCGCTTGTTGGGAGACGAGGCCTTCAGACGTACCGTGCGTTCGGTTCTTGGCCGCTGCGGAGTCATGCGGACGGTAGCCCACGAACAGTTGTGTCCGGTTCAACCGCAGCTAACGCAGTTAATCGTGGCACCTGGGTTACGGGACCCAATCCACCCGAACGGTGCGGATCACCACGGAAGCTCCGGCCAGAGTGCCATTTTCGAAGAGGAGCAGGACGATGGCGCAGGTCTATAACTGGCAACTCGGTCGATGGATGAGCTATCCACATGCCGAACATCATCCGGAGTATCAATTCGCTTTTGTCTTCAACATCAACCGTTGCATTGGCTGCCAGACGTGTACGATGGCCTGCAATAGTACGTGGACCTTCGGCCGCGGCCAAGAGCTCATGTGGTGGAACAATGTGGAAACCAAACCCTACGGGGGCTATCCGCAATATTGGGATGCGCGCTTACTTGCGATGTTGGAAGAAGCGAATCCGGGAGGGCAGGTGTGGAACACCGCGCAGCGTGATCCGGAACGGCGGCCGTACGGTGAGTTTCCGGGGTGGACGATTTTCGAGGCAGCCGAGCGGCGGCCGCGGCCCGAGTATGGCCCTCAAGCTGCGCTTGGGTACCTGCCGACGGACGACGAGTGGCGATCGCCCAACATTCACGAGGATACTCCCACGGGGGACGTGTTTTTGGGATCGCACGACCATACACCCACAGCCGACGCGGACCTACCGGAGCACCGGGTGTGGTTCTTTCATTTGGCACGCATCTGCAACCACTGCACGTATCCGGCTTGTTTGGCCTCGTGCCCGCGCAATGCCATCTACAAGCGCCCCGAAGATGGTATCGTGTTGATTGACCAAAGCCGATGCCGCGGCTATCGCAAATGCGTCGAAGGTTGTCCGTATAAAAAAGCGATGTACCGCCCCACAACGCATACCAGCGAAAAATGCGTCGGTTGTTTTCCTCGTTTGGAAGGACGCGACCCGGCACTCAGTCCGAACGGCGTCCCCCTGGAAACGCGCTGTATGGCGGCTTGCGTGGGAAAAATCCGCATGCAGGGACTGGTGCGCATTGCCCCCGATGGCAATTGGGCTCCCGATCCGCAAAACCCGCTCTATTTCCTGGTGCGAGAGCGTCAAGTAGCACTGCCTTTGTACCCGCAATTCGGTACCGAACCGAATGGCTTTTATATTCCGCCACGGTGGGTTCCTCGCCCCTACCTCGTGCAAATGTTCGGGCCGGGCGTCGATCATGCTCTGGAGCAGTACAGTTGTCCGGATCGAGAGCTCTTGGCGGTCTTGCAACTGTTCCGCGCCACCCAGCAGATATTGTTCCGCTTTGAAATCGAACAAGGACCAAAAGTGGCAGAGATCGAAGTGCGCATGCCCGACGGCAGCCGCCGCACTCAAGAGATCTACAACGACACGGTCATCGGTTTTAACAAAAATGGTAAACAGGTCGCACGCGTGACGATCGAAGAGCCGACATTCGAGCGACCGGCAGCTTGGCACGTCAATTCGATATAGATACAGCGGGGTTTTTAACGCGCCGGTAGAGACGATCCAGTAAAAGAGCAAACCCATGGCACGAAAAAGTAAGAAGGCTCGCCGACGAAAAACTGCCGACCACCAACCACGGGATTATAGCCCGGATCCGTTCACGATAGCGAACACCTGTCCGGCCGCCGCCTCGAGCGTCGAAGCAAGCCACGTGGAACTCTTGGCGGCTCGCGAGCTGTTGTCGCGCTTCAGCGCATTACTGTTCCTCGATCCACTTGCCGGAGCCTGGCAAAAGCTAGAGGCGCTGCGTGACGAAAAAGATCTTCTGCTAGGGGCGTCATCCGTGCTGGCCAGGGTAACTTCGGCACCGAGCGCTGAAGTGCGGGACGACCCTTTTGGACTGTCGGCGGTGTGGGATCAATTTCCGGCGAGTCGTGAAGCGCTCGTTGAACAATTCCAGCGAACCTTTGGCCTGGTTGTGGCCGGAGCGCATCCGGCCTATGCGACCGAATACCTGCCTGCCCAGCAGTCCGTTCAACGGAGCCAGATGTTAGCGGATTTGGCGGGTTTTTACCGAGCATTTGGACTGCAACCAGCAGCAGGCCGATCCGATCGGCCCGACTCTTTGGTGTGGCAGCTCCAGTTTCTGGCATGGCTGTTTGCCTTAGAGCGCCAGGCGCTGGAGCGGAGCGACCCGAAATCGCCGGAACAGATCGCGGTGTGTTGCGACGCACGGCGGCGGTTTGTCGAGGATTACGTCGCCTTTTGGCTACCGACGTTCTGCCGATCGCTTCGTGCCGACCAAAACGCTGGTTTCTATTGCGCTTCTGCGCAGTTTGTTGGTAATTGGTTCGACCGAGAATGTACCTTGTTGGGCATCCAGGTTCGCAACACTACCGATCTTCCGTCGCCGTCATTTATTGAACCAGCCGAGTGTTGTACGGATTGCGTGTTAGGTTCAAGACGAGGCTAGTCCAGAGAGGTAGCCAGACTTTGTGGCGCCCGATTCGGGGGTGAGATTTTCCCGAGTCGTGGTGATCTGACTCGGATCCGCGTTTTCCCGCCTAAGAATGGGCGACCCAATCCGTAGTCCGGCTGAGGTTGTTGGTCAAGGCGCTTTGTCGGTCTAGGGCTCAACAGAGCCACGACTGCTCGGAAGCCGCACACAGTCTTAACGCACAGGCTAAAAGTGTAGCAGCGCAAAAGGATCTACGCAAGCTCGGATCAACCAACTGCCCTGCGGAACGGTCGCTCGACGGCGCCTCTTGTTGGCGATACGGTCAATGCGGCGGTGCCCGTTCCTTTGCGCGTTCTGGGTCCCTGTCGTGCAATACCGCAGCGTACTCACCACCGACCACGAGATGAAGCTTGAGCCTTGCCAAAGCATTTCGGAGTCTGTGCGATTTGACACCGGCCGACTTTTCAATGGGCTTCAGTGCAATAACGCTGATTCATACAGAGGTTCCATTACGCAAAGGCAGCTAGGGGCAAGTAGGCAACTGACACGTAACTCGTCACTTCTTTGCGCCGCTGCGCCTTTGCGTTGATTTTCTTAGGCTGCTCCCTGATGGTGGCGGCTCTGTTGAGCCGTCGGTCAGCAGAACGGCTTTACCAGAAGCACCGGCGTCGGTTCATATCGACCGGAAAAAAGGGTAGACCTACGCCAGGTCCGGCAAATAAGGCACCAGTTAAGTTAGCATCATTATAGCGGTAACTTTCTTGTGCAGTTGGGGAAACTACCTAAATCTCCACGAATGCCTGCCTTATAAAAGTAGATTTTTACCTGTGCCGTATAAGGAGAGAGGGTCAGCCTGGGCTTCATTGACGACATGGAGCCATTTTTTGCGTGTTGTGCAGTATTTATTGGGTTGCTAAATTACTGTATCGTGAAGATCAGTGTTTCTATGCGGGTTGAAAAGCCCTTGACGTGGATGTACGGATCCTGGATTTCTAAGCCAATGAGTGACGCGGGCGCGAATAGAACTAACCCCCGTGGAAATGGTGGGAAGGACAAATTATTTCCTTCTGCCATCACATCCGAAAGCCTCGCCGTGATCAAGCGATTCGCCGACGCCACGGGTAGACTATTTGACCCTACTCGCGCCGTTCAGGCGCAGCGTCAGGCGGAAAAGGACATTGAGCCAACGGAATCTCGTGCTGCTTATCGCCGTGTGATACAGGCAGCAGCAAACCTGGGTGTGCAAGTCTTGATTCGGCAGATGTCCGTTCGCGAGGCGTTACGGGTGGTCAATTCTAAGACGCCGTTGGCAATCTTTGCCGTGAAACCTGACGGGACAGCCCGTTGGCATGTATTGGTCGATCGGCAGGGCCACAAGGGGAAGCTTTTACCGCTGGCTCCGGGCGATCCAGAAGATTGGCTCGATGCCGGTGACATTGCTCAGGAAATTGGAGCCGCTGATGCGGATGTGGTGCTGGAGTGGCTTCTTGCGGAACCGATGGCCCCCTAACTGAGGTTTCTGCCTTGGTCGAGCCATGGGAAGTTCCCCATGGCGATATTGAGCACGGTGGGCCATCACCGTTTCGTCGCCTCTTGGGTTTGCTGCGGCCCGAGATCCGGGACATTAGCATCGTGATCGTGTACGCGATTGGCGTAGGCGTGCTGAGCCTGGCAGTTCCTATCACGGCCACCGCGGTGGTTAATACGACTGCCTTGGCAACTTTGACGCAACAGTTATTGATTTTGTGTGTGGTCTTATTGATTAGTTTGGGATTAGCGGCGCTGCTGCGTTTGCTGCAAGACGTGGTCGTCGAGTATCTTCAACAGCGCATCTTTGTGCGCGTGGTGGCAGATCTGGCTTACCGCTTGCCACGGATTGACATAGTGGCTTTTGACCGGCAGCACGGGCCGGAGTTGGTCAACCGCTTCTTTGACGTACTTACCGTACAAAAAGCGGGCGCGATACTGCTTTTAGATGGCGTGGCCGTTGCATTACAAATAGCCATTGGTCTGGTATTGCTTGCTTTTTACCATTGGTTCTTACTGGCGTTCGATCTGATCCTTATTGGCGGGCTGTTTGTCCTAGTTTTGTTGGGCTATGGTGCGATCGGCAGTGCTATTCGGGAATCGCGCGCGAAGTATGCTGTTGCCAGCTGGATTGAAGAAATTGCGCGGCATGCGTTGGCATTCAAGCTTGGTGGTGGTCCGCAATTAGCGCGGGAGCGGGCTGATCAATTGGCGCGGCAGTATCTTTTGGCTCGGCAAAGTCATTTCCGAATTGTGTTGCGCCAGGTATCGTTTGCATTGTTATTACAGGTACTGGCCAGCACGGCGTTGCTGGGCCTTGGTGGTTATCTAGTCATCGAGGGACAACTGACGCTTGGACAGTTGGTCGCCGGCGAGATTGTGGTTAGCTTGGTTGTGGCGTCGTTTACGAAGTTGGGCAAGTATTTGGAGAGCTACTACGACTTATTGGCGGCGATGGAAAAGCTCGGACATTTAACCGACTTGCCCTTGGAGCGCGACACCGGTGTTACTTATCAAGCGCGTAACCGTGGGGCACGCATTCACATCAATAATATTAGGGAACGTCTGATCAACTGGCGGTAAACGAGCGTATTGGCTCGATGGATAGT